>NZ_JBTXLV010000010.1:0-134681 GCF_054871765.1 Enterococcus sp. LJL120
TTGTGTGGTGGCGATAGCGAGAAGGATACACCTGTAACCATGCCGAACACAGAAGTTAAGCTTCTTAGCGCCGATTGTAGTGAAGGGTTGCCCTTTGTGAGAGTAGGACGTCGCCACGCAGTTGTTTTGTCTTAATCATTGGAGGTTTAGCTCAGCTGGGAGAGCATCTGCCTTACAAGCAGAGGGTCAGCGGTTCGATCCCGTTAACCTCCATATGAGTCGTTAGCTCAGTTGGTAGAGCATCTGACTTTTAATCAGAGGGTCACAGGTTCGAGCCCTGTACGACTCATACGATGCGGGTGTGGCGGAATTGGCAGACGCACTAGATTTAGGATCTAGCGCCTTACGGCGTGGGGGTTCAAGTCCCTTCACCCGCATAGAAGCCGGCTTAGCTCAGTTGGTAGAGCATCTGATTTGTAATCAGAGGGTCGAGGGTTCAAGTCCTTTAGCCGGCATAGGAAAACTGCGGAAATAGCTCAGTGGTAGAGCACCACCTTGCCAAGGTGGGGGTCGCGGGTTCGAACCCCGTTTTCCGCTTTAAGTAAAAACAAGCCGGGGTGGCGGAACTGGCAGACGCACAGGACTTAAAATCCTGCGGTGAGTGATCACCGTACCGGTTCGATTCCGGTCCTCGGCATAGTGTGAAAACACCATGCACCCATAGCTCAACTGGATAGAGTGTTTGACTACGAATCAAAAGGTTAGGGGTTCGACTCCCTTTGGGTGCATTATAGTTTTTAACGGGAAGTAGCTCAGCTTGGTAGAGCACTTGGTTTGGGACCAAGGGGTCGCAGGTTCGAATCCTGTCTTCCCGATTATTTTGTAACATCATGGGGCCTTAGCTCAGCTGGGAGAGCGCCTGCTTTGCACGCAGGAGGTCAGCGGTTCGATCCCGCTAGGCTCCATTTCATTTTTTAATGAAAATTATATTTTCGCGGTGTAGCTCAGCTGGCTAGAGCGTCCGGTTCATACCCGGGAGGTCGGGGGTTCGATCCCCTCCGCCGCGATACTTTAGAGCTTGGACCTTTAGCTCAGTTGGTTAGAGCAGACGGCTCATAACCGTCCGGTCGTAGGTTCGAGTCCTACAAGGTCCATTGTTTTCTAATTTTTAATGCTGGAGGATTACCCAAGTCCGGCTGAAGGGAACGGTCTTGAAAACCGTCAGGCGGGTAAAACCGTGCAAGGGTTCGAATCCCTTATCCTCCTTTTTAATATTATCGCGGGATGGAGCAGTCTGGTAGCTCGTCGGGCTCATAACCCGAAGGTCGTAGGTTCAAATCCTGCTCCCGCAATTACTTTTGACTATCAAAAGTACAATTTAATAAAACTAATATTGGTTTGGTAGTTCAGCTGGTTAGAATGCCTGCCTGTCACGCAGGAGGTCGCGGGTTCGAGTCCCGTCCAGACCGCCATGCGGGTGTAGTTTAGTGGTAAAACCACAGCCTTCCAAGCTGTTGTCGCGAGTTCGATTCTCGTCACCCGCTTTAGTTTTATTAATTTGGGGCCTATAGCTCAGCTGGTTAGAGCGCACGCCTGATAAGCGTGAGGTCGATGGTTCGAGTCCATTTAGGCCCATTATTTTTCTTGGGGAAGTACTCAAGTGGCTGAAGAGGCGCCCCTGCTAAGGGTGTAGGTCGGGAAACCGGCGCGAGGGTTCAAATCCCTCCTTCTCCGTTTCATTTTTTTAGGCCCGTTGGTCAAGCGGTTAAGACACCGCCCTTTCACGGCGGTAACACGGGTTCGATTCCCGTACGGGTCATTGCTGGAGGATTACCCAAGTCCGGCTGAAGGGAACGGTCTTGAAAACCGTCAGGCGGGTAAAACCGTGCAAGGGTTCGAATCCCTTATCCTCCTTTTTTTAATATTATCGCGGGATGGAGCAGTCTGGTAGCTCGTCGGGCTCATAACCCGAAGGTCGTAGGTTCAAATCCTGCTCCCGCAATTACTTTTTAATAAAAGTACGTATCACCCTTTAAAACGGTTTGGTAGTTCAGCTGGTTAGAATGCCTGCCTGTCACGCAGGAGGTCGCGGGTTCGAGTCCCGTCCAGACCGCTTTTTTTATGGCTCGGTAGCTCAGTTGGTAGAGCAATGGATTGAAGCTCCATGTGTCGGCAGTTCGATTCTGTCCCGCGCCATTTTTTTGCGGGTGTAGTTTAGTGGTAAAACCACAGCCTTCCAAGCTGTTGTCGCGAGTTCGATTCTCGTCACCCGCTTTACTTCATTTGTTTGGGGCCTATAGCTCAGCTGGTTAGAGCGCACGCCTGATAAGCGTGAGGTCGATGGTTCGAGTCCATTTAGGCCCATTATTAATATTCGGCCCGTTGGTCAAGCGGTTAAGACACCGCCCTTTCACGGCGGTAACACGGGTTCGATTCCCGTACGGGTCACTTCGAAGATTGCTTTAGTTGCAGTCTTTTTTTTTGTGGTCTAAAGTATCCGCTTTCTTTTATTGACTTGTTTTTGTTATACTTGAGAAAATACCTGTAGTTAAGAAAGAAGGAGCACACATGATTGATCATTTAAGTATTGGTGTAAGTGATTTGGCAAAAAGTAAGGAATTTTATCAGGAGGCCTTGAAACCTTTGGGCTATCAAGTAAAGATTGAAATGCCCCATGGTGTTTGTTTTAGCGCCGAGAGCGGTGGCGATTTGTGGATTGTAAAAGGCGATGTTTCCCCCATTCATTTGGCCTTTGGCGGGAGTCGTCAGCAGGTGGAGGCTTTTTACACTGCAGCGTTGAAGGCCGGTGGGGTTGATAATGGTGGACCTGGACTGCGACCGCAATACCATGAAAATTATTATGCGGCTTTTATTTTTGACCCGGATGGCTACAATCTTGAAGTTGTTTCCCATGCTGCTAGTTAAGAACTTATAAAAGCAGAATATGAAAAATTTTTCGTTCATGTTCACTTGTTTTACATGGAATAATGTAGTGATAGCTAACACTGGTTCTGAGGAATAAGAAATTTTGCAAAACTTTTTTTAACTTTTTAGCCTCTTGTCGTTCACAACGCAGGAGGCTTTTGGACTGGCTAGGAAATTTGCATTGATTTCTGTAGGGTTTTCCGAAGCTTTCTGCTATACTAGGTATCGTTGCAAGTTCCCGAAAGGATTCGCACTGCGAAGATGCCTTGTAACCGAAAAATTTTAGGGGGAATAACTCATGACAGAAAGACATTTATTTACTTCAGAATCTGTCTCTGAAGGCCATCCAGATAAGGTTGCCGATCAAATTAGTGACGCAATTTTAGATGCGATTTTAGAAAAGGATCCCGATGCACGGGTCGCCTGTGAGACATCCGTCACTACGGGTTTGGTGCTAGTTTTTGGTGAAATATCCACAAGTGCTTATGTGGACATTCAAAAAGTTGTCCGCAAAACGATTAATGAAATCGGCTATACACGGGCCAAGTTTGGCTTTGACGGGGACACGGTTGCCGTATTAGTGGCAATTGATGAACAATCACCTGATATTGCCCAAGGGGTTGATGAAGCCTTAGAAGTGCGGGGGACAACTGGTGATCCATTAGATTTGATTGGTGCAGGTGACCAGGGTTTGATGTTTGGTTTTGCAGTCGATGAAACACCGGAATTAATGCCGTTACCGATTGCTTTATCCCATCGTTTAGTTCGCCGGTTGGCGGAGTTGCGCAAGAGTGGCGAGTTAGATTATTTGCGTCCAGATGCCAAGTCGCAGGTGACGATTGAATACGATGAGGCTGGTCAGCCGCAAAGAGTCGATACGATTGTGATTAGCACTCAGCATGATGAACAGGTGGACAATCAAACGATTCATGATGATATTATTGAAAAAGTGATTAAAGATGTGATTCCAGTTCATCTATTGGATGAGCAGACAAAATATTTTATTAATCCGACGGGACGCTTTGTTATCGGCGGACCTCAAGGGGATGCTGGTCTAACTGGCCGCAAAATTATTGTCGATACTTATGGTGGCTATGCCCGTCATGGCGGCGGCGCTTTTTCTGGGAAAGATGCTACTAAAGTGGACCGTTCTGCAAGTTATGCGGCCCGTTATATTGCCAAGAATATTGTGGCAGCCGGTTTTGCTAAAAAGGCTGAGGTTCAGCTGGCGTATGCTATCGGTGTAGCGCAGCCGGTTTCGATTTCAATCAATACTTTTGGAACGTCAACCGTGCCTGAAAGTAAACTGATTGAAGCAGTGCGGGAGAATTTTGATTTGCGTCCAGCGGGCATTATTGAAATGCTGGACCTGAAGCGGCCGATTTACAAGCAAACAGCCGCATATGGTCACTTTGGTCGCACAGATATTGATTTGCCTTGGGAAAAATTGGACAAGGTAGCGGGCTTAAGAGAAAGCATTGGCGAGTAGTTGAGCCGAAAAAAATATTTTTATATTGATTTGAAAAGGGAAGGTACTGGCGCAAGCTGGGCCTTCTTTTTATATTTTGTATCAGGGAAGTTGACAAATCTTCAACAGTGGATTGACTAGAAAAATATTTTTTAATTGGCAACAGAATTGCGATTAACTTGTGATAAATATTTTTTTAGTGGAGTTGTACGGCTTTTTTCTGATACAATCAAAGAGATAGTCTAAATAAGGGAGTAATGAAGGAAATGGCAAGAAAAACCAATGTCCCCTTAGTCACTGTGTGTGTCTTTGTGGCGACTTTTATGACGGCGATTGAAGGGACAATTGTCACGACGGCAATGCCGACAATTGTCGGCTCTTTAGATGGTTTGGAAATTATGAATTGGGTCTTCTCAGTTTATTTATTAACCAATGCGATGATGACACCGATTTATGGAAAATTGGCAGACAAGGTCGGCCGTAAACCGATTTTTATGCTGGGTATTTTGATTTTTATTATAGGGTCTTCTCTGTGTGGCTTGTCCAACACAATGCTGACGTTGATTATTGCACGGGCCATTCAAGGAATCGGTGCTGGGGCGATTATGCCGGTGGCTCTGACAATTATTGCCGATATGTATACTGTGGAAAAACGGGCACAGGTTTTAGGCTTTAACAATGCAGCTTGGGGGATTTCTAGTGTTCTTGGGCCATTAGCCGGTGGCCTGATTGTCGACACAATCGGCTGGCATTGGATTTTCTTTATTAATCTGCCGATTGGTTTAGTCCTGCTGGGGCTAATTTATTTATTTTTACAGGAGGAAAAAGTTCCTCGAACAGCCAAACGGGTTGATGTTGTGGGAACAATAACGCTGTTAGTGACGCTGTTTAGTTTGCTACTAGGATTTCAAGAGTTGGAAAATGGTGTATCTGTGAGTGTGCTGTTCTTATTTGTGATTGCCATTTTAGCTTTTGTGATTTTTTTAAAAGCGGAGAAAAAAGCGGAAGATCCAATTATTACTTTAGGCTTATTTAAAAGCCCGCTTTTCGTGGTGGCTAATTTAGTTGCTGCATTGGTGAGTGGCTATTTAATAGGAATTGATGTTTATATTCCAATGTGGATGCAGGGAGTTTTAGGCATCAGTGCAGCAATCGGCGGACTAGCCTTAGCGCCGATGTCGATTCTGTGGATGGCGGGCTCATTTTTAGCGGGGCGCTGGCTGAGTAAATTTTCTGAGCAGCGAATTTTGCTTCAAGGGTTGAGTCTAGTGGCGCTTGGTGGATTTGGTTTATTCTTTTTACCTGCCTATAGTAATTATAATTTCTTTCTAGTGATTTCAGCGGTCATCGGCTTAGGCTTTGGGATTACCATCACAACGGCGACTGTCAGCGTTCAAAGTAGTGTGCCGCCGGAATCTTTAGGGGTGGCGACTTCTTTTAATACGCTAGTGCGAACCATTGGCCAGACGGTGATGGTTTCAGTTTTTGGCTTGATAATCAATCAAGCCACTGCGCAAGGTTTAGCGCAAAAAGGCTTTGATCCACAAAGCGATTTGATGAATCAGTTGGTTAATCCGCAAACTGCTAAAGAATTGCCCCAGGAGATGCTGACCCCGCTGCGGGAAATTTTATACAGTGGACTGCATCGGGTTTTTCTGATTGGGTTAGTGATGGTGGCAGTTGCTATCGCAGTTGTTATGTTGTATCAGCAAAAACAAAAAATGAAAGTAAGCAACTCTTGAGCTTGCTGTGATGTTTAAAGTTATTTAAGACAAAAGGAGTGGTTGAAATGGCCTTTTTACAAGCCAATATTTATTCAAATGTTTTAGAAATGGAAGTCATGATCAATGTAGTATTGCCGCAAAAGACGGAGAAAAAAATCGGTAGCAGCAGTCTTGGGGCCAATGAGGATGTCCCGGTTTTATATTTGCTTCATGGTATGAACGGCAATCACAGCGTCTGGGCTCGCCGCACGTCAATCGAACGCTATGTGGCGGATTATCAGATTGCTGTGGTGATGCCTTCGACTGATTTGGGCTGGTATACCGATACGACTTATGATATGAACTATTGGACTTTTATTGCGGAGGAATTGCCGGAGATTGTTCACGAGCTGTTTCCGCAAATTTCTACTAAACGGGAAAAAACATATGCGGCTGGACTTTCAATGGGAGGCTACGGGGCTTTAAAACTTGGTTTAAGAAAACCTGAAAACTTTGCGGCCGTAGCTTCTCTCTCAGGAGCAGTCGTTTTAGGTCTGCAAATGGAGCAGATGCTGGAGGTTCGGCCTCGGAAATATTGGGAGGGTATCTTTGGCCCCTTAGATGAGGTGGCCAATAGTGATAATGCCCCTTTGTATTTATTGAATAAACTAGTAGCCAGCGGTCAGGAAATTCCCCGCATTTTTCTGGCCTGCGGAACTGAAGACCCTCTCTATGCAGCTAGTGCTGGAATGTCTGGTCAAATGACTAAACTAGGTGTTGCCCATACTTTTGAGGAGGGACCCGGCGAGCACAATTGGATTTTTTGGGACCAATGGATTCAGCGGGTCTTAGAATGGTTCTTTGATGAAAATGCCTAACGATTTGACGGTCTCTTTACCAGCAGGAAAACTAAATATTCGAGTGGCGGCGTGGCTAGAACACGAGGGTCAGCTTTTGGTCAGCCGTTTCCCTAATGGTCGGCTGTCACTCCCCGGGGGTCGGCTGAAATTTAACGAAAATTCAGCCGTGGGTCTCAAACGGGAAATTTTTGAGGAATTGCAGCAGCCGGTCAGTGACCTTAATCTGATGGCAATAGTTGAGAATTTCTTTGATATTGAGGCCGATAGCTTTCATGAATTGTTATTTATTTATCGCGGGAGTGTTCCTTATCAGAAACAATACCGCAGCACTGATTCCCAAGAGCAAACAATTCTATGGCTGCCTTTGAAACAGATTGAACTTTTGCGGCCAGCAGTGTTACAAGAGCTGGACGAGTATCAAGGAGCTGAAATTCTGCACCTGATTAATCGGGATAATGAAGAAAATTAAAAAGCTTGATATTACGCTGTTTTTTCGTTGATAAAGACTTTTGACAACGCAAAATCGCCCATGATAAAGACCTTTGCTAGTCAAAAACTTCTCCAACAACTAAGCTGAAATCGAAGGGATGAAGAAGATGAACCTCAGTCAACAAATTAAGAAATTACGGGACCGTGATCAGCTTTCCCAAGAGGATTTAGCGGAGAAAATTTATGTTTCCCGCCAAACTATTTCCAACTGGGAAAATGAACGCAGCTATCCAGATGTTCATAATTTGTTATTAATGAGTGTCCTCTTTGACGTTACTTTAGATGAATTAGTGAAGGGAGACGTGGATCAAATGCGGCGCATGATTCAAAATGATGAGATGGATAGGTATGGGAAATGGATGGGGCTTTTTCTGTTGGCTGCTATTGTTGTAGGAATTGTTAGCATTACTATCTGGGGTGTGTGGGGTTATCTTCCACTGGGCATCTTATGGGCCATCAGTATGTATTTTGCCATGAAGATTGAAAAGATAAAGAAGAAAAATGATATTAAGACATTCAAAGAGATCGTTGCTTTTACTGATGGGAAAACGGATTTAGATGACATTCGCAAACAGCGGAATAGCAAAAAATATTTTTTGGAAAAGTCCTTGATTGTTCTTACATTTGGAGTAATTGGGGCGATACTGGGCCTGTTGGTTTCGTTTATCACAGAATTTTTGATTAATCTTTAAACATGATAACAAACTGATCAGGAGGGCAAGTAATGGAGCAAATCATTATTTTAAGTATTACTTTAGTGTTATTAGTTATCTATTTTTATAGTCATTATTACCGTCTCCGCATGCCGGCAAAGGGGGATGAACGCTGGCTGGAAATTGAAAAAAGAGCGAGCCGAATTGCCAATGGCTATTTTCAAGGTTTGATTGTGGTTGTCGCTTTGGCCCAAGGACTACTGTTGTTTCTGCCGGAGATGAATGTCACTATTTCTTTGGAGAGAGTCTTGATGATTGCTTTTTGGGTGATTATTGCCGGTCAGGTGGTAGAAGTATTAGCGCTGCGACATTTTAATCGGGTGATGTAACAGAATAAAAACTAAAGAGGCTGTTGAGTCAAATTAATTGAGATTCAAAAAATGTTGAAGGCTACGGCAGTATTCTGAAGTTATTTTACAAACGAGGTTTCGACGATTTTATAAGTTGGTTAAAATAAAAAATGAGTAGTTGAGGGAGCTAGGTATGGAACAAATGGTCATTAGAAGGGCGACGGAGCAGGATGTGCCCTTGATTTTAAATTTTATCAAAGAATTGGCAGTCTATGAAAAAATGCTGACGGATGTGACGGCTACAGAAGAGCTGTTGCGGGAAAATTTATTTGAAAAGCAGCGGGCCGAAGTGATTATCGGTGAAGTCGATGAACAACCGGTGGCGTTTGCTTTATTTTTTACTAATTTTTCGACGTTTGTCGGTAAGCCGGGATTGTACTTGGAGGATTTATTTGTGAAGCCAGAATTTCGGGGAGCGGGCTTTGGCCAACAGATTTTAGCTTACTTGGCGAATTTAGCTGTCGCACGGGATTATGGTCGCTTTGAGTGGGTGGTGCTAGATTGGAATCAGCCGTCGATTGATTTTTATCAAAAGATGGGGGCCGTGGCGATGGATGAATGGCGTATTTTTCGGGTGAGTGGGCCGGCCTTAGAGAAATTGGCGGCCTTAGAGAATTAAAAGAACAAAACAACCGCTGGCATTTATTTACCAGCGGTTTTTAGATGTCCTTTATTTAATTGTTACAAATTCTAAACCGACTAATTTAGCCCATGTTTCAATTTGGTCTGAAGTCAGGCTTAGTGAAACGACTGTGTGATGACCGCCGCCGGTTTCAATCCAAGATTGTACGCCGTCATGAAAGTTTGGCCGTGGTGTCCACATGATGCGGGCCACTGGTAATTTTGGTGCTGCTTCTGTTGGTTCAAAGGCATCGACTTCATTGATTAATAATTTGTAGTTAGTACCAAAGTCGGCCATCGAAACCGCCACACCTTCGCCAGCCATACCGTCAAAGACTAAACGGGCAGGGTCTTCCCGATCTCCCATGGAGAGCGGAGCGACAACAATTTTTGGTTTGTTGGCGGCTAAAACGGGGTCAACCTCCATCATATGGGATTGTAAAATGGCTTCTTTACCGGGTGTTAATTCGTAAGTGTAGTCCTCCATAAAGCCGGTCGCTTTGTTATGGGCCATAATTTTTAGTAAACGGTCAATGGCGGCTGTTTTCCAATCGCCTTCACCGGCAAAACCATAGCCTTCTGCCATTAAGCGTTGGACAGCTAAACCTGGTAATTGTTGCATACCGTATAAATCTTCAAAGTTGCTGCTAAAGGCCGTGTAATCACCGGCTTCTAGAAAACGGCGCAGGCCGATTTCTTGGCGGGCTTGGACTTTGACATGGTCTTCCCAAGTTTTTTGATCATAATCAGTGTAATCAAAATCGTACATTTCTTTGTATTGTTCAAATAAAGTATCGACTTCTGCCTCAGTTACAGCATTGACGTATTGCACTAAATCGCCGATGCCAAAATAATCAACAGTCCAGCCAAATTGAATTTGCGCTTCAACTTTGTCTCCTTCTGTCACGGCAACATTACGCATGTTGTCGCCAAAACGCGCTACTTTAATATTGAAACTTTCGTTGTAGGCAACAGCGACATCCATCCATTCGGCAATTTGCTGCTGAACTTTTTCCGATTGCCAGAAGCCAACGACGATTTTATTATTTTTTTGCAGGCGGGCATTGATGAAGCCGTATTCCCGGTCCCCGTGAGCAGCTTGGTTTAAGTTCATAAAGTCCATGTCAATCGTGGCCCAAGGAATACTTTCGTTGTATTGGGTAGCGAGGTGCAACAAAGGTTTTTGCAATAATTTGGTGCCGCGAATCCAGTTTTTGGCTGGTGAGAAGGTGTGCATCCATGTAATCACACCGGCGACTTCATCCCGATAGTTGACTTCCTTCATGATTTTAGTGATGACAGCAGGTGTTACTGCTAGCTCTTGTAAAACGACAGGATAAGGCAGTTTGCCGCTTTTATTTAAGGAAGCAACCATTTCCTCTGCGTGATTTTTAACCTCTCTTAAAGCTTCTTCGCCGTATAAATGTTGGGAACCTACGACAAACCAAAATTCTTTTTTTCCAATTGATAACATCTGATAAATCTCCTTTATATGATTTTATTTTTGTCCGTAATAAGCATCTGCACCGTGTTTGCGCAGGTAATGTTTGTCTAAAATCCGTTGCGGCAGTTCTGGTGCATAGCTGTTAAGCTGGCGAGCGATGAAGTTCATCTTGGCAACTTCTTCTAATACAACGGCGTTCATCACAGCGGCATTGGCATCTTTGCCCCAGGTAAAAGGGGCATGGCCGTGCAAAAGGACACCGGGGATTTCTAGCGGTTGAATGTTGCGTTCCTTAAAAGTTTCAACAATCACGTTGCCGGTCTCAGTTTCATAGCCGGCATCAATTTCCGCCTGCGTTAAAAAACGAGCGCAGGGGACGCTGCCATAAAAAGTATCAGCGTGGGTTGTTCCCATCGCCGGCAAGTCAACGCCCGCTTGCGCCCAACCTGTGGCCCAAGTGGAATGGGTGTGGACGATGCCGCCGATTTCGGCAAACTTTTTATAGAGGACGGCGTGGGTCGGGGTATCAGAAGAAGGATTTAATTTTCCTTCAACGACCTTGCCGTCAAAGTCGCAGACGACCATGTCGCTGGCCTGCATCGTATCGTAATCGACGCCACTGGGTTTGATGACAAATAAGTTTTGCTCCCGGTCAACTGCTGAAACATTGCCCCAAGTGTATTTGATTAATCCGTGTTTGGGCAATTCGAGATTGGCTTGGAAAACTTCTTCTTTTAGTTGCTCTAACATGTTGTTTAAAAACCTCCTTTAAAACTTATTTCAGATAGTCAATTGCCGTTTTTTCAATCGGCAAAGCTCTTTCATAACGTTTCACAAAAGTCGTATAGCCGGCTAAATCAGCTTCAGTCGGAGTGATGGTAACACCAGCGCTCTCAGCAAAAACCTGCTGCTGTAAAAAGCTTTCTAAATCCTGCTGGGCATTTTTCAAGTAGGCGGCTAAAATAGCGATGCCCCAAGCTCCTCCTTCGCCAGCCGTTTCCATCACCGTCACCGGCGCTTCCATCGCAGCGGCTAAAATTCTTTGACCAACTTCTGGCGTTTTGAAAATGCCACCGTGACCGACTAATTTATCGATTTTAATATTTTCCGTTTTTAAAATTTCCATGCCGATGCGCATCGCACCAAAAGCGCTAGATAGGTGCATCCGCATAAAGTTCGCTAAATCAAATTTACCTTCTGGCGTGCGGACAAATAATGGCCGCCCTTCATTGACACCGGTGATATTTTCGCCGGAATGGTAACCAAAGGACATCAGGCCGCCACAGTCGGGATCGCCTTCGAGGGCTTTGTTAAATAAAGTCGTATAAAGTTTATCCATGCTGACTTCTAAACCGAGACTGTCGAGAAATTCTTTAAAGAGCTTGACCCAAGAATTAATTTCCGAGGAACAATTGTTGGTGTGAACCATCGCGACTAAATCACCAGCTGGCGTCGTTACCAAATCAATTTCTGGATGAACTTTTTGCATTTCTTCTTCTAAGACAATCATCGCAAAGGCCGAGGTTCCCGCCGAAACATTACCGGTGCGCTGAGCCACGCTGTTGGTTGCCACCATGCCCGTGCCGGCATCGCCTTCAGGGGGACACAGAGGAATCCCCGCTTGCAAAGTACCAGTCGGGTCTAAAAGATAAGCTCCTTCTTCCGTCAGGTGACCAGCGTCCACGCCGGCAACCAAAACTTTTGGTAAGAGGTCATTTAATTTTTTGCTAAAACCAGCTTCAGCGGCTAATTTTTCAAAAATGGCCACTTTGTCTTGGGCAAAATTCTTCGTTTTGCTATCAATCGGGAACATGCCGGAAGCATCTCCAATGCCTAAAACTTTTTCACCAGTCAGCTGCCAATGAATGTAGCCGGCTAAAGTCGTGAAGAAATCCAACTTCGCTAGGTGTGCCTCTTGATTTAAAATGGCTTGATATAAATGAGCGATACTCCAACGCTGCGGGATGTTGTATTGGAACGCTGCGGTTAATTTTTCCTCCGCTTCACCGGTCATTGAGTTGCGCCAAGTTCTAAAGGGCACCAGCAGATTGTCTTCTTGGTCAAAAGCTAAATAACCATGCATCATTGCACTAAAACCAATCGAACCGATAGTCACTAGATTTTCACCATAAAGTTCAAAGACTTCTGCCGCCATTTTCCGATAGCTTTGGCGTAAGCCCTTCCAAATTTCATCAAGCGAATACGTCCAGACACCATCCACCAATTGATTTTCCCATTCGTAACTACCAGAAGCAATTGGGGTAAAATCCGCTCCAATCAGGACAGCTTTAATCCGTGTTGAGCCAAATTCAATCCCTAAGGCCGTGTTGCCATCAATAATATTCAATTTTGCGGTGGAAATTTGTTCTTGCGTCGTAATGATAATCCCCTCCCTTAAATTCACTTTTATTATAAAATATTTGTACGTACATGTAAACAATTTCTTTTCATTTTGTACGGACAAATAAAAACGACAGCTGAAAACAGCTGTCGTTAAAAAAGTTTTTTTACTTAATTTTCCTCGTCGAATCCCGTTTAATTAATTTTGGTTCATAAAGGATGCTCGGCGGCTCCTGCTGAGTTTCAATGGCTTGAATCAGCCAGTTGGCGGCGTCCACGCCCATTTTTTCTTTAGGATGTTCCAAGGTGGTTAATTTTACTTTGCCGACTTTACTGACGGAGGCATTGTCATTGCCGACTAGCGAAATTGCTTGGGGCACTTGGAAATGATGCTCCTCCAAAACGTCCAGTAAACGACTGGCAATTTGATCGTTGTAACAAATAATGCCCGTAACGGCTTTTTGGTTGAGGCGGGTTAAAACCTGCTGATAAATTTCTTTGCGGGTTTCAGTTGTGTAGGTGATGATATCCTCTGAAGCAAAAAGGACATCATAGGTTTCACAGGCTTGGATAAAGCCTTTTAGTCGATATTTCCCCTGCAGGTCGTCAATTTTAGCAATAAAAAGCAGCTGCTGATGGCCTTCTTTAATCAATAGCTCTGTCGCTAAAAAGCCCGCTTGCGTGTCATCAACACAAAGGGAGGGCAGCGCTAATTCCTCATAGGCGGCATTGATCATGACCATCGGAATTTTTTGTTCGCGTAGTTTAACGTATAAGGCAATGTTGGGATTGTATTGATTACTTTTGGTGGGTTCAATAATCAAGCCCTGCACCCCGTAGTCCAGCATTTTTTCTAAACATTCCCGCTCCTGCTGATGGTCATTATTGGTGCTAGCCAACAACAAGGAGTAGCCCTGCTGGCGCAAAGTTTTTTCCAAGCCGCGGATAATTGATGGAAAAATATAATCGGATAAATAGGTGATAATGACACCGATCGTTTTATTTTCTTTTATAGGTAATGCGACCGCCGGAGCTAAATAGGCATTATCGACATAAGTTCCTGAACCTTTTTCAGCCCGCAAATAACCTTCGTTGACTAATAAGGCAATTGCTTGGCGCACGGTGTGCCGGCTGACGGCATAGTCTTTTTGCAGTTGCAATTCAGATGGGATGGCTGCATCTAAAGCATATTCCCCTTGAACTATTTTCTTTTTTAAATTATCGGCGATGGCTTGATACTTACTAACACCCATCTAACCGCCCCTCTCTTTCACAATATGTCCGAACATCTTTTATTTTAGCACAAGTTGTCTGGTTTAAAAATGAAAAGTTTAAAACCAAGCAAGACAAATTTTTTTCTTTAGCAGAAGCAGTTGAATTGAAAGGCAAAATTTGAAGAGAAGCTTTTTGCATTCATTTATTTGATAACCTAAGAGGCAGTTTACCTAAACTATTCAGATAAACTTTTTTTTAAGAAATGTAAGAGCTTGGGAAATCTTGACTGCTTAAATTTCCCCTAAATAGACTGACTTAATTGCTGAAAATATTAGTTAATATTGACACTATAAATTTATACCGTATAATGGAATTGTAAACAGTTGCTAAAGATTATAAATCTGTCGATGATGAGTTGGGATTTTTTTGATAAATGAAGTAGGCTGAAGGCTTGTTTAGAAAGCGGGTGAGATTTTGATGCTAGAATTTTTGGGAATTATTTTTTTAATTGTCGCACTGATTAGTGTGATTAATTATTTCAGAAAAGAAGCGCAGGAAAAAAATCTGATTGCGTCACTGTTGGACAATCAGGCTAGTATGCTGAAGGTTCACACCATCATCCGCAATACTGAAGATGAGATTTTGGCGGTGCGGATTATCAGCAATCAATTAGAGGTCCCGACCCATGTAGCTTTTATTATTTTTGAAAATGTTAAAACCAGTTAGATGCTACGGTGAACATTTTTTGCAGCTACGTTTTTCCGCAGCCTTTGTTACCATTAAGAAATTAAAAAAAGCCTCTATCTTATTCAAGTTGTCCTTGAAGGAGATAAAGGCTTTTTAATTGTCCTCGTGAATTGGTAGATTGGCAAAAAATTCCTGATTGGTGTCAGAAATTTCCCCTAAGTTTTCACCGTTGTAAAACAAATAATATTTGCCATCTTTGGTGTGGAGCAGGTATGCATCAAGATCACTGAGGTCGTCTAGGCTGAGGGTGCCATCTAAAGCGGCGCTGTCATCATTATAAGGCTCAAAAATAATGGAAGTTGTCGCTAAAATAATCACGCCTAAAATCGCCAGCAGCGCATAATTTGTGCGCTTGATTTCATAGCCCTCTAATAAAAAGGTGACTCTTTTATATAAAACATTGCGGGAACCTTGAGAAAAATAGACCGCCTTGTCCGCCGCTTTTTTGTCAGCGGCGGGGGCCAACGTTTTGACGACGGCAACCAAAGACTCGACATAAGCAAAATATTCGGTCTGGGGCAGCGCTTTGGTGACTTGATTGTCCACCCGCAGCTCAATAATCAAATTTAGCTGGCGCCGCAACAGATAGATAAAAGGAAACCACCAGTAGATGGCAGTTAAAACGTCCAGCAGATATTTAAATAAAATATCATGGTTGCGGAGATGCTGGATTTCATGTTTCAAAATATATTTCAGCTCAGGACTGTCTAGGGGAACTTTTTTTGAGAGAATAATTTTCGGCTTAAAAATGCCTACCGCCATCGCGGAAAAAATGACCTCGGATTGAATCAAGGGAATCTGTTTCTTTTTGAGAAACTGAAAATCTTGGGTATCGAGGAAGAAAAGCTCCTCAAGAGGTAGCGTTTGTTTAAAGCGACCAACTGTGCGCCGCAACTGGCGATGGCTGCGGTACATTTTCAATAGGCCCACTGCCGTACCAATGCCCCAAAGGACCAAGGTCAGCGTCAATACAGAAAAGGACTGGCCGGCGATGGAAAATTCCGTTTGAAAAAAGGTGAAAATCGCCGGCATTACATGTTCAGATTTTAAAGTAATTGTGGTCGGTAATTCGATTGGCAAAATCAAGCGCAGGAAAATAATCAGAAAGAGTCCGAAAATAAAGTCACTGCGGATGACTTTGATGCTTTTTTTCTTCCAGAGAATAAATTGCAGCATCAAGACCAGAATTACAACAAAAAGTAGCGAAATCAGGAAGGATGAAAGGGAGAAACGCACCCTAGTCACCGCCTTCTTCTAGCTGACTCTTTCTTTTATTAATCATATCCTCCAACTCGCCTAGTGAAGCCAAATCTGGTGAGCTGTCGATAAAGTTAGCGACTAAATTGGAAAGAGATTCTTGCGACATTTCCCGGGCCACGAAGGTTTCTTCACTGATGGTCGGCAAATACTTGCGGGTCAAAACTGTTCCGCTGTAACCGACAGAGTCAATTTTTAGCAGGTCGTTTTGAAATAGTTTTTTGATGACAGCGGCAATCGTATTTTTACTGATGTCGCTGGCTAAATTGTGGGCATCTGAAATTGACAGGGGTTCGCCAGCATGCCAAAAGACCTCCATAATTTGTCTTTCACGTTTGGTTAATTCTTTCATAGCAAATCACTCCATTCAAGTTCATTATAGCCTGTGGGCGTCATTATCTCAATAATTAAATATAGAATCAATTTCTCCAATAAAAATTAGGAAAAAAATAAGTTTTTTTTAGTGGTAAAAAAACAGGATAGCTTGAAATCTTGGAGGCTGCCGGTAAAAAAACAGCTCGTTTCCAAATTTCTCTATCCTGTCTGCAATTTTGTTTACCCTAAAAATTCAGCGACCTTATCATAGTAACGACCAACCTCTTGTAAGCTGTGGGCATCTGAGCCATAAACCAACGGAATTCGCAGTGCCAAAGCCTGCTTGATTAAGCCGGGTCCGGGGTAGCTTTTACCGTAGGCGGCTTTGTCAAAGCCCGCCGTATTCAAGTCTAATTCATAGCCTTGTTGCATCGTGTTTAAATATAATTCTTGAATCAACTGGAGGCTTTCCAAGGATAAGTTGGTTTCCTCTGAAAAGAGGGCTTCAAATTTCTGGCAAAGGGTGATATGACCTAAGCGTTTTGGTTTGTAAGGACCCAAGTCCGCTTGTAAAGAAGCCAAAACTTTTTGATAATACAATTCTTGGGCTGCTTGAAAGCTGCCAAGGGAGTCGACAACCCCGTGTTTATATTCTTCAAAGGAATAATCAATGCCCCAAAGGCCGCCGTTGCCTGGCAGAAAATGCACAGACAAGACGCCGTCATCGGTTAAAGGGCCGTATTCATTTAAGAAATCAGTCGTCCAGTCTTGGGCAGCGTCAAAATAGTCCAGCTCAAAGCCAATGTGAAGCTGAATATCACTGGCATATTTTTTTTTCAGCAGCTGCATTTTTTTAAAATAATGCTCGACGTCGTTTAACGCCATCGCCGCAGTTGTCCAGACTTCGGGATTACCGGCGGCTTGCGTCGTCATGATTTCCGGCGGTAACGGAGCGTGTTCGGTGATGCTGTAGTCGCTAAAGTCTAGCTGAATGGCCTTTTGAATCAGCTCTTCGACATCCTGCACATTGCCGTGGGGGCAATATTCGGTATGGGTGTGGCCGTCTTTTTTGAATGGTTTACTCATCGTCTTTACTCCCTGATTTGGCCTTCGCCGTAAATAATATATTTAATCGAAGTCAGTTCATGCAAACCCATCGGTCCTCTGGCGTGAAGTTTTTGGGTGCTGATGCCGATTTCGGCACCAAAGCCAAAGACAAAGCCGTCGGTGAAACGAGTGGAGGCATTGACATAAACTGCAGCGGCGTCAACTTCATTTAAGAATTTTTGTGAAGCATGATAGTCTTTGGTGACGATTGCTTCTGAGTGTTTCGTGTTGTAGCGATTGATATGAATGATGGCCGCTTCGAGGGAATCCACCACTTTAATCGCCAAAATATAATCTAAAAATTCCGTCTGCCAATCACTTTCTGTCGCAGGTGTTGTTTCGGATAAAAAGCTGGCGGCCGTTTGGTCGGCCCGCAATTCCACCGGTGTTTCAGCGGCGTGTGCCTTCAAGTAGGCTTCTAATTGCGGCAGGAAAATCTCCGCCACGTCTTGATGAACCAAAATGGTTTCAATCGAATTGCAGACTGAGGGCCGTTGCACCTTGGCATTGACGACAATTTTGACCGCCATTTCTAAATCGGCATCTTTGTCCACATAAACGTGGTTGTTGCCGGTGCCAGTTTCAATCACTGGCACGGTAGCAGTGGTTTTTACCCGTTGAATTAAGCCGGCGCCGCCACGGGGAATCAACACGTCGAGATAATCGTTGAGCTTCATCAAAGCTGTCGCCGTTTCCCGCGAGGTGTCATCGACAAACTGAATAGCGTGGGGATTGGCGTTGTTTTCCGCCAAAGTGTCTTGTAAAATTTTGACTAAAATTTGATTGGAATTGAAGGCTTCCTTGCCGCCTCTTAAAATGACGGCATTGCCAGTTTTGAAACATAAGCTGGCGGCATCAGTAGTGACATTTGGGCGCGATTCATAGATGATGCCAATCACCCCTAATGGCACCCGCTGTTTGCCGATTAACAGATTGTCGGCGTTGCGCCACATTTTATCGACAGCACCGATGGGGTCGTCTAAAGTCACGACTTGGCGAATGCCGTCTGCCATCTCGGTGATTCGTTGAGAAGTTAAGCGAAGGCGGTCCTGCATGGTTTCACTGATGCCATTGGCCGCGGCTTGGCTCAAATCCTTTTGATTTTCTTGTAAAATTTCAGTGGTGTTGGCAATTAAAGCCTCCGCCATCTTTGTCAGTAAAATGTTTTTTTTTAAAGTGGAGAGTAAAGCCAGTTCATGGGAGCTGGCTTTTGCCTGTTGACCCAAAGTAATTAAATCTGTCATCATGATAGCTCCTTTTCTTTTTACGGCAGTAGTTGCAATAGCTCTTTTGCGAAAGCTTTGGCGGCTTATTTATTGCCGACAAATAAAGTGCCGATAGTTTTGCCGGCTAAAATTTCAAAAATAATTTGCGGCTGCTTGCCATTGGCTAAGACCATGGCACTGTCGTTTTCTAAGACCCGCTGGGCGGCTTTTAGTTTGCTGCGCATGCCGCCAGTGCCAAAGCTGCTGCCTTTATCACCTGCTTGTGCCATCAAATTTTCGTCAATGGCGGTGATGTGGGAATAAAGTTTTGCTTCGGGATTGGTCAAGGGATTGGCGGAATAAAAACCGTCAATATCTGAAAGCATAATTAAAATGTCGGCCTTGGTTAATTGGGCGACAATCGCCGACAGTTGGTCGTTATCGCCAAATTTAGTCAGGTGATCCAATTCATCGACAGACACCGCATCGTTTTCATTCACGATGGGGATGACCTGCATTTGCAAAAGCTGCTCTAAAGTGTTGGTCACATTTTGGCGGCTTTCCGGAAAATCAATCACGTCACGGGTCATCAATACTTGACCGGTTTGTTGACTATAGGTTGAAAACCGCTGAGCGTAAATATTCATCAGCTCCGTTTGTCCAACCGCTGCTACAGCCTGTTGCTCTGGAATGGTTGGCGGTCGGGTGGCCATTTGCAGCTTATTGAGCCCGACGCCAATCGCACCGGAGGAAACCAAAATAATTTCCTTGCCCTGATTATTTAAATCGGCTAAAACAAAAGCCAGTTGGTCGATGGCACTTAAATTAATTGTGCCGTTGGGATAAATTAAAGTGGAGGTGCCGACTTTGACGACAATCCGCTGGGCTTTATCAAGTTGTTGACGCATAGGAAACTCCTCGTTCATGTAAAAATTTTCATTCTAAATGTAGGGAAAATCCCTTCACCAAAGCAAAGGGATTCGTTTAGTTTATTCTATTTTACTTGTTTTGACTAGCTAAGTCATGTAGAAATAATCCGCTCAGCAGTTTCGGCTCAAACCACGTCGATTTTGGCGGCATAATTTTGCCAGCGTCCGCCACATTTAATAAATCATCCATGGTGGTGGGATAAAGTGCAAAGGCAACCGTCCACTCCTGAGAATCCACCAGTTTTTCCAGCTCCGCCATACCGCGAATGCCACCGATAAAGTCAATCCGTTTATCAGTGCGAATATCTTGGATAGCAAATTCCTTTTCAAAGACATAATGCTGCAACAAAGCTACATCTAATTGTTCCACCGGGTCATTGGGTATCAGTTCCTGTTTAATGGTCAATTGATACCATTGCTGATCCAAATACATGCCAAAGGTTTTAGGCTGCTGCGGTTTGCCTGCAGCAACTTTTTCGACTGTAAAATACTGCGTGAGTCTTGTTAAAAAGTCAGGCGCAATCGCCACCTTCAGCACCCGATTGTAATCTAAAATTGCCAATTCCTCTTTAGGAAAAATGACGGAAAGAAAATAATTAAATTCAGCAGCGGGACCGGCATCGGGATAGGTCTCCTGCCGCTTAAGACCAACTTTAACGGCTGATTCGGTGCGATGATGACCGTCAGCGATGTATAACGCCGGCACATTGTCGGCAAAGCCCTGCACTAAAGCGGCAATGACTTCGACATCGTCAATCACCCAGACCCGATGGGCAACATCATGGAAGCTGGTGAAATCATAGACTGGCGCATGTTGTTTCTGCCAATCTTGCATAAGTTGCTGAATGCCAGCTTCACTACGATAGGTCAGAAAAATCGGTGATGTATTGGCATCGCAGGCATCAATATGATTGATGCGATCTAGTTCTTTTTCCGGCCGGGTGTATTCGTGTTTTTTGATTAAGCCGTTTTGATAATCGGCAATCGCCGTGCAGGTTACTAAACCCGTTTGACTGCGGCCATTCATCGTCAGTTCATAAAGATATAATACTTTTTTTTCATCACGAATCAGCCAATCCTTTTGCAAAAAGGCCTGCAGATTGCTGGCGGCTTTTTGATAAACCTGCGGATCATAGGGGGAAAGTTCTTTTGGCAAATCAATTTCCGCCTTGTCGATGTGCAGATAAGAATAAGGATTGTCCTTAGCCAACTCGTAGGCCTCTTTCGAATTCAAAACATCATAGGGAAGTGTCGCAATATTTTCTGCTAAATCTTCATGGGGCCGGATACCGGCGAAGGGATGAATTTCAACCATTAGAAACCGCCCTCCTCTGGATTTTTAATCACGCGGACTTTAACAATATTATCAGAGTCGGCAATTCGTTTGGCCACTTCTTGAATTTTGGCTTCATCGGTTTCATCGATGTCGACTAGCGTGTAGGCTAAATCATCCCGACTGCGGTTAATCATGGTGTCGATATTGATTTCCATGCCGGCAATAATTGTTGAAATCTGCCCTAGCATGTTCGGCACATTCTTATTGACGATGCTCAAACGATAAGGCGAAGCAAAGGTCATTTCCACCGTGGGGAAATTGACTGAGCGTTTGATTTCACCGGTTAACAGGAATTTTTTCAAGGTGCGGCCCGCCATTTTGGCGCAATTGACTTCAGCCTCCTCCGTTGATGCTCCCAAATGAGGAAAGACTAAGACCTTTTCATGGCGCAATAAGCGTTCATCGGCAAAATCGGTAATGTATTGTTTGATTTCACCTGCATCTAAGGCCTTCAAAACAGCATCGGTATCAACTAAACCACCCCGAGCAAAGTTTAACAAAACGGCATCGTTTTTCATTTTTTGCAATTCTTCGGTGCTGATTAAGTTTTGCGTGTTTTCTAAAAGGGGCACGTGCAGGCTGATAAAATCGCTGGTGGCAAAAATTTCATCCATGCCGTTCGCCCGTTTGACACGGCGAGAAATATTCCAAGCCGTGTCGACTGAAACATAAGGATCATAGCCGGTCACGTTCATGCCTAAACGGTAAGCGTCATTGGCGACCATGGCACCGATAGCGCCCAAGCCGACAACACCTAACTTTTTACCTTCTAATTCATGTCCGACGAAGGCTTTTTTATTGGCTTCGGCTTGTTCTTCAACATCTGCTCCAGTTAAGGTCTGAACCCAGGTTGAGCCTTGAATTAGTGGCCGGACGGAAACTAAGAGACTAGCTAAAACTAATTCCTTCACAGCATTTGCATTGGCGCCGGGAGTGTTGAAGACGACGATGCCTTTTTCGGCGCATTCTTTGACGGGCACATTATTGGTTCCCGCACCAGCACGAGCGACCCCAAGAACAGAAGCTGGAAAATCGTAATCATGTAATTTTTGGCTGCGCAGAATAATTCCCGCCGGCTGTTCCGTTTGATTGACGGTGAAATTTGGATCTTCAAAATATTTTAAGCCTTGCGGGTCAATTGCATTAAAGGTTTTAATATCAAACATGCTTAATTTCCTCCATTTTCTAATTCAAATTGTTTCATAAAAGCAACTAGGGCTTCAACGCCCTCAAACGGAAAGGCATTGTAGAGACTCGCCCGCATACCGCCAACAGAACGATGGCCTTTTAAATTTTCAAAGCCAGCAGCTAAGGCTTCTTGATTAAATTTTTTGTCTAACGCTTCAGAGCCGGTTACAAAGGGAATATTGGTAATCGAACGGCTGTCTTGGTCAACGGGGCTCGTAAATAAGTTGGATTCAGCAATCGTCTGGTATAATAGTCCAGCTTTTGCTTGGTCTTGCTTTAACATACCGGCAACACCACCATTTGCCTTGACCCATTCAAAGACCAATTTTGCCATATAAATTGCAAAAGTTGGTGGCGTGTTATAAAGGGAATGATTGTCCGCTTGAATTTTATAATCCAACATGGCGCTTGGTGTTGGGAACAGGCCAAGTAAATCATCACGGATAATCACAACAGTCAAACCTGCGGGGCCGATATTTTTTTGCGCACCGGCATAAATAATGCCGAAATCCTCTGTTTTATAATCATTCGCTAAAATATTTGAGGACATATCAGCGACAATCGGCACCTTGCCGGCATCAGGAATTGTCTGATAGGCACTGCCTTCAATCGTATTATTAGTAGTGATGTGCAAATAAGCCGCATCTTGGTCAATCATGTCTGGTGTAATCTTTGGAATGTAGGTGAAATTTTGCTCTTCGCTAGAGGCGATGACCTCGACCTCGACACCGGCAATTTTTTTCGCTTCAGAAATGGCTTTTTTCGACCATGAGCCAGTGTTGGCGTATAACGCTTTTTTTCCTTGGGCCAAATTCAGCGGCACCATCGAAAATTGCATGCTGGCGCCCCCCTGCAGAAATAGAACCTGATAATTATCAGGAATGTTCATTAATTCCCGCAATAAAGCTTCGGCCTCTTGGATAATGTTTTCAAATAAGGAGGAACGATGACTCAGCTCCATCACGGACATGCCGCTGCCTCGATAATCTAACATTTCCGATTGCGCCTGCTCCAACACAGGTTTCGGTAATACGGCGGGACCAGCTGAGAAATTAAAAACAGTCATACTAAAATCGCTCCTTCTTAAAATTATTAAATTTAAATGTGAAATACATTATAACAGAAAGAGTAAAATGGCAAAAGCCTAATTTTATTAATTTTGTGAATCCTTGTACTTATTTTAAAATGAAATTTAAAACTTCTAAAAACTTAATCGATAATCAGTGAAACTCGTCGGAATTAAAGGCGTGTTATGTTAAAATAACTTTATACCTTTTTGTAAAAAATTTAGCGAATCTTTTTAATTTTTACTTTGTTTCAGAAAATTTAGAAAGCAGTTTACATTCGCTAAGGAGAATTCAACAAAAAGGACAGAAGGGAACGCATAAATTAATGAAAACTCGTGGATTTGAAGTAGTAACAAGTTTTAGCGACCAAAATATTAATATTCCTCAGCGGGCCACCAACAAAGCCGCTGGTTATGATTTTGAAGCCGCCAATGATGTGGTGATTCCCAGTATTTGGAAGGCCGGCTTAAATACGGCATTTAAAACCTTGCTGAATACCGTCCGTCAGCCTGATGAAGCTTTGGCTGACGAAAAAGCCTTCAAGCCGACTTTAGTGGCAACGGGTATTAAAGCCTACATGGGAGATAGCGAATTTTTACAGCTGGCCAATCGCTCCAGCAATCCTTTAAAGCGCCTTTTAGTTTTAAGCAATGGCATCGGCGTGATTGACAGTGATTATTATGAAAACCCTGATAATGAAGGTCATATTATGTTTCAGCTGACCAACTTTGGCCTGCGGGACGTTCAAATTAAAAAAGGCGAACGCATCGGTCAAGGTATCTTCTTACCATTTTTAAAAGCCGACCAAGACGAAACCGGTGGCCAACGCACCGGCGGCTTTGGCTCATCTGGCAAAGATTAGGTATCAGTTATCAGTTCCACTTTTCGCAGAATCTAACGATAGAAGAACCTTGTTTAGTTTTTAATGAAATGTAGCGCTGTAACTGTCTAGTGGAATGATATGCGTACGAAGATAAAACTAAATTTTTGGAAAAATTTATTACCTTAATATGAGCTAGGTGTCAGTTCCACTTTTCGCAGAATTAAACATGGAAGAACCTTTTTTAGTTTTTAATGAATTGTAGCGTTGTTACTGTGCTGTAACTGTTTAGTGGAATGATACTCGTACGAAGATAAAACTAAATTTTTGAAAAAAATTTATTACCTTGAAATGAGCTAGGTGTCAGTTCCACTTTTCGCAGAATCTAACGATAGAAGAACCTTTTTTATTTTTTTATGAATTGTAACGCTGTAACTGTTTAGTGGAATGATACTCGTACGAAGATAAAATTAAATTTCTCTTGAGAAATTTATTACCTTGAAATGAGCTAGGAGGAATCCTTTTGGCAAAAGCAAAAACGCAATTTGTCTGCCAAAATTGTGGGTATGTTTCACCAAAGTATTTGGGACGCTGTCCTAACTGTGGTGAATGGAATACTTTAGTGGAAGAAATTGAACAAGATACAACAGATCGCCGGGTGCGGACTAGTTTAACCGGCGAAAAAGCCAAGCCGCAAAAATTAACAGAAGTGACCACCAAAAAAGAGCCCCGCATTAGAACTAATTTAGAAGAACTAAATCGAGTTTTAGGCGGTGGCGTGGTGCCGGGTTCCCTTGTGTTAATCGGTGGTGACCCGGGTATCGGGAAGTCAACGCTATTGCTGCAAGTTTCTCAACAGTTGGCAGAAATTGGTGGCAAGGTGCTGTATGTTTCAGGGGAAGAAAGTGCCCAGCAGATTAAAATGCGGGCTGACCGCCTCGGTAATGGTAAGGGTGATTTTTATTTATATCCGGAAACGGATATGCATGAAATTAGTCGAGCCATTGAAAATTTGACTCCGGATTATGTGATTATCGATTCGATTCAAACGATGACCCAACCGGACATCAGCAGTGTGGCCGGCAGTGTCAGTCAAGTTCGGGAAACGACAGCAGAGTTATTGAAGTTGGCCAAAACGAATGGCATTGCGATTTTTATTGTCGGGCACGTCACCAAAGAGGGCTCGATTGCCGGGCCTCGCATGTTGGAGCATATGGTGGACACTGTGTTATATTTTGAAGGGGATAAGCACCATACCTTTAGAATTCTACGGGCAGTTAAAAATCGCTTTGGCTCGACGAATGAAATCGGCATTTTCGAAATGCATGAAAATGGTTTAGAGGAAGTAGCGAATCCCTCGCAGGTTTTTCTAGAGGAACGTTTGGCGGGCTCCACCGGTTCAGCAATCGTTGTGACAATGGAGGGCAGCCGACCGATTTTAGTTGAAATCCAAGCTTTGGTCACGCCAACAATGTTTGGCAATGCAAAGCGAACGACTACGGGATTGGACTTTAATCGGGTTTCTCTGATTATGGCGGTGTTGGAAAAACGCACTGGACTGCTATTGCAAAATCAGGACGCTTATTTAAAAGCGGCCGGCGGTGTAAAATTAAATGAACCGGCGATTGACTTAGCCTTAGCCGTCAGCATTGCTTCGAGCTATAAAGAAAAAGGGACGCAGCCGACAGAATGTTTTATCGGTGAGATTGGTTTGACCGGTGAAATCCGCCGAGTCAGCAATATTCAACAGCGGATTAAAGAGGTTCAAAAGCTAGGCTTTACCAAAGTCTATGTCCCTAAAAATAATTTAAGCGGTTGGCAGCCGCCTAAAGGCATCGAAGTTATCGGTGTCGCCACTTTAGCTGAAACATTGAAAAAAGTTTTTAATTAAGATTATCAGCCCTCTGCTGAAGGGCGGCAGCCAGATTGGTCTGCGGACTTTCAGCAGTCAGAGCTTGATTATAAAAAATAAGTTGAAAGACAGACACGAGGAGAGTAGCTTATGCAAAAGAGAATGATTTCGCTGATTATGGCAATCATTGGCGCTAGCTTGGGATTTTCCTACCTGCCGTTTTTTTGGCAGATGCTAGGCCAACAAGATAATAATTGGCTGAACAATCATTTTACGAACAGCCTGATTGGTGCCATTATTCTATTTATATTATCTTTGGCTTTCGCAAAATACATTGTTCGCCTGATTCGCCGCATTGAAAAAGAGATTAGCGAGGTAAGTTTAACCTATCTATTATTTGGAGCTGTTGGGGCGATTATCGGCCTGACATTAGGGGTCATCATTTCGACACCGTTGTATCGGATTGAAATTCCGGTGATCAACAGTATTTTGCCGATTATCTTGATGTTAATTTTTGGCTATCTAGGTTTTCGGGTGGGAACGACTCGGATTGAAGAATGGCGCAAGATTTTTACTCCCCGCAGTAAAAAAGCGGATGAGAGTGCTGAAGGACAAATGCTGGATCGCAAGGCTGAGGATTTTTTCCACAAATATAAAATTCTCGATACAAGCGTGATTATCGACGGTCGAATTTACGATATTGCGAAGACTGGTTTTTTAGAAGGAACGATTTTAATTCCTAATTTTGTCTTGTATGAATTGCAGTACATTGCCGATTCCGGCGACAGCTTAAAACGGGTGCGCGGCCGCCGCGGCTTGGATATTTTAAATGCGCTGCAAAAAGAAGATGGCATTGATGTGGAAATGTACGACGGTGATTTTGAAGATATTTCCGAAGTAGATAGCAAGCTGATTAAATTGGCAAAACTGTTAGACGGCGTTGTCGTTACCAATGATTACAACTTAAACAAGGTATCTGAATTTCAAAATGTGCCGGTGTTGAACATCAACGCTTTGGCCAATGCCGTGAAGCCAGTGGTGATTCCGGGAGAGGCGATGAGTGTTCTCGTTGTCAAGGCCGGAACAGAACGCCAGCAAGGGGTCGCTTATCTGGATGACGGCACGATGGTCGTGGTCGAAGATGGCCAACATTATATGAATGAGCAAATTGATGTCATTGTCACCAGCGCTCTGCAAACAGCGGCTGGCCGGATGATTTTTGCTAAACCGGCCCATTCTGGTCGGGGCATCAATGAAAAAAATGACGAGAGTTAATACAGTTGATTGACCTTTACTAATGATTAGGAAGAGGGTAAAATGCAGATGGAGCGCAGAGGCTAGGACATTCATTCAAAAAGTTTGTCGCTACCTTTGCACGTTTGCTTGCAGATAGACAGTGAAACCGGCTGTCAAATATCTGGAATACCAGCAGAAGAAATTGGAATTTACGATTCATTTGCCAACTTTTCAACCAGCTTTTTTACAAAAGCTGACGTTGGCAATAAGTAAAAAATCGTGACCGACTGCTGGTCTGACAGATTAACTAAGGAGGAAAATTCATGTCAAAAGTACGTGTACGCTATGCACCAAGTCCAACTGGCCACCTACACATTGGGAATGCCCGGACAGCACTCTTCAATTATTTATTCGCCCGTCATAACGATGGCGATTTTATTATTCGGATTGAAGACACCGATCAAAAACGCAATATTGAAGATGGCGAAAAAAGCCAACTAGAAAATCTAGCCTGGTTAGGCATGGATTGGGATGAATCGCCAGAAAATCCTGGCAAGTACGGTCCTTACCGTCAATCAGAACGGAAGGATATCTATCAACCATTAATTGACCATCTGTTATTAAGCAATTTGGCTTATAAGTGTTATTGTACAGAAGAAGAGTTGGAAGCAGAGCGGGATGCACAAAAAGCCCGCGGCGAAATGCCTCATTATTCTGGCAAATGTGCTAATTTAACCCCAGAGGAACAAGCGGAAAAAGAAGCGCAAGGTTTACAACCAGTAATTCGTTTTAGAGTGCCGAGAAATACGTCTTACACATTTGAAGATATGGTCAAAGGCGAAATCGTCTTTGAATCCGATAATATCGGTGGCGATTTTGTGATTCAAAAACGCGATGGTATGCCAACGTATAATTTTGCGGTAGCCGTTGATGATCACGAGATGGAAATCACCCACGTTTTACGGGGGGATGATCATATCGCCAATACGCCAAAACAATTAATGATTTATGCGGCATTTGGCTGGAAAGCACCAATCTTTGGCCATATGACATTAATTATTAATTCTGAAACAGGTAAAAAATTAAGCAAGCGGGATGAAAGTATTCTGCAATTTATCGAGCAATATCGGGAGCTGGGCTACTTGCCAGAAGCGATGTTCAACTTTATCGCCTTATTAGGCTGGTCACCAGTCGGCGAAGACGAAATCTTCAGCCAAGCAGAATTAGTGACCATGTTTAACCCAGACCGCTTGAGCAAATCACCAGCGGCCTTTGACGGCAAAAAATTAGAGTGGGTCAACAATCATTACATGAAGGAATTAGACCTAGATACTTTAACCGACATGGCCATTCCTTATCTGATTGCTGATGGCCGGGTAACGGAACCTGTTTCAGCGGAAAAATTAGAGTGGCTGAAAAAAATTGTCAGCTTATATCAACCGCAAATGAGTTATGCGGCAGAAATCGTGGAAGCATCTAATTTATTCTTTATTGAACATCCGGTCTTGGATGAAGCTAGTAAAGAGGTTTTAGCTGGCGAAACAGTGCCGACTGTTTTACAAGCCTTCAAAAATCAAGTAGAATCAATGGAAGTCTTAGATGTGCCGACAATCAAAGCGGCAATCAAAGCCGTTCAAAAAGAAACCGGCGTTAAAGGGAAAAATCTCTTTATGCCGATTCGTGTGGCTGTTTCCGGTCAAATGCATGGCCCTGAATTAGCCGATACAATTGAATTATTAGGCAAAGAAAAAGTTCTTGCCCATTTAAACCAAGTCCTTTAAACATTTTGAAGGGAAGAAGTAGCAAAAAATTAATTTTCAGAGAGTCTGTGGCGCTGCAAACAGATAGTTAATTTTTGTGAAGTGCATCCCGGAATGGTTTTGACGAAAAGTAGTCAAAAACGGCAGTGACCGTTATCCACTTGAGGCGAGACTGTGACTCAGTTTTAAGGGAAGTCCGTGAGACATTTTTTTTAAAAGAATTGTTTTCTAACGGAGCTTTCAATTTAATGACTGGCGCAACTCGTAAACAAAAGTGGAACCACGTTAAAGCACGTCTTTTAGAATTTATTCTGAAGGCGTGTTTTTTGGCGGTTAAATGACTTGAGCAAGCTTGTTGGTCTTGTTGGTTAAGAAGCAAAGATAGGTAGTTTTCTGTTAAAAGGAGGAAGAGTTATGGGTTGGTGGCAAGCAGCGATTGCCGCAGTCAAGCGCAATGACCCCGCAGCACGTTCGACAGCTGAAGTTGTCTTGACGTACCCCGGTGTCCATGCACTATTTTTTCACCGTTTGTCACATTTTTTATATCGCCATCAGCGATTTTTATTAGCTAAAATCAACGCTCAGTTTTGGCGTTTTATCACCGGTATTGAAATTCATCCGGGAGCTGAGATTGCCAGCGGTGTTTTTATCGATCACGGGTCAGGCTTGGTGATTGGTGAGACGGCGGTGGTGGAAAGCGATGTTGTCTTGTTTCACGGGGTGACCTTGGGAGGTACCGGCAAAGACCAAGGCAAGCGTCATCCTACTATTAAACAAGGAGCGATGATTTCAGCCCATGCCCAAGTTTTGGGGCCGGTGACGATTGGCGTTGCCGCCAAAATCGGCGCCAGTGCCGTAGTGATTACCGATGTTCCCGATTATGGAACGGCTGTCGGCATTCCAGCCAAAGTTGTCAGGATTAAAGGAGAGAAAGTTGAATGATTAAAATTTATAATACCTTGAGTCGCCAAAAGGAAATTTTTAGGCCATTAAAAGAAGGTCAGGTGGCGATGTACGTCTGCGGACCGACCGTTTATAATTATATCCATATCGGCAACGCCCGCAGTACCGTAGCCTTTGACACGATTCGCCGCTATTTTGAATACCGCGGCTTTGCGGTAAATTATGTCTCAAACTTTACCGACGTGGATGATAAAATTATTCGGGCGGCTCAAGAATTACAATTGTCTGCTCCAGAAGTAGCCCAGCGTTTTATTGCCGCCTTTAAAGAGGACACTGCCGCTTTAAATGTTAAACCGGCGACGCTGAACCCGCAGGTGATGGACCATATTCCCGATATTATTGAATTTATCGAAGTCTTGGTCAACAAAGGCTTTGCCTATGAATCTGGCGGCGACGTCTATTATCGCACACGGAAATTTAAAGATTACGGACAATTAAGTGACCAGAGTATTGATGAATTAGAAGTCGGAGCGAGCCAACGGACTGGCGCTGAATTGGATTTAAAGGAAGACCCGCTGGATTTTGCTTTATGGAAAAGTGCCAAAGCTGGCGAGATTGCTTGGGAGTCGCCTTGGGGACAAGGACGCCCCGGCTGGCATATCGAGTGCTCGGTGATGGCGACGAAACATTTGGGCGACACGATTGATATTCATGGTGGCGGGCAAGATCTAGAATTTCCCCATCATGAAAATGAAATCGCCCAAAGTGAAGCAAAGACCGGCCATAAATTTGCAAACTATTGGATGCACAACGGCTACGTGACCATCGGCGACGACGATGAGAAAATGAGCAAATCGCTGGGGAATTTTGTGACTGCCCATGAGATGATACAGCGGATTGACCCGCAGATTCTGCGGTTCTTTATGGCGACGACGCAATATCGCCGACCGATTCGCTATAGTGAAGCTACGCTACAAGAGGCTACCGCTAATTTACAAAAATTGCGGAACACTTATGAAAATGTGCAATTCCGTTTGCAGCAGGATTTTGCAGCTGAGACAGCAACCTCTGCCAGCTTAGCAGAAATTGCCGCCTTTGAAGCGGCCTTTATTCAAGAGATGGACGATGACTTTAATGCCGCCAACGGCATCACGGTAGTCTATGATTTAGCGAAGTGGCTGAATACCCATCTTGAAGCTAGCACAGCTAGTCAAGCCAGTTTAACAAAAGGCTTGCAGGTTTTCGTTGGAATGCTGGCGGTCTTCGGGATTTTCTTTAAAGAAGCTGAATTGTTGGATGCCGATATTGAAGTGTTGATTGAAGAGCGCAATCAGGCCCGCAAAGATAAAAACTTTGCCCGCAGTGATGAAATTCGTGATCAGTTGAAGGAGCAGGGAATTATTTTGGAAGACACCCCACAGGGAGTTCGCTGGAGAAGAGAAGCATGAGAGATTATCAACAATTAAACGGCTTAGCACTAGCCTATGTCGGCGATGCGATTTATGAAATTTACATTCGTGATTATTTAGTTGAGCAGGGCCAAACCCGGCCTAATAAATTGCATCATATGGCGACAAATTATGTCTCCGCCAAGGCCCAAGCCTTTTTGATGGAGGAATTGCTGGCAGCAGACTTGCTGACAGAAGAAGAAATTCTTTTTTACAAACGAGGCCGCAATGCCAAAAGCCATACGACCGCCAAAAATGCCGATGTGATGACCTATCGGATTTCCACCGGCTTTGAAGCCTTGATGGGCTATCTGCATTTAACTAAACAACAAGAGCGCCTTGAAGAATTAATTGATTGGTGCATTGAGAAAGTGAGGGAGACCAATGGCTAGACGACCAGAAAAACACCAAAATGACCAGCGTTCAAAAAATTTCGGCGGCGCTAATCAGCGCAAACGCAATGACCAACCAGCCAAGCGCAATCGCCGTAATGACGAAGCCCCCAGCAGAAATCAAGCTGACCAGCCGGCTGAATTATCCGCAGATTTTACCTTTGGCTACCACGCCAGCGTGGAGGCTTTAACCCAGGGCAAAGGTAATAAATTATTTTTGCAGGAGGATGCCAAAGGGGAAAAGATTCAGCGTTTAAAAGAATTAGCTCAAGAACATAGCGTCCCAGTCAAATGGGTCCCCAAAGCTAAACTAGATGACTGGAGCAGCTCAGGTGTCCATCAAGGTATCGTTTTAGCCACGACACCTTATGAATATTTGGAATTAGAAGAATTATTGGAGCAGGCTTTGGCTAAAACCGAAACACCATTTTTCTTAATTTTAGACAGCATCGAAGATCCCCATAATTTTGGCTCGATTTTGCGGACGGCGGATGCCAGCGGTGTGAGCGGTGTGATTATTCCTAAGCATCGGGCTGTCGGTATCACGCCGGTGGTTGCTAAGGCTTCAACCGGTGCCGTGGAATATGTACCGATTGCCAGAGTAACCAATTTGAGTCAGACGATTCAGCGTTTGAAGGAGAAAAATTTCTGGATTTTTGGCACGGATATGACGGGCACTAATTTTCAAAAATGGAATGCCCAAGGAGCGATTGCTTTGATTATCGGCAATGAAGGCAAGGGCATGAGTCAAGGCTTGAAAAAAGAAGTCGATGAGATGCTGACGATTCCGATGACCGGCCACGTTCAAAGTTTAAATGCCAGTGTGGCTGCCGGCTTGCTGATGTATCAAGCCTTTAGTCAACGGGGCGGTGGTCAGTCGTGAAAAAGCAATTATTACTTGTTGACGGCTACAATATGATTGGTGCATGGCCGGAATTAGTGCAGCTTAAAAAACAAGATTTGCTGGAGGATGCCAGAGAAGCATTACTCAATCGCCTTTCCAATTATGCTAAATATGAAGGCCTTGAAATTATTGTCGTGTTTGATGCTCAACTGGTTCCTGGGATTCAACAGGATTATCGAAAATATCAGCTGACGGTTGTCTTCACTAAAGAAAACGAAACCGCCGACAGCTATATTGAACGGGTGGCGGGGGAATTAAATACCATCGCCACACAGGTTACCGTTGCCACCAGTGATATGGCGGAGCAGTGGGTCGTCTTTTCTCAAGGGGCATTGCGAACATCGGCCCATGAGCTCTATAAAACAATCCAAAAAACCGAAAATTATATCAAAAAAGATACCGCCGATTTACATTTCACAGATTTTCGCCGCAACTCACCGTGGAATGAAAACCAGCTGACGGAATTAAACCAAAAGCTGCATGACTTGATGGAAAAAAAGCCATCAAAAGGCAAGAAGAAAAAGTAAACAATAAAATTCTAGAAACCGCTCAACTAGCTTGAGTCGCTTCTAGAATTTTTTTGATTGAAAGACCCTCCCTACAGGTTGTAAAATAAAAGCAGGAAGAATGCTATATTAAAGGGGAACCCATGAAAAAATTTTTATTGAAACGTTGGCTGTGGCTGATTCCGGGCGTTTTGGCCTTCCTGTTGACCCAGTATGCCAAAGCTAATCCCGTCTGGACAGAGCAGGTTTATAGTTTAACTATTTATCCTAAGCTGACCACTGTCGTCGGCTTTTTGCCATCATTAGTCTCGTTTTCTTTGACAGAGTGGGTGGTTGTGCTATTTATCATTTTTGTTGTCGCTTTACTGATTTTTTATATCCGCAAAATAATCAAGGGTCAAAGTCATCGAGGTTGGACTGCTTATAAAGCCTTAGCAACAGGTTTTGGAATTTTCAGTATGGTTTATTTTGTTTTTACAGCTTTGTGCGGATTAAATTACTATCGCCAAACCTTTACTTATTACACGGGTTATACGTTAGGGGAAACCGATGAAACCCAGTTGCAGCAGCTCTGTCTCGAGTTGGCCGAGGAATTAGACACGATTCGGGCCCAATTACCGGAGGATATTTATTCTTCACAGGATTTTGAAGCCTATGCAGAACTTTCGGTGACGGCAGTAGCGAAATTGACAGAAACTTATCCAGTGCTAGAGCGCTCGTTATATTCTAAGCCCAAGCCGGTTTTATTATCAGAGGTGATGTCGCAGGCGGGAATTTCCGGTGTTTTTTTTCCATTTACGATGGAATCCAATATTAACAAACAGGTGCCTTTTTACATGATTCCTTCGACAATGGCCCACGAGCTGGCACATCAAAGTGGTTTTATGCGGGAAGATGAAGCTAATTTTATTGCGTATCTTGCTAGTCAGAAAGTTGATAATCCGCTGATGAATTACAGCGGATTGTCATTAGCCTTCAACCACGCTATCTCAGCTTTAAATCGGGTCAATGCTGAACAAGCAACGGCTATCAGAGAAAATCTTTCTGAAAAAGTTCAGGAGGACCGGGCCTATTATGCGGCCTATTTGAGTAATTATCGTGGCTTATTTTATCATTTCTCTACCAAGGTCAATGACACTTATTTAAAGGCCAACAATCAAAGCGATGGCGTCGCCAGCTATGGCCGAATGGTAGAGCTGATGTTGGCGGAGCGGCGGGAAGTTGGCTGAGAAATCCAAATTTTTTAACATACTTTAGTCTAAAAATTGCTTGCTCGTTTGAGAAGGAATTTTCAGATTAAAGTTTTTTTTTTCATCGTTTCAAAGTTTTCCCGGCTTGTTAAAATAGCTTGTTCATTTTCCCGCAACCAACTTTTAACTGTCTCTAAAATCGGCAACACGCTGAGGCCCAAGGGAGTCAAGCTATAGCTAACTGGAAAGCCAGTTGAGCTTGCCCCTTCCTTTTGAATCAGACCAGAAGCTAATAATTGCTGCAGATTTTCCGTTAATACTTTGCGGGAAACGCCAGCCATTGCCCGATCAAGTTCTGCAAAGTTATAAGTTTTTTCGACTAACAACAGGATTATAAAGGGCACCCACTTGCCTAATAACGGCAGCGCCACCTCTCGCAAGCGTTGTTCATTATGAAGATTTTTGTTTTGCACCTTGAGGTAACCTCTTTTCTAAATGATAGCAACTTATTATAATGAATTTCATTATAGCATGAGCCAAAATAATCAGTTGGCAACATCAGGAAAGAAAAGGCGAGTAGAATGAAAAAACACTTTTTTAAGAATTTTGCATTTGAGTTTGAGACAACCCGTTTAATGTGGTATGCCCCTTTTGGCGGAGCAGATTATGGGGAAGTGGCTACGGTGGCTGAAAAAATCCAAGATGGCAATTATGAATCCTGGTATGTCCAGTGGCAAAAGGTTGCTGAGAAATTGCAGCGACGCGGGCAACAATTAGAGGAAAACGGACTGCAGGAACTTGCAGCAGCTGCATACTTTAGAGGAAGCCGCTATTATCAAGCGGCCGAATTTTTCCTGTCGCCAAGTGACCCTCGCAAAAGAGAGGCTTATCAAAATTCAGTAGATTTGTTTTATCAGGGGCTGGATTTGAAAAAAATCACCTTTGTGAGAAATGAAATTGAGTATGACGATCTGAAGTTGCGCACTGTTTATTTTTCCACACAGCAAGCTGCAAAAGGCACCATTTTTATCTGTGGTGGTTTTGATGCGTTGTTGGAGGAATTGTATTTTACTAACGTACAGGCCGCTACACAGTCTGGCTATGATGTGGTTCTTTATGAAGGTCCAGGACAGTCGGCAGTCATCAGAAATTATCAGCAACCCTTTGCAGCTAATTGGCACCTAGCTGTTAAAGCAGTCGTATCTTATTATGAAAAAGAACGTGGGCCCTTGAAAAATAAAATTGGTATTGGCCTCTCCTTAGGCGGTTTGCTGCTGGCGAGGACTGCCAGCTTTGAACACCAGTTGTTTGATAAAGTGGTCTTATACAATTATTTCCCTTCCATGCAGGAATCTTTTAAATTTGCCTTGCCAAAATTTTTGCATCCTTATTTGGAGAAGGGCTTTCCCGCAGGATTGGAAAATATTTGCAGCTGGTATATTCGCCATCACAAATTTTTAAACTGGCAGGTAGAGCACGCAAAATGGGTATTTGGTGCCACTAGCCTCAATGATCTTTTGGAAAAAACAGCTGCTTTTAGCGAAGAGCTAGCCTATAGCAACTTAACCACTGATTGCTTAATCTTTTTGGCAGAAAAAGAAAATTATTATGATTATCGACTGGGCCTAAACTTCTTTGAAAAAATTCCTGCTCTCCGAAAAAAATTAGTCTGTTTCAATAAAGAGAACTTTTCTTCTGACCTCCATTGCCAAAATGGTGCAGCCTATGAATCTCAAGAGGTATTATTTTCATGGCTGGCAGAGCTGGAGACAGAAATTGACATTTCTTAATTGGATTGGGATAATTTATGGAACAAATCGGAAATGAAAGCAGGACACTGCCAATGGAAAAACAACAGTTTGGGCACACTTTAAAGGCTCTACGTAAGCAAAGAGGTTTGTCGCAAAAGCAAGTCTGCCAAGATATTTGCTCACAACCGATGTTATCGGCGATTGAAGCTGGTAAATATTTACCCAATAGTCGACTGATGATTCAACTATGTCAACGTTTGGAAATTCAGGCAGAAGTTTTGGTTTTGGATAGCCATTATGCTATCAGTGAGAATCTTTCCTTTAGTCAAAAGGTCGAGGAATTATGCAATTCCCATCAGTATAGAGAGTTACAAGAATTTCTCCTGCAACCTGAAATCTTGGAACAGCTGACCACGCAAGCGCAATTTCAAGCTTACTATTACTATTTAGGTTGCTGTGAATTTCATAATAGCCAGAGTATGCTACAGTCTGAGGAAAACTTCAAATTGTCTTTAGCAGAGGTTAAACAGGCTGCTAAACCCTCTAGCTTAACCCGTTTGGCTTTTGCTAGCTTGGCAATTATCAGCGCCAAGCGTCAACAGCACAAGAGTACAATAGCTTATCTTGAACAAAGTCTGTTGGATATAAAGACTGCGCCATATGAAGCAAATCTGAATATTATTTTTTACTTGGATGCTTTAGCGTTGTTTGAATTGGCGGATTATCCAGCAGCAGCCGCCATGATTGAAGAGGGCGTTGGGTTTATTACTAGCCGCAACTCGCATTTCATGCTGGCCAATTTATTTTATTTATTAGCTTTGACTGCCGAAAAGTCAGCTGAAAGCAGCCAGTTTCAATCTGCTAGCAGTAAGAGTGCTCTGTTGGAGGATTTATTTCAAGAAGCAGTGTTCAAGAAAATATAAGAACGCTTATTTTTTTAATTACCTAGATTTCGTTATCCTTTGTTTATCAAATAAAGGAGGCGGTTTAACATGACTAAACCACTATTTACAAATGTCACAAGTACGACAGCAACGACTGAAAGGGTTCGAGATTTCTTATTAGATTTGGAAAATATCGCACGATGGGCTCCGGAGATTAGCTCCTTGCAGAATAGCGAAACGGGAATCAGCATAACGAGGTCAGGACATGCGTTGAACGCTGTTGAGGAGATATCTGTGACCGAAGATGACGGCAAAATTATTTATCACAGCACTGGCGGCAAGCTGGCCTATGATTTAGAGTTTGTCCTAGAAAGCCAACGCCAGCACACGCAAATTTTCCAAGTGCTTCATTTAACGGAACCCAATTTTTTAAGCATTCCCCTTTCACTAGTTAAACCAATAATAAAACAAGCATTTCAAGAAAATCTGAGTCGCTTGGCAACAGTTGTACAATTATAAAACGAATGTTAAAAGGAGATAATATGTTAGATATCTTATTGATTGGCCCCCTCGGCTGGGAAGCCTCGGTCTGGCAATTTGTGACCGAGCAGTTTCCTACTAAAAGTTTTGCTTATCTCACTTATACAGACGAAAATTTAGAACAGCTAACAAGTAAGGCTGATTTTCTTAATCAGCTCAGAGACTTGCACGTACAGCTGACAGCGGAAACCGTGATTATCTCAGCATCTTTTGGAACAGTCGTTCTTCTCAGCTTTTTAGAGGAGAATTTCATCAACAATCCGCTGATTTTGATTGATGGCTTTCAACAATTGCCGGAAAAAGACGCAATTCCTGCGCTGTTTGCCGAACGTCCCGAAGAATTTTCCGATAAACAAGCCTACTTGAACAGCGTCTTAGACGAAACTGCTCAAGAAAATTCACCATTGGTAAAAATTGCACTGGATAATTTAACGGAAAAGCTACGAGTGACCACCTCAAATCACAATTACGTAAAGGCTTTGTCAGCCTTTAGCGGCGTTAATCCTGCAGAAATTTTGCAGCGGCTGGCTCTTGAGACTAGTTATGTTTTCTCTAGTATGCCCATTGCAGGAGTGAAGCTGACAGCCATTACTCCGGAAAATCATTTGCTAATGCTGACCAATCCGCAGCAGTTGTTGGCTGTGATTGGTGAAAAATTAGCACAATAAAAACTTCGTAATTCCTCACAACTTTTGCTGTGAGGATTTTTTTCTGCCATTTAACATTTCCCAAACAATTCCTGAACAAGTCTTAAATAATCCCTCAGTAAACTAGAGCCATAGAAGCATTGAAAAGGGGTTATGAGGATGATAGCATTAGCGCTTGTTTCGGGTCTGATTGTCGTGTTGCTTAGCTTCGTAGAGGATGTCTTTCACCATTCTTTGCGAAATCTGATTTATTTTAAGAAACAGTTTAAATAGTGTTGCGATGTCATTGATTAATTTGAGGAGGTGTAGCAATGATTGGTGTAATTGTCTGGCTTTCAAAAGCTATCGCAAGTTTGTTTTAAAAATTAGCATAAAAATCATTTTAATATTTTAGCAACAATTCATGAACTATTTGGTGACATTTTCCAGTTATATTCATCTTGTAGCTAAGAGCGATAGAAAGTTTGGAGGAATTCGAATGGTAAATAAGAAGGTAGCTACAATCGTAACGATTGGCGTTGGTTTATTAGTGACAGGCTTAATTATTAGAAAAAAACATAAATAATTTTCAGGAGGAATTTTAAAATGAGTATAACAATTGTAAGTATTATCGTGGGAATCATTGTGGCAGGCCTATGGACACTATTGGTAGATTTTATTTCAAAGGAACGCAGCGGTATGTTGTGGGCCATCAATTTAGTATTAGGAGCGTTGGGGGCAGTTGCAGCCAATCAATTGTTGGTTTATGGTCCAATGGTATTAGGAATTTCAATTTTACCGGCGCTGGTTGGCTCGCTAGTTTTGGCGATGATAGCGACTTATGCAGTTAAAAAAATCACCAAAAGCCACAAGATAACTAGCAACTAAATTTCGTTTGTTTACACTAATTCAGCAATTTTTAAATATAAATACAAGGAGCGATTTATCATGACAGAATACAAATTAAAAACGCCTAAAACAGCAAAGAAATTAATTGATGCGAATAAAAAAATTGAAAAAACGGTGGTTGGCGGCTATCAAAAAATTGAAGATACCGTTGTGGACACCTACAAAGGGATTGAAAAGAAGTTTGTTGACAAATTTTTAGAAGAAAAAGACTAACAGAATCATATCTTTTTATCATTGGCGGCATGGAGAAAATTTTCAACCAGTCGCCTGTACATAACCTTTTTTGAAAGAGGAGAGCAAAATGGAACAGGAGAAAAATTTTATCGGCTACGAATATCTGGATGTCGCTTTGGCACCAGCTGTGACGGCCATTTATATTGATGGCTATCAAAACTTTGGCTGGGAGCTGCTGGATAAACGCAGTGAGAAAATTCGGCAAAAAGAAGTTTTGCAATTTAAACGCAACCGAAAAATTAGAAATAAGGCGGAGCTAACCCGCCTGCAACGCCAGTTTGACAGTATTGTAGTGGATATTCAACATGCTGAAAAAAGTAAAAAAACAGTGCCTAACTTGATAGCAGTCTCAATGTTTATTATTGGCTGTGCTTTTATGGCCCTCTCAGTCTTTGCGGTGACAGATGGCAGCATTTTGAAGAGTATTCTTTTTGCGGTGCCGGGCTTTGCCGCTTGGCTTGGCGTTTACTTTGCTCACCAAAAGGTAAAAGCGTTCAAAAGGCAACAGCTGCAGCCGAAGGTCGAGGCTGATTTCGATTTAATTTATGAAATCTGTCAAAAAGGCAGCCGCCTTTTGTGATGGATGACATATAATAGAGGTAAAAACGGGGTGAATAACGATGGTGCAGATTTTACTGGTGGAGGACGATACCCGTCTCAATAAAGTTATTTTGGAAGTATTAAAGCAGCATGGCTATCAAGCGCAGGGTTATTTATTGGCCAATGAGGCTTTGACCGCGCTGGATAATCAAAATTTTGATTTGATTATCTCTGATATTATGATGCCGGAAATTGACGGCTTCGCCTTTGCCAATATGGTGCGGGCTTTGGATAAGCAGATTCCGATTCTTTTTATGAGCGCCCGCGATGATTCCTTGTCCAAGGAAAAAGGCTTTCGTATTGGGATTGATGATTATCTGGTGAAGCCGGTCAATCCTGAAGAGTTAATTTGGCGGATTGAAGCCATACTGCGGCGAGTGAATATTTCCAGCGAGAAAAAAATTGAGCTGGGTCAGTTTATTTTAGACAAAAAAAGTATGACGGCTTTGAATGACGGCGAAGAAATTCAGCTGACAAATCGGGAGTTTAATCTTTTATTTAAGCTGCTAAGCAATCCCAACCAAGCTTTCTCGAGAGCTCAATTGATGGATGAATTTTGGGGTTTTGAGAGTGATTCAACCCTGCGTTCAGTGGATGTTTATATCACTAAGTTGCGGGATAAGCTTTCTCAAGTAGAGGCTTTTGAAATCAAAACAGTCTACGGAGTCGGCTACAAGGCGGTGGCCCGCTGATGAAAATTTTAGCATCAAAATCAAAAATTCTGCCCTTTGATATGGGCGGTTTTTTTCGGACTTTCGTGGTATTGTTGCTCATTGGTTCTGTTCCTGGTCTGATTCAGGGGAATGAATTTTCGCTGGCAGTTGCCGTGGAGAATGCCGGTTGGTATTTTATCTATTGGTTTGTGATTGCGGCACTGGTCAGCGTCTATTCAACAGTAAGAAAATATCGGGCCTATGACCGACCGATTGCGGCTTTGTCGGAGGCCTCAAAAAAAGTGGCGGCTGGTGATTTTTCAATATACATCGACCCTAATTTGACCCAAAAGAGTAATCCTTATTTAGCTCGCATGACCACTGATTTTAATGTAATGGTCAAAGAATTAGGCTCGTTGGAAACCTTGAAATCTGATTTGGTTTCCAATGTCTCCCATGAGCTGAAAACACCATTAGCTGTTATTAAAAATTATGCGGAGGCACTGGAGTCTGCACCTTTGACGGAAGCTGAAAAGAAAGAACATCTCGAAGTTATTATCAAGGCAGCTGACGAATTGACTGAGACGATTACCAATATTTTATTATTAAATAAATTGGAAAATCAGGGCATCATTCCTAAAAGCCAACCTTATAATTTAGTTGCTGAACTCTCTGAGGTTATTTTATCCTTTGAATCCCTCTTTGATGAAAAAGAACTGCGGGTACAAGTCGAATTAGAAGATCGAGCTTTGGTGGACTTGGATTGCAATTTGCTGAACCTAATCTGGCGGAATATTTTAGCCAACGCTATTAAATTTTCCCATAATCAAGGAGAAATTCTGATTGAGCAAACCTCCACCAGCGAGCATATTATTGTCGAAATCAGTGATACTGGTGTGGGTATGGATAGCCACACCCTACAGCATCTTTTTGATAAATTTTATCAAGGGGATTCTTCACGAAAGCAATTAGGAAACGGGCTAGGCTTGGCCTTGGTGAAGCAGGTTTTAGAATTACTACAAGCTGAAATTACTTGTTACAGCGAGCTGGGAAAAGGCAGTCGTTTTATCGTCAAACTGCCATCAAGTAAAGAATAAATACGAAGGAGCAAAGCCGCCATGTTGGATATTAAAAATCAAGTCGTACGTCTAAAATGGTCGGCAATCGGTAGCTACGGAATCGCTTGCGGTAAATTCATTTTTGCCCTGCTATCCTTCTCCATCTTTTTAGGGGTGAACGCATTTTACACAGCCGCTATTGGCTTAGGCAAACATCAGGGCGTATTGGGCATGGGCAAAGCCGCCGATCAAGAAAAAATCTATTATCGGCGGGTTGGTCTGCTCATTTTAGTGGCCAGCGCTATCTACTTAATTTATGCCCTGCATTTATTTATTGATCAAGAGACGGTTTATTATCAACCGAATGTGGCAATTGCGATTGCCACCATTTCATTTACTGAGGTGGGCGTCAGCATCTATGGCATTTTAAAAGCCAATCGTCAGAAAAATTTGCTGCTACAAGCGGTAAAATTGCTGAATCTATCTTCGTCATTGATTGGCCTGGTGCTAACGCAAAGCGCCATTTTATCTTTTTCTTCTGATTCCCAGCATCAGGCAACGGCCAACGCCATTTTAGGCCTGATTTTTAGTGGAGTGACCATGGGCATCGGGCTGTGGATGATTTCAAAAAGGACCAACAAGAAAAGTTCCGAGGTTGAAGACAACAGACTCTCTTAGGTTATAAAATCTATCACTCGGCAATTATTTTTTCAATCCAAAAAAAATTTATAATTCAGTCAAGCTTTTTAAAACAATCTATAATACTTATCAACCGCCTGAAAAAGTCTCCTTTACAGGCGATTTTTTATTTTTCTGAGGGATAAGTTATTCTTATGGAATTGAAGTAGAGAATGATTAAGTAAATTTCTTTTTATTCTGAATATTGAAAAAACACTTGACATTTTTTCCTTTTACCAGTATCGTTGACTGCATACTAAATTAACTAAAAATTCTGAAAATTAAAAGGTGATTTTAATGACCAATCAAATTAAAGGCTATTCACGTTCATACGTTTACTTATTAATCTAGCGGGGCTCTTTTTCTTGTAAAAGATAAAAGGAGTCCTGTTCGCATTGCATAAAGTTAAAAACTTTATGGAATGCTTTTTTTATACATTTATTTCATTAGGAGGAAATGATTATGGCCAGAGAAATACAATTTTTTGATACGACATTGAGGGACGGCGAACAAACACCGGGGGTAAATTTTAATCCTCAAGAAAAATTACAAATTGCGCTCCAATTAGAAAAATGGGGCATTGATACCATCGAAGCCGGCTTTCCCAATGCTTCGCCGGGGGATTTCGAATCGGTGACAAGCATTGCCAATGCTTGTCAAAGAATGACTGTTGCCGGCTTGGCTCGTTGCAAAAAAGAAGACATTGATGCAGCGTATAAAGCGCTAAAGGGAGCCAAGTATCCGCAGATTCACGTTTTTCTGGCTACTAGCCCAGTGCATATGGAATATAAATTGAAAATGACTCCTGATGAGGTATTAGATTCAATTACCGAGCATGTGACCTATGCTAAAAAATATTTTGCCAAGGTACAATTTTCACCGGAGGATGCGACGCGGACACCGATTGACTTTCTGGTGGAGGCGGTTCAACGGGCAGTAGATGCCGGGGCGACGATCATCAATATTCCCGATACAGTTGGCTATTCTAATCCGACTGAATATGGACTAATTTTTAAAACAATGCGAGAAAAAATTCAGACTACCGAAGAAATTATTTATTCCTCCCATTGCCATGACGATTTGGGGATGGCGACAGCTAATGCGCTGGCGGCCATTGAAAATGGCGCCAATCGGGTAGAGGGAACGGTCAACGGCATCGGTGAAAGAGCTGGCAATACCGCCCTTGAAGAAGTTGCGCTCGCCCTTTATGTCAGAAAAGATTTTTACCAAGCAGGTTCGCAAATTGTTCTGGCGGAAACGAAAAAAACGAGTGACTTGGTGTCCAGATTGTCAGGAATCGCCATTCCTAAAAATAAGGCGATTGTCGGCGGCAATGCTTACGCCCACGAGTCAGGTATCCATCAAGACGGCGTGCTAAAAAATCCAGAAACTTATGAAATTATCACACCGCAATTGGTGGGTATTCAAACCAATTCACTGCCACTGGGCAAACTTTCTGGGCGCCACGCTTTCTTCGCTAAGATTAAAGAGCTGGGCTACGATTTGAGTGAGGATAAGAAAAATGCAACCTTTGAAAAATTCAAAGCTCTGGCAGATAAAAAGAAACAGATTACCGATGTCGACCTGCATGCGCTAGTGACGACACAACAGCAGGTGCAAGAAGCCCAAAGTGTTTTGGAAAATTTACAGCTGCAATATGTTGCTAACGGCAAGCAAGGGGCCATTGTTGAAATTAAGTGTCCGAAAAATACGACTAGTTACGTCGGCACCTCGGTTGGTCAAGGAAGTATTGAGGCAATTTATTCGGCAATTGACGAAGTTTATGCACGGCCCGTTCGTCTGGCGGAATACCAAATTCGCGCGCTAACTGAAGGGGAAGATTCCCAAGCAGAAGTGCGGGTGATGATTGAAGACATCGAAACCCACCACATGTATACCGGCGTTGCCATCAATTTTGATGTTTTGAAGGCTTCAGCGTTGGCTTATCTGCAGGCAAATGAAACGATGAAAAATATTTTTAAAGAGGAGCAAAAAGCATGAAGACAATTGTAGCACTGGCGGGCGATGGCATTGGCCCAGAAATTATGGCAAGCGGTCTAGAAATTTTAAAGACGATTTCAGCAATCAATCAATTGGAGTTTACGATTGAGGACAAAGTCTTTGGCGGAGCTGCCATTGATGAAACGGGACAGGCTTTACCGGCAGACACGCTGGCGGCCTGTGAAAAGGCCGATGCCATTTTATTGGGAGCCATCGGCGGACCAAAGTGGCAGACAGGTTCTGAAACTCCTGAAAAAGGCTTGCTGGCCTTGCGAAAATCTTTAAACCTCTTTGCCAATATTCGTCCAATTACGATTTTAGACGAACTAGTGAAATTTTCACCGATTAAAGAAGAGATAGTCAAGGGCACGGACTTTGTTGTTGTCCGAGAGCTGACCGGCGGCATTTACTTTGGTGAACCGAGAAAATTGAGTCCGGAAGAAGCGCTAGACACCAATGTCTACACGAGAAAAGAAATTGAACGGATTATCCGCCAAGCCTTTGAGCTGGCGAAAACTAGACGGAAAAAAGTCACCTCTGTTGATAAGGCCAATGTTTTGGCTACTAGCAAACTCTGGCGCTCCATCGCCGAAGAAATTGCGGCAGAATATCCAGAGGTCACATTTGAAAATCAGTTGGTGGATTCCGTCGCAATGAAAATTATCCAAATGCCGACAGCTTTTGACGTGATTGTCACGGAAAATCTTTTCGGCGACATTTTAAGTGATGAGTCCTCTGTCTTGGCCGGCTCCATCGGCGTTTTGCCAAGTGCCAGCCACAGTGATAATGGGCCTTCATTATATGAGCCGATTCACGGGTCGGCTCCGGATATCGCCGGGAAAAATTTAGCGAATCCTTTGTCGATGATTTATTCGATTACCATGATGTTAAAACAAAGTTTTGGTTATTTTGCCAGTGCTGAAAAAATTGAACAGGCCTGCGATCAGGTGATAGCCGCCGGGATTTATACTCCCGATTTAGGCGGGAAATACGGAACCAAAGAATTTACACAAGAAGTCATCAATACACTACAATCGACGGAGGTAAGATAATGGCGCAAACTCTATTTGACAAGCTGTGGGAAAAACATGTCATCACAGGAAAAGAAGGCGAACCCCAGCTTTTATATATCGATCTGCATCTTATTCATGAGGTGACTTCGCCGCAAGCCTTTGAAGGACTGCGGGAAAATCAGCGGGATGTGCATCAAAAAAAGAAAACCTTTGCGACGATGGATCACAACACGCCGACTAAGGATATTTACAATATCACCGATTTGATCTCGAAAAAGCAAATCGACACGCTGCGGGAAAACTGCCAAGAATTTGGCATCGAGCTGTGTGACAACGGTTCGGAAATGCAGGGGATTGTGCATATGGTCGGACCAGAAACCGGCTTGACGCAGCCGGGAAAAACAATTGTCTGTGGTGACTCCCATACGGCAACTCATGGAGCTTTCGGAGCGCTAGCTTTTGGGATTGGGACCAGCGAGGTGGAACACGTTTTTGCAACGCAAACCTTGTGGCAAAGTAAACCCAAAAAAATGGGCGTAAAAATTACTGGTCAATTGCCTGAGGGCGTCTATGCCAAAGATATTATTTTGGCTTTGATTGCCAAATATGGCGTTGATTTTGGTGTCGGTTATGCTGTGGAATACCTAGGCGACACGATTGAAGCTCTTTCGATGGAGGAACGCATGACCATCTGCAACATGTCGATTGAAGGTGGCGCTAAGATGGGTCTAATTGCGCCAGATGAAAAAACTTTCGCCTATGTCGCTGGTAAACAACATGCACCAACCGACATGGCGGCTGCCATTAAAGATTGGCAGCAGTTGAAAACAGAGGAAGGTGCTCAGTTTGATGAGCTATTGGAATTAGATGTCAACAATCTAGCGCCTTTTATCACTTGGGGAACTAATCCCGGCATGGGCATTCCGATTACTGACAAGCTGCCGGAAATCAAAGATATCAATGATGAGAGGGCTTATCAGTATATGGACTTGGTCCCGGGACAAAATCCGACTGACATTAATATCGAATATGTTTTTATTGGCTCATGTACCAATGGCCGGCTTTCTGATTTGCAAGAAGCGGCTAAGATAATTGAAAACAAAACGATTAAAGATGGCGTGACCGGCATTGTTGTACCCGGTTCACGACCGGTTAAAAGAGCAGCGGAGGCCCTGGGCTTAGATAAAATTTTTCAAGCAGCGGGCTTTGAATGGCGGGAACCGGGATGTTCAATGTGTCTCGGGATGAATCCAGACCGCGTGCCAGAAGGCATTCATTGCGCTTCTACGTCAAACCGCAATTTTGAAGGCCGGCAAGGAAAAAATTCCCGCACGCATATCTGTTCTCCGGCCATGGCGGCAGCGGCAGCCATCAACGGAAAATTTGTCGACATTAGAACAACCATTTAAGGAGAAGAATATGGAAACTTTCACAGTGCACACGGGGCAAAGCGTCCCGCTTATGAATAATAATATCGATACCGATCAAATCATTCCTAAAGTCTTTTTGAAACGGATTGAAAAAAAGGGCTATGGCCAATTTCTTTTCAACGATTGGCGTTACAGCGCAGGGCAACAGGACAATCCTGATTTCATTTTAAATGAGCCAGCCTATCAGGGAGCCTCGATTTTAATTTCAGGGGAAAACTTTGGCTCTGGTTCCTCGCGAGAACATGCCGCTTGGGCAATTCTTGATTATGGCTTTCGGGCGGTCATCGCCGGCAGCTTTAGCGATATTTTTTATATGAATGCCATTAAAAATGGCCTGTTACCAATTGTTTTACCCCAAGCAGAACGAGATTTTTTGGCGGCTTTGCCTAAGGATAATCAAGTGACGATTGATTTGGCTGCTCAGGAAATCAGCGCCGGCGACCAGAAATTTTCCTTCGACATTGATGCCACTTGGAAAGATAAATTATTAAATGGTTTGGACGACATTTCAATTACTATGAATTATCAAGCTGCGATTGCAGATTATGAGGCAGCGATTCCCAGCTATTGGCAATAGGGATTAAAATATCCAGACTGTTTTAACTGTACAGATTTTTTAAGCCCTAATATAGAAAATCCCATAACTTTGTTTTAGCTATTGTCACAGCCTCACTAAACTTTTTTTGGCAACAAGAGTAGGAACCTTAGCGAATAAAAATTTGCCAGCTTCCTCTCTTTGCTTTTTCCTTTTTAAGAAAAAAGGGGCTTGCTATGTGTAGTGACTCTAAAAAGTTAGACCAAAAATCAAACTTTTGGAGCTCGCTACAATGTCTGTAATAGTTGACTGGTTTTTAGTCAAAATCTAGCCATCTCCCTTATTATCCATAGAATTTTCCGCTAAAAACGAAATAGTATTAAGAATTTTCAGACAAATCCAAAATTTTATATTGACAAATGAGAACATTAAGAATAATATTTAACAAAAGCACAATCTTTTCACACGGAAATTTAATCCAAGTTAATTGAGGAGTAACCCCTATGAAAAACTCAAGACAAAATTTAGTCATTTTAATTTTATGATCTAGGACTTTGAAGGCAGAGAAAATTTCTGACACTTTGAGTCCTGTTTGTCTTTGGTAGATGGGGCTCTGACGAAGGCATCCCTAAATTTACGGGGATGCCTTTTTAATTTAAAAAATTAGCAGCAGTAATGAAAACTAAGGAGATGTTGTTTATGCGCAGTGACAAAATTAAAGTTGGAATAGATGCGGCCCCCGCCCGCAGCCTGTTATATGCTACCGGGCAGGTAAAAAATGCTGAGGATATGCAAAAACCTTTTATCGCTATCTGTAATTCTTATATCGATATCGTTCCCGGTCACGTCCATTTAAGGGAATTGGCCGACATTGCTAAGGCGGCGATTATTGAAGCCGGCGGAATCCCCTTTGAGTTCAACACGATTGGCGTTGATGATGGCATTGCGATGGGACATATCGGCATGCGTTATTCATTACCTAGCCGTGAATTGATTGCAGACGCTGCGGAAACAGTAATTAATGCCCACTGGTTTGACGGAGTCTTTTATATTCCTAACTGTGACAAAATTACTCCCGGAATGCTACTGGCGGCTGTGAGAACCAATGTGCCGGGCATTTTTTGCTCCGGCGGTCCTATGAAGGCCGGCATTGATCCTAAAGGTCACTCAACAACACTTTCCTCGATGTTTGAAGCAGTTGGAACCTTTAAAGACGGTAAAATGAGCGAAGAAGATTTTCGTTTTATGGAACAAAATGCTTGTCCCGTCTGTGGCTCCTGTGCCGGAATGTTTACCGCTAATTCCATGAATTGCCTGATGGAAGTTTTAGGTATGGCCTTACCGGGCAATGGGACAATCTTAGCCGTTTCTGAAGAACGCAGAGAATTAGTTCGCCAGTCGGCCTTCAAGTTGATGGATTTAGTGAAAAATCAAGTGAAGCCAAGAGACATTATCACCAAAGAAGCGATTGATGACGCCTTTGCATTAGACATGGCAATGGGGGGCTCAACGAATACCGTGCTCCACACGCTAGCCATTGCAAATGAAGCCGAGATTCCCTACAACTTAGAAGACATCAATGAAATCGCTAAGAAAGTACCTTATCTTTCCAAGATTGCACCATCTTCAGCTTACTCGATGCACGATGTCCATGAAGCTGGCGGAGTTTCTGCAATTATTAAAGAGTTAGTTGATTTGGAAACGGCGATTCATCCCGACCGTATCACGGTCACTGGCGATACCTTACGAGAAAATGTCGCAACGGCGGCCATTAAAAATACGGATGTGATTCATCCAAAGGAAAATCCTTACAGTCCGGTCGGCGGCTTATCGATTTTATATGGCAACATCGCTCCAGAGGGCAGTGTCATTAAAGTCGGTGGAGTAGATCCTTCGATTAAAACCTTTGTCGGCAAAGCGATTTGTTTTGCCAGCCACGATGAAGCAGTGGAGGCGATTGATAATCACACAGTCCAGGCGGGACATGTCGTGGTCATTCGCTATGAAGGGCCTAAAGGCGGTCCGGGAATGCCGGAAATGCTAGCGCCAACCTCAAGTATTGTTGGTCGCGGTTTAGGCAAGGACGTTGCACTGATTACTGATGGCCGTTTCTCCGGAGCCACTCGGGGAATCGCCGTCGGGCACATTTCACCTGAAGCGGCAGCCGGCGGACCGATTGCTCTAATTGAAGATGGTGATGAGATTACGATTGATTTGACTAATCGTCGGATTGAATTAAATGTTCCCCAAGAAACCCTTGCTACAAGACAAGATCAGCTGCCCCGTTTTAAAGCAAAAGTTAAAAAAGGTTGGTTGGCCCGCTATACGGCTTTAGTCACCTCTGCTCATACAGGAGGTGTGATGAAATTACCAGAAGATTTACTGGATTAAGGATGGATGCTTATGAAAGAAGAAAAAAGACAATCAGGTGCTGAGATTTTATTGCAAGCCTTGAAGGATGAGGGTGTGGATACGATTTTTGGCTATCCCGGCGGTGCAGTCTTACCTTTGTATGACGCCCTTTACTCCGCTGATTTCAAACATATTCTCACTCGTCACGAGCAAGGTGCCGTCCATGCTGCCGAAGGGTATGCGAAAGCTACCGGAAAACCAGGAGTTGTGATTGTAACCAGCGGGCCCGGAGCTACCAATGCGGTCACCGGCATTGCCGATGCGATGGCGGATTCAGTTCCCTTAGTCGTCATCACCGGGCAGGTAGGGACAGCGGGGATTGGTAAAGATGCATTTCAAGAGGCAGACATTTTGGGGCTGACGATGCCCATCACTAAAAATAATTATCAAGTGCGGGAAGTTGAAGACCTGCCCCGCATGATGGCAGAAGCTTTTCACATTGCCACCACCGGTCGTAAAGGTCCAGTCGTAATTGATTTACCAAAAGATATTTCGGTATCGCAAATGACACCGGTTAAGCTCCCGCCAGTAAATTTAACAAGTTATCAACCAACTTTTCAGCCTAATCAGTTGCAAGTCAAAAAATTAGTTGAAGCCCTTGCCGAAGCGAAAAAACCGGTTGTCTTAGCTGGTGCGGGAGTCATCCAAGCCAACGCCAGTCAAGAGTTAATTGAATTTGCCGAAAAATTCCAAGTACCGGTATTAACGACTTTACTCGGCTTAGGCAGCATTCCTTATGAACATGAGCTGTTTTTGGGCATGGGGGGGATGCACGGCTCCTTTGCTGCAAACATGGCTCTAACGGATTGTGATTTGCTGATCAACATTGGTTCCCGCTTTGACGACCGTTTAGCTAGTGCGCCAGGGGAATTTGCCCCCAATGCGCTTGTTGCACATATCGATGTCGACCCGGCTGAAATCGGGAAAATCATTGAAACGGCAATTCCAATTGTAGGGGATGCGAAGGAAGCTTTGAAACAGTTGATTGCCACCGGCTCCAGAGAACCAAAATGTGAAGAGTGGCGGAAGCTAAACCAGTCCCGTAAGAAAATGCATCCTTTTAATTTTGATCGGCAAGCCACTGATGAAATCAAACCGCAACGGGTAGTAGAACTAGTCGGTGAGCTGACAGGCGGTCAAGCAATCGTTGCGACAGATGTTGGCCAGCATCAAATGTGGGTCGCCCAGTATTATCCCTTTGAAAATGAAAACCAGATTATCACCAGCGGCGGCTTAGGCACGATGGGCTATGGCATTCCCGCCGCGATTGGTGCCAAACTAGGCCAACCGCAAAAAGAGGTCGTTGTTTTTGTCGGCGATGGCGGGTTTCAAATGACCAATCAAGAATTGGCAATTTTAAATGATTACGGCATCGATTTAAAAGTAATTTTGATGAACAACCATTCTCTCGGTATGGTGCGGCAATGGCAGGAAAGCTTTTTTGATAATCGCCGCTCAGAGTCAGTGTTTAGCAGCCAACCGGATTTTGTCAAAATGGCCGAGGCCTATCACATTGCTGGCACCCGGATTGACAATCCAGCGACCTTTGAAGCGGACTTTAAAGCCGCCTTTGAAAAGTCCGGCCCGGCACTAATCGAAGTCGTCGTGTCAAACACAGAGCATGTCTTGCCGATGGTACCGGCCGGCAAACCAAACTATCAGATGTTGGGGGTGTGGAGTAAATGAGAAGAGTCATTACTGCAACCGTAAATAATAATTCGGGAGTCTTAAACCGTTTTAGTGGCGTGTTAAGCCGCCGCCAAGTAAATATTGATAGTATTTCCGTCGGAGCAACCGAGTTGGAGAATGTTTCCCGGATTACAATCGTCATTCATGTGGCAGATTTGGCAGAAAGCGAACAAGTCACCAAGCAGCTAAATAAGCAGATTGACGTGATAAAGGTCTCGGATATTACCGATGAGCCCCATCTTGAACGAGAATTAATTTTAGTCAAGGTCAATGCCCCCGCCAGCAGCCGTTCGGAAATTTTAGCTTTAATCGATCCGTTTCGCGGCAATATTATCGACGTTGGCAACAAAACAATCGTCATCCAAGTGACGGGCACCAGCGAAAAAATCAACGCCTTTGTTGATGTGGTCGCCCCTTACGGTATTAAACAAGTCGCCCGAACCGGCATCACCGGCTTTACCAGAGGGAAAAATAATTAGTTACTTAAAGCGCAGGCTTTTTGAATAAACCAACCAATTGGAGGAATTAGTATTATGGCAAAAGTATATTATGATGATTCAGTTGCAACAAATCAGCTTGAAGGCAAAACAATCGCAATTATCGGCTACGGCTCACAGGGACATGCCCATGCCCAAAACTTACGGGACAACGGCAATCAAGTCGTAATCGGAATTCGTGAAGGTAAATCTGCCGAAGCGGCCAGAAATGATGGCTTTGAAGTATTATCAGCTGCCGATGCAACTAAAAAAGCGGATGTTGTAATGATTTTAGCGCCAGATGAAATTCAAGGCACACTTTACGAAAATGAAATTGCCCCGAATTTAGAAGCGGGCAATTCATTAGTCTTTGCCCACGGCTTCAACATTCATTTTGACGTCATTACTCCTCCAAAAGATGTCGATGTGTTCTTAGTAGCACCAAAAGGCCCCGGCCATCTCGTACGCCGGACCTTTACAGAAGGCTTTGCGGTACCAGCATTATTTGCAGTTTTCCAAGATGCTACCGGCGACGCTCGTGAAAAAGCTCTCTCTTATGCAAAAGGAATTGGAGCAACTCGTGTCGGCGTGTTAGAAACGACCTTTAAAGAAGAAACTGAGACCGATTTGTTTGGTGAACAAGCTGTGTTATGTGGTGGCTTGACTAGCATGATTGAAGCAGGTTTTGAAACCCTAACCGAAGCTGGTTACCAACCAGAATTAGCTTACTTTGAAGTTTGTCATGAAATGAAACTTATCGTGGACTTGATTTATGAAGGAGGCTTTGAAAAAATGCGGAACTCTATTTCAAATACTGCGGAATACGGCGATTATGTTTCTGGTCCACGGGTCATCACGGCTGAGACTAAGAAAAATATGAAGGCTGTTTTAACGGATATCCAAAACGGAAATTTTGCTAAAGGCTTTATCGATGATAACAAAAATGGCTTTAAAGAGTTCTACAAAATGCGTGAAGACAACGCCGGTCATCCAATTGAAAAAGTTGGCGCCGACCTTCGTAAAATGATGCCCTTCGTATCAAAAAATGACTAATAAGAGGTGGAAGTATGTCGTTGGTTACAGCAGAAGACGTGTTACAGGCTTATGAGAAGATTGCTGAGGCGGTGGATCAGACGCCTTTACAATATGATCGCTATCTTTCAGAAAAATATGACTGCCAAGTTTATTTAAAGCGAGAGGACCTGCAAAAGGTTCGCTCCTTTAAATTGCGGGGGGCCTATTATGCGATTAAGTCCCAGCCTTATGACGCCATTAAAAAAGGCGTCGTCTGTGCCAGCGCCGGTAACCACGCCCAAGGAGTTGCATATACGTGTAATGAAATGCAAATTCCTGCGACTATTTTCATGCCGACAACTACACCGAATCAAAAGATTTCCCAGGTCGAATTTTTTGGCGGAAATTTTGTCGAGGTCCGTTTAATCGGCGATACCTTTGATGCCTCCGCAGCGGCCGCCAAAGAATTCAGCCAAGTCAATCAGCTCGTTTTTATCGACCCATTTAACGATGAAAAAATTATTGCCGGTCAAGGCACCCTAGCGGTCGAAGTTTTCAACGAGGCTAAGGCAGCGGATGTTGCAATTGATTTTGTTTTAACAGCAGTTGGCGGCGGTGGGCTAATTAGCGGAGTTGCCGCCTATACCAAAGGCGTTTCGCCTGCAACCAAAGTCGTGGGTGTTGAGCCTTTAGGGGCGCCTTCCATGACGGCCGCCTGTGCTGCTGGAAAACCGGTGATGCTGGAAACGATTGATAAATTTGTTGATGGGGCAGCCGTTAAAGAAGTTGGTCAGCTGACCTATGAGCACGCTACCGCCTACGTTGATGAATTAATCACAGTTGACGAAGGCGAAGTTTGTTCCACCATTTTGGATTTATACACTAAACAAGCCATTGTAGTGGAACCAGCCGGCGCTCTAAGCGTAACCGCTTTGAATCATTTAACCGCAGAAATTAAAGGCAAAACCGTCGTGTGTGTCATCAGCGGTGGCAACAATGATATTAATCGGATGTCAGAAATTGACGAACGGGCATTAATTTATGCCGGCTTGAAGCATTACTTCTTAGTCAATTTCCCACAACGTCCCGGCGCCTTAAAGGAATTTGTAACGGACATCTTAGGTCCCAATGACGACATCACGCGATTTGAATACACCAAAAAAATCAATCGCGGCATGGGTCCAGTAATGATTGGCATCCAGCTGCGAAACAAAGAAGATTTGCCGGCTCTATTAGAAAACCTGGCAGGCTTCGATCCAAAGTATATTGATTTGAAAGAGAATCAAATGTTGTATTCTTTGCTGGTTTAGGGATTTGTAGGGATGAGACAACGTAAAGTTTTAAGATATCATCAGAAAGAAAATCTATTTGGTTGATTCGAATGGAGACTCAATCAAACAGATTTCTTTCTGATGATTTTTCTGTGATTCTAACCAAAGTGGCTTAGCTGAACTCTTATCAAAAAGCAGCTGATTTTGAAGGCAGTATTTGAGAGGTAAGATTGATAGAAAAACTGTTAATGAAAAGCCGGACTATTTATTGCTTGAAATAAATAGTCCGGCTTTTCAGGTATAGATTTTATGATAATGGTCCATATGCAGTATCAAGGGCTTGTTTAATGTCTTCCAAAATAGATTGTGGGTCCTCAAGTCCTAAATACATACGGATATGGGAGATTGGAAGGCCACGATCTTTTAGTTGCTGCTCATTGTTTCCCTTGTAGGCAGGTAGAACTAAACTCTCAAAGCCGCCCCAACTTACGCCAATTGACATAATGTTCAAGTGATTGACAAATACTTTTAGTTTTTCAAAATCTAAATCGACAAGATCAATCGCAAATAGAGAACCGTAACCGGATAAATATTTTTTTGCCAGCTGCTTTTGTTGATCAGAACCACAGTGGGGATGATAAATTTTAGCTATCCGTGGGTCTTTCGTAAGCTCATCTAATAGTTCGGTAATAGCATTCGATAGATGATTCATTCGGACGGGCAAAGTTCTCAATCCGCGAATGGCTAGCCAAGAATTGAAAGGGCTACTAACGGCGCCTAATGATTGATGACCATGTTCAAAAATATCATCTACCAGCTGATTGCTGCCAATAACTGCTCCGCCAACAATATCAGAATGGCCGCCGATATATTTTGATAAGGAAAGAATGACTAAATCAATATCATAGGCTAATGGCTTTTGGAGCAAAGGACCGGCCCATGTACCATCAATGACAGTATATATCTTATTTTCTTTTGCTAGAGCAGTGATTTCAGCTAAGTCTAATAATTCAAATTTTTGTGATGACGGGCTTTCAAAATAAATCATTTTGGTCGCAGGGGTAATTAATGTTTTTAATTCAGAAGTTTCGGCTACATCAACGCGATCAACATTGATTCCAAATTTTTTCATATAGCGAACAAGGGCCACAGCTTCACCGTAAATTGTGTTTGCCATTAGGACATGATCACCTTGCTTTAACAAGGTGAAAAAAGTTGCGGCAATGGCTCCCATACCTGAAGCAAAGACTTTACATTTTTCGCCCCCCTCCAACCGAGTTAATTTCTTCTCAAGATTTTCAGTCGTTGGATTTGTTCCGCGGGTATAAACATAATGATTTTTTTCATCATCACTGGCTGCCATAAAGTCTTCGTAATTTTCATAATAAAAAGAAGAGGTCTGGACAATGTCAGGTGACATCGGAATATATGCACGTGCGTTAGTTTTTTCAACCTCACAGCAAATATTCTCAAAGTATTCTTGTTCTTTCACAGGTAGGACCTCCTAAATAGTATCCGGAATTTCGTGTAACTCTTCTTTGTTGTATTGATTGTCTAAAGCTTTTACAAAAGGATAATAAATAACGATACAAGCTAGCACTGCAACGATTTGCGTGACAGCACCTTGCCAACCCCCGACTAAGAATCCTGAGAAAAGGAAAGGCGTAGCCCAAGGTGCCTGAATATTAGTGAACATCGGCATAAAACCGACCGTCATAGATAGATAGGCGATTACAACAGATACAATTGGTGCAATGGTAACAGGAATTAGAATTAACGGATTAAAGATAACCGGTAAGCCAAAAATCAAGGGCTCGTTAATATTAAAAAGTGCGGGTACAAAAGAAATTTTTGACATGGCCTTCATGCGAGAGGAACGTCCCACTAAAATCATGGCCACTGCTAGCCCGATTGTACAGCCGGCCCCGCCAATTGTTGCAAATTGATCCAACATTTGGACTGTTCCGAAGTTACCAGTCTGTGTTGTTAGATTACCAGCTTCAGCTAGTAGTTGATTATTATCCGCATTTGCATACAATATTGGATAGAGCATCGAATTGATTACCGTTGGATGAATCCCAAACCACCATAATAATCCATTCAAGCCGGCTACGATTATGATGGCAAAGGGTGAGCCGATGATACCTTGTAAGGGTGCTTGGATGATAGAGTAAATCAATTCAGGGAAAGAGTCTGCAACTAAAACACCGATACCGTTGATGATCAAAGAAATTAAGGCAATAAAGAAACCAGGAATTAAGGCACTAAAGGCTTTGCTTACCATCGTAGGTACGCTCTCAGGCATTTTAATGACAATATTTTTTTTCAAACAAAAACGAGTAATTTCAACTGAGATAATTGACATGATAATTGCTGTAATAACACCTTGTGTGCCTAGCCAATTAAAAGAAAGAACGCGACCAACGACTTCCCCAGAATCTGTCGTTACAGTTTTAGGTAAGACAATGACGTAGGCAACGATACCGAAAATCATGGAAGTTAATTTATCCATGTCATAGCTTTCAGCAAGCTTGTAGGACATTGTACCAGCAAACATCAAGCCCATCATGTTAAATGTGGCACGATAAGCTGGCGAGATGAAATCCACCCAGTCTGGACCAAAAATCGAGGCTACAAAATCTGAATAGCCCGCCAATGGAAAATCGGTAATCAGCATAAATATGGAACCAATAATTGTTAACGGCATAATAGCAAAAAAACCATTACGTAAGGCTTGGAAGTAACGCAGCTCAGTTACTTTTGAAACTTTTGGAACGAGGGAACGTTCTACCCAATTTGTTACTTTATCCATTTGATAATCCTCCAATATGTTTTTCTTAAGCATAAGGTTTATGAAAATAAAGTAAACGCTTTATTGAGTTTTAGTAACTTTGTTCCGGTGTTTTTGCAAGTTCGCTATACTAGCATTGAAACAATGTTTCACAGGAGGAAAAAATGAATCTAATCAATCAGCTTAAACAATCAGAAAAATTCACCTTTAATGAAAAAATTATTGTCGAATACTTGCTAAGTCATGAAGAAGAATTTTTAGAGTTATCCATTTATGATTTAGCGAAGCAGACAAATTCCTCGACATCAACAATCGTCCGCTTATCAAAGAAATGTGGTTATTCCGGGTTTAAGGAGTTCAAAATAGCTTTTGCTAGAGCCTTGACTGCCAAGTATCAGCAGGTGACAGACGTGGATGCTAATACACCTTTTGAGCCTCGTGATACGGACTTGCTAATTTCAAAAAAAATAGCTCAGTTAATGTCTGAAACAGTGACAGTTACTCAAGAATTATTGAGTACTAGAAAGCTAAATCACAGCGTTGATATATTGATAGCTGCTAAAAACATATATGGAATTGGCGTAAGTGATAACTATATTCGAATACGGGATTTAAAAACAAAGTTAGTTCGAATTGGCATTTATTTGCGGACAATAGATTTGCAGGCAGAACAATATCATCTAGCAGCCAATGCTACTAAAGAGGATGTCGCGCTACTCATTTCTTATAGTGGACGAACCGCGGAGATTGTCAATGATGCGAAAACGTTTGCTCAAAATGGCACACCGATTATTGCCATCACCGGAGATATTGAGAGCCCGTTAGCAATGTATGCCACAGAAACTCTCCTATTGCCGAATAAAGAAGAGAGCACCTTCAAAGTGTCTAACTTTTCTTCGCAAATTGCGGTAGAGTACATTTTGAATGTACTGTATTCTTGTATTTTTAATCGAAATTTTGAAGGCAATTATTCTGGGCAAAGAGCAACGCCTGTTTCTCGCTTTGATTTTTGAAAAGTTTGTAGAAAAGAATTTTGAAATTATTAGAATTGGTAAAAGCTAGTACAAATAGAAAACATGAAATCAGTTGAACACATTTTAAATTTAATTAGGACATTTTATCTTCTACCTACCTACTTTTTAACATAGAGCAAATTAAGGCCAAAAAAATAATTTTTGGCTTTTTTATTTCCCTCAATTTTTGAATTTAGCCCAATTTCAGTCAAATTTATTTTTCAGTAAATCCACAAAGTCCGTAATACAAATAGGTTTGACTAGTATAGAAAAATTAAAAAGAAAAAAATAGCTAGTATGTATTGCAATCTAGTGAAAGGTGGGCTAAACCATTTTTAAGCTAATATGTATTGCAATATAGTTGGTGAAAAGTAGGTGATTAAATGTCAGTTAGCAATAGGTCGTCGCAGATGTTGAAGGGAATTCTTTCCGGTTGCATTCTGGTTTTGTTTAGTCAAGATACCTTGTATGGGTATACGCTAAGCTTGGAATTAGAGAAAATCGGGTTTGATCAAATTCCTAAAGGGACAATCTATCCTCTGTTGCTTAATTTAGAAAAAAAAGGATTGATTGAAGGGTATCGCGTTCCTTCACCAGATGGGCCTAGTCGAAAATATTACAATTTGACTGAGCAAGGGGAGCTTGAAAAAGAGCAGTTTATAGAAGAGTGGGGCCACCTCAAAAAAAATGTTGATAGGCTGCTGAATGTAGATGAAAAGAAGGGATGACACATGATGACAACAGATGAGTTAATTCAAAAAAATAGTGAGCTTCAAAAGCAATTAAATCCAGCAAATCAAAGTTATTACGGGGATTTGGTAGTTTATCTTAGAGCAAAAGGGACTTTCAAAAATGAATTGGTAATCGAAGAAAAAGCCTTTGAAATTTTACAAGATATCTTGGAATCTCAAGCAGCAGGCATTGATGCTGAGGAATATTTTGGGAGACAACCTAAGGAAATTGCCGATGAACTGGTACAGGCTGTCCCAATTAGTATCAAGGATTTCTTAAAATTAATCTTGTCAGCATTAGGAGCTTACACGGTCTTCAGCCTATTTCCTGCCTTAATATTACCTAGTAAGGCCTTCGATGTCGGCGCATTTGCGATTGTAGCTGTATATTCTCTAGCTATCGCCTTCTTGATATTTTGGTTAGTTGGTACCAGTGTGTATCAAAAGAAAAAGAAGCTTGTTAATGTGTTCAATGTGATTCTCCTTGGTGTGCTCTTAGCCGGCGGAGTGCTGCTCTTAACGATGGTTCAAACTCCTTATCAATTCAGAATTACCGGAATTTGGGGCATACTGACCATCTTGATTTTACTAGTAGTCATCGCTGTTTTATTTTTCAAACAAACACATGATAATAGAAAACTCTGGGTGGTATTTATACCGGCGATTACCAGCTGTGCTATCATTGGAATCTTTTCCAGAATTACAATGTTTTCACAATTTTTTGAGACGATGACAGGCAGGTACATTGTAGCTGCTGTGCTGGTCCTCTCTATCATTATTCAGTATTTGCTGATTTACCTTTACACTAGAAAACCTAAAAAAAGAGTAGCTCAATAAGAAAACTACTCCTCAAAAATTTGACTTTCGAGAGTCAATGCAACCATCATCACAAAATCTGCCTGCTAGATTCCGACCGAGAATCCGCAGCACATGATTTTGCGATGATTTTTTTTAGATTCTGATTGCCTCGTAGACAGGTTGCTTATTTTTGTTGTGCCCGTAAATAATCTTCAAAAGAAGTTGGCTTGCGGCCCAGTAAAAATTCCAGAACATTGCTATTTCCATCCAAGCCCCAAGTGGTATAAGAATCTGCCAGTTGCTCAAAGCCTTTGCGGAAATACAAATCAGTGGCATTGATTTGGTCAAGAAAATCTTCAACGGGAACATAGATAGCTCGGGCTTTTTTATTGTACGCTTGGTTGAACATATCAACCAAGTCATTAGGTGAGTAAGGCTGTGTTCCGACTAATTCATAAGTCGCTTTGTTATGTTTTTCAATATTACGGAGGATATCTGCTAGAACTTCAGCAACATCGGTGGTGTCGACGTAGGCAACTTTACTATCGCTCCCATAAAAAATTCGATACTCACCGGTTTGTTCGACAATAGCGGGATTAAAATTATGCATATAATGCATCGGCTGTAAAATCGTGTAAGGAAATTGCGTTTCCATCCCACGATAAATCAGGTGCTCTTCAACATCACGTTTGGCAATATGTTGGAGCAGCGTTGATAAAATTGGATGAGTGACTGAGATGAAAACAAATTGGTTCACTTGATGATCGATGGCGCTATCAATCAGCTGTTTACCAATCAGAGTTTCCTCCGCAGAAAACAATGGGGGAATATAGACAACTTGATCGGCAGAACTCATGATGTGATTGATAAATGCTAAGTTTGTCAAATCACCAACGAAAGATTTTTTGATACCAGGAATTTCTGCCACCTGCGGATTAATATCAGTCACAGCAACGTCAAAGCCAGCAGCTATTAAATGAGTGGCAATTGACCGCCCCGTATTGCCAGCAGCAGATGTAATTAAAATCATAATAATTTCCTCCTCGTGTGATAGTGAAGTTATTGTAGCATATTTCACAATTTACATGCAAATGCATTTATTTTTAAAAAGCTAAGGTCATTTTTCCGTTGTTAAGGAAGAATTCAAGGAGCAAACACAAAAATTTGGACGCTACTCAAAACCAATTCAATTTATTTGAAATCCTAATTCAGCTGTTTAGCAGTTGTAAAAGATATAGCCAAGAAGACTTGCTTCTTAAACATTTTTTCGTTAAATTAAAAGCACACAAAATTTGCGAGGTTTCAAATGAATAATAAAAATGATTTGATTCAACAAATAGCGATTCTTGAGCGGGATATTTCAAAAAGAATCAATGAACTTCTAAAACCGCTGGGCCTAAATTCCAATAATTACTTCTATATAATTAAACTCGATGATAATCCCAACATCACCCAAAAGGATTTCACGCCTTTAGTGAAATTAAATCAGAGTTCTGTTACCCGTAGCATTAACAGTCTGGTTGAACAAGGGCTCGTCAAAAAAGAAATCAGTCTGGATAAAAGAAGTCATCTGCTATCGCTAACCGATGAAGGCAAGCGCATTGCAGATGAGGTCAAATTAAAAATTGATCAGCTGAATCAAAAATTACTCTTTGCAGCAGAAAAAGATTCCTCCTATGAAATTATCAAAAAATTGCAAAGCCTCTTAGCATCCAATTGAAATAACTTTTTTCAAAAGCTTAGTAAAGTGCTAGTTTGACTGAACAACAATCTGGGCATTTGGAAAATTGACTTGGAGTGCATGTTTATAGGCCTTGTCTCTATCCGAAAGGACAATCATAACAGTTTCCCAACTTTCAACACGTTTAAATAGTTAGCTAAGGGTTACCGAGTACCATTTAAACGTAGGGTATTTCTGCTTAATAATTTGAAATTCCTCAGCAAAATTATCTTTTGCTAAATAAGCATTGACTAGGGCTGAGCCCAGATAATCCAGCCGGTCCATTTCGGTGACAAAATATGCTTCTGTCATCCCATCTAAAGACATTAAGTTTATTTTTTCCTCTGATTTCATAACAACCCACTCCTCACTTAGCTTATAAAAACTTTCTCTTGCTGAGTTGAATGCAAATTTTGCCGCTTAAAATTTTATCCCGGATCAATTTTTGCGATAATCAGCGGGATAGCTTTCACAAAACTCCTTACCTCACTCCAAATATATTTTTAAAAAGTAACTCATAGCCCAAGAAACCGTTGACCAACTTAGGATTCAACCTTAAAACTTCTAAGTAGAGCTGTTGAGTTGGCTCGCTGACGGCCCTTTTGAGAACTAGCGGGTAAGCTGTTCTAGCAAAATTCAGGCTAGCCCGTTCATAATACAGCTTTTTATTCAGCAAATCGTTTTTAAAGTTTACCAGCAACTCATGCTCTTCTTCACTGATTGCGGAATCGTTGGCCGACAAAACAGCATCGACTTTACTTAATAAATGGCGGACAACTTTTCTTGGAAAATATCTGCTAAATGGTGTATTGAACGTTTCTTTTTTCATGATTTTTCCTCTTTTCAATTTGGTGCCTGAAAGTTTTCAACATAGCAATTGTCAGTTTAGTAGAACAGGTTTGTCTCCGCAGACCTAGAGAAAGTTCGGTTGCAGTTGCCGTCTGTAAAACTGCTGCAGATTGAGCGAATGAAAATTTACAGAATATTTTTTTAGATAATTTTATTCGTAAGTAAGTTCCTTATTTGTTCTGCTAGACCTATGTTTTTTTCAGTTAACTTGATAAGATCATTCTAGCACCATGTTGCCAAGAAAAATCTAACATTTCAGTAAGATTAGTCACATTGGTTAGGTTAAATATCGTGAAGTTAGATAAGAAGGGTGAGACATTAGGTAATGGAGACCATTCCAAAATAACAGAAAAATATTACATGCGAAATTGAATTTTTTTGTAAAAATTAAGGGATGTTAGCTGAATGATGGATGTTTTTTTACGCGGGGAGTTGCCACGTAGTAAACTGGAGGGAACTTTCCGCATTTAATCAGCAGAAATAGCCTTAGAAATCTGGGTTTTCTAAGGCTAAGAGTATATTTACTTGGTTTGAGAAGTTTGCTTTGTGCAAGGTAGATTTTAATTAAGAGATTGCTTCACTAAGTTTTGCTATAAAAAATGGGGAATAAATTTTTCGAGTTTTTCAAAGTCGGTTGTAACAACTGGCTTAGATAATAGTCAGCAGCTCTGCAGGTGTACTTAAAGAAAAATCAGCTTCTTTGAAGAGCTCTTTGTCCAGCGTTCCCCACTCCGCCAAGGCAAATTTTGTGCCGGCAGCTTGCGCGCAGGCACTATCCTGTGGCGAATCTCCAACAAAAAGAGTTTGCTTCTTTTTAGAACCCAACAGGTTAAGCGCCTTTAGAATTGGTTCAGGATGAGGCTTGTGGAAAGTTGTATCCGTTGCAGTCATTACACAATCAAAATAAGGCAATAGTCCAAATTGTTCAAACTCAGTAGCAATTCCGGCCTGGGTTTTTGAAGTGACAATGCCCAATTTAACGCCTTTTTTATGCAACGACTTGATGGCCTCAGTAATGCCAGGAAAAACAGTGATTTCTGAGAGATAATTTAAAACATTTGCACTCCATTTTTCATGTAGTACAACTATTTCCTGCGGGCTCGTTGTGAACTTTTCTAAGGCTTGACGCCCGGGAATCCCCAAAATATACTGCAAATCCTCAAAGGAAACCTCTAGCTGTTTTTCATTTTTCAAAATTTCCTGTAAGGATTTTCGCATCACATAAGAGGTGTCAATTAAAGTACCATCCACATCAAATAAAATTGTTGTAATCATTTGCTGCCCCCTTTGTTATGTTTGGATTTATTTTACGCCCAATAATCCGGAATAAGCTCAGCCAAGGTAATCGTTTTAAGCGGGTTCAAGCTAGTCAACACTTCCATTTGGCGGTTTTGGCCGCCTAATTGCATCATAAATTCACGGCAAACACCACAGGGCATGATGACCTCAGTCCCTTTAACGGCAACTACTTTTGTGATTGACGTTTCCCCATCAGTCAGCATAGTGCCAATCGCATTGCGTTCAGCGCAGTAACCAATTGAGCAAGCCGTATCAAGCGAAATCCCCGTATATATTTTTCCCGTATCTGTCAAAACCGCAGCTGCAACACTGCCGGCATACATAAATTCAGAGACTTCCCGCTCCTTGCAGACAGCGATAGCGTGTTCGTATAAATCCTGCCAACTATTTTTTTCCATAGTATATGTTCCTCCAACTATTGTTTTTCTTAAACTAGATGGTCTAATTTAGGAATAAATTCATTGTACCAATCCAACCTTCATAATAATACGATTGTTTTTTTATTGATTACCTAAGGATATGGGTTCGGTCATCCAACTCTTTTATACAGAGTTACCAGAAAGATACTCTGAAAGGTTGGGGGATTGATTATATCTACGTGATCCTTCTTTGTCTTTTTCTATAATGGCTTTTTCTAAATCAATATTATTAAGAGCAGCAATAGCAAATGTGTAATGAATAACATCAACTAATTCATTTGCTAAAGAGTTATCCAGCGGCTTCTTTTTTCGGCCTTGAATCTGATTTAAAACTTCAGCAACTTCACCAATTTCCTCAACCAGTTTCATAAAAAGACTTTCTGTTATACCTGTGTCCTTGTATTTGAGTGCTGAATAATCCTCTAATTTTTTTATCGTCAATTCATTCATATTGAACCCCATTTTTAGTTTTATTAATAGTGTAGCACGCAAAATAAATAAAACATTAAAAAATATTGTGTAATAGGCTATTTCATAAAATGTAGACTAGGTAATTAAGATGCCAGAACAATGTTTGGAGGTGTATTTGGTGGGAAAGATGCTTGATTCAGTGGTTTAGCTAGTAGATACAGGGATTACTGATTTTGTTAACAGAAACATTTAGTGAAACGAAACCTCATTAAATTGCCTTTTATAAATTAATTAGCCTAAGAGCTAGAAATTGTTTAATTCGTGAGTAGATAGACTCAGAGGTTAAGTGGAATAGACATATATCTAGCATTTTTGATAATTTATTCTGTTCGGCTCACTCTAAGCTTTTTGCTTCTTCATCAAGTAGCTTCGTTAATGCCGATCGTTCTAACAACAACTACTACGATTGAATCAATATGATTAAGTTTTGACTCTGATAATTACGCTCACTCAGCACCTATTGTAAATAACATTGTCGCTCTAAAATCATAACTCATGACTTCCTTTTTTTAAAAAAAATTCCTCCACTTACTTGGGGATTAAATACCAACGTCTTTAAATATTATTTTAAAGAAAATTCCTCAGTAAGATATTTACCATCGAATTAAGCTTGATATATAAAGGTCTGTAAATTTTTTCTAGTTACTGTAGAATAAAAAAAGGAAATATTTTTCCTGGTTTTTGAAATATATTGGATGGAAAATGGGTTTAAGGATGTATTATCATGGGGGACGAATAATATGAATATTCATAACGTGTTAAAAGAAAAGAGAAAAGAATTTTCACTTACTCAAGAGGAACTAGCTGAAAAAATATCAGTATCACCAAAAACTATATCCAATTGGGAAAACGGAAAAACGAATCCGGATTTGGAAAGTCTCATTCTACTAGCCCAATTATTTCACTTATCTTTAGATAACTTATTATTGGGTGATTCCCAAACAGTCGCTGAAATGAATAAGGATTTAAAAAAAGGCAGAAAAATCTTGAAAATTATTGTTACTTCTATATTAGTGACGATATCTGCTTTTTCGATTGGGCTTCTGATATATGAAGAAAGCACTAAACACTATCGACAAGCCTATGAGGAACATGTTCGCAATCAGTATACAGGGGATAGTGTAAATGATGAATCGGCAAGTAGTTACTAGGAAACGAAGGCGACATTTAATTGAATCTTGATGGGAGTAAACAGCCTGCCTGACGAAAGTTTGGCAGATGCTTACTTTTGAAGATTCTCATCCGAAAGTCGTTCAGGTACTGAACGACTAAGATGATTAACTATGTATCCAAAACTTTTCAGATAAATTTTTTAAGTTGTTTAAATATGATTTGATTGAATCAATAAAATTAGATAAACCAGAGGTCTGAGTGGAGGAACTCTGAGGGGATATACCGACCTTTGATAGCTAAGGTTAACTAAAATTTCCTTTTATCTAAATGCAAGGAGCGCTGTAACCAATTTGCACAAAGCTCTTTTTTTGATTCATTTAAATGCTTTTTATACGACGAAGGTTTATCTAGATGAGGATAAATAGCTGAAAAATCATTCTTATAAGAGGTGAGGATAATGTATTCGAGATTTAAAAAAACTATATACTCAAAATTGAAGTCACATCCAGTGATTTTTCTAGTGCTAATCACGCTTGTCTTGCTCTTACCACAACTAGTATCGCAAAATATGATTAGCGGTTCAGATTCAGTCTTTCACTTCAATCGCTTCTACGATGCAGCAATGCAAATCAAAGAAGGCAATTACCAGCCATTTATTAGTTTATATGGCTTTCAGCAATCAGGCAGAATTGTCAATGCTGTGTATAGCCCTTATCTAGCTTATTTAATGGGTGGAATATTGCTATTATCACAAACGTGGTTTAATTTTCAAGTGGTCTCCAATTTAGTACTCTATTTAGTTTCAGGGTTCTCCATGTATTATTTATTAAGGCGATTAGAAGTACGTATACCAATCAGAGTAACCATTTCCTGTGTTTATTTAACGACCTTTGCCGTTCAATATTGGATTACTAGACAGGGATTTAGTAGTTGGGGAGCCGCAATCTTACCTCTTTGTCTGATCCCCATAATAAAAATGGTTAACGATTACGATATCAATGTCTTGGAATTAGGTTTTTTTACGGCATTGATGTTCCAGGTTCATTTTTTATCGACGCTTTTTCTAATGATGATTTATGTGCCATTTTTTATATATGCCTTTGTTCATACTCGAGAAAAATTCAAAATGGTTGGTAAGACTATTGTTTCAATTATCATTTTCTTTTTATTGACACTTAATTTGTGGGGAAATCTGTGGCAATTATACTCAAACAATCAAATTCTAGCGCCGTTTATTAATTACAACATGGCAGAGGCTACTATTACTTATCAAAGTTTCTATTGCCTATTTACACCTTTCTTTCTTTTTTTCATCATGATAACGACGATAAGAATTTTCTTCAAATTTAGAACCAGCCTGACCCCATTTCTTAGAATTACAATATTGACAGGAATTGTTTTCTTAGTTTTGTCTTCGAATCTAATCCCTTGGACTTTTCTGTTAAGTGAAAATGTAAAAATTGCCCAATTAATTCAATTTCCATTTCGATTTGTCATACCAGCAATTGTCTTGTTTTTGCTGGCTGTGGGATTACTTTTAAATAATTATGACTTCAAAGAATTAAAAATATTTAGTATTTCTAAAATGATAGGTTTCGCTGTTTTGCAAACCTTAATCTTGCAGATTGTCTTATTGACAACTTGGTCAAAACCTGAAGACTATATCTTCTCTGTAACCAATACATACCTTACTGCTGATTCCCCTCAGGAAATAAAAGAGTCATTTTATAGTAAAGATCTTAGCCTTGCGTTAACCTACATTCAAAAATCGACGCCGGATTATTTACCCGTGTACGAAAATTATGAAGCAACAAAATACAAGTTGTATAAAGCGCAAGTCATAGATTCGGAGGAGTATTTTGGAAAAGAAATAAAAAAAGATAAATTATTGGTTAAATGGGTAGGGGAGGATAGTGAACGTACCATGGTTCCGATTGTGGGCTATAAAAATACGAGCTTAATTCTTAATGGCGAACGCTTGACTGCAGATGAGGTTCAGCATAGTCAGATTGGAATTATCAAAGTGTTACAGCAGAAGGGACCCAATGTTCTTGAGGTTTCTTATACTACGCCAAAGTTTGTTACAATTTCTATCTTTTTACCGCCAGCTGTTATTGTATGTTGTCTTATTTTTTTATTATCCAAAAAAATATTTTATAAAGTGCCGGCTAGCTATACGAGAGGTTTAATTAATAATTGAAATTACTAGTAAAATACATGAATACCAGCATAAAAGCGATTTGAAAACTAGTAAATCCAAAAAATTCATGGTTAATCAGAGTTAATTTTTGCTACCATCTTGAATTGTTTTTTATGATTTTTTCATAGGAGTAATATGTCAAATTTCCACACTAATTTTCTCCAGTTAGTAGCGCTTCTTGAAACATATTTCAAAGTATTAATGACTTATCCCAACAAAGTACCCCAAATGAAACACTTTTCCTTTTTACTCCTTGGCCACTAGTCTATCTTAGTGGCCTTTTCTTTGTAGGTTAGATAAATCACGTTATGCAAAGTAAATTAAGTAAATTAATTATTAGGTTAGTGTGATATATTTTGAATATAAAAAAATGAAAGGATTCTAGATTATGAATAACTTAGAAAAACGTATACGAGAGTTGGAGATGACTAACATTGGCTTGCAATTTCAAATTGCTTGCTTAGTGGACAAAAACAACCTAACCTTTGAAGAAATGAAATGTTATGCTCGGAAATGCCTTGAAAAAATGCCAAAAGAAGAAACTAATTCTGATTATGAAGTTTACTTAAAAGGCGTTTTAATGGGAGAGTTTCAACTAGATGACGAGGATAAGTGGTAGATATAAAACTCCTTATACAAAGTAAAAAATCGGAGTAAAAATGCTAATGTTTTAACTTACGTCAAATACATTGGATATCATATATAAAGATATTTGGCTGAAATAACGCTGTAAGTCATATATGATAGGTATAAATAAAAGGGGGCTGTTTATGGAACTAGCAGCTAAATTGAAATTACAGCGAGAAAAACGAAATCTTTCTCAAGAAGAAGTAGCAAGAAACATTAAAGTATCTAGGCAAACTATTTCAAATTGGGAGACTGGAAAAACTTTGCCAGACATTAACAGTCTAATTCTTGTCAGCAATCTTTACGAAACATCCTTAGATTTTATGCTAAAAGGAGACGAAGAATACATGAACAAAATTGAAAAGGATACTCAGGATTTAGTTCATCTTCAAAAAACAGTGAATGTATTGAAAATAATTGGACTATGCTGCTTCATTCTAGCATTTTTTTATCTTATGGGACATGCAATTGGTGAAGCTATTGGCTATCTCAATAATTAGTTCTTCGGATAGTCATATCCCAAATTTTGTTATTGAGTGCTTAGTTCACATAGTGACCATTAGATAAACTAGCCCGCCTGACCAACGTCTAGCGGGCTTTTGCTTGTGAAAAAGGACGTTTGATTGATTGGTCTAAATAATAGATGCTTGGTATTACTGACTTTGTAAGCAAGAACAATTAGTGACATAAAATTTTCAGCAAAAAGCTAGGTGTAATTTAATTAATTTGGTGCAGTTAGATACAATCTAAGGTAGAAGTAGACAAACTCAGGGTTTAGTGGATTCAGTAGTCAAGTTTGGTTAATTATTACCTTTTAAGTTTACTGGAACTGGTAATTTTACTTTGCTACAATAATGATTGAAGAACACCAATTTTTTGGAAGGAAAAAATGGCATTTGTTCAATGGGATAGAATAGAAATTTATAATTAAATTTGCAAGACACTTGATTATTGGTTGAATAGTATGGTGATAAGAAATAGAAACGAATACATTATGTATTTATCTTGAGAATGGATAGTTTAACAGAAATGGAGAATCGTATGGAAATTGAAACTGGGCGATTATTGTTAAGAGAGCATGCACTGGAAGATTACGAAAGGTTTTGGCAGATGATGATTGACCCGATAGCAAAAAAATATACAGGTGGTATAACCACACTGAGCTACGAGGAAAGAAAGAAGAAATTTCAAAATGATTTGGAAACTGGCAATGAAAGTGACGAACTTGAACTTGCAGTGATTGAAAAAAATTCAGGGAAATACTTAGGTTATTGTGGTGTTAGAAGAATGAAAAGTAGTGATAACTATGAATTTCTCTACGGATATTGTCAAGATAGCTGGGGGCGTGGTTATGCAACAGAAGCTGGCAAAGCTTTTTTGGACTATATGTTCAAGCACTTTAACCAAATCAGCCATTTTGCAACCTCTGACCTAAATAATACGGCCTCCGTAAAAGTACTTAAAAAATTAGGTTTCAAAAGAATGAAAAGGCTAGAAGAGTTAGACTATATTGTTGATTTATATATCCTTGAAAAAGAATGCTTTATTTCGGATGGAGAAATATATAGTTTTCCAAAATAGTGAAGTAAGGCGACTAAATGAAAGTGAAATCAGTCAATATTTATCTTCAATTGAATCCACTAACGACGGATTTCATCTACTCATAAAAATTACTATCCACCAAGACAATTCTTGGTGGATTATTTGTTTATTCTTGTGTATCAAAAACGATAGTTTATGAGATGGATTTCTGAAGGATCACATAAATCACGTTATACCAAGTAAAAAGCTGGCCAAAAAAATCTGGACAGCTTTTTCGGATCATTAAGATTTGTTGTTTCTTCATTTTTGATTTTTACCTGAATTATACTCACACATTTTTTTCTGCCATTTATCTTTATCTCGTTGATCAATCAATCGGATAAATTTAGCCGGATTGCCACCAACAATAGAATCGGCTGGAACATTTTTAGTAACTACAGAGCCGCCAGCAACGATTGAATTTTTGCCAATAGTAATTCCAGGTAAAATTACTGAATTTCCACCAATCCAAACATTATCCTCGATGATTATGGGTAAGCCAAATTCAAGATCCGTTGCTCGAATTTCAGGGTCAGTCGGGTGTCCTGCTGTATAGAAACTGACACGTGGACCGACTAATACATTATCACCGATGATAATTTTATTAACATCTAGAAAAATACAGTCCATATTTGCATAAAAATTATTTCCAATTTCGATATGTCGTCCATAATCAACATATAGTGGTGGATTGACATAGATTGAAGCTCCGGTTTTACCAAATAATTTTTTTTCAAGAGTTACTATTTCTTCATAGTTACCGATAGGCAAAGAATTAATCTCTTGAGCTAATTTTTTACCTAAGGATGAATTATTTTCAGGAAGAATCCCGTAAGCATTATAAAGTTCGCCTGCAAGCATTTGTTCATAATCAAAGTCTTTTTCTATTTTAATCACACCATTTCAAATCTTATTATGTTTCTGGCAGTTTAAATATTAAGTAAGGTACCTATAATTCTATATTGAAAACTTAACACTTGTTGAGCTTATGCAGTCAACTCTATTAAGTTCCCTTCGGGATCACTTACCACAGCTTCGTAATAACCGTCACCAGTCCAACGGGGTCCATTCGTTATTTCAAAACCATCTGATAGAAATTGTTTTGCCATTTCATCCACAACGGCTGGTGGGCCAACTTTAATTGCTAGATGAGCAAAACCATAAGCAAAATTATTTAACTCGGATAAACCGGATTTGTTTTGGATTTCTAATCTAGCACCGTTTGAGAAGCTTAGAAAATAAGAGCGAAATCCTGTTTTAGGATTATGGTAAAGTTCAGATGCACTTGCTTTAAAATACTCACAATAAAAATTTTTCATTTTTTCTAAATCTTTTACCCAAAGGCCAATGTGTTCAATTTCCATACTCAATTACCTTCCTTTTTCTTTAATAAATCGGTATCATGAAGTAAGTATAAATGCTGGAACGCGTTTCTTGTCAAGGAGTGAAAACAAAACCATGCCCACTATTTCAGATATTGCGAAAATTGCTGGAGTTTCTAAAACTACGGTATCTCGAGTGTTGAATTCCAAAAAATATGTATCTCTTGAATTACAAGAGAGAGTTCGAACCGTTGCAGATCAGCTAGGTTATATCCCCAATGGAAATGCGATTAATCTTAGTACCGGTAAGACCAATATGTTGGGAATTATTTTACCAGTTAATGATTATTGCTACGATGAATTGGTCAACTCGATCTTACACCATGCTAAAGAAAAAAATTATCGTATAATGCTTTTACCAACTTATTATGAAACCATAGCAGAGGAATCCTATTTTGAATTATTTAAGAAGAAAATTGTTGACGGTCTGGTTCTCACTTCAACGAATACGCCAGAGAAAATACTCAACAATTTAAAAGACTATGGTAAAGTAATCTCAGTTGAAAAACTCAAAGATTCAGCTATTCCAATGATATATCCTGATAGAAAAGCAGGTTATCAAGCTGTTTTTAGAGAAATAAAGAGTAAGAACTTGTCAGAAGTTATTTTTACTATTGAGAGAGAGCCTACACTGAGTAGAAGCTCTCGAAATAAAATTCAAGTCTTCAAAGAATACTTTGAAACGCCGGTGGAGAATCAAGATTATTTTATTGGATTGAAAAGTTATGATGACGGCTATACTTGGGCTAAACAACTTTTTCGAACAAGACAAGTGCCTCAAGTTATTTACACAACAGCAGATCAAATAGCAGCTGGAATTGCAAAAGCATTGCAGGAACAAAATATCTATCATATGCAAGATTATCAACTAGTTGGTGAGGGCAACACTCCATATAGCCAAAGTATGGGATTTTCTTCTCTTGATTTTCAGTTAAATAAAATTGGTAAAGCCGTAGTTGATTTTATGCTGTCTGAACAAGAAGTTGTAAATACTGCTTATCAACCAGAAGTAATTTTTCGAAGTCATTTGTGAGAGTGTTAGTGTGTATTTTCAATGTAAAAACACCAATACTGACGAATGATGTTATGTGGAGTTGAATCATTGATTATCATCTTTCGAAAGCAGGTACTAATCAAAAGAAGAATCTGGATATTCGAATGAGTATTGAACAAATAATTTTGTTATTTAACGTCAAGTTCACATAATGACCATTAGACAAACTAGCCCGCCAGACCAACGTTTGGCGGGTGTTTGCTTGTGAAAAGGACGTTTGATTCATTGGTCTAAATAATAGATGCCTGGTATTACTGATTTTGTAAGTAAGAACAATTAGTGAAATAAAATTTTCAGCAAAAAGCTAGGTGTAATTTAATTAATCTGAAGCAACTAGATACAGTCTAAGGTAGAAGTAGACAAACTCAGGGTTTAATGGACTAAAAGATAAAGGTAATCCACTAGGTTTAACTTGTGGAATTCAGATGGAGATACAGAAATTTTAAACTTAACAACAAAGATAATCTTTAACATTTTTAGGAACTACAAGAAAAATTCAGTAAGCGAGAAAACATAAATTGATAAATGGAATATTATACTTTTTCAGTTTGAAATCAAAAAAAGCTAAAATTAACGATTTAGAAAAAATCCATTTTTTTTCATGGCTTGGGCAGTAGATATTAGAGTAGATACTTCATTGTTTAAATCCAAACTATATATAATTCCGTATGGAATAGTAATGTCTACATTGAGGTTAATAGTTTTCACCGTGGGATAAATATCCTCCCAAACATCAAGAGAAAGTAAAAGAAAATTATTTATCTCACAGGTCGTAAAAATATCTATATCATAATAGTCAACATCTATGAGGTTGATGGTTGGTACATTTTCTATTAAGAGATTTCTTACTTTATCGAATGATTCTGAATTACCCTGTCTAGACAAAATAATTGTTTCATTCTCTAAATCGCTAAAATTAATTATTTCATTGCTATATAGTCTGTGTTGAGAAGGAACCCCTATACACATTTTGGCTGATGACAATTGAAAAAAATTCCCATTATTTTTATATAAACCTGATAAGTAAACCCCTTCTTGTAAATCAAAATTAACCCCTAGATTTTCTAGTGGGTTTTTTGTTAATTCCTTTAAAGCCGTTTGTGGAATGAGTTCGATTTTTAATTTTGGATTTTGTACAATTGCTTGATTCCATATATCTGTAACATAACGACACTTCGTAAAAAATGAAGTTGCAACACGAATTATGGATTCTCTATCAGACTGAATACTCTGTGCACGTTCGATGGACATTTTAGACATACGAACGATGTTCTTTGCGTCTTCAAACAATGAGATTCCGGCAGGTGTAAGGGTGACGCCCTTAGATGACCTTTCAAAAAGTAAAACATCTATTCTTTTTTCTAAAATATTAATTTGCTGAATCAATGAGGATGGTGTGATATAAAGGGCTTTAGCTGCTTTAGAAAAGCTACCAAGTTCAGCTGCCATAATAAAAGCATCTAGTTGATTATTATACATTTTTGTCCCTCCAATATGATTTGGTATAAGGTATTTACCTTATGCAATTATCGCCTATTTAGACTTCAAATACTACCCATTTGTGATTATTATTGTTTATTGATAGGAAAGGAGCCTCATAAATGAAGAAAATTTTTGAAAGTATAGATTTGGATACTATTGAGTTAAAAAATCGATTAGTTAGATCTGCAACAGGAGAAAATCTAGCAACATCACAAGGCGGTATACCAAACGATCTTATGGGCATCTATGAAGAACTAGCTCAAGGTGGTGTTGGACTAATATTCCTTAGCTTTACGAGTGTTGCTGAGGTAGACCATTTTAATACTGGTTTATTACGATTGCATCAAGAGGCTCCATTGGATGATTATCAGGAGCTAGTTAATATGATTCATTCATATAATTGTAAAGTTATGCCTCAACTGGCTCTTGGGATTTACCAAAGAAAGATTGGAAATAATACTTATATTCCTGTCGAAATTAATGAGATGGACGTAGACGATATAAAGGAGGTTAAAACCAAATTTGTTTCAGCAGCAAAAAGAGCGTTGACCGCAGGTTTTGATGGTATCCAACTTCATGGTACTCATAATTTTGTTTTAAGTAGTTTTTTAAACCCGGCGATGAATAAACGAACAGACGAGTATGGAGGTGATATTTTTAATCGAAGCAGAATTTTTATTGAAATTATCGGAGAGATAAAAGAATTTGACCCCAATTTTCATGTGTCAATAAAGCTAAATTCAATTGATTTACCACCAACTGAATTGATGAAACTCTGTTTACTTTTAGAATCAAATGGATTGAACTCAGTTGAATATGAGGGAGTAATTTCTTATACATTTTTAGAGCTACAGGGAGCAATGAAAATCCCACTAATCTTAACAGGTGGCTTAAAGCGATATGAAGATTTGGATTTGATGCTTAACGAATATGACGTAGAAATATTCGGAATGGCTCGACCCCTGATAAGGGAACCAAATTTACCGAATCGGTGGAACGAAATAAATCATTTACCATCCGACTGTCGTCATTGTGGTCGTTGTATGACAACGTATGGTTATCGCTGTGCACTAAAAAAAGTAGATTTGACGAAAGGAAGATAATATAAAATGGTAGAAGTAGAAACTTTAAGTAAGCAACAAGAGGAAAACAAGAAAAAGATAATTGAGTTTTATAATGAAGTCATGTTAAAAGGTGACGCAAAAACAGCAGAAAAATTGATGACAAAAGACTATATTCAGCACAATCCACAGGCAGGTGATGGTAGAGATAGTTTGCTAGAACATGTAAATGATCTAAAAAATGAATTTCCAAATAGAACAGTTGATTTTAAACATTTGTTTGCTGACGGTGATTTTGTTATAACTCACATTTTATTCCAGATGAACCCAGATGATTTAGGCATTGTCGGTATGGATATTTTTAGATTTGAAGGGGAGAAAATTGCTGAACATTGGGATGTTATTCAAAAAATCCCTGAAAACTCACTGAATAGTAATACGTTATTTTAAAAAAGAGAGTAGGAATAATTATTGAAAACAAGAATGCTAAATCAATTAAGAGTTTCAGAAATAGGATATGGAGTTATGGGACTTTCTCACAGATATGGTGAAATTCCCGACGAAGATCAAAGCTTGAAGCTGCTACAAGCTGCTCTAGATTCAGGCTATACTTTTTTTGATACAGCTGAAGGCTATGGATCAGGTAAAAATGAAGTATTACTTGGTAAAGCGCTAAAAGCACATAGATCCAATGTTCAGATTGCCACCAAATTTAATATACGAACAAACGGGAAAAAGATGTCAAAAGAAGAAGTTGAAGAAGATATTCGAAAACATCTAAAAAAATCAATGGAACGACTACAGACAAACTATATTGATTTGTATTATGAACATCGAAGAAATAAAGATTTTCCAGTTGAATGGGTAGCTGAAGTGATGGGGAAATTAATTTCCGAAAAGCAAATAGGTGGCTGGGGGTTATCTCAAGTAGAAGCCATAGATATAAAAACAGGACATGAAATTACACCACTAACAGCTATTCAAAGTGAATATTCCATCATGGAAAGAATGTTTGAGGATGAAGTAATTCCTTTATGTCAAGAATTAGGAATTGGATTTGTTGCATTTGCACCTTTAGCTAGTGGATTTTTATCCGGCAAAGTTCGACAAAATACAAATTACTATGGTGATGATATACGTCGTGGTATTACACGATTTAAAGATGAAAACATTTCCTTGAATCAGCCATTACTGGATTATCTGAACCAAATTGCTGTAGAAAAAAGTGCAACTACAGCACAAGTTTCATTAGCTTGGATGCTAAAGAAGTATAATTTTGTTGTACCTATTCCTGGTACAAGAAGTGCTGAAAGAATAGTAGAAAATCAAAAAGCCACTGATATTGAGTTGTCTGATGATGAGTTCCAGAAAATTGAAACTGAATTAAAGAAATTCAAAATTTATGGAAATCGGACTGACGAAGATATTATGAATATTAGCAAAGACTAGTCGTAGGAAAGTGACTATTTCAAGAGTTAAGCCAAAATTTGTTTTATTTATCGATTATTCACAGGTTATTGTTGGACAAAGAAGCACACTAAATTAACGAAGATTAGTCCACTAACGACGGATTTCATCAACTAAGTAAAATTTTTTTCCACCAAGACAATTCTTGGTGGATTATTTGTTTTTCCTTGCGTTTCAAAAACGATAGTTTTTGGGAGAGAATAAAAAACTCAAAATTTCGCCAAAATTTCAGGCAAAACCTCTACCAAAACTTCTCTCAAAAACAACGTGCCATAAACAGCCGTTTATGAAACATAATTCGCTAGGAGAATTTCCATAATTTTGCTGTAAATCACATTACCACTATCATACTAATAGATTAAACAGCACGCCTGTATGGGGTTGAACGATTTAGTGGAGACTTATTTATTAAATGAATCCTTACCCAGCTTTAATCAGTAAAATATTCAAGTCTTGTTATGATATCAACAAAATCGCTTTACAACCTTTGTCCAAATTCTTCCCTCACAAATTGGTTCTATGCCACTGGGCTAAAGATTTTTGCATAATCTGCCAGCTTTGGTGGTCGGCGAAGAGGTCGGCTTCCCAATCAGGCCCATCATAAGTGTTATGGATAAAGCTATGCCCGGCACGGGGATAATGAAGGTGCTGAGCATCTTGCGCTCGGCTGGCAATTTTCTGAGCCATGGCAGAAGCAGGCCAGGTCTGATCGAGCCCACCGGAAAATAATAATATTTTACCAGAAAAATTTTCGACAGGAATTTGATAGTGCTCTAAAGCATGGGTTTGAGAAAGTAGTTCTTCAAAAATGGCGATGCTAGGACGTTTCCTTTTAAAATAATTTTTGAAAATAAAACTTCTTGGCATGGGGACATGAGGCAAGGCTTGGCCTTGGTAAGCCCAAGCTGACTGCAAAGCTTGGCCGGGAAAAAAGTAGTTGCTAGGGGAAATCAAGATTAGCTGCTTGATTTCAGGATAGTAGGCAGACAAAATTAGACACAACTCGGCCCCTCTCGAAAGGCCGAGGAGCGTGATGGGCGCTTGGCGCTGTGGACCTAAAAAATCCAGCACTTGTGAAAAAAAGCTGATATCGATATTGTCTAAGGTTGGGGCTAAAGCAGGTCTGCCAAAATAATAAAGGGCTAATACTTCATAGCCGTTCTCGCAAATTTTTTTGGCTAAGTCTAGGCGACAGCTGCCTTCAGAACCGCCAAAAATAATGACAGTACCAATCGATAGTTTTTCTTCGGGAGTCAGCTGATAACCGACAACTTGGCCATGATTTATTTCCTTGATAGTTATGTTCATAAGCTTGTCCTTTTCAATAGTAAATTTAATTATAGCAGAAAGTAAGTGGGGGAAATTTTTCGTTGGGGGATTCTCTTCGATTTGACAAATTTAGGTTAACGGTGTTATCGTTTTTTCGATAACAACGTTAACCTTTTTTATGGGAGGCCTTTATGGAAGATTTGCGGAAAACAGATACGAAGGAAAGAATTTTAAAACAGACCGGTTATCTTCTGCGAAAGAAGAGTTTTCAGGAAATTTCTTTGCGGGAAGTTGCGCAGGCTAGTGGGATTTCAGCGGCCAATATTTATAAACATTTTGCCAACAAAGTGGATTTGTTTCAACAGGTGCTAGATGAGCTGGCGAAGGAAATTTTACGGGAATATCAAAAAAAATTCCCTACTGAAAATAGCGGTAAGGCTGGTTTGCGGCAGTTGTCTGGATTTTTATTTCAGAAATTAGCGAGAGAGCCTTTGCAGATGGAGTTTCTATTTTTTAGTCCCTATAGTGAGCAAGTGGCAAACGATACTCAATCACAAACACTTTATACGGTGTTTCTAAAGTATGTCGAGGAGGCCCGTGGAGAATTTAATTTGGCGGAGAGTTTGTCCTCGTTGAGCGCACGACTGTGGGCCTTTTTACAGGGCTACTCATTGTTAGCCAGCCGTGGTGTGCTTATCGTGCAGCCGGAAATAATTGAACGAACCTTGTCGGACTTACTGGATGGAGGAGAGAAAGATGCCTAAAAAGCTAATCGTTTATTGTCATCCCTATGCGGGCAGTTTTAATCATGCCGTTTTAGAGAAAGTGCTGGTGGATTTAGAGGCTGCGGGGCAAGAGTATCTGTTGATTGATTTATATCAAGATCAATTTAATCCGAGCTATACAACTGAGGAATTGAGCCTGTTCAAAACAGGGGCGACTTGCGATCCGTTAGTCACCAAGTATCAGCAGATGATTCGGCAGGTGGATCAAATTTTACTGATTACACCGATCTGGTGGAATGATTTGCCGGCAATGCTGAAGGGCTTTTTCGACAAAGTCATGAAAATGACATTTGCTTATCAAGTCACTAAGACTGGTGTCAAAGGGCTGTTAGATAATATTTCCAGCTTAACAATTATCACGACGGCTACATCACCGACGTGGTATTTAAAATTTGTTTGCGGTAATCCAATAAAAAAAGTTTTTTTAGGAGCGACGGTTAAACAATTGGGCATTAAAAAAAGAAAATGGCTCAGCTTTGGTGGCATGACAAAGAGCACCGCTGACCAAAGAACAGCGATGCTCGAGAAGTTAACTATAGAAAAATTATTTCCCAATTAAGCAGACTACTCAACAGGAAAATCAAAAATCTAGAGCCAGCCATTTTCCTTTGCTTTGGCGGCAGCGTCAATGCGATTTTTAGCACCTAGTTTGCTGATAATTTCTGAAATATAATTGCGAATGGTGCCATCGGATAAATAAAGCTGGCCGGCGATGTCCTTAGAGGTTGCGCCTTGGGAAATCAAAGCTAAAATTTCCTGCTCTTTTTGGGACAAGGGATTTTTTTGATTGTTCATATAGCCGGTGATGAGGCTCGGCTCATAAAAAGTTTTGCCGGCCATCGCTGAGCGAATATGCTCGATTAATTCTTCACTGGGGGTATCTTTTAAGAGATAAGCAGCGACTTTAGTAGCGACGGCTTTTTCAAAATAGCCGTCCCGGGCAAAGGTGGTTAAAATGATGACCTTAATCGGACTGTCCTGCAATTCTGCCGCCAAATCTAATCCTGTTTTCTGGGGCATCTCGATGTCTGTCAGCAGGACATCCGGCTGATATTTGGCAAGCAGCAAGCTGGCTTCAACGCCATCTTTGGCGGTTCCCACAACCTCAATATCCTCCTCCAGATTTAAAATCATCGCCAAAGCGGAGGAGAGCACACCTTGGTCCTCGGCAATCAATACTTTAATCATCTTTAACCTCCAATTTTTCCGAATAATTTTATAATGCAAACTAATTTACTATGCAGTAAGAAATGAAAAAATAGTTTGCAATTAAATTGCGAACTAGTATTTTCGCTAGCTTCAAACAGGAGAATGCTTCGCACATGGTGGGAAATTTTTTATAGGCTAAAAACTTTTTTATTCCTCCGTGCTGTCATATTCCAGCGGCAAGGAAATTCTTAATAGCGTGCCGTGGTCATCTTGAATGACCAGCGTGCCCTGCAAACTTTGGACTCGTTCCTGCATGCCTGTCAGACCATTTCCAGAAATTAAATTTTTGGCGCCGATGCCGTTATCCTGGATGCTAATCTGCAGCCATTCATCTGCCTGTTGAAAAATAATTTTGCAGTAGGTTGCTTTGCTATGGCGGATAATATTGGTGACGGCTTCCCGTAAAATGCTACTCAATTCCGTTTGCTGATGGCTGCCTAGTGACTGAGCTAGTTCTTCGTTTTCTGTGGTTAAAATAATTTTAGCTGCAGTCAGCGCTTGGTTGATGTCGACCATTTCTTCTGGAATGGAGCGCCTGCGCATATCGGAAACAATTTCTCGGACAGTTTTCAAAGTGGAGCGGGATAAATGCTCCACCTCCTTCAGCTCGTCTTTCGCCAAGTCGGGCTTTTTTGCGAGAATTTTTTGCGTCAAATCCAGTTTAATCGTCATCACTGATAAAGATTGGCCCAAGGAATCATGGAGCTCACGGGCAATCCGGTTGCGCTCTTCACCTTTTATCAGAGACTCCATCCGTTTATTTGCTTGATAAAGCTGTTTGCGTTGTTCCTGTTGCTGATAAAATTCCTGACCAGCCAGTGGCGCCACAGCGGTAAATAAACTAAAGGCAATGCTCATAATTAATTGATTGCCGCCGAAAGCCGGATTTTGCAACGGACCTAAAAGCATCCCGGAAAGCATTAGGGCCAGCTGACCGACATAAAACAACCAAAATTGTTGTTTGCGTAGCGGGGAAAAGCCCAATTGCCACGCAGGAAACATAAAGAGATAGACATAGCCTAAATTCAAAGTATAAAACCAAGCAATCAGATATTGCAGCAGTAGCCAGTAATAAAAATATTTTCCGCGGAATAAAGTGTTGCGGTAGCACCAAGCAAATAGTAGTAATAAAACACCGGCAAATTGCCGTTGAAATGTATCATATGGAAATAATGACATAATTGGAATCAGGAGAAAGAGCATCCAGATAATGGAGCTGACAGTTTCGCCCTTTGGAAATAAGTGAAATTTTTGCATAGGCCATCCTTTCCAGCTGATTACTTTAATTAAAAACGAAAAGCCATTTTTTAGCAATATTATTTAAATTTTTCTCCGCTGAAAGACCACTTTGGCAATTAAAATGAAAAGAGCGATGTAGACAAAATTTCCGATAACCAGTTGACCAGTGGATAACAAAGTCATCTGGGACAAGCTGCTGTCTGCTAATTGATTGGCCAAGTTTAGCATATTGAAGGGATTCCATTTGAGCCAAGCGGCCTGATCCAATACTAAGAATTGGACACCTGCCAGCACAGAGGACATGAAATAAGAAATCAGTCCTAACATTCCCGCCAAAGATTCATTTTGCACGATTAATGAAATCATCAAAGACAGGCTGGCAAACAGCCACATGCCGACAAAACCAGCACCGACTGTTGTCAGTAGCGTCTGCCAGATAGCGCTTTGTTCCAATGAAACTTCTGGGAACAAAACCAGACTGATTGCTACCGTCAAAATCATTGCCAAAATGTTTAGGTAAAAGGAATAGCCTACCAGTAGTAAAAATTTGCTGAAGAATATTTTTGAGCGACTGCCATCTTTTTGCAGCATATTTTTGATTGTTCCAAAACGAAATTCCATCGAAAAGATTTGGCTGGCCAGATAAACCATGGAAAAGACAATCAACCAACTACTGTTAAATAAAGTTGGGACCAAGTTTTCAGCTGTCAGCAATTCAAAATTTCCAAATTTGGTGACAAGAGCCATGCCAATAATTAAAAGAGTTAGTGCAAGGCTTTGTTTTATAATTAGTTGTTGCTTTGTTAATTTGAATACTTCTTGTTTGATAGTCGTTGTCATAGTCATCCACTCCTTAAGCTAATTTGGCTAACAAGCCTTCTTCAAAATCATTCAACAATTCTGGGTGCTCGACATTTTCGACGAGCACGCCGGCCTTTACCAAAAGCACACGATCGACGATTTGTTCCAGTTCACTTAAAATGTGACTGGAAATCAAAAAGCTGATGCCAGCCTTGCGATAAATCAAAATGGCTTCTTTTAAAAGTTTGACTGAATAAGGATCGAGTCCATTCATCGGCTCATCTAAAATCACTAATTGCGGTTTGTTTAATAACGCTAAGGCAATTCCTAAACGTTGCTTCATGCCAAGTGAGTAATCTTTCGTTTTTTGATTGATAAATTCTGTTAGGTCTAGCAGCTGAATCAGCTGGTCAATTTCCAATTGGCTACGGCTCTGATCAGAAAATAATTCCAGATGCTCAAGGCCTGTCATAAATGGATAAAGGCCAGGTTGTTCAATCAGTGAGGCCATCTTTTGTTCTTGGCCTGTGATGCTACCTTGACTCGTTGGCGTCAGACCTAAGATGGTTTTCATCAAAGTTGTTTTGCCAGCGCCATTGGGTCCAACTAGCCCGACGACTTCGCCGGCGAATAGCTCGCAATCCAAATTGGCTAAGGCCTTTTTCTTTTTAAATGTCACAGTCACTTGCTTTAGTTTGACGATTGTTTTCATTTTCGCTCCCTCATCTCTTGTTGATAAGCTAAGTTTAGCGAAATTCTGCCGCTGAATTAAGAAGCTTTCGTCATGACTATTTATGACATTAGTCATGAAGGAGGATTGTTGAAGAGATTTAAGTTGATTTAGTGGGGAAATGAAGAAAGAAACACTGTTCCCCAAACAAAACCATGCACTAATTATTTTCACAAAATTCATATGCTACAATTAAATAAAATTTGGATAACTAAAAAAGGAGAATTTATGGCAGATTATTTATTAGATTTAAGAAAAGAAGTTGGCAGTCGGCCGCTGGTGGTGGCGGGAGCTTGTGGTATTGTTTTGAAGGACCAGCAGATGCTTTTTATTCAACGTAGCGATAATGGTTTTTGGGGATTGCCAGCGGGTTCTGTCGAAATCAATGAGGATCCGAAAACGACCACTTGTCGAGAATTGCTAGAGGAAACTGGCTTAGTGGCAGAGGAAAAAGATTTAACTCTGTTGAATGTTTTTGGCGGGGCGGATTTTTTCTATACTTATCCCAATGGTGACGCCTGTTCTTTTGTGACTTCCAGCTATTTGATTGAAAAATTTAGCGGAGAGATTTTGACAGAAACGGATGAAAGCACCGACTGCCGTTTTTTCCCGTTGGATCAGCTGCCAAAAGAAGTGGCGTTGCATGAAATGCGCATGATTGAGGATTTTTTAGAAAATAAATAAAAGAGACGTCTGTTTATCAGCATCAATAAAGGACATTAAAAAAATGTCCTTTATTGCGAAGTGACCACCCCGAAAATTTAATTTTGGTGTGGTCACTTTATTGATTTGCTTTTGAACAGTGTCTCTTTTTTATTCGACTGCTGCCTCCATCAAGGCAACCGTCTGTTGGTCACAATCAATTTGGACTTCACAGCCAAAAGGCAGGCTGACAATTGGATCGGCGTGACCGAAATTTAAATTGTAAACAATTGCTAGGTTGGGTAGCTGGCATTCATCCTTGATGATTTCAAGGAGAACATCTTTGTATTCTTGATAATATTCTTCATCTTGAGGCTTGCCCATCAAGATGCCGTTAAGCTGATGGAAAATTCCTTGGGCGGATAGCCCCCGCAGAAAAATCTGCAGCCATTCAGGTGAGATTTTCATCTCAGAGGTTTCAATAAATAAAATTTTCCCCTGCCATTCAGTCGCTGATGGCCAAATTTTTGTGCCCATCATCATAAAAAAAGTTTCCAGACAGCCGCCTAAAAGGGTGCCGGAAACTGTACCACTGCCTTGTAAAAATTCGTGGCCGTGGGTTTCTGGCTGCCAGCTTCTTGGAATCAGCTGATTTTCAGGGTTGTTCCAATCGAGAAAGCCGCTTGTCCAAACCGGCGCGCTTTCAAGCTGCAACGGGACTTTTTTTTCGGCAACTAAATCAAAAAAATGTTGCGTGGTGTAGTCGCTGAGCTGAACATTTTCAGCCCATTGAGTGAACACGGCTGGCCCATAAATGGAGGTCACGCCAGCATGGTAAAACATAAAATGATTGATGGTGGTGTCAGAGTAGCCGACAAAAATTTTGGGATGGGCTTTGATAACGGAAAAATCAATATATGGTAACAGGCGAATGGTGTCCGCACCGCCGACCATGCAAAATATTGCATCAATCTCAGGATTTTTCAAAGCGGCCATTAAATCAGCTGCCCTTTTTTCTGGGTGAGCTTGCAAAAATTCTGGTGATTGCAAAGCATTTTCGGTCAACACAACGTGATAACCCATTTTCTCAAGACGTTCTTTGGCAATTTGCCAACGGTAGGCCAGCGCCGGAATGCCGGCTAGCCCTGCTGATAAGCTAATAAAGGCGATTGTGTCGCCAATTTTTAATTGTTTTCCTTTAATCATCCAAGCACCTCGCTTTTTGTCTATGATAGCAGACTGACGTTGAGGGGCAAGCTTTTTTCAGCATAACAAAAGAGGCTATGACATCAGTCTTGTTAACAGATGAAATCCCGAATTATTTTGCATTTGTGAGTGTGGTCTAGTGAATCCTCGAGGCAGAAAGTACATGTGGGACTGTGTTCCAGAAGACCTCGTCGCAACTTCTCAATATTTGCTGGTGCTTGCCAGATATTGTTCGGAAAATTCAGTGCTGTTTTAAGGAACGTTACAACCTCATCTGAAAAATTTAAGAAAAATTCAATTGCTTCATCCGCCAGCAGATAATGGCGTCAAAAAGCAGTTTGCCTAATATGAAAAAGGCTAATAAAAGGCTGATGTTGACAAGGAAATTATCTGTAAAAAAAGTTTCTCCTGAGGCTAAGGTCCGAAAGAATGTGCCGGGGTCGCCATTGTTAATCGGAAATAAGCTTAAAAATTTGGCGATAATGCCACTTTGGATGAATTCCCTCAGCAGCTGTGGAGCAAAAAAGACACCTAAAGCAATGGCCAAAGAATTAAAGGGATTTTTGGCGAAAATAGCAATTAAGCTAGTGAAGCCAACGGTTGCCAAAAGAGCGGCGAGCTGCATGCCATAACTAATCAGTAACACTTGCACTTGATTTAGCAAAATTGGAAAATCAAACAGGCGCCAAGGGAAATTGGCTTGAATGCTGACCTGCCAACCAGATAGCCCATAAAGATAGAAAAAGCTCAGAAAAATCACGACCTGCAATAGCAAATAGACACTGATAGTGATGACGCAAGCGGTGATGATTTTGGCATAAATCATCTTGGTGGGACCAAATTTAGTAGTGGCCACCACGGGTATGGTATTGCGGGAGAATTCCATGGAAAACAAATTGGCACAAATTAAAATCAAAAATAGAGCTAGCGGTAAAAAAGCCCGGCCGACCGTTTCCAATAGTTCGCCCCAAGGTAAGTTATTGCCCATTTGCACTGGTGAGGTACCATTTTTAGCACCATAGAAATTCAAATCCTCAATGGAATGATAATTAATATCTGAGAGGCTGAGGGTTTGATGCTCTTCAAAAGCGGCATCAATTTGCAGGGAAAATTCCCGCTTGTCTGAAATAAAAGTGTTTTGAATTTGGTAAGGGAAAGCCCCAAAAAAATCATCTCGCTTGTCTTCGCCAGCCGCTATTTGCCGTTTGTTTTCTTGCGTAGATTGTAAATAGGCACTTAAAATATCGGCAATTTTTGCATCCGTTAAATCGCCGGCATAAGCGTTGGCAATTTCTGCATTGCGGTTGGCAGTTTCTTGACCGGCATAACGCTCACCTTCTGTGCCGCTAATTAAATTTGTGCCGTACAAGGTCGCCAAAATCACAGCTAAGACAACAATCAGCATAATCAAAAAGGCGCCGCCAAAAATTTTTTCCTTAGTAATTTTTGCCATTTCAAATTTTATTAAGTCAATCATCGCTTTGCTCCTCTCTAAAATAATAGAGATAAAGATCTTCTAAGGTTGGCTGGACCGGTTTGGCATTAGTTGCAGGCGCTTTTGTAGTGAGAACCCGTAAAATTATTGTGCCGTCCTCATTTTTTTGATTACTGATGGGATACTTGGCGCTGAAATTTTTTAATTCGGCCGGCGTGACAACCACTTCCCAGACAAAATTTTCAACAGTGGCAACCAGCTCCGCCGCTGTGCCGTGGTTTGCAATCTGACCATCTTTTAAAATAAAAATTTCATCGGCAATGTATTCAATGTCTGAGACGATATGGGTCGATAGCAAGACAATTTTTTCTTGGGAAAAAGAGCTCAGTAGCTTGCGAAACTTAACCCGTTCCTTCGGGTCAAGTCCGACCGTAGGCTCATCCAAGACGAGAACTTTTGGATCGTTAATCAAAGCCTGTGCAATACCCAACCGCTGTTTCATGCCACCAGAGTATTTCTTGATTTTTTTGTTTTGCATACTGCTGAGGCCAACCCATTTTAATAATTCCAGACAACGCTTTTTGGCTACTTTTTTATTAAGTCCTTTTAGCGCTGCCAAGTAGAGCATAAATTTCAGGCCGGTAAATTCCGGATAATAATTAAAATCCTGTGGTAAAAAGCCTAACTCACTGTGAAAAGCCGCTAAATTTTCCAAAATATTTTTAGAGTTGTAGAGAACTTCCCCTTGACTGGGCTTGGTTAAGCCAGTCAAAATCTGCAGCAGGGTCGTTTTTCCAGCGCCATTTTCCCCTAAAAAACCGTAGATGCCCGGGGACAACCGCATCGTGATGTCTTTTAAAACGGGCTGGTCGTCGTAGTTTTTACTGATATCGACTAATAATAATTCCATTAATTTTGCCCCCAATTCTTTTTGCGGAAATTTTGATAGAGTAGCAGCCCCAAAACCACGGCTGTCAGCAGATACGCAATACTCCAGAACAACAGTGGCTGTTGATAGATATCCGTTCGGGAAGCGATGATTTGAAAAGCACCGATAAATAAACCGACGACCAGACATTTCCCAATAGTGAGAATTTTTTGTCGTCCTATTGTCAGCAGACTCAATAACAACAAAGATAATAAATTAAGGGGCACAAGGAGAAACAGTACGATTTGCCAAAATAGTAATGATAATAAAAATTCAGAAAATAAGGCAATTGCTATAGCCAACAACAAATCATAAAGGCCAAAAATGATTAGTTTCATGATTAAATGTTCCCGCAAACTGTATTTTAAAGTTTGCTCTAACGGGGCCATCCCGTGAAGAAAAGGTGTAACCAGATTGCCGAAAATCAAAATATTGCTAAAGAGAAACAGTAAGGTCAGCATGCTAATGCTGCTATTAATTGTGACATAGTTGGCAACGAAACCCGATTCAGCGCCTTGATTGTTCAACATTAATAGGAGATAAGCCAGCAAGATGCCCAAAACTAAAAGCTGTGCCAGCCAAAATTTCAAGCTGATAAAGCGGAAAGTGATTTTGAAGAGCTGCCAAAAGGAAAAACGTGTGGCTTGCTGTTGCGCCAGTTGTTGGCGACCGAGTTCCAGCAGCTGGGATTTTTTGGCTTCATTTATCGGTAACTCTTGAGCCTGCAATAATTCAGTTAATTTCTTATTCAAAATGAAACTCCTCTCTATCCAGCATTTTTTTAAGTTTGCTCAGCCCTTGATTGATGCGGGACTGGGCAGTGGGAACGCTGACTTCGGTAATTTTAGCGATTTCCTTGACCTTTAGCTGATGGAAATATTTTAAAATCAAGGCTTCTCTTTGCATATCCGGCAGCTCATCTAAATAAATTTGCAGCTCTTCGGCCGTATCTGCGGCAACCAAATGCTTTAGAGCCGCCTCGCTTTCGGCCTGCTCAGCAATATTTTCATGGAGCTCAGCATAGTCAAAATTTTTCTTTTGATAATAGCTATTACAGGTATTGACGGCAATCGTAAAAAGATAATTAAAAAACTTGCCAGTAAACTGAAAGCGCTCCAGATTTTTGATTAACTTCAAAAAGATTTCCTGAGTCAAATCCTCTGCCAATTGCCGCTGCCCATAACAGCGGCGAAAACAATAGCTGTAAATTGTTCCATAATATAGATTGACTAACTCTTCCCAGGCCTCATCATCGCCGGCCCGGATGCGTCTAATTAGCAAATAATCCCGCAGTTGCGTCACATCATTCATCCCCTCAAAAAAAACAGTCTGTACTGAAAAATCATTTAGCTTTTTCTAAAAAAATGGTATTGCCTTGGCGCCTTTTTCGCATATGCCCAATTCGTAAAAGCAAGATGGGGATAAAAACCCCCAAAAATAGGCGTGTCCAACCTAAATTGGCTGTGACTTCATTGCCTGTCATGGTTAGTGTATTGAATATTTCAATTGGAAGCAAATGGACAAAGAAAATAAATTGCCCAGCTTTCTTTAACGGCTTGAGGCTTTTCTTGGCTGAGGCTTTTAGCAGCAAAGGAAAACCAAAGAACAGCAGCGGCAGTAAAAAGAAGAGAAAATTCTTATCAATCCCTTGGTTGGCGTAAATCAGCGGCCCCTCAATGGCCATCAGGACAAAGCTAGCTAATAAACCAATCGTCAAGACGCTTTTTTGCCGTTGAATTTTTTCAAAATGATCAGCGATGAAAAAGCCCATCAAAATAAAGATCGAACTAAAGAATACCCCATTTCTCGTGGTGAAAAAGAAGGCAAGATAGCCGTTCAAAATATTTTTTAAAAAGGGCATGGTGATAAAAGCAGAATATGTTTCGCTGGCTCCTATTATATATAGCAATAAAAGGAGCCCAGCCAATTTTATGTAGCCGAACTTTCGTAAAAGTTTCGGGACGACATAAAGGGAAAATAAAAGTGCCGGAAAATACCATAAATGATAATAAATTCCCGTATAAATTAAGCCAACCAGAGCTGCGGGAATCAGCAGCAGACCGCTGAGCTGGAGTTCTTGTTGGACAAATTGTAGCCCCAAAGGCAGATAAATCAGTGACCAGAAAAGATACGTCTGCAAAATTTTTTTCAGCCAAATTTTGCGCTCCTCAGCATTTTTCTGTCTGAAAAAGAAGGCATTCACAACGAGGAAAAAGGGCACAGTTACCCGGCATATCATCGTTTTAATCACAAAGTGAAGTTCAGGATTTTCCGTCAGGGTCCCGCTGTGAACCACCACTATAAATAGCGAACAAATAAACTGCGTCACGTACAGCAAATTGTAATTCGGCTTCGTTTGCATTTTGACACACCCCTCTCCTTACCTAGATAAACTGGTCAGTTGGAAAAATCATTTAAGGGGAGGGGGATTTTTTGAAAAAATTTTAAGCAGAAAATATTACTTGGTAAAATAGGGAGTTTAAATTGTAGAATGGTTAAGAGAGAATTTTTTAGTTTAACTTTGGAGAATATCGGAGTAAGCTTTATAGCTAAATGTAAGGATGGTATTTGTTTGAAACAATCACATCTACATCATTTTCAAAAAAACACAATATTATAACCACAAACCCAAGAAAAGAGGTGCGTCATGGAATCTTTTGGCAAAAGAGAGCATCGTTTGGAATATAAAAAAAGAATCGGCGCCTATGGGATTATTCAAAATGCCCAGCAAAAATTTTTGACTGTCGCCGCAACGGATGGCTATTTGTTTTTAGTTGGCGGAGGCCTCGAAGAAAAGGATGAGCCAATTGCTGCCCTTCAGCGGGAAATTTTAGAGGAAACAGGTTTTTCAGCCCATGTTAGCAAATTTTTGGGACAAGCTGAAAAGCATTGGGTATCACCACAATATCCTGAGTGGCCACAGCATAATATCGGTTATTTTTACGCCTGTCAGCTACTGGAAAAAATCGCTGAGCCAGTTGAAAAAGAACCCATCTTTTGGGCAAGTATGGCAGAATTGGAGCAAAAATTGTTCCACGAGCATCACTTGTATATGGTAAAACAATTTGAAAATGGCTGGCAAGGAGCAAACTAGTTACTAGAAATTTCCCCAAAAAATTGCTAATTTTGAAAGCTATTTTTCTTTTGGCTAGAGAGTTTAAAACCCTTGATAGCTGCTAGAAACTTTTGAGTCTAGTTATCGTGGTTTTAAAAGTTAGCAAAGAGTTGGCTCGTTTTGAAGGATTTCCCTAATAATCATCATCTGCTTTAGTTGATAAAAAACTAGAAAGTCTGCCATTCTGATTCTCAAAATATGATGACCAGAATGGCAGACTTTTTTATTTTTTTAAATCTAAAAAAGAATAGTCTCTAACATCATAGCGGTTGCGGCTGCGGGAATATTCAAAGGGTTGGCCATTTTGCAAATAGACAATTTGGCGAATCTCCAAAACGGGATCATGCTCGCCGCAGTTTAAATATTTTTGATCATAGCTGCTGCTTTTGTCCGCGTGAATAGTGCGATAGGCTCCGGTAATTTTAAAGCCCAGCTCATTTAAAATATATTGATAGATAGAGGACTCCAAAGTTTCTTTTTTTAAATTTGGAATCAAGTGAATCGGCATGTAGGTGTGCTCCAAAATAAAGGGCTCGTTTTCAACGATGCGCAGACGAACAATTTTATACACCGGCTCCTCTTCGGTGATATGCAGGCGCTCTTGGACGATGGCATCGGGAAATTCAACGCTGAATTCAATGACTTGGCTAATCAGTTTGCGGCCAGCTTCGGCCATTTCCTGACTTAAGCCGCCGTACTCAGAAAGTGTCGACGTGTCCTTAGTCAAAAAAGGCTGACGCAAAACAGTCGTACCTACTCCTTTTTTAGAAGTCAACAATCCCTCCAAAGTTAAAATATCTAAGGCTTTTTGGATGGTCATGCGACTGACTGAAAATTCTTTGACCAAATCAATTTGTTTTGGCAATAGCGAATCAGGCGGATAGATATCACTTTTGATGCGGTTTCTAATTGTATTGGCAATTTCTTCGTATTTTGGCATTTTTTCCACCTCAAAAATATTATAGCTAAATTTGTTTGTCTAGACAATCGTGAAAAAAGCCAAAGCAAAGGGCTGAGCTTTGCCTTGGCTTTTAGATTTGAGACTAGATGTCACTAACTTCTTGGCGGTCTAGCATCCGCATGAATGGATACCAAAGTGCTGCGACGATGAGGAAGTCGACAACTTGCAAGGCTCCGCCTAGCCAAGAATTAGTTGCTAAAATTCCGCTGGCAATAATCGGTACTGTCCAAGGGACTGAAACGCCGGTTGGAGGCGGTACGATGCCGGCCGCCATGACCAAATAATTTAGCGTGGTCACAACTAATGGTGCGAGGACCCAAGGAATAAGAATGGTAGCATTTAACACAATTGGCAGACCGAAGATAACCGGTTCGTTCACATTAAAAATTCCGGGGGCCAAAGCCAAGCGGCCAATGTCACGATATTGTTTTTTCTTCAACACAAAAGCCATAATAATGACAACGGCTAAGGTCATCCCAGAACCTCCCAAGCCAACGGTAAAAGTTTCCATGAAAGGCTTGGTGATGATGTGAGGCAAATCTTGCCCCGCTTTATAGGCATCCAAATTTTCCAACATTAAAGTATTCCAAATTGGATCCATTACTGAATTGACAATGATTTGTCCGTGCAAACCAAAAAACCATAAGAACTGAACTAAAAATAAAGCAATCAAAGTGGCTGGTAAACTACTACCTAAACCTGTTAATGGTTTTTGAATCACTTCATAAACAACATCATGCAGATTGGCATTGAACACGCCAGTCATAATTGCATTGATAATCAGAAAAACAGTTAAGGTGACAACCGCCGGAATTAACGCGGCAAAAGATTTAGTAACAGCCGGTGGCACTCCATCAGGCATTTTAATCTGCCAACCTCTTTTTGTGATGCGGCAGTAAATTTCTGTAGCTAAAAAGGCAGCAATCATACCAATAAACATCCCTTTAGCTCCTAAGCGATCTAAAGACAACACTCCTGAAACTTCCTCGCCATTTTCTAACACCATGAAGAAGGGAGTTAAAATTAAGAAACTAGCAAACGCAACGGCTCCGCCGAAAATTCCTTCGACATCATATGATTTTGATAAATAATAGCCGATACCAAATGTAACAAAAACCGTCATGATGCTCATGGTTGCATTTTGCCCATTGCCAAAAAGTGTAGATAGCGTTCCCTTCGTGGCATCGCTGAAAAAAGGTAAATTGTTAATTACTACGACAATTGAGCCGAACATTGTTAATGGAAATGACAACATAAAGGCATCCCTTAAAACGGCTAGATAACGATTTTGCCCAAGCTTATTTGCTAAGGGCATAATTTTTTCTGATAGTTTATCCATAAACCCATTCATTTTCTTCACCTCTAAATTTTTCTTGCAATCGATTACTTTCATAATTTAGCAGAATTTTTCGAGTATGTCTAGTCATAGTTTTAAAAATGATTGATTTAATTCGTTTTGTTAGGTATCATATACTTAAAACATAAGAGAGGAAGAATAGGATGCAATATAAATTTCCAGAAAACTTTTGGTGGGGCTCTTCAGCGAGTGGGCCGCAGACGGAAGGACGTTTCCCAAATGATGGGAAAGGAGACAGCATTTGGGATTTTTGGTACCAAGAGGAGCCGGAAAAATTTTTTAACGGCGTAGGACCAGAAAAAACTTCGCAGGTCTATAAAAAGTATAAAGAAGATATTCAGCTGATGAAAAAAATTGGTCACAATTCTTTTCGGACATCAATTCAATGGAGCCGCTTGATTCCAGAAGGCCGGGGAGCTGTTAATCCTGAAGCTGTAAAATTTTATAACAGCTATATCGACGAATTGATTGCCAATGGTATTGAACCATTTTTCAATTTGTATCATTTTGATATGCCGATGGCGCTGCAAAAAGAAGGCGGCTGGGTCAATCGCAAAACGGTGGATGCCTATGTCGAGTTTGCCAAGACTTGTTTTGAACTATTTGGCAATCGTGTGAAGAAATGGTTTACCCATAATGAGCCGGTTGTACCAGTTGAGGGCGGTTATCTCTATCAATTTCATTATCCAAATGAAATTGATATGCGCAAGGCAGTGATTGTTGGCTATCATGAAAATTTAGCCAGCGCGAAAGCAATTGAAGCCTATCATGCCATGAATTTACCTGGTGAAATTGGAATTATTTTGAATTTGACACCAAGTTACCCAAGGGATGAAGCAAATCCAGAAGATGTGAAGGCCGCAAAAATTGCCGATGCTTTCTTCAACCGTTCATTCTTGGACCCAGCTGTTAAAGGCGAATTTCCCGAAGAATTGGTGACAATTTTAAAAGAGTTGGACATGCTGCCGGAAATTCAAGCTGGCGATTTAGATACAATTAAAAATAATACCGTCGATTTGTTAGGAATAAATTATTATCAACCGCGGCGAATCAAAGCTAAGGAAACACCAATCGATCATAGTCATGGTCCGATGCCGGATGATTATTTTGATAATTATGATATGCCCGGTAAAAAAATGAATCCTTATCGTGGTTGGGAAATTTATGAAAAAGGCATCTACGATATTTTGACGAATACCCGGGAAAATTACGGCAACATTCCGTGTTTTATTTCCGAAAATGGCATGGGCGTTGAAGGGGAAGAAAAATATATTAATGCCGATGGCCAGATTGAAGACGACTACCGGATTGAATTTATCAGCGGTCATTTAAAATATGTCTCTCAAGCAATCGCTGAGGGCACTAATTGCTTAGGCTATCATATGTGGACTTGCATGGATAACTGGTCTTGGATGAATGCCTATAAAAATCGCTACGGGTTTATTGCCGTTGACCTTGATCAAGATGGCAAACGGACAATCAAAAAATCCGGTTACTGGTTTAAAAAATTGGCTGAAACCAATCAATTTGAAGCTTAATTAATATCGGTTACTCAAAGAATCAACGCCGTAAAGTTAGAATTTTCTTCTGACTTTGCGGCGCTGATTCTTTTTTATTGGCTCGCATGTTTTCCAGCAAATACCATTACCTGCTGAAGATAATGCAGTAATTTTTCGTCGATAGCTTGTTGACTCTCAGAGCTTCCAGTTAAGGAGTAACGCAAATGGTCTAAGATTTTCCGTTGAGCAGTCAGTTGGTGATAATCAATCAATTCTTCAGCAAAATGATAAATTTCGCGGGCCTCATGCAAATGGGCTAAACCTGCCAACTGCATGAAATAGTTCAAAGATAAATTGACTAAGTAAGGAGTTTCCAAAAGTGTCTGTTCCCGTAGATATTTTTTACGGGCAGCATAATAAAAAATCTGATTTTCAGCTAAAGCATAAAGATGAAAAAAATTATTATACTGTCTAAAATCCTGACTATACCAGGTGCCATTGCGCAAAAGTGTGTGGCCAGCTTGTTCTTTTATTTCTAAATAGGTCAGCGAGGGGTCCTCTCCAGAAATTAAGAGGACATAATTAGTCAGTAGAAATAAATCAGCAAAGTCTAGATTTTTTTCGGTTAAGCTAGGTAGTTGGTGATTGATTTTTTTTATAGTTGCCAAATCCCCCAAGGCTTCAGCGGCGACAATTTGTCTGCGAAAGTTTTGCAGCAGCTGGTAATCAGCCGAACAGAGGGCTAAAAATTCCTCCACGCTAATATTTAAGCGCCGTAATAATTCCAACACCTTATCAAAGCTAGGGACATACAGCTCATTTTCAAAATTAGAGAGGTTTGAACGGGACATAATTCCGGCGGCTAAAGTTTCCTGACTAACTCCTTTAGCTCTGCGCACCGCTTTTAAATTTTTCCCATAATGCATCGGCTTACCTCCTGTTTGTTAGTATACTGACATTTTTAAGCGACTTTCGGCAGTTCTTCTTATACTCAGTGTAGCACAGGTCAAGGAGGTTTTTTTATGAAAGCAAAGCAGCGCAATAGCAAAATATTATTATCCGGCACATTGATTTCTAGAGTCTGTTACTTTATGAGTGTTCCTTATCTGGCAATTTATTTGAGCCAAAAAGCTGGCTTCACTCCCGCTGAAGTGGGCTTGATTGTTGGCGTCAATCCTTTATTGAGCGTTCTGTGTTCCTTTTTTTCTGGGAAAATAGTTGACCGGATAGCCTTAAAAAAGCTATTGATTGTAGTACCAATTGTCTGGGGTGTAATTTTTTTAGGTATCTCACTGGCAGAAAACTTTTCTCAGTTTCTCCTACTAAATGCAGCAAACGGTATCTGTTATGTTCTCTATGAACCGGCTTGTAAAAAAGCCCTCAGTTTGTCCGGCGGAAAAAAACGGCTACTGATCTTCAATTTACGCTATGGCGCCATTAATCTTGGCGCTGTTTGCGGGCCCTTGCTCAACTCCTTTTTTCATCTGGAAGAAACCGTTCAGCCTTATCTTTTTTTAAGCTTGGCTTATCTAGTGGTGGGAATCGAAAATTTTTTTTTAGTAGAAGATAGCTTGCAGATGACTGCGGAGAAAAATTTTACAAAAGAAAGTCCACGACCAAATTTCAAATTGAAAAAATCTTTTATTTGGCTTTTACTGGGCGTGGCCTGTTCTTATTTTGGCTATTCACAGCTCAACTCAACAATCGCCCAATTTTTGACTTGGCGCTCACCCGAAGGCGGAGAGCTATATAGCTTATTGTTATCTTTAAGTGCCATTTTAATCATTTTGCTGCAATTTCCAATTTTAAAAATCAGCAGTCAGCGCTCATCTTCCAGCGTACTACTTCTGAGCAATCTTTTATTTGCTGGCAGTCTGCTGACAGTTCTGCAATTTCCAAATTTATTCTGGTTGTTGCTATTTATTGCTGGCTACTCACTTGCTGAATTATTATTAGGTGCCCGCTTTGATTATGCGGTGGACCAATTGGCGCAGGAGCATGAAAAAGGTGTCTATTTCAGTATTTCAGAGGTAATCAAAATCGGCTCTACCCTCGGGCCGATTGTCGGTGGCAATTTGATTAGCCTTTGGGGATGGCACAATTCGCCGCTGATTTTTTTACTCTTAACCGGGTTAACTGCCTGCGGTAGTTTTTTTTCTGGGGCGGGTGGAAAGAAAATAAAAAAGCCTGCTAGTGACTCAGACTTTTTTCGCTTTCAAATAAAGGGCGATTTTCCCGATACTGATGATCATCAAGCTACCTAAAGATAACCAAATTCCATAGCGCTGAATTTCAGTCCCACCATACACAACCTCAATCTTATTTTCCCCAGCAGATATATCGATACCGATAACGCCATTTTGTTCATAATAATCGGTTGGGGTGCCGTTTACTTCAATCTGATAGCCGAGATAATAAAATTTTGGTAATTCCAAGGCTGTGGCGTCTGTAGTTGTAAGCTCGTAAGTATCTTTTTGGTAACTGTGGGTGATAAGCGTGCGGTATTGGTGGAAATCATTGGTTTTGGGATATGGATTTTGCAACAGATAATTAGCTGGTGTGTCTTTTTTAATGTATTCTTTTCCGTGACCTAATTGACTGCTATCAAATTCAGTGTAATTTTCGTTATCTAAAAATGAACTTTGATTATATTCCGAGCGGGCATAGACATTGCCATTAAAACTGATGGTCAAAAAGCAGATAGCCCAGATAGCTAAAATGAAATTGAATTTATTTTCTAAGTTGATTAAGCGGCTGACTAAGAGTGCCGCTAGGAGAGAGCCAAAAAAGCTGACAAAGATGAGTAAGCGCCATGGAAACTGGACCACGGCTAAAAAGGTATCTTTAAAAAGAGACCAGAAAAACAGATTGGTCGATAGTAGGATGAATACGATGGTAATGGCTAGCAGTAGTTTTTCAGTTTTTGATATTTTTTTAAAGAGAAGCAAGCCAGTAATGATAGCGATTAAAATGAGAATGCCGAAATTAGGCTCCAGTCCGTCAGCAGAACGGCCGGCATTTGAGATAGTGTTTTGTAATAACGTCCCCAAAGAAAAATCAAGGCCGGAACTCCACAAGCTGGTTTTAGAGAAATTAAATGCAATAGCTGAAACTTGTTCAAGGTATGGTAGCCAGAACCAAGCAGAGAATAAAAGCGTTGCTGCAGCAGCCTTTACTAGCGTGATAAAGGCCAGCTTAATAGCAGCTTTTTTTGCATTTAGAGTCCAGATGCCAAAGAAAATAATCACTGCGATGACAGTGTAAAAAGCAGTAATCAAATGGCTAGCGATTAAAAAAGTTAAGCTGGAGGCTAACAGCAGCCAGTTATTTTTCTTAGCAAATAGAATTTGGTGCAGGGCAAAGAAAACCAGAGGGATAAAAGCAAAGGCAATCGTCTCTCCCAGAGCGCCACGAACATTTTGATCAATGAGGCGATATGTGGACAGGGTATAAAACGCTGAAAAAAGTAAGCTGACTTTAACTGGCTGGCCAAATTTTTTACAGCAAAGAAACGCAATTGCAGCTGTTATAAAACTCACAGTGAAATGAAACAAGTAAAAAGCTTGGCTGAAATTACAGCCAAGGAGCCGGAAAAGGCCATAAGGAGCCAATAAAATAGACGGGTAAAAAAGATCAGCGGCATAACCAAAATTATTTCCCATACTGCTAAAGATTCGCGGGAAAAAATCTAAATGCTTCAGAGCTTCAGTATAACTTTCCAAGCGATTTACATGAAAGTGAATGTCGTCTTGCCAGTAGACAAAATTTCCTAAAGCCGCTGGGAAAATAGACAGCAGAGCAATTAGGGCTAAAATCAATAAAATAATTAAATGCTGGTGCTTCAGCTTGGACAAGTATTTGTTCACAGGAGGCCTCTTTTCTATACTGGCAGAGTAATCGTAAAAAGTAAGATGCTAATTATTAGTATAATATAGTTTTGTTGTTGCTGGCAGCTTTTTTCCAGTAAAACACAACTTATTTCTATGGTATGATAAAGAAATATCATTTTGAAAGAAGGCGGAGGAAATGTTTACAAGTATTTATCAAGACCCGCTTTTGCAGGCCCACTATCAAAAAATTGGCGAGTTTGAAGATGCGACTGGTGGCTGGGCTTATCATAATTGGGATCATGTCAACAATGTCACTAAAATGGTGGAGACTATCTTGCAGCAGCTGACGGTACCCCAAGATTATTTGGAGGCGGCTAAAATTGCGGCGATTTTGCATGATACAGGTGCTCTTCAAGGAAAAGAAGGGCATGCGAAAAGAGGCCGGGACTTTGCGAAAGAATATTTCGCAACCCATCATTTGACTCCTCCCCACCAAGAGCTAATCTTGTCGGCAATTGAAAATCACAGCAATGGATTTAATTCAACTGAGTTGATGACTTTGGCTTTGATTTTCAGTGATAAGCTAGATATCACAACGTCTCGCTTGGCGCAGGCTGGCTATCAGGCTGTTGGGATGCGGCAGTTGCAATATATAAAAGAAATTGCGATAACCATTACTGAAGAAAAAGTGATGGTCACCTTTAAAGTTTTACCGCAAATAGATTTCGCTGAGTTAGCGGATTTTTATTTTATGAAAAAAGTGTATCGGGCTATTTTAGCTTTTGCTGAAAAAATCAATCGTAGTGGTAGCAATCGTTTTGAGATTTTGTCGTGAAGATGCTATTAAGTTAAAAGCTGACGGCAGAACAAAACAGTATGTAAAAAGGAGCCATATAAAGGAGTCGTTAGATGAATTTTAGACCAGCAACGCAGCAAGATGCAGAAAAACTAACCGAACTAACTTTTGCGGCTAAAAGTTATTGGAAATATCCACAGGAATATTTGGAATTATGGCGGAAAGATTTGACTATCACGCCAGAATATCTTAAAAAAAGCACTACTGTAGTAGCGGAGAATCAAAAGCAGCTGTTAGGGTATTTTTCAATTGTTTTTGAGGAGGAATATCCAGCGGGAAAATTTTTTCTAGATAATCTTTTTGTCAATCCGACAGTGATTCGAAAAGGAATTGGTGCAAGGCTTTTGCAAACAGCTTTTGAGTGGTGCAAAGCAAAAAACGTCAGTGAATTATATGTGGTATCTGATCCCCATGCTCAAGAGTTTTACCAAGCATACGGTTTTGAATATCTTAGCGAACGGCCTACAAGTATTCCCGGGCGTACGCTGCCGTTACTAGTCTATTCATTTGAAAAGCAACACTGAGAAGTGACTGGCAGAAGGCAAAAATAGGAGGTCTTTATGAAAATAATTATTCAACCCTTTAGCAATGAAAATGCACAAGAGATTGCTCAATTTATCTGTGATATTCAACGGGAAGAGTTCGGCATTGCGATTGGCATAGCAGAGCAGCCGGATTTATTGCAAATCCCACAGGTGTATCAGCAGCCGGGCGGAAATTTTTGGCTGGCTGTTACGGAAGCAGGCCAGCTAATCGGGACGATTGCCCTGGCGAAATTTAACGACCAGCAAGGAGCATTGAAAAAAATGTTCGTAGCTCCAGAGTTTCGCAAGGCGAAGGTTGGAGCAGCTTTGCTGGAGGCGTTGCTGCAATTTGCCCAAAGAGAGCATTTTTCAGAAATTTATTTGGGTACAAATGAAGTTTTTCAAGCAGCCCAGCATTTTTACCAGCGCAATAACTTCATTGAAATTAAAAAAAATGAATTGCCGGCTGATTTTCCAGCTTTGGCAGTCGATAATCGTTTTTATAAACGGCAAGTGATGAAGGCATAGAGCTTTCGTTGCTTGCTGCTTATTTTGTGTCAGGTTATTTTTAAAAGTTTCGCAGAAAAAAATTTGCGGTTTGCTTGCTATATTCTGCACAAGTCAAGGCGTAACAATGGTTCACGGTCGCTTCCCATGCTAAAGTAAAAAACGAGAGAAGAGCTTTTAAGAAAAAATTAACAAGAAAGAGTTTTCAATACGACACCTGTCGTAATTTGTCGAAAAAGTGGGTTGCAGCAAGGCTTTGTCAGTTGAGGGATGCTGGAAATTCTGCTACATTTATTGAGCGATAGAATCGGTTGGCTTTTGGCAAAGAAACGTAAAGAGGGAAGACTAGTGAAACACGGAAAAGATGCTTTACAACATATAAAAAATACCTTTACCTTATATATTTTAGACTGGAAACGGATTTTCAAAAATCCGATTGCTACCTTATTAATTATTGCGCTGATGGTCATCCCATCTCTGTATGCTTGGTTCAATATAAAAGCCTTGTGGGACCCGTATTCTAATACCGGAGAATTACCGGTGGCGGTATACAGTGAAGACCAAGATGCGACCTTCAATGACCAGACGATTAATATCGGCGATCAGGTGATTGAAGAACTCCACGACAATGACCAGCTGGGCTGGGTCTTTGTTAAATCAGAAGCTGATTTAGAAGAAGGCGTGAAATCTGGTAAATATTATGCGGGGATTGTGATTCCCAGCGATTTTTCTGAGGATTTATTAAGTTTTACGACTGGCGACATCAAAAAGCCGCAAATTGAGTACACCTTGAATCAAAAAATTAATGCGATTGCGCCGAAAATTACCGATAAAGGGGCGACGACGATTCAAACGATGATTTCCAGTCAATTTGTCGGCACCGCCAGTGATACTTTGGTCAAAGTTTTCAATGAAGTCGGCTATGATATTGACGCTAATTTATTAAGCATTAATAAATTGGAGAGTTTGATTTTAGATACAGATGAAAATATGGACACCATTGACGGCTATTTAAATCAAGTGCTGGAGCTAAACGATCAACTGCCAGATATTGAAAACAAATTGGATTTAGTGAATCAGTTTGTTGACTATCTGCCAGAGGTTGATGCCCTTGGGGAAAAATTAATTGATTTAAATGACAAAATGCCCCAGTTAAAACAACAGGCGAGTATTATTTTAACCCTACAGGAAAAAATCCCTGAAATTCAAAGCGCTGGTCAACAGCTGGCAGAAATCGATAGTGATTTTGATTCTGTGGCAAACACGATGACCGAAGGAATTGACGAAGCTAAACAAGGGCTGCAAATAATCCAGCAGGTGCAAACGGCTTTACCGGAGATTGAACAACTAGGCCAACAGGCAGATGAGTTTGCGACGGCGACTAAAAATGGTGCAGAGCAGCTGCAAAATGCGCTGCCTAGCATTACTAGTAGTGTCAAAGTAGTGGTGGAATCCATCGGCAATATTGCGACCACCACGTCTTCTATTAGCGCAACGATTCAAAGTGCGATTGCCGATAATCAGCTGACTCCTGATGAAAAAGCTGCAATTAAACAAAGTCTGCAGAATTTCTCTGATAGCTTGACGCAACAGCAAACTACTATTGATAACTTAATTAGTTTTTTAAATGATTTACAAAATGCTGCTGGGAACACAGATTTGGCCACGGTTATCAGCAGTCTGCAAAATGCCAAAACTAATTTGGCAACACTGCAAACACGGGTCAATAATTTAATTTCAGCGGTGGACTCAGATGATTTCATCAATCAAGCCAATAGTCTACTGACAGAACTGCAAACAGCGGCTGATGCTGTTGCCAACGTGGCCGCAAGCATTGACGCTGATGGTATCAGCAATACGGTTAGTACAATTTTGACTGATTTAATCACAACGATTGACACCGCGCAGGGCTTGTTGAATCAGGCGCAACAAATTGATTTTAATTCGCTGCTGACCTCGACTTCGACCACCGTCAGCAACGCCATTACCATTTTAGAAAAATATCAAGCGCAGCTGCCGGCAATTCGCCAAGAGGTCCACGATGCCAGCACGATGCTTAACGACAACATGGATACCATTGTCGCAGCGATTAATAAAGGCGCTGATTTATATAATAATACCTTGCCAACTTTGGAAACGCGACTAAATACTGCTGCCAATTTTTTGAAAAATGATTGGCCGGGTATTGAAACCGACATCCAAAACACACTGACGACGGTCAATGAAAAATTACCCGAATTAAAAACGGCGCTAGGCTCGGCTGTGGATTTAATCAATAACGATTGGCCGAGTATTAAAACCGGCATTCAAAAAGCCGCCGGTGCGATTCGGCAAGGGGAAAGCGAATATGACTTAGGCGAAATTATCAAACTCTTAAAATCAGATGCGACTGCCGAGAGTGATTTCTTTGCCAATCCGGTTGATTTACAGGAAAATATTTTATATCCGATTGACAACAACGGCTCCGCCAGCACGCCGTTTTACACGGCGCTGTGTTTGTGGGTGGGGGCAGTTCTCTTCTCCAGTATCGCCACAACGGAGTATTTCTTAGACAAAAAAGACAAAGGTAAATTTTCTAAACGGGAAACCTACTCTGCCCGACTGTTGACATTTTTAACAATGGGATTAGCTCAAGGAATTATTGTCGTCTTAGGAAATATTTTCTTGCTGGGGGTCGATGTGGCGCAACCAGTGTATAGCGTGATTTTTTCACTATTGATTGCCCTCGTCTTTTCAATGATGGTGTATACCCTAGTTGCGTTGTTCGGCAATGTCGGCAAGGGAATTGCGATAATTATTCTCGTGCTGTCGATTTCCGGCGGTGGTGGGAACTATCCGATTCAAGTCTCTGGGAAATTCTTCCAATTAATCAATCCGTATCTGCCATTTACCTATGCGGTTGATTTGCTGCGGGAATCCGCCGGCGGTATTTATTGGCCGAATGCTGTGACTTATATTGCGATTTTAATCGGCATTTTCATCGTCTTTGCGGTTATCGGCGTTTGGTTCTATCCATATATTGTTGACAAACTAAAAGTCTTAACGAAGAAGTCCCATGAAAGTCATATTTTCCATTAAAAATTTATTATCTGGTTTCATGTTTTCTACCAGTAATCAAGATTGAAATTTTTGAGTATCTAAGCAGCTTGCATAAAGTCCTCGTCTAAATTAGGCGGGGACTTTTTTCAGTGGTCGAAAAATCGAAAAAATATTTTTCTGATTTGTGAAATGGCTCTCTTTGTCGCTTTTTTATTTGGTATAATGGGCTGATGAAGAGGGGGCAGTTGCATGAATGAACAATTATTTATAATTTGCATTATCTTAGCGGTGATTGTGCTGCTAATTGCTTTTAGTATTTGGAATAGTATTAAACTGCGGCGGCAGGTTCGCTATGGTTGGGGGAAATTACCCAACTCCACCGCTTTTGATAAAGAAAAAAGTTTGAAGGAAGCCTATTTGGAAGCTAGAAAATATCATACTACCGATAGTGAAGTCGATGACATCACTTGGTATGATTTGGATTTAATCGATATTTTTGACCAAATCAATCACACCTATTCCAGTATCGGTTCTGAAGCCTTGTATCAGCGGCTGCGAAGTTTTAATTTCAGCGAAGCCGACCAAGCAGAACTGGAGGAATTAATCACTTTTTATCAGGAAAATCCCCAGCAGCGGGAAGACGTCGAGTATGCCTTTGCTAAATTAGGCAAACGGGACAAAAACTTTGTTGTGCGCTATTTATCCCAAAGCGCAACTAATCGTTTAGGCTCCCTATGGTTTTTTATTTTACTGGGGCTGCTGCCGTTTTTTGGTATTTTATTGCTATTCCTTAATTTAGGCATTGGGCTTTTTATTGCTTTAGGGGCAATTATTTTTAATATTGTCTACTACCAGACGAAAAAACAAGAACTCGATATGGAATTAAGCAGCATGTCTTATTTGGTGCAGTCGATTAGCACTGCTAAGAAAATTTCTAAAGTCGCAACGCCAAAACAAGCAGAGATTAAACAATCCCTCAAGCCGTTGCAGAGTATTTTAAAATTTGCCGTCTCCTTTAGAATTAAATCTAACAGCGAATCGGAAATGTTTTTTGAATACATTAATATTATGCTGATGCTGCCGTTTATTTCCTATCATTTTGTTGTCGACCGGATAGCCAAGCACAATCAAGAAGCGATTGATTTGTGGCAGGTCCTAGGCAAGTTGGAGGTAGCCGCAGCCGTCTTAAATTATCGCTCACTGTTGCCAGTCAGCTGTCCGCCGACCTTTCAAAAAGGCGGCGTTGAAGGGGAAACAGTTTATCATCCCCTCGTTGAAAATGCGGTGGCCAATCCCGTTGACTGGCAGAAAAATACACTGGTGACCGGCTCCAATGCCTCCGGAAAATCCACCTATGTCAGAGCGATTGCCTTAAATTGTATTTTGGGACAAACGATTTATACTTGTTTGGCGGAAGAATTTATTTTAGAGCGGGGTCATGTGTTGACCTCAATGGCGGTGGAGGATGATATTTTTGAAGGCGACAGTTATTTTGTCGCTGAAATTAAATCCATCAAGCGGGTTTTAGAAAAAGTGAAAACCAAAGAACGCTGCTATTGTTTTATTGACGAAATTTTAAAAGGGACCAATACAATTGAACGAATTTCCGCCTCCGCCAGCATTGTCAAATGGCTGAGCGACTACCCATCTTTAGTCTATGTGGCCACCCACGATATTGAGCTAACCGAAATTCTGAAAAACTATTGTACAGATGTCCATTTTGAAGAACAGGTGACAGAAGGCCAAGGGGTCTCCTTTGATTATGTCTTGCGCCAAGGACCAGCCAGAACCCGAAATGCAATTCGCTTATTGAAGGTGCTGGATTATCCAGATGCGATTGTTAAAAAGGCCCAAGATGAAGCTGAAAGTTTTGATACCACTCGCCAGTGGCCGATTTTTGAATAGGCTCGGCGCTGAAATTTATGATAAAAAAGGCAATTTCGTTTTATGGCTAAAAAATTTCCGAGGTGAAAGATGCAGAATAAAGCAAGTGTTGAAGTGTGGCTTTATAATTCAAAAATAGCCAGCCTGCTAATTTTGCAAGTAGACAATTTCGATTATACTTTTTGGCAGCCAATCACTGGTGGCATTGAAAAAGGCGAGACCGCTCTGGCAGCGGCCATCAGAGAAGTCAATGAAGAGACAAGTATTCAACTGGCACCAGAAAAATTGATTTCTTTAGGCCATCAAGAAGTGTTAGTTGAGGCTGGGCAGTTGTTGATTCAAAAGGAAGTCTTTTTAGGGATTACTGAAGAAACGTCGGTAGTGATAGCAGCGGCAGAACATCAAGCATATCGTTGGCTACCTTGGCAGTCAGCAATTGAAAAACAGCTTTGTTGGCCGAATAATCAAGCGAGTTTGCAGTTGGCCAAAAAATATATCTCTAGCTTTTTAAAAAATCAATAAAAGCAATCATGAAAAAAATAGCTGCTAAACCAGCGGAGCAATTTTGTAGTGGCCCCAAAATGTTAGATTTTTAGTCTAACTTTTGGGGGTTGATACATTTATCCGGGTTTAACAGCTATTTTTGTTGTCCATTATTTTTCCGTATAGGGCCTTTCAAAGTTTTGCATCAGCAAAATTCCGGCCATAAAGCCAATCAGCAATTTTTCAAGTGCCAAATCTAAAATAATAATCCGATACCCATTTGACCAAAGAGGACTACCTTTACTGACCGTTAAGACTTTTCGGCCCGCTTGCATGACGTCAAAATTTTTGGTGAGCCAGCCGGGACTAATGCTCAAAGATTCTCCCTGAATTTGATAGCTGGTGCGAAAGGCTTCGATATCTTTTTTGATGAGCACTTGTTTGAAACCGGTCATCTTAATATAGAAACGAGGTAGGAAATTGAAGCGCCGCTGACTAATTTCTCCGATTTTTTTCTCTTTATGATACAGGTGATAGCTTTTAGGTGTTGGCAACAAACTGACTTCCTTTACTTGATAAATAGCATTGCCAAAGCTATCCATAAATTCAAAATCCCGGCTAGTATTCAAAGGTTGATCCTTCACATAGAATTCTTTCATCTTCAATTCCTCCCGTAATAATTGATCGAGGGAAAGTTGAAAGAGGTCGGCAAGTTGAATCAAGCTGGCAATATCTGGTAAATTGCGGCCGACTTCCCAACCAGATAAGGCTGAACGAGAAACATTTAAATGTTGAGCAAGCTGTTCTTGCGTCAATCCATGATGCAGGCGCTGCTCTTTAATTTTTGCCCCAATATCCATCTTTGTCCCCCCTGACTTTATTATGACAAGAATCTGCTAAATTACACGATGTATTGTGTGTCACCCTTATTATTCCCTTTGACACGTTGCGTGTCAAAGGGGCAGATAAAAATGGCTGATTCGAAATATCATTAAAGGAAAAAGCAAGCTAATTTTTGAAATACTTTCCTCTTTTCTTTCTTAGTTTTTATCTTTTTTTCGCTGAAACTGCCCGGGGGTAATTCCTTCAATTTGCTTAAAAACACGGATAAAAGAGTTCACATTTTTAAATCCAACAATTTCAGAAACCTCCTGAATTAAGACATTACTAGAAGCCATAATATTTTTAGCTTTTTGGACTCTTAGATTATTCAAGTAAGTCTTAAAAGTCATATCCAGTTTTTCTTTTATTAACCGGCTTAAATAAGATTCAGTGAGACCAAACTTTTCAGAGATAGCACCTAAGTATAAATCTTCTTGATAATTTTCGTTGATGTAGTGAATAATTTCGTCGATTTTTGAAATACTCGAATTTGAAAGTTCTTGGATACTTTCAATTAAGTAACTAAAAATATTCTCTAAGGCCACATTTACTTGTTCTGGGCTTGTTCCATAACGTAATAACTCAAAGTCATTTTTGTTTTCCTTATAAAAAGTTGCTGAGTCAAGATTTTTTTCAACGATAATTCGTTTGATAGTTAAGCTGAAGGCAGTTGTAAAATCAAAAATATTTTTTAGTTCAGCATCATGCTGCAAATTATCGCCGAGAATATGCTTAAATATTTGAATGGCGTGTCGAAAATCTTCAACCTTCAGGTAATGAATCAGTTGTTGCTCCTCTTCAACCGAATAAGAAAAACTTGTCCCAACATACTCTTGTTCAAAATGCGTCTGTTCAGATAACGATTCTGTGAAGGATTCAATTAACCAATCATAGGATTCAAGAAAAACAGATTTAAACGTTTCGATATTGCTGAAGGGCTTAGATAGAAAATAGTAGATATTCAAGTTTGCAGAATCAGCAATATTTTCCCGGAAATTATCGAGGGCAGATAAAATCTCTGATTGGCGATAACCAGTTATGATTACGGCGAAGTTGTTTTCATTAAAAGAAATTGTTTCAAAATTACTTTCGGGGACAATTTCCTGCAACAGTAATTTTCGAGCCCTACCGATTTCGGCTGTCTCAAGTGCTGCATCTTGAGTAGTACCTTCCAAAAAGGAAAGGAAGACGATAAAACCTTTACTATTCAAATGTTCAAGATGGAAAGATGGTAACAAATTTTTTGTTTGCGTAATATCATACTGGTTAAGCAGTAGATTCTTGATAAAGAGTTCCTTTATTTCTTCTGAGACTTTTCCGTGAAAAGAATTGAGGCTGGTGGAACGCTCAATAATTTCATTCATTGCTAATGATAGGTCACTATCAGATAAATTAATACTTGAATTAGATTTTACAGTGTTAAGTGCTTGGAGATACGGTTCATAGGTGCGTTTACTTAATGCAAAGAGTAAAAATGAGCCAATTATTCCCAGTAACAAGACTGGTAATAATAAAGAAGAAATTGTAGTAAGGGATACGCCGGAAAAGTTATCTTGAGACAGCAGGGCAAAGGTTAAGAATGGAAATAAATCGGATTCTTTAGTTATCCCAGCAGGTTCAAGGTTTTCGCTAGATATAGTATTGTCAGTAGAGATATTTTGCAAATTTCCTTCTGGATTAACCGCCTGGGCACTGACTATTTGTAGATTGTCTAGAGGTAAGGTAGTCATCTCATTTTTATTCCAGTATGCCAAAAAGTAAGTTGTTTCATCAGCAATAGCTTTTTTATAAATTAAAATGAATTGGTCATTTTGTGTCTCCACAATTGAGACATCGTATTCTGAATTGACAATCTCATTTAATAAAGTATCAACACTGGAATTTTTAGTTAAAAAGTTTAAGAAATCAAACTTTAAAAAATAGCCATCTGAACTAACTACAAGATTGTTCTTCAAATTCATCACAGCAACAGAATAACTAGGAGTCTTCATCAGCACATTATTGGCTTTAATTTCATCGTACACTTTTGAATACAAATCATAGTCTGTCATAGAGGTTTGACTATATTCGACCACGGATGGTTGATCAGCCAGTGAAGTAAATGAACTCATGGCAAAATTCATTTGCTGATCTAGCTGAAATGAAATGTTTTGTAAAAGAAGTTGCGACTTCATATTCTCTTCAGCGTGGTGCTGATCAATTTCATTTTTTGCAAAAATGTAAATAACAAAAATGGAATAAATAGAAATGACTAGTAAAAAAGAAAAGAAAATTTTTCGGTAGGTTTTTGATTTCATAATATTTTACTCTTCCTTTCATGGAAACAAGCACAATATTGGTTGCGTTTTCACAATTATCTAAAAAAAGCGAGGGCTTGTCAATGAAGGTTATTTAATAAAAATACTCACTTTTTTACTTAGTCTACAAAAATGATAATATAGTCAAGAAAACGATATTTTTCGAGAAAATACGAATTTACGGAGGGAAGAAAACTGCGTTATTATAAAATCGCTTACATAAGGTAGGCTTGTTAAAAATTTAGATTTAGGAGGAAGAAGTAATGGTGTTTAAAAAGAAAATGGCATTTGCAACAGGTTTGTTTTGTGCATCACTAGCATTGGGTGCTTGTGGAGGGGCAGATAATTCCACAGCTGATAGCGGCAGTAGTGGAGATAGTTCAGGAAAAACCGAAGTAAAAATCACTTGGCGCAACACGGGTGATAACGATAAGATGACTAATTATTTAAACGAAACATTTATCCCTGAATTTGAAAAAGAAAATGATGATATTAAAATTGTTTTATCGCCAATCACCGCAAGTGAAGGAGATTATTTCTCAAAAGTTGCTTTATCTATGCAATCAGAAAGTACTGCCCCAGATATAGTAGCAGAAGATACTTTTATGTTAAATTCTGATTCCAATGCAGGTTACTTAACTAATCTAGATTCTTATTTAGCAGATTGGGATCAATGGAGCAATTATACAGAAGAATTAAAAACTGGTGTAACTGCTCAAGACGGCAGTGTCTATGCTGTCCCGGGTACTTCTGATTCGCGGGGAATCTGGTATAACAAAAATGTTTTTGAAGCGGCAGGCTTGCCTACAGATTGGCAACCGGAAACTTGGGAAGATATTATTTCGGCAGCTGAGGCAATCAAATCTTCTAACTCTGATGTGATTCCATTTGCAATGGGGGTTGCTAAAGCCAATGGAGAATCGGTTTCAATGCAAACCTTTGAGATGCTTTTGTACGGAACAGAAGATACTTTATTTGATTCTGAATCTAGAAAATGGATTGTTGATTCGCAAGGTATTATTGATTCCTTGAATTTTGTGAATGAAGTATATAACGAAAAGAGCTTAGGACCATCTCTTTCTATTGCGATTAATAGTAACTATGGTTCTGTAATTTTCCAAGATATGTTCCCTAATGATCAAGTCGGTATGGTCTTAGATGGATTTTGGAGTTCTGGTAACTGGACGGAAACAGGCTCTACACCAGTTGAAAATATGACAGAACGCTTTGGCTTTGCGGCAATGCCAACTCAAGATGGCGGCGAACCACCATTTACGACAATGTCCGGTGGCTGGACCTGGGCTATTCCTGAAAAAGCTAAAAACAAAGAAGCTTCTTGGCGTGTAATTCAAGCATTAGGTGGGGAAGAACAACAAGCCGCCCGTGCGATTGCAGAAGGCAACCTAACTGTTCGTGATGATTCAGCACAGCTACCTGAGTATACTGAACAACCGTTCATTGAAGAAGCAACTTCGTTTTTATCTTACGCACATTTCAGACCAGCTGATGACAAATATCCGAACGTTTCTGTCGAAATTCAAACAATGGTAGAGGCAGTTGCAACGGGTAGTAAAACTCCAGAAGAAGCTGCTGCTGAATATGCAACAAATGTTACAAGAATTGTCGGAGAAGAAAATGTTGAGTAGTTAGCAACAATCGATAAAGTCTGTGACATAAATTTTAAGTGAAATTATTCTAGGCAAAAAGTGCATCAAAAGCTACATGCCAACTTATGTCACAGACTATTTATTTGGAGGTGGATCAGATGGAGAAATCGGCACAACTACCCGGCAAAAAGAAGGCATTTTCAGATAATAAGAAGGCAATATTTTTCTTAACACCTTCTTGGATTTTATTATTGATTTTCTTTGTGGGGCCAATTATTTTAACATTTATATTTTCATTTACCAATTTGGCTTTAACTGGTGCAGCGGCAAGTGAGTTGAAATTTATTGGTTTTGAGAATTTTACCCGGATGTTTGGTGATCCGGACTTTAGGACTAGTGTAGTAAAGACAATTGTCTTTGTTTTATTTTCAGCCGTGATAGGCCAATGTTTTTTAGGCTTTTTAATTGCTTTTATGATGAAAGAAAAAAATAAAACCTTCAGACGAGTTGTCGGCTTAATTATTATCGCAGCTTGGGTGACTCCAGAAGTGGTTGTTTCCTTTTGTTGGGTGGCTTTTTTAAGTGACAATGGAACTGCGAACTGGTTAGTCGGTTTAATGGGCTTTGAGCCAATAGCCTGGTTATTTACTTTTCCAATGGCCAGTGTTGTCATTGCCAATATTTGGCGGGGAACAGCTTTTTCAATGATGGTTTTTCAGTCTGCATTAGATGATATTCCAAAAGAAGTCGAAGAAGCAGCTATTATGGATGGTGCTTCTAGATGGCAAGTCATTCGGAAAATTACTATTCCAATGGTAAAAGGGACTATTTCGACAAATCTAATGTTAGTAACTTTGCAAACATTAGGAGTCTTTACATTGATTTACACAATGACAGGTGGTGGACCGGGTAATCAAACTTCGACTTTACCAGTGTTCATGTATAAGCAAGCCTTTGTCAGTTATCAACTTGGCTACGGAACAGCAATTTCCCTAGTTCTTTTAGCATTAGGGGCGGCTGCTAGCCTAATTTACATGAAAACTCTAAAAGTGAAGGTGTAGGTGAAAGAGATGGTTAAACGCTCTGAAAAAATCGAAACGATTGTTCATTATGTATTACTTTCAGCGTTGGCACTTTTATTTTTATTACCACTATTATGGATGCTTTTTGCCTCAGTTGATACAGGTGCCATCCAGTCATTAAAAATCCCTGAATCAATTACTTTTTCAAATTTTACTTCGATTTTAACTGATCCAAGTATCATTCGCTCTTTTGTAATTGGAATATTAATTTCAGGTTGTCAGGCATTGTTTGTCGTCATCTTATGCGTACTGGCGGCCTATCCGCTATCACGCTATCAATTAAGATACAAAAAAAGTTTTCTGATGACAGTTCTTTTTATGACCTCATTACCAATGACGGCCGTAATTGTGCCAGTCTATCAACTATTTATTTTCTTGAAATTTCAGGATTCCTTGATAGCAGTCACATTTTTCCTAACTGCTTCTTCACTTCCTTATGGTATTTGGATGATGAAAAACTTTATGGATTCAGTTCCTATTGACTTAGAGGAATCTGCTTGGATTGATGGAGCATCTACTTGGCAAGGAGTGAGAAAAGTCGTTGCGCCATTGATGGTACCGGGGATTTTTACAGTCGCCATTTTTACTTTTACAGGCAGTTGGGGGAACTTTTTTGTTCCTTACATTTTAATTCAAACGCCTGATAAAATGCCGGCCTCTGTGACCATCTTCCAGTTTTTTGGGAATTTTGGCATGGTCAATTATGGCAGACTAGCAGCCTTTTCCGTTCTGTACACGATTCCGGTTGTCGTGTTATATGCTTTATCGCAAACGTATATGTCTAAAGGATTTAGTATGGGAGGAGCAACAAAAGGATGATTGAACAGTATCTAACGATAAAAAAGCTGAGGAAAAGAATTGATGAGCTTAAGAATTATCGCTATTCACAACTAATTAACTTGCAGGAGTGGCAAGCTCAGGAAGATATTTCAAAAGAAGAGCTTTTCCCACCGAAAGATTTTTCTGGAAAGATTTCATTAGGCGAACAGTGGCGCGGACGAGATTTATATTTATGGGTTCAAAAAGAGGTTGAAATCCCTGATGATGAGGATTTATGGTTCATCTTTGACTTTGGTCGAACTGGCGGAGGCTATAATGATGGCTTTGAATCTTTAATGTTTATCAATGGTGAGCCTTATCAGGGAGTCGATTCAAATCATAAGGAAGTGTATGTTGACCCAAAATATCGCAACCAAAAAATTAATGTGTCCTTGAAACTTTGGTCTGGACTTGAGGGTGGTGGCCCGGAAATTATTCAAGTACATGAATTTCGGACAGCCGAATTAGCTAAGCAAAGGCCAACTGCCGATGACTTATTTTTCCTAAGCGACATGGTTTTAAAGACTGCCCAACAGTTAGCAGATGATAATCCAGATAAATATCTGCTAGTTAAGCAGCTAAATAATGCTTTTAACCTAATTGATTGGTCCTATCCTGGAAGTGAAATTTTTTATCAGTCAGTTAAAGAAAGCGATCATTTTTTAAACCAAGAAATTGATAAATTACCGAAAGACGCCAAAGTAGAAATTACGGCTATCGGACATACCCATATTGATGTTGCATGGTTGTGGCGTTTGAAACATACAGGTGAGAAGGCTGCTCGAAGTTTTTCAACAGTACTTCGCTTGATGGAACAATATCCTGAATACGAATTTTTGCAAACTCAGCCGCAAATTTACAAATATATCAAACAAGCCTATCCTGATTTGTATAAAAAGATTAAAGAACGAATTGCTGAAGGACGTTGGGAAGTCGACGGTGCAATGTGGCTTGAGGCTGACTGTAATATTCCTTCGGGAGAATCACTAACACGACAAATTTTGCATGGTAAAAAATTTGTCAAAGAAGAGTTTGATAAAGACATGCATTATTTGTGGCTGCCTGATGTTTTTGGCTATTCCTGGGCTTTACCACAAATTCTGAAAAAATCAGGAATTGAAACCTTCATGACAACGAAAATTAGTTGGAATCAATTTAACCGGATGCCCCATGATACTTTTTATTGGCGGGGGATTGATGGGACTGATATTTTAACTCATTTTATTACGACACCAGTTGTCGGCGAAAATAATGATTGGGCAGAAGAGTGGTTCTATACCTATAATGGCGAGTTGGAACCGGAGTCCGTCTTAGGGATTTATAAAGGTTATGCAGATAAGGAATTGAATAGTAATCTATTGCTTTCTTATGGACATGGCGATGGCGGCGGTGGTGTGACCCGCGACATGCTTGAAAATCGACGGAGAATGGACCGAATACCTGGCTTACCAGCAGTCAAAACAGGAAAAGCAAATGACTATTTTACTAAACTACATGAGACAATTAATCACGCAACAGATCCTGTGCATATTTGGGATGGCGAATTATACCTAGAGTATCATCGGGGGACGTATACCTCTCAAGCCTTTGTTAAAAAAATGAATCGTAAAATTGAATTGGCCTTACGAAAACTAGAAATTTTATATAGTTTTAAAGAAATGCAAGAAGCACAGACTTATCCGAAAACACAACTTTATGATATCTGGGAGGTTTTGTTACGAAACCAATTCCACGATATTATTCCCGGATCCTCGATTAAAGAAGTCTATCAGGATCACAAAAAAGAAATTGCGGAAGTTGTTACAGAACTTGAGCAGTTAACGAATGAGTTTACCACTGCTAATCAAGATAAGCTTACGCTAATCAATACAGCTAACTGGCAAAGAAATACTTTAGTGACCATTCCGGAAAAACGAACAGGAATCTACAAAGACGCCACTGGAAAAGTAATTCAGAGTGTGAAAGAAGCAGATGGCTACACGCTACTCATTGAAAATATTGAACAGTTTGCTCAAGTAAATCTTGAATTTGAAGAAGGGACAACAGCCAAAACTCAGCAAAAAGCAGTCAGCCAAGTTGCTGAGAACAGTTTAGAAACTGATTTCTATCATCTATCTTGGAATCAAAAAGGCCAGTTGACCAGTATTTTCGATAAAGAGGCAAGTCGTGAGGTTATAGAAGGTAAAGGGAATGTGCTGCAGTTGTTTGAAGATAAGCCATTAAATTACGATGCTTGGGACATTGATATTTTTTACAAAGAAAAAGTAATTGAACTTGAAGCGGATTCTATCACTATTGTGGAAAATAATTCAATCTACACTTCAATTCTTTTTGAATATAGCTTTGGAAAATCTACTCTGTCGCAAGAAATGAGAATTTATAATCATACAAAACGGATTGATTTTCTGACAAAATCTCATTGGGAGGAGCGGCAGCGATTGCTAAAAGCCCGCTTCAACGTTAATATTCGTAATACCGAGGCGACTTTCGATATTCAATATGGCAATGTTAAACGGCCTACTCATAGCAATACCAGTTGGAATTTTGCTCAGTTTGAATCTGTCGGCCATCAGTGGGCTGATTTTTCAGAAAGAAATTATGGAGTCAGTCTATTAAATGATAGCAAATATGGTTATGATATCAAGGAAAATGTTATGGGATTGACGCTTCTAAAAGGCGGCATTTATCCAGATCCAACAGCAGATATCGGTGATCACGAGTTTATCTATAGTCTCTTACCACATCAGGGGGATTTTGTTGCCGGGAAAACTGTTGAAGAGGCTTGGGAAATCAATGATTCTTTAGCTGTAGCTAATGGTGTAGATCTTGAGAGCCTGAATTTTAAACTCGAAGCAGCTGACCAATTACCACTTATGGTAGATGCTTTGAAGGTGGCTGAAGATGGTAATGGCTGGATTTTAAGAGTACATGATCATACTGGTGGCTCCAGAAAGGTGAAACTTTCAATACTTGCCAAAGAAATTATTGCTACAAATTTGATGGAAAAAAATGAGGAGAAACTTGGAAAAAACGCTATTGAGTTTGATTTAACTCCTTATGAGATTAAAACCTTTAGAATAGTTAAATAATTTTTTTAAACGAATAGTAAAGCCTGTGATTAAGAGTACCGTGAAGGTCTTTAATCACAGGCTTTTAAAATTTCACCAAATAAATCTCATCATTTTGCCATAAGACATTAAAATGAGGCGACTGGCCTTGTGAGATATCTTTTGAAGAATAATTTTGGCTTGAACTGATGCACAGCAAATTAGTTAATTGAGAGTCAAATTTTAACAGGAAGTTCTGCGAATTTACGAATATCGAAAATTTTGGAACAAGAAAAAAATTTTTTTCACAATTGAATAAATGCAGGTCTTTTGAATGTTGAATTTGTTAGATAAAATAATGAGAATCCGCAACAAGACACAGATATCAATTGACTTTAAACCTCGCTAGCAGTAGTATTAGGCGTTGTTTGAGAATGAAAATTTTTAGAGAGAAAATTTCAGAAAGAGGAGTAAAAATTGGATTACTTGAAACGCCTTTTAGTAGGTAAACCGTTAAAATCAGGCGACAACGACGAGCAGAAATTAAGTCGTTTTGCTGCCTTGGCCTTATTATCGTCCGATGCCTTGTCCTCGATTGCTTATGGGACAGAACAAATTGTTTTGGTACTGGTCACTTTATCAGCCGCTGCTATTTGGTATTCATTGCCAATTGCTGCCTTTGTGATTATTCTTTTAATTTCGTTGACCTTATCTTACCGGCAAATTATTCACGCTTATCCCCATGGCGGCGGTGCTTATGTTGTCAGCAGTGAAAACCTCGGGAAGAACGCTGGACTGATTGCCGGAGGGTCTTTATTGGTGGATTATATGCTGACGGTGGCGGTTTCGGTTTCAGCCGGCTCCGAAGCAATAATTTCTGCGATTCCTTCGCTTTATGCTCATCGAGTGGCGATTTCAATTGTAATTGTATTATTGATTATGCTGATTAATCTGCGAGGCTTACGAGAATCTGCCAGTTTTTTAATGTTCCCAGTTTACGCTTTTATCGCTGTGATCACATTATTGATTTTAGTTGGCCTATTTAAAATATTTACCGGCCAAGAGCCGCTAAATGCAACAGCCATTCCGGGAACCGTGATTCCGGGCATCTCAGTGGCTTTGATTTTACGAGCTTTTTCTTCTGGCTCGTCTTCTCTGACAGGAGTGGAGGCCATTAGTAACGCGGTGCCGTTTTTCAAGAAGCCAAGAGCCAAAAATGCAGCGGGCACGCTAGCAATGATGGCGGCAATTCTAGGCTTTTTCTTTGTCGGTATTACTTTTTTAAATTATTGGTACGGCATTGTGCCGGAAACAGAAGTGACGGTCTTAGCGCAGATTGGCGAAGCAGTCTTCGGCGGTAAAAACATTTTATTTTACCTGCTGCAATTTGCGACAGCGCTAATTTTAGCGGTGGCTGCCAACACAGGCTTCTCAGCTTTTCCAGTGCTGTCTTACAATCTATCTAAAGATAAATTTCTGCCCCATATGTATCAAGACCGCGGCGATCGTTTAGGCTATTCAAATGGTATTATCACTTTGGCCGCTGGCTCCATTGTGCTGTTAGTTATTTTTCAAGGAGCCACAGAACGCTTGATTCCACTGTATTCAATCGGAGTCTTCATTCCATTTGCACTATCGCAAACCGGTATGGTTATCCATTGGCGCAAACAAGGGGAGAAGTGGCTGAAAAAATCAATTGCCAATTTAGTTGGAGCATTTATTTCTTACAGCATCATTGTGATTTTATTTGTCTATCGGTTAAATGATATCTGGCCATTTTTCATTATTATGCCAATTTTGATTTTCATTTTTTATAAAATTCACGACCATTATAAAAAAGTTGCAGAACAGCTGCGCTTGGAAAAAGAAGTTGGTCAGCTGCATGATTTTGAAGGAAATACGGTGATTGTACTGGTCGGTAACGTCACACGGGCGAATATCGGTGCGTTGAATTACGCCCGCTCAATTGGCGATTACGTCGTTGCAATGCATGTTTCTTTAAATGAAGACGTTGAAAAGGAAAAAGAAATCGAAGCGGAATTCAAATCACATTTTCCTGATGTGCGCTTTTCTGTGGTTCACTCTTCTTATCGTTCGATTGAAAATCCGATTATCCGTTATGTCGATTTTGTCAGCAAGCGGGCTGCCCAGCGGAATTTTACGACAACCGTCTTAATCCCGCAGTTTGTCCCCAACAAACGTTGGCAAAATATTCTCCACAATCAAACAAGTCTACGCCTGCGCTTGCGGCTAGCTTGGCGGGAAAATATTATTTTAAGTACCTATAGTTATCATTTGAAGAAGTAGTAATTTAGTTGAGAGAGTCAGAAAAGCGGTGAAGGCTTCTGACTCTTTTCTTTTGTTGAAATTATTACCAATGTTTTTTCGGTATTTAAAAAATAATTTGCATCAAATATTGTAACCCCAAAATTTAACTCAGCCTTCTAAAATGGGTTATCAAAATCTTTTCCCAACTTTTTTAAAACTCCTGCTGAATTTCATTTTATATCATGATAAGCTGAATTTAGGAAGTGATTGGCCAATCCTCCTAATAAGTTTAGGAGTGATTTTAATGAAGTATCACGTAGAAATTTTAGCACCAGCGAAAGTTGCTTATTTAAGAAATGTTGGGCCTTATGGCAGTCGAGAAAATTTTGAATTAATGGCGCAGTTTAAAACCTGGATTGCTGAAAAAAATTTGGAGCATCAGATTGAAAAAACAGGCATTTTAGCAATTGCCCGTGATAATCCGGCAATCACCGCACCGGAAAACTGTCGTTTTGATTTGTTGCTACAAATCAGAGAGGATTTTTATCCAGAATTGCCGGTGCAGGTAGCTGATTTTGTAGGTGGTAAATATGCGGTCTTTGAAGTCAGCCATACACAGGAGGCGATTCAAGAGTTTTGGGCTCAGCTGCCGCAAATAATTGAAGAAAATCATTTGCAGACTAAGGAGTTGCCATTGATTGAACGCTATAAAGCAGGAATCGGGGACAAACAGCCAGCTGAATTTTTGCTGCCGCTTGTTTAAACAATGAAAATGACCTCTGTCGGATTGAAAATTAGTTTGCAAGAGAAGGGAAGTGGGGGAAGATGAAGAAAAAAATCATAGGCGGAGTAATTATTGGGATTGTTCTAGTAATTGGCATAATCATTTGGTGGCAAGGCCGTGATGTTTCAACGACAACTGGCACAATTGTCGATGTTTCAGAAAACTCGCTTTTGCTTTTAACAGAGGAGTGGATCGAGCTTGGTGGGGAAACGGCTACCGGTGATTTATCCTTTAGTTGGGAGGATGCTGAGGATTTTCAAGCTGGCGATCAGGTCAAAATCTGGATAAAAGGGCCGATAGCGACGAGTTTTCCGGCCCAAGCGACAGTTATTAAGGTGGAAAAAATTACTTGATTTTTTTGGGATAAATTAGTTTTAGCAATAAAGTTGCCAACTAAAAAAATTTCAAATAGCAGATTGAGTTTTTAGCAGAAGCTTTTTAGAAAATAGGCGTTTAACTTTTTGATAGTTTTTTGAATTTTTTTCATGCAGAGAATCGTATATACGCAGTCCAAGAAAATATCTGTAAAACAAGTTGGCCCTAACTGGCAAAGCTCAGCTATTGCCTTTACAGACAACTTCTGCTAAAAAGAAGGGGAGGTGATTTTTGTGAATGTGCTAGAGCAGCTGACAGCAAAAAAAGATTTTACTGATACGGAGAAGCGTTTGGCGGAGTATATTTTGGCTCATCAAGATGAAATGGCTGAGATGAATATTTCGGATTTGGCGAAAAAGGCTTACTCTTCCCATTCGGCGGTGGTGCGTTTGGCCAAGAAATTAGGCTTTGCCGGCTATCGTGAATTTAAAATTGCATTGGCGAAGGCTTTCCAAGAGAGCCGTCATATCACGAGTCAGGTGGACCCGAATTTTCCATTTCGACCTTCAGATAATGCGGCTAAAATTGCCAAACAGGTGGCGGATTTATGCATCGAATCGATTCGCAAAACCTTCAGTGGCTTGGATAATCAAGTTTTAGATGAGGTGGCGCAGCTTTTGCTGAGTTCACAGCGGGTATTTCTCTTCGGTACCGGTGATTCTCAGATTCGCGCCCGCAGTTTTCAAAATAAATTCAATAAAATCAATCGCTATCTAATTGTGGCGGATGAATACGGCGAGTCTGAATGGAGTGCCATGAATGTGACGCAGGCGGACTTGACGATTTTTATCAGCTATAGCGGCGAGTCCCGCAGTTATCGCAAATTTATCCAATATCTGAATCGCAAGAAAATTAAAACAGTCTTGTTGACCAGCAATCGGGAATCGACGTTGGCCCAATTTAGCCAATTGTGTATTGAGGTGCCGGCTGGCGAGTTGGAAAATGTCAAAGTGGGGACCTTTGCTTCACAAATTTCCTTTGAATATGTACTGGATACCTTGTTTTCCGTCGTGTATTCCAAAGATTACACGACCCACTTAGTTGATTTAAAAAATAAAGAACGGGTTCTAGACGAGAATTTTTTTGAAGATCAGTTGGATTAACAAACGATTTTTTTATTGGAAACTTTTTATCATCTGGCAGATGATTTCAGATTAAGACAGTTTTAAATAGTAGATAATGCAAGGCTATGACAATTTTTGTCATAGTCTTATTTGTTTGCTTTAAAAAAAAGAGTTTTCCTTGAACATGATGTTTACTCTCTGGTAGGCTTCTAACAGCCTTTTTTGAAAATAGTTGAACATTTTGACCAGTTTTGCGGGATTTGCTTTTTTCACTGGAAGAATCTCTTATAGTTGGCTTAACAACTAGAAAAGAGGAACGCAAATGAAATTAGCTATTACGGGTGCCGGTATGATTGTCAAAGATTTTCTGACCATTACCAAGGATTTACCGGAGGTTGAACTACAGGCCATTGTCGGTGTCGACGCCGATTTGGAAAATATGCAGGCGCTGCAGGAACAATACGACATCAAAGAAGTGTATACCGATTATGAAACTTGTTTAAAAGAAGCGGATATTGACACAGTGTATGTGGCGGTGCCGAATCATCTCCATTACGCTTTTGCTAAAAAAGCGTTGGAACACGGTAAACATGTCGTCTGCGAAAAACCATTTACTTTAAAGCTAGCTGAATTAATTGAGTTGAAAAATTTGGCGCAAGCCGCTGATTTAATTTTAGTTGAAGCGATTACCAATCAATACTTAGCCAATTATCGGGGCATTAAAGAAGCGACTGCAACTTTAGGAGACTTGAAGTTAATCGAATGCAACTACTCCCAATATTCTTCCCGCTATGATGCCTTTAAAGCCGGTACAATTTTGCCCGCCTTTAATCCGAAAATGGGCGGTGGCGCCTTGATGGACATCAATATTTACAATATTCATTTTGTCGTTGGTTTATTAGGTCGGCCAAGTGCTGTCAACTATTTTGCGAATTTGGAAAAAGACATCGATACTTCTGGCATGCTGGTTCTGGATTATCAACAGACAAAAGTTGTTTGTATAGGGGCTAAGGATTCCACTGCCAAAATTCGTTCAACGATTCAAGGAACGAAAGGCTCGCTGATTGTCAATGGCCCGACAAATGTGGTGGACAGCTATGCAGTTGAGATGAACGGCACTGAAGCTGAGGAAATGGACCAAAAAGTTTATCCCCATCGCATGTACGAAGAATTCAAAACCTTTGCCAAAATGATTGCCGACAAGGATTTGGCGCAAGCCGCCACGATGATGAACCACAGTGAAATCGTGATGGAAGTAGTCGAAGCTGCCTTGGCGGATGCCGGAATTACTTTAGGATAATGAACTAAAGCAGCTGCTTCAATCCGAGTCTTTTTCTTCAAGGAATTAGCCAGTTTCATATTGTGGAGCTGGCTAACCAGAACTAAAAGCAATCCATCCTTGATAGTTAAAGAGCCATTGGACTTTTTGAAAACGCTTTGAACATGATGTTTAAAAAAGAACTCGTTGAACTAGCCAATCTTGAAAATTTTTGAACATTGTTACCAATTATACAAACAGCTGATATTTATCAAAAAATATCTTATATACTGAAGCCAGTTAAGAGTTGCTGGAAATCCAGTGACCTAAATTTAACAACATTACTTCAACTATTTAGCAAACGTCAACAGACAATTGCTTACAGGAATCAAAAAAAATTAATTAAGAAAGCAGGAAAAAAATATGTTAACAATTGCATACATCGGCAACGGAAAAAGTACCAATCGCTATCATTTGCCATTTTCTTTGAAGAAAGAAAATATCAAAGTCAAAACCATCTATTCACCAAAGGATAACTTAGCTTGGGAAAAAATTGCGGGGATTCATTACACGACGGATATTACAGAAGTTTTAACCGACCCAGACATTCAATTGGTAGTCATTTGTACGCCAAGTAATCAGCATTATCCATTAGCGAAGAAAGTTTTAGAAGCTGGCAAAAATGTCTTAGTTGAAAAACCCTTCAGTGAAACATCAGCGGAGGCCAAAGAATTATTTGCATTAGCGAAAGAAAAAGGTTTATTTGTTCAATGTTATCAAAATCGTCGGTTTGATTCTGACTTTTTAACCGTTCAAAAAGTCATTCAAAGTGGCAAGCTGGGGGATATTTTAGAAGTCGAAATGCATTACGACTACTATCGTCCAGAAATTCCTGAAAGCATCCATGAATTTTCGCGAATTAACAGTTATTTATACGGCCACGGTTGCCACACATTAGACCAAGTGATTTCATTTTTCGGTGATCCTGATGATGTTCACTATGATGTCCGCCAATTATTAGGACCAAATCGGATGAATGATTATTTTGATTTGGATTTATATTACGGCACCATGAAGGTTTCAGTGAAATCCAGTTATTTCCGCCTGAAGGAACGCCCAAGCTTTGTTGTTTATGGTAAAAAAGGAGTCTTTGTCAAAGAAACCAAAGACCGTCAAGAGGAAGACTTGAAGAAATTTTATATGCCGACCAATGCAGATTTTGGAATCGATTTGCCGCAGCATTATGGCACTTTGACTTATATGGATGAAAATGGCAATTACCATGAAGAAAAAGTTGTCTCTGAAGTTGGTGATTACAGCCGCGTTTATCAAGGCGTATATGAAACATTGATTAACGGCGCAGATAAAATTGTCAAAGACGAAGAAACGATTCGTCAAATTGAAATTCTTGAAGAAGGCATTAATCAAATGCGCAGCTAAGTCAATTTAGCTGACGGCTTTTGCCTAGCGGAGTCTTGTGATACGGATAAACTGCTGATAGCAGCAAAGAAGTTTTAATCGTTTCATGCAGACTCCGACGGGGAAGGCTAGTCATAATTATTGGAATTATCTGCAAAGATTTATTCGATAGAGTCACAGGAGGGAAAATAAATGAACAAACTAATGTCAGTTTTTGAGGAGAAAATGACGCCGATTGCGATTAAGCTAGATGCCAATCGCTACTTATCGGCTGTCAAAAATGCGTTTATGGCAGCGATGCCATTGTTGATTGTCGGCTCGTTTTTCGTGTTGTTCGCCAATTTACCAATCCAACCTTACACAGATTTTATGGTAAATACCTTTGGCGATACCTGGCAAAATATTTTCAATATGCCCAATGATATTTCCATGAGTATGATGACAGTCTATGTGGTTATCGGGGTAGCCAATGACTTGTCTCGTCGTTACAACTTGGACCGCATGGGGGGCATTTTCGCCGGCCTAGCCGCCTTTTTCGTAGTGACGCCGATGTATGGTTTCGCAGATGACAGCTTAGGTGTGGGAATTCCCTTATCAAACTTAGGGGCATCTGGTTTGTTTGTTGGTATCTTAGTCGCAATTTTCGCCGTTGAACTTATGCACTTTGCCGATAAAAAAGGCTGGAAAATTAAAATGCCAGATTCTGTTCCCGCCAATGTTGCCAATTCCTTTTCAACTTTAGTTCCGATCTTATTAATTATTGTTGTCTTTAATTTCGTTAGAATTGGTTTTGAAGCAACAGCTTATGGCAATGTGCAAAATTTCATTTTTGATAATTTGCAAACACCATTAACCTCTCTAGGAAATACTTTGCCAGCAACGATTTTAGTATTGTTAATTGAGGGTGTGCTCTGGTCCTTCGGGATTCACGGGGCGAATGTAGTTGGTTCCGTAATGCAACCGATTTGGCTTTCTTTAACAGCTGAAAATCTTACAGCAGTCCAAGCAGGCGTTGACGTTCCCAACATCATCAACTACCAATTTTACCAAAACTTTATTAAAATCGGTGGTTCCGGTGCGACCTTTGGCTTAGTGATTCTGTTATTCTTCTTTTCCCGTTCTAAACAGTTTAAAGCAATTGGGAAGCTGTCAATCATTCCAGAAATCTTTACAATCAACGAAACAATTATTTTCGGGATTCCGATTGTCTTGAACCCGATTATTCCTTTTATCATCACACCAATTGTGATGGCAATTGTCGCATACTTTGCCATGAGTAGTGGGCTCGTACCTTATACCAATGGCGTCAATATCCCTTGGACGACACCGCCGATTCTTGCTGGATTTCTCACCTGTGGCTGGCGCGGAGCCTTGTTAAATATCGTGCAGATTGGGATTTCACTGCTGATTTATCTGCCATTCTTTAAAACTGCAGATAATTTAGCTTATACAAATGAACAAGCTCGGGAAAAAGAAGAACAATTAGCTAAAGAACAGGAAGCTGCCAATGTTATTACAGAAGGATAATGTCGAGTTAGAAAAATTATTGCAATTAGAACAGGACTTGCAATTTGAAACTTTTGACAGTGAGATTGCTTTTAAAATCGCTGAAGAAATTAAAAATTCTGTTAGCGCTCAGAATTTATCGAGCGTTGGCATTCAAATTTACTTTGAAGATAAGGTTGTGCTGCATTATTTGATGGTCGGCCGCAAAGAGAGTCCGTGGCTGGCCCGCAAAACTAAAACAGTGATGGACAGTGGCCACAGTTCCCTATATACTTTCTATATGAAAGCGGTCAATCCAACTTTTGTGGAATGGGAAAAAACGGATGAGTATGCAATTTGCGGCGGTGGTTTTCCAATTTTTCAAAACAATCAGCTAAAAGGTGCCATCTGTGTTTCTGGTTTAGATCATTTGGCTGATCACGAGTTGATTATTGCTGCTTTAACAAAACTATTGCAGAAAGGGTGAGCCTTATCAGCACACCAAATGTTGCCATTGCGTTTTTCGATATCGATGGTACACTCATCAACCCCCGTCAAATGACGATGAACATCACTGACGGTATTCCTGATTCAACCCGCTTAGCCATTCAAAAACTGAAAGAAAAAGGAATTATTTCGGTGATTGCCACCGGCCGCTGGTCTGGCGTAGTCAAAGCCTTAGCAGATTCTTTGGGCATTGAAACTGTGATTACTTCTAATGGTCAAGAAATTATTCATGAAGGCCAAGCGATTTACCAAAGATTTATTGAACCAGACATCATGGCGAAAATTGTTCCAGAAATTGAAGCCCGCAACCTAGCTGTTTTCTATGATACACAAAAAGGAATCTTTGTCCCGCAGCTAGTGCAGCCACTGATGGATCGTGGAATTTCAGTCAATCAGTTAGCGGTCGGAGAGATTCCCCAAAATGTCTTTCAAATTTTAGTAACAGCCGAAGATAAAAGTGTTGTGACCGGCTGGCTAAAGGATTTGAAGGTCGTTAAAACTGCACCAAACTCTCTAGATATTTTTCCAGAAGGTGTTTCAAAAGCAGCCGGCATCAAAGTTTTATTAGAGAAACTTGGACTGACTGCTGACCAAGCTGTTGCCTTTGGCGACGAGGAAAATGATTTAGAAATGTTTGATGCTGTCGGCACCCCTGTAGCGATGGGCAATGCCATTCAGCCCTTGAAGGACAAAGCAGCCTTTGTCACCAAAGCTGTTTGGGATGATGGTATCTATTATGCTTGTCAGGAGCTGGGGTTGATTTAAGCAAACAAAATTTACAAAAAAAACGTCAATTAGTCGCAACACTAATTGGCGGATTTTTTTGTAAACTATACTGGATTGCTAGGAATTAGAAGTGTTGCTATTGGATAAGTTTTTTAATTTAGACAAATAAAAACTTCAAGCCTGTTTGTATCCAGTAAATAGACGAACTGAAGGCAAGGAATATCGCTTCAAAATAGTAAGAAGCCAACGTCCTACTCAAAAAAGTCCAATGCATTTACTAGTGCTGACAGGAAAAGCTTCGAAGATTTTTCACCTGTTTTGACTTACGCCACACTTCATTGTTCTTTAAAAATAAGTTTTAGTTAAGGCGATAGTTGCCAAGTTGGAAACTTAGAAAAATTGGCAACGCAAGTAACCTAAGCGGCTTTTTCTATTTGGTAAGCTTGCTTATCTGCGATTCTAAAGAACGGATAGTACCAAGCGATTGAAATGAAAATTTCCACAATTTGCCAAACAGCACCTCGCCATCCACTAATAAATAACCCAGATAAAATTGGCGGCATCGTCCAAGGAATATTTACACCATTTGCAGCGGGAACTAAGCCAATGTAAGTGACAAAATAGCTTAAACTAGCAAAAATAATTGGCGATAGAATGAAAGGAATCATCAAAATAGGGTTTAATACAATTGGGGTCCCAAAAATTAATGGTTCATTTATATTGAAAAGAGACGGGCCAATGGCAAGTTTTCCTAAAGTTTTAAATTGAGAAGACTTAGCAAAAACCAAAAATAAAATGACTAGACCGATGGTGGTTCCGCAGCCACCTAATTTTACATAATTGGCATCGAATTGAGCATTGACGATGTTAGGAATCACATCGCCAACTTTGTAGGCCTCAGAGTTTTCAACGGTTAAGGCAGTCCAAATAGGAGTCATAACCGAGCCTACGATATTGGGTCCGTGTAAACCAAAAGAGAAAAGTAAGGTAGCTAAAACTTGGACAATAATAGTTGCAGGAAGTGATGCACCCAGAGCGGTTAATGGTTTTTGTAATATTTCAAAAATAAAGGTTTGAGCGTCCCCGTAAGGCGTCATCTTGAAACCAAAAAAGATAAATAAATAAATTAGAAAAATGAAAACTGCAGGTATCAGGGCCTCAAATGAGCGGGAGACATTATCAGGAACAGTATCAGGCATTTTGATTTTCCAGCCTCTGCTTAAAACAAAGCGGGTAATTTCGACAGATAAAATAGCTGTCAGCATGCCCAAGAACAATCCGGCTGCGCCAAAGTTGCTGATTGGCAGGCCGACTGCTTCGTCTGCGCCAGTAATTGTTGGGGTTAATAGGAAATAAGATAATAGTGCTGGAATAATTGAGGAAATTGTATCTAATTTATAAAAGTTACCAAGACTTTTTGAGATTCCGATAACTACATAGATAGACATGATATTGACTGACATGTCATAGGCTCTATTACAAAATAGCACCCAGTTGTCTCCAAAAATACCATTCATAAAATCGATGAAGCCTTGGTATGGGAAATTTGGGAAAATTAAAAAAATTGAACCGACGATAATGATGGACATTGATGCAAAAAAACCATCACGAATTGCTGCTAGATAGCGGTTTGAATTGAGCTTAGTCGCTACCGGCATCAGCTTATTACCAAACCTATCTAAAAAACTTTCTTTCTCCATTGGAATTCCTTCTTTCGTTTTTATTATGGGGCTCTAAGTACACTTGATAAGTGAAAATAATGATATGAATAATAAGTCTCTGCGCAAATATTTATTATTCACCAAACTTATTCGTTACATAGTTAGAGTCCACTTTAAGTATTGCTTAGTAATTATAAATCTTTTTATCATCTAGCACTATATAAATTTTAATCAGTTCTAAATAAATAACGGACGTATAAAAAAATATATTTGAATAATATTTTTACTATGGAATTGATTCAGGGAGAAATTTAATCAAGCTTTTATTGTGTAAGATGCTATTTTCATTCGACAATTGCGCGTGTAAAAATTGAACACGGACTTAGAAAAAAAGTAGTGAGCTGAGTTAATTATTAGTAAGATAAAAAAACACAAAAAATTTTTCTGATTGTTCAAAAAATAAGCAAATCTATCTAAAATTTATGGAAATGGTATATGTATTTCAGTGATTTTTTAGAATGATTTTAAATCAGATAATTACTGTTTTATGACTGTTTAATTTAAGGTAAGGCGATTTTACCCCTGATAATCGGTTCGGATTAATGGGCTTTTTTTATTTACGGCAATTAAAAAGTGAAATGGTATATGGCATTTAATCGAGTGGTGGAAATGAAATTGGGAGGGAATATTTTGTGAGGAGGTGATTTTTAAGGTTTGACATGAGTATCTCGTTTGCTAAATGAGCTAGCTGCTAATCAAAGATAATAAATTTTACAAAAAGATTTAGCTGCATATTAAACCTTCGATAATCATTGATTTAACAACAAAGTGCAATCAATTGCTATCGACTTTTTTACAAAAGTGCAATATATTGGATTGTGGAATCAGATTTTTTAACGTAAGTTGTGGAGGAAGAGTAGTGGATATCAAAAATTTGTTAAAAGAAAAACGAGCAGAGGCAAAGTTAACTCAAGAGCAGTTGGCGGAAAAAATTTTTGTCTCGAAAAAAACAATATCCAATTGGGAGACTGGCAAGACGACACCGGATATTGACAGCTTGGTTCTTTTGGCAAAATTATTCGACTTTTCACTAGACACTCTATTATTGGAAGGATCTGATCTTGTGGAAAATATTAAAAAAATAGAGGCTGCTAAGGTTGCCCGCAAATATTTTTGGCTGAGCTGGGGGACGAATATCATTTTTCTATTAATAATTAGCACCCAGAAATTCTTTGGTGAATTGTCTGCTCCGGCATTTTCTTTAGTAACTATCGGCATCATGTTGAATTTTTTGACACTCATGTATTTTGCTAAACGAGTAGCGGCAACCAATGACAATCGTACGCTCTTTCAGTTATTGAAATCAGAAAACAAGCCATTGCTTGTGGCGGTGATTGTGCTACTAATTTTTCTATTTGGTTTAATTGTTCTATAGACAAGTGATTGCTGGATTAAAATAAAATCACAGGCAAAACTAAAACTAAAGCACCAAAAATACCGACAGGATTCCTGTACCGCCCCCCAAGAATTAGACCAAAAATCTAATTATTTGGGGGCACTACATGCTCCGTCGGTTTTTTGGTGTGCTGATATTTAACACGACAATATTTTTATTTCACCTGATGGACTTTTTCTTTATATTTATCATACTCCATAAATATAATGACAACGTTCCCCAGAATAACGAGGGCCAGCAACGCATAGACGTACCAAACATCATAATTGGTCAGGTACAATAGCACTGCAAGTAAGGCCATTAATGCATTGAGGGCGTAGCTAATTCGGTATTGTTTTGTGTAGGTTGCCTTTTCTTGTTTGACTTCTAATTTTTTAATCATGGTGGTATCTCCTTTTATTAATTCGTCTAAAGAGACCTGAAATAAATCGCTCAACATAACTAGACTGGTAATATCCGGCAAGCTTTTGGAATTTTCCCAGCTTGAGATGGTCTGTCTAGATACATGAACTTTTTCGGCTAAATCCTCCTGAGTTAAAGTGGATTGATTGCGATAATACTTAATGGATTCTCCGATATTCATGTCTGTCTCCTTGTCATTAATTTAGTCGATACGCTAGACTTATTCTATCAAAGAGACTTTACAAATGCTATTATAACGGCAATGTAAAGGAACTTTAACATAGAAAATGCGAAGGTTTATTGCCGGCTCCCCGCAAAATAATTAGAAAAATATCTTCCAGAACAATTTTACGAATAATTCCAAACTTGCTATACTGGGGGGAAATTATAAAGGTTGTGGTTGACATCAAAAAGGTAAAAGCCATCATTTTTGATTATGATGGAACACTCAAAAATTACAACGAGCCAAGAATTACAAAAGAGATTGAAGAAACCCTTCGTGAAATTCGCCAACAGAACATCCGAGTATTTTTAGCTACTGGACGTCCTCATAATCATTGCGAGTATTTACTAAAGGAAAAGCTGATTGATTGTCTTATTAGTGCTAACGGGGCATTAGTCAAAACTGAAACGAAAACAATCTTTTGCGAAAAAATGCCTCCTCAGATACTTGTGGATTTTTTTGAATTTACTCGGCAAAAGCAGATTCCAGCAACTTTTTATGCTGAAGAATTATTTTCAAACGGCATTCAAAACGAAGATATCCAAACTGGTTTAAAAGAAGCCATGGCACTTGATGCAAATGACTTAGCTACCTTTAATCTGAAGCAAAAGGAGGCAATCTTCTTGATGTGTGCATTTATAAAATCCAATCATGATAGCCAACTTAAAGGAAACTTCCAGGAATTAGTTTTTTCTCGCTGGCACCCACAAATTGTCAGCGTCTTAACTAAATCTGTGACAAAAGTGACTGGCATTGAGCAGGCATTAAACTATTATGATATTTTACCGTCCGAATGTATTGCAGTTGGTGACGGTGGAAATGATATCGAGATGCTACGATATTGCGGATATGGGATTGCGGTAGGGGATAAGAATAGCCAATTAGTTTCGGTTGCAGATAAAGTTATTGCTAAGGTAGATAGAGGGATGTTTTCATTTATTAAAAACAGCGACTAGCCCCGCTAGTCGCTGCTAAAAAAATATTTTTCTTACCGGCCTCGTCCGCTCGCCGGATCTAAACGGCGTTCGACGATACCTAATACCCAGTCGGTAATAATAGCCATCAAGGCAGTTGGCAAGGCACCAGCTAAAATAATTGCTGCGCCGTCAGTGGCATTGGTTCCGCGAATAATAATATCCCCGAGACCACCAGCACCAACGAAGGCACCAATTGCGGTAATCCCAATGGCAACTACTAGGGCGTTTCGAATCCCCGCCATAATAACGGAAACCGCTAGTGGCAATTCCACCATGAAGAGGCGTTGCCAGTTGGTCATCCCCATGCCTTTTCCAACGTCTAAAATATTTTTATCGACTTGAATCATGCCAGTGTAAGTATTTTTGATAATTGGTAAAAGTGAATAGAGGAAGACCGTGAAAATTACCACATTAACCCCTAGCCCCATGCCAATCATTAAAATCGAAACCATCGCTAGAGAGGGAATCGTTTGAATAATATTAGCTAAGCGAATCACCCAATTGGCTAATTTCATTCGGCGGGAAATAAAAATGCCCAGCGGAATGGCCACGATTGCGGCAAAAATTACTCCATAAATGGAAATGAGAAAGTGACGCAGAAATTGTGAGAAGACATAGGCGCCATTCTCTTGGAAATAGTAGATGAATTGTTGTAATAAATTCATATCCTGCATATTACTGGTCCTCCTCAAAATAATTATTTTCCTGTAAAAATTGTTCAGCCACCATGCTAGGCTCCACCAAATTATTATCGGCTTCGAAATTTAATTCCTGCATTTTTTCAGTGGTGATGGTGCCGGCCAATTTTTCAATGGCCTCCCGCAGACCTGGAGTGTCTTCTAAAGTTTGATCAGCGACAATTGGAGCTGCGTCGTAGGCGGGGAAGAAATTCAAATCATCCTCTAGCGCTACTAAATCATAGCTGGCAATCCGACCGTCAGTTGAGTACCCCAACACAATATCCATTTTGCCATTTGAAACGGCATCATAAACTAAACCAATCTGCATCGGCAAAATATTTGAAAAAGAAAAACCATAGGCCTCTTGGAAGCCATCATAGCCGTCACCTTCTCTGGTAATCCAGGCGGTATCAACACCGGCTACTAGTTCGCCGGCGACATTTTGTAAGTCGCTGACTGTTTTCAAATTATATTCTTCAGCGGTTTCTTTGGTAACTAAGAAAACATAGGTGTTATCAAAGCCATAAGAATCAAAGTAAGTTTGCTGGAAACGTTCTTCAAATTCTTTTTTGACTGTTGCTAACGCAATCGCCGGATCACTTTCCGGCTCCAGACCTAAAGTTGTCGTCAAGTCAGTCCCGGTATAACGGGCGGCGGAAATTGAGGCGTCACCATTGAGCATCGCTTGATGGTTAATGGTGGTGGTGGCTAAATTATTAATAATCGTTGTATCTTTATCTGTGTAATGTTCGACCATACCTGCGACAATGCTGGCTAAAATCTGCGCTTCTGATGTGACCCCACCGGTAATCCCGATAGTCGTGTCATCAGAGCTGGCCAAGCCTGGGAAAGAACAGCCGCTGAGGAATAAAGTTGCCGCAGCTAAAGTGCCAGCTAACATTTTTTTAATTCTCATGCTTCTTCTCCTCCTCTTAAGGCAATTGGTGTTAATTTTTTCTCCAGCAAACCTAAAAGCCAATCTGCTAACAAAGCAAGAATGGTTACCGGAATAGTACCGGCAAAAATTAATGGTGGCTGATAATTATTCAGCCCGCTGAAAATTAAATCCCCGAGACCACCGGCACCGATGTAAGAAGCGAGGGTTGCCCAAGCGATAACATAGACTGCTGCCAGCCGAATCCCCGCCATAATGGTCGGAATGGCAATCGGAATTTCCACGCTGACAATTGATTGCAGCTGAGTCATGCCCATGCCACGAGCAACGTCACGATAGTTGGCGTCAACATTTTTCATACCGATATAAGTGTTTCGTAAAATCGGCAGCAATGAATAGATGAACAAGGCAATTACTGCGGGCAACACACCAACGCCAAGAAAAGGTACCATTAAAGCTAACAACGCTAAAGAGGGTACAGTTTGTAGAGCACTAGTGAAGCCGATAACAATGCTGGCGGCTTTCGGTGTTCTCGTCAGCAAAATGCCGACCGGCACCGCAATGATAATTCCTAAGCCTAAAGCCAACGCTGAAATATAAATATGTTCAATCGTTTTATTAATTATTTCTTGGCCGTATTCTTGAAAGAAGGCTTGCATAATTTATTCGCCCTCCTCTGAAGGTATCGTTTCTTTCGCTTCAGCTGTTGCTGGAATCGTAATAGCTTCTACAACTACTTCATCAGTGGAGGCCGCTGGAATTTCAATTCCGGCTTCGTCACCGGAGACTGACTCGATGGCTTCACTGATTGATTCCTCTTCACCCCAGATAACATCGTAGACGATATCCACTAGAGAAGCTCTGGTCAGCATACCCATAATGCGATTTTTTTCATCAACAACCGGCACATATTTCAGTCCCCGTTTTAAAATCCGCTGCAAAGTATTTCGTAAAAAAGAAGTGCTCTTCACATAGAAGACATCTTTATTTAAAATGTCGCCAACACTGGTAGCTCGGCCTCGGCGTCGTTGAATCGTTTGTACGTCAATAAAGCCTTTCAGAACATTTTCATCGTCGACTACTAACAGCGTATCAACCCGTTTTTCCCGCATCAGTTTGATAGCAGCCTGCAGGGATTTCTCTGGAGTGATGGTAATTGCTGTACTCAAGGCAACTTCTCCAACAGTTGTCGTATCTGGTTTGGCTTGCAATAGTCGATCTTCACCGATTAATTCTTCGACAAATTCATTGGCAGGATTTTGTAAAATATTTGAAGGCGTATCTACCTGGACAATTTTTCCGTAGCTCATAATCACAATCCGGCTGGCTAATTTCAGCGCTTCATCCATATCATGGGTTACAAAGACAATCGTTTTGCCTAAACGTTCCTGCAAATCCTTGACCAAATCCTGTAGCGACTCCCGCGTGATGGGGTCCAATGCGCCAAAGGGTTCATCCATTAAAATAATATCTTGATTGGCCGCCAAAGCCCGCACGACACCAATCCGTTGTTGCTGCCCGCCGGAGAGCTCATTTGGATAACGGTCGAGCATTTCTCTAGGCAGTTCGACTAAATCAATCATTTTTTCAGCCGTTGAATTACGTTCAGCAACCGGGACTTTCAACAGACGCTGCACCAAAGTAATATTTTCACGAATGGTCATATGGGGCATCAAGCCGATATTTTGAATCACATAGCCGATTTTGCGGCGCAGTTCCACCGCATTGATTTTAGTAATATCCTGACCGTCAATAGTAATGGTTCCTTTAGTTGGTGTTTCCATCCGATTGATCATCCGCATGGAAGTCGTTTTTCCGCTCCCACTGGTACCGATAAAACAAATAAACTCACCATCAGCAATTGATAAATTGAAATCTTCAACAGCCACTTTATTTCCTTTGTAAATTTTTGATACATGCTCAAATTCGATCAAAAAATCCACCTCATTTTCATTTTTTTTAAACGGTCTCATTTACTAGTATGATAAAAAATGGCGAAGATTTCAAATTATTTGCATTTTTTGTAAATATTTTTGAAAAAAAGGAACGTTTACAAAAAAACAAGAACCTTGTCATGCAACAAGGTTCTTAGTAGTATAGCTAGCTAAAAATAAGGATTTCAGCGAGTCTAAAATTATTTACATGTCTTTGTAAATGTGGGCTTCAATTTCTACCCGCTGCCCTTGTAAAAATGGAGGCAGGGCAAAACTTTCACCTAAGGTTTCCAACGGTTCATCAATGGTAAAGCCGGGCTGCATCGTAGCAAATTCCACGCGATTGCCACCGGGTTCACGAATATAAAGACTCTTGAAGTAGCCACGGGAAACAAGCTCTTCAATTTCCCAAGCTTGTTCTTGCGCTTTTTGATACAAAGCTTCTAAGGCGGCATCATCCTTCACCGCAAAAGCGACGTGGTCCATACTGCCGCGACCCATGTGGGCTTTTTTGTCAGAATCCGTTTGAATAATTTCAACAAAATCTGTTTGATTCAACTGAATTCGCCCGTTAACTGTTGACCAGCCCAAAAATTTTTCAAAGAAAGCACTGGTCTTAGCCGGCTCTTTGACGTGAAATTCAGTGGAGCGTAGACCGATAATTTGTTTATCAGCGGGAATATCATTTTTGACGACTTGACTGGCAGATAATGGGGCTGCTGCAACCTCTTCTAAATAGAGTTGAACATCGTCTCTATCTTTAAAGGCTAAGCTCGCTCCAGATTGTTCAAAAGGAATGTCTAAAGCAGTCAAGCGCTCTTGCCAAAAAGCCAAGCTGCCACTAGGAATTTTCAAACCAATCGTTCCTAAGAAATGGTCTTCATCGTGCCGCTGTGCTAAAAGCGGCACGACAAAAAAAGTCACGACAGTCCCAGGGGCCCCGCTATAATCTCCATAGTAGTAATGGAGCATTTTATGATTTTCTTGATTGACAGTATTTTTGACAAAGCGCAGACCTAAAACTTTGGTGTAAAAATCTAGATTTTCCTGTGCATGTCTAGTTAATAATGAAACGTGATGAAAAGTTGCCATGGAAATCCCTCCGCGTGTTTTCTTTCTTATTAATAGTAAGTATAGAAGCCTTTTAAATAGAAAGCAAATAATCTGTCGTTCGCCAAGGGTTTCAAAAAGTGATAAAATACCCAAGACGATAAAAGAAAGAGTGAAGGCTATGTTAACCACAGAAGATTTTGATTTTGATTTACCAGAGGAATTGATTGCCCAAACACCATTACAAGATCGCTCCAGCTCCCGCCTATTGGTTTTAGATAAAGAAACCGGCGAGATTGAAGACCGCCATTTTACCGACATCTTAGATGAATTAAATTCCGGCGATGCGTTAGTGATGAATGATACCCGTGTCTTGCCGGCGCGTCTTTACGGCGAAAAACCCGATACCGGTGGCCACTTGGAAATGCTGCTATTAAACAATATTGAAGGGGACACATGGGAGACACTGATTAAACCGGCTAAGCGGGCGAAAGTCGGCACGGAAATTCGTTTTGGTGATGGCCGCTTAAACGCCGTTGTCACCAAAGAGTTAGAACACGGCGGCCGCATTATTGAATTTCAGTACGAAGGAATTTTTCTCGAAAATTTAGAATCCCTCGGCGAAATGCCTTTGCCGCCATACATCAAAGAGCGTTTAGAAGACCCCGACCGTTATCAAACTGTTTATGCCAAAGAAAACGGCTCGGCTGCCGCACCAACGGCAGGTCTGCATTTTACGCCAGAATTATTGAAGCAGATTGCTGACAAAGGCGTCCACTTAGTTTATTTGACACTGCATGTCGGACTAGGCACTTTCCGCCCGGTTAGCGTGGATAATATTGCAGAGCATCATATGCACAGCGAATTTTATCGCTTGACTGAAGACGCCGCCGCAGAATTAAACCAAGTGCGTCAAGCTGGCGGAAAAATTATCGCCGTGGGCACGACCTCAATCCGGACATTGGAAACCATCGGCACTAAATTTGACGGCGACATTAAAGCCGACAGCGGCTGGACAGATATTTTTATTACGCCGGGCTATCAGTTTAAAGTTGTGCAGGCCTTCTCCACCAATTTCCATCTGCCAAAATCAACTTTAGTGATGCTAGTCAGCGCCTTTGCTGGCCGGGAAAAAACTTTAGCTGCCTACCAACATGCCATTGAGGAGCGCTACCGTTTCTTCAGTTTTGGCGATGCGATGTTTGTGAAGTAGCTGTTTGGTTTTAGCTGGAATTCATTAAAAGCATTTTAAGCTTTTGCTATCTAAGGAAGCTCATCAATTTATTTTGATGGGCTCAGACTGTAGACAAAGTCCAACTTCTGGATGAAGTCTACAGTCTTTTCTTTTATAATAGAATTATGAAAACGAATTTAAGGAGAGAAAGCCTATGATGTCCAAACATGATGCCAATGGTCGCAATC
>NZ_JBTXLV010000011.1:0-92876 GCF_054871765.1 Enterococcus sp. LJL120
TGATTGCGACCGTTGGCATCATGTTTGGACATCATAGGCTTTCTCTCCTTAAATTCGTTTTCATAATTCTATTATAAAAGAAAAGACTGTAGACTTCATCCAGAAGTTGGACTTTGTCTACAGTCTGCGGCAGCTTTAATTAAGCTGCCGTTTTTGCACTAGTCGGTTGGCTTTTTCTTTTCCAGCAATTGCTGCATCTGATTCAGCTGCTCCTGCAAGGCTGCCAAGCCCTCCATCAGAGCTAGCAATTTTTGATGAAGCACATCGAATTGTTTGCTTTGGGAATAGAGACTGCCCCAATTCGAAGCTTCGTATAAGCTGACCAGCTCTGGAACTTTTTCAGCAGCAATTTTGACATGGGTCACTTCGACGGTGCCGCCGTTTCGATAGACAGTCGAGGTTAAGGTCTCCATCTCCGGCCAAGCAGCGGGCCCAGCAACATAGCCGCCTTCAGTTTTTTCAATTAATTTCGCTTCCTTCAGCCAGCCGTAAAAGCTTGTTTGATTGAAACTGTATTTTGCTTTAATTTCCTGTAATTTCATCTGCTCCTCCTTTGTTTGGTCAACTAGAAATACGCAGGCGGGCAAATCGTCCATGAAAAAAAGCGCCTGTGATATTAGTCTTTTTAACAGATGAAATCCCGAACTATATTTTATTTGCTCCTACGGTCCAATAGGTCCGAATCGCAAATTAACAATATCTAGTGGTTTTCACTAGATACCCTTCGTGAAGTTCGGCTCTGTTCTAACTAATGTCACAGCCTCTTAAATTTATTTTATCTTCTATAGTAATTATACTGCAAAAAATCCTGAATTTGTAGACTAGTATTTCCACCGGATACTTGTATAATGAAGCTCACGTTAAAAAGGAGGCGGATTGAGTGAACAAACAGGCTAGTCAAAGAGCTGAGCAAGAACACTTGACCCAAGTTTATCAAGAGTTAATGGAGAAATTATCGCGTCTAGAAAATTTTCTAACGGCCGGCTATCGGTCGGGCCGAGAAGAGTTGCAGAAGATACAAGGGGAAGTCGCTTTAAATTTCGAGACTATTTCCGATAATCTCGATACCTTTGCGGCGTTAGAAGCGCAAAATCGTGAAATTGATCAGCTGAATATTTCACTGCAATCAGCAGAAAAGGAAGTCGCCAAAATCAAACGGCTACTGCCGACTCCCTACTTTGGCAAATTGTCTTTGCGTTTTGCCGACGATGGAGAGGACATTTACATCGGCATCAATGGTTTTACCAATCAGCAGCAGGAAAATCTAATCTATGATTGGCGCTCGCCAATTGCCGAATTATTTTATACGAATGCTCTTGGTCCAACCGCCTATAAAGTCAACGACTTAACCATAGACGTCATAATTGAGTTACGGCGGCAATTAATCATTCAGAAAAATCAGCTGCTGCAATTTTTTGATACCACCATTGCCATTCAAGATGATGTCCTTTTATCCAGTTTAGCCAATGATTCCAGCGAAAAAATGCAGGATATTACGGCCTCGATTCAACAGGAGCAAAATCAGATTATCCGTGACCTTAGCCACCCGACAATTTTAGTTCAAGGGGTAGCCGGCAGTGGCAAAACTTCCGTGGTGATGCAGCGGATTGCTTATCTGCTCTATCGAAAACGGGAGAGTATTACTGCTGATGATTTGCTGATTCTTTCACCAAATCGCCAGTTTATCGACTACATCGCTGAAGTGCTGCCGGCTTTAGGGGAGAGAAATCCCCGCAATTTAACACTGCTGCAGTTTGTCGATGATTTGCTGCCGCAAAATCAATCTTTAGAAACTGAAACGGATTACTTTCACCGGATTGCTAAGTCCCATGTCGCAAATGAAACGCAAAATTTGCGGAGTGCGGCCTTTGCTGCTTTTTTAATAAAGCAAGCAGCCGACAACCAGTCCATCATTCCCACCTTCACCGACTTACATGTTCGCCATAAAGTCATTATCAGCCGTGCAGAAATCACGGCGGCCTTTAATCAGACACCAGCTGGTCCTTTACAAAAGAAACTTCAGGGAACTAAAAAAATCCTGCTGGAAAACTGGCAGCGACGGCTTTTGAAAAACGCCCGCAGCCCCCTTCTACAAGCGCAGCTCAGCAGCTTATCAGAAGAACAACAGCTACACTATTTTGGAGAATTAATTGAAGATGAAACGCCGCAGAGCTTACAGAGATATGCTTTACGACTACTGCAGAAAAAATACCGACGGATTGAAGACCAATTGCAAAAGCTGGTTTGGGTAAATATAGAAGCGTTGTTGGCAGATTTATACCAAACTTTTTTTGACATCCCGCTACAAGCGGATTTTACTAATCCGCTGACCCTCGATACCGCCGTTAGCTATTTATTCGTACGACAGCTTTTTGCTGAGAAGCTGCCGCTACCTTCGATAAGCTATTTGCTGATTGATGAAGTGCAGGATTATACCTTTTTGCAGTTGGCCTTTTTGTTAGAACTATTTGAACAGACGGAAATTACAATGGTTGGCGATGACAATCAGGCCATTTTTAATTCCCAGATTAGCTTTTCAGAAATTACCGCCTTATTAACTAAAAAAAGAAGTTCACTGCAGCCATATCAACTGCTGAATAGTTACCGTTCCAGTGGTGAAATTACTAAAATCTTCAGCCGCCTAACCTTAACTGCGACACCTTTACAAATTGTCGCAGTGCGGCCTGCCGGTGAGGTGCCAACGTTTATCAAGTTTAGCAACTTGACTGAATTTCAAGAACTGATCGCAAAACAAGTAAGCTCAGCTTCTGAAAAACTGACAATTTTAACAAAAACTCAAAAAGAAGCCCAGCTGTTAACAGAACTGTTAAAGGAAACCCCACAGATAACTGTGCTGCCCATCAGTTATGCCAAAGGCTTGGAATTTAACCGTGTGCTACTCTATGATGTTTCCAACACTAATTTTCAATCCAACCAGGATAAAAAAATTCTCTACACCGCTGTTTCCCGGGCCACTCAACAGCTGATTGTCACCTATCAAGGCCAATTAACCAACTTTTTAGCATAAATACAAACAAGCAGCTCTAGCGGTTAGCTTTGGAAAAAACTATTTCCAAAAAGCGACCTACCAGAGCTGCTTATTAAAATTACTTGTTATTCACTCACAAATTTGTGCTACGCGCGGCTGCGGCCAAAGAAAAATGACACAACAGCGACCAAGATAACAGCCCCTAAGATAGAAGGGAACACTGCCATCCCTGCAACCGTCCAGCCCCAAGTGCCGAATAGCGCTTGGCCGATAACCGAACCTAGTAAACCGGCAACTACGTTTGCGATGATGCCCATCGAGCCGCCTTTATTTGTGATTGCTCCTGCGATGAGACCGATAATCCCACCGACAATTAATGACCAGATTAAACCCATGATAATCACTCCAATTTATTTTTTATTGAACACGCGGTTCTGAATTGTCTTCAATTTTGTCGCGGCCTTTTGCGAAGGCCGATTTTGCTTTATCTGCTTGTTTTGAAGTAAAATCGCCGGTTGCTTCAGCAGCGTTACCTAATTTGTCTTGATAGGTTTCACTGTCTTCTTCAAATTGTTGACGAGTCTTAATATCGACTACGTTCACATTGACTTCAATCACTTCTAAATGAGTCATCGCTTTAACTTCACGGGCAATGACTTTTTTTATATTTTCAAAAATTTCTTCAATGTCTTTCCCATATTCAGCGACAATGTCCATGTCAACAGCGACTTGTTTTTTGCCGACTTCTGTTTCAATCCCGGTAGTCACATCGTCTGAATTAACAATTTTTTCTTTGATATTGGAGAAAAAGCCACCATCAACTGTCAACAAGCCATCCACTTCAGCAATTGCAATACCAATGATTTTTTGAATGACTTTGTCTTCATAAGTCAACTCGCCACGAACGTGTTCGCCATTGTCCATTTGGGAATCTTTTTTCAACTTCGGATCCATGTTTTCTTTATTCATTGTGTTCATTGTATCCATTTTTTCCATCATAAATTCCTCCTAGATTGTCTAATTCCTTTTGAAATAGTTTTGAATGATCTGATTTCTATCGAGATACAGCGCGAGATAAGCGCCAATCACCGTTAGAAGCAAAATTAAGATTGTCTTGAAAAAACCTAAAGTCACCAGCAATATCGCAAATACTAACCCGATGAGAGCTCCGACTAAAGGCACTTTGTAAATACGTAGCCACGTTTCCATAAATTAGCCTCCTTATCCTCACTCAACTCTTGCCGTTGCATAGGGCTTGCTGTCTTTTTCCAAATTCTTGTAAGCGACCTCCACTTGAATGTCGTAATCCGTTCCAATTATTTGGCGAATCTGCTGACGAATTTCTTCAGTCCACTCCGCTGTTCTCCCTACAAGACCGGATGTGCGCTTCAAATCGCCTTTAATCAAGACTTTGATTTTCCGCTTAGTCGCCGCCACCGAAATCGTCGGCTGACTCACAAAATCTTTTTCGGAAACAGTTGCGGCAACCAGTCCTTTGATTGCTCGATCCTTAACAGCTAAACGACCATTTTGTTCTTTAATCACAAAATCTCGTTTGGCTTTCGGATAGAAAATTACCCAGAGTACAGCCAACAATAAAATAACCGTCAATACTGCGGTAATCCAAAAGATAGTCAGTAAAAAAATTTCATGGCTGACTAATGAAAACTGCAGCCGATTCAAAAATGAATACTGTTGCGAGGCCGGCCTCGTTACTAATAATAGGAAAAGCAGCGGAATAAGAGTAACCACAATTAACAGGACCAAACATAATTTTTGAAACCTATTCACATATACCTCCTTCTTTCCTTGAAAATAAAGCTTTTTTATTTCCTTTGACAAAATTAATGCTAGTCTTATTCCCTTTTTTTCACAATCAATTGAATTTTTTGAAACGCTTTTCCCGTTATTTTTGATATTTTTTTGTTATGCAAAAAATTATGAAGGCCACTTTATTTTAGTTCTGTTTTTCCTTTCTTTGGTTGCCAAAACCACTTTTCGCTTAAAAATCCTTAGCTAACCACAATAGAATAAATAACGATTTTTTATGAAATATAAAGCCTTCTAAAAGAGCTTACAAAAAGTTAGCAAAAAACTGCATTTCCTTCCTCTTTTTCTCAAATCCTTCGTTATTAAATAAAAGACTGATATTTTTGAAGTCTCCCTTGCAAAGCAAAAAAGCAGCAATCAAAAAATCTGATTGCTGTAAAACAATTTATTCATTTTTGCTACATTCAGCGTGAAATCGGATAGCTGGTTAAAAATGATAGATATTTCACTTTACCAAGCCATATTTCTATCATTGGCAAAAGATTTATGAAAGTTCTTCCAATTCTGCTGGGCTGTCGGCAACTGCCTGCAGTGACTTGATTCCTGGAATCGTCAATAACACCAACAAACTGATTACGTAAATCCCGCTTAAAAATAAAATCACCGCTGTTAGATTGTAACGGTCCATCAAAAAGCCAATGATAATAGCGGAGAAACCACCGACGGCCCGCCCTAAGTTCATAATAAAATTATTGGCAGTCGCACGGATCTCTGTCGGATACAGACTGCTAATCACCGCCCCATAACCACCATACATGCCATTGATAAAATAGCCGACAATCACAGCCGCCGCCACAAGCGTCAGCTGACTGTGGGCCATGACCAACAGATACACCGAAAGCGCGGAGCAGATAAGAAAAATGGCAAAAGCTTTTCTAGGCCCGATTTTATCCATCACAGTGCCGAAGGTAAACATTCCCAATGACATACCTAAAATAGTGCAGACCATCCAAAGTGAAGAGCCAGACACCGACAAGCCTAATTGATTTTGCATAATGGAGGGCAACCAATTCATCAAACCAAAATAACCGGCAATCTGGACTGTTACCATTAAACTTAGACCAATCGTCTGCCAAGCAAAGCTTTTTGTTGCAAATAAATCTCGAAGCTTTGCGCTGCGACCTTGTTCTTGGGCTTTAGCAAAGGCGGCGGGTTCCTGCAAGCCGCGGCGAATAAATAAAACCATTAGAACTGGCAACACACCAACCACATAGAGCATCCGCCAGCCGAATAGCGGAATAATAATTGAAGCCAAAATTGCAGCCAGTGCTGCCCCAACTTGAGCACCAATGCCGGCAGTGGAGGCGGCCCGTCCTAATTGTTTTTTCGAAAAAGTTTCAGAGATGAGGGACATACAAGCACCATATTCCCCACCAGCCCCAATCCCTGCGATAAAACGAAACAGGTAGACGAGATAAATATTTGAAGCGAAGAACATCAGCAAAGAAGCAAGCGAAAATAAAATTACCGTATAAGAAAAGACTTTGACGCGGCCATATTTATCCGCCATCAGGCCAAAAAAAATACCTCCAACGAGCATTCCCAAATTGGTAATTGTAGCAATCCAGCCAGCTGCTGTGCTAGAAATCCCAAAGGTTGCAATCATTGAAGATAGTGAAAAAGAAAGAAACATAATGTCCATATTCTCTAGGGCAATGCCCGCTGAAGTAGATAGCAAAACTTTACTCTGATACTTATTCATTTCAATTCTCCTTTTTTAAGATTCTCAAATTGATATGAGTTTACAGAAACTTCCACTAAAATGCAAGCGGAATTTTCGGAAAAATTTTCATTAATATCATTTGAACCCGCTAATGCAACGCGGATAGTTAGTTTAATCAATCTTAAATTTCCCCACTTTAATTCGCCCCGTCCATGTTAAAATAAAAGATAACCAGCAGACCTACATCACTAAAATTAAAAAAGGAGTTCCTATGACCAATCAAATTAATTTTCGCCATACGCAAAATGACGATTATCCAGCTATTATCCAAGCCTATATTGACGTTTTTTCAGACGAGCCTTGGAATGACGTGCTAACCGAGGCACAAATTACACAATATGTGACGGATATGACGGAGCTCAACACCTTTATCGGTTATTTGCTTGAGGATGCTGACACTCATGAACTAATTGGCTGTGCTTTAGGTTTTATCAAACCTTGGTACCAAGGTCGTGAATATATGTTGGATACTTTATTTATTCGCCAAAAGTATCAAGGTCAAAAGCTAGGGCAAACCTTTATTTCAAAGATAAAAACGGCCCTTAAGCAGCAGGAAATTTATACGATTTTGCTAGATACTGACCAAGGCACTCCGGCTGAAAAATTTTATTTGGCCACTGGCTTTAAACCGATGGAGGAGGCGCTTATGCTTTATCTTTCATTTCCACCAGAAAACTAGTGCATGAAATCTCTGAAATTTTTTTCAGCATTAACTGAGTCAAAATTACTCAATTAAAATAAAGGAGGATTCCTGATGAATCGAATTAATTTAATCTGTTTAGGGGTTAAGGATATGACCAAGTCACTAGCTTTTTACAAGGAGATTGGCTTTCAAACCTTGGAACAGGAGAAAAATCCCCCGATTGTCTTCTTTGACAACGAGGGCACGAAGTTGGAGCTATTTCCTTTAGCTGAATTAGCTAAAGACATTAATGAAGTCTCACCACCTGAACTACAAACTTCTGGTTTTTCAGGCATCACGCTGGCGATTAACACGCGTTCTAAAAATGAAGTTGATGAACTCTTCAGCAAAATCGAGCCGGCCGGAGGGACAATTGCCAAAGCCCCTGAACAAAACCGCTTATGGGATGGCTACTCGGGCTATTTTACCGACCCAAATGGTTATTATTGGGAAGTCGCCTATGGTAAAAATTGGCAATTTGATGACAATAATATGTTGATTATTGATTGATAGGAATGTTCTGTTGTAGTTTTAATCACCATTAAAATTTTCGATTATGACCCGCAGCAGAATCTTTTACAGAATTTTTACATGGAATTAATACTCCTTCGTTATGCTATTAGTAGAGAGGAGGTTAACCTATGAACACTGTAGAAATTCCCCGTCAAGTGCGGGTCACCTATGATGTTAAGCTGAATATCTTTTTAGTCTATGCCAAAAATGATCCACAAAAATTTGCTACTGGCATCACGATTGAAAAGGCCATTCAAAACTTATATCAAGCCGCTTAAAAACCACTACCGGAGTTTGGTAGTGGCTTTTTTTATTACCTATTTTAGCCAAGAGACTAGCTTGTTTTTTGAGCAGTCTGGACTGATTTTACGCTTTTACTATCACAAAGTCTTCCCCTGAAAAATTTTCGTCGGCAGCTGGTAATGCTTTTCCAGTTGCTTTTCAGGATTTTCAATTCGCTGAATCAACAGGTCCACCAGCAGTTCAGCAAAATCCGTTAATGGCTGCACGATTGTCGAAAGCTGAGGAAAATACGTTTGAACAAATTTGGTGCCATCATAACCCATGATTTTCATTTGTGATGGAACTTGAATATGTAATTCTTGGCAGAGATTGTAGACTAAGATGGCGGTCAAATCATCGGTGCAAAAAATACTGTCAAACTCCTCTGTTTCTAAAAGCCGTTTGATTTCAACGCTTTTCAAAGTAGCGGAACGGGTCTGCATTTGCAGCTGGAAAATTTGTGGCTCTATTTGCTTTTCCGCTAGGAAGCTGAGATAACCGTTTAAGCGTTCATTCGTAGGGGAATCGGATTTTTGACTGCCAGTCAGAATAGCAATTTTTTTAGCCCCATGAAGATACAAATTTTCGGCTGCCAAATAGCCGCCCCGAAAATTATCACTACCGACAATGGGGATGCCTTCTGCTAAATAGCGGTCAAAGGAGACAATCGGCAATTCGATATTTTCATATTCTTGAATTCCTAGATTATGGGCGCCGGCGATAATCCCGTCAACTTTATTAGCTGCAAGCATATTAATATAATTACGTTCTTTTTCCTTATTGTCGGCACTGTCGCAAAGAATTGTTTTATAGCCAAGCTCAAATAACTTAGTCTCGATTTTTTCAACCAATTCCCCGTAAAAAGGATTGGCGACAGTTGGAAAAATGACGCCAATGAGCTGGGTATTTTTCCCTTGTAGCGAGCGGGCCAGCGAATTCGGTTGATAATTTAATTCCTTCATCGCCTGTTGTACCTTATCAATTGTTTTTTGGCTTAAAGAACCGTAATTGTTAATCACCCTAGAAACTGTCGTTGCTGAGACGCCGGCTCTTTTGGCGACATCTGTTAATTTAACTACCATACAGGCACCTCTTATTTCATTTTGCGCAAGGACCAAAGCTGACCGCTGTAGCTGATTGTTTCGCCGGAAAGATAGATGCTACTTTGGCTGCTGGTTGGAAACACCCGTGCCGTTGCAACCTGCTGTCCGTCATTGATAAAAATTTCCACTACCGAAGCATCGACAAATATTTGCAGCGTTAATTCGCCGGTGGCAATCGCAAAATGACGAGTTACGCCAAATTCTTCGCCAAATATCAATCCGCTTTGTCCACGATTTATGGTCATTGTACCACGGACGGTATCAAAATGAATGCTAAATTTGTGGCCTACTTCATCTACGAATAAATCTAGTTGACCGACAGCGCCAGCCGCTAAGTTAAGCTTCAATTCATATTGATGAGGCACTGGTCCGCCGATTTTTTTAGGAGTCTTTGAAATGACTCCGGAAAAGTCTGTCTGTGTTTCCCGCAATTCTTTCATTTCTGCTACGGGTTGTTGCAATAGTTCCTCGTTGACGATTTTAAATTCCTTGACAATGCTTAGGCAATGAGCCCAACCATCTTGGTCGCTGGGATAATCAATTTCCGGCAGGCCAATCCAACTGACTCCTAAAGCACGGCCATCTGGTGCATTAAAAGCTTGGGTCGCATAGACTTCAAAGCCTTCATCTAGATTTTTTAGCGGCGTCGCATCGAGAATTTTATTTTCTGTCAGCTTAAATTCACTCCCCATCACATAAGTATTGGGATAAATATTTTGATAAGCAAATGTTTCTTGAGCTAATCCTTGCGGACAAAACAGCAGGACCGGTCGCCCCTCTATAAAAATTAAATTCGGACATTCCACCATAAAGCCCATTTCTTCTTTTGTATAATCCAGCTCACCTAATAATTGCCAGTCTTTTAAATTTTCAGATTGATAGGTTAAAACTTTCCCCTTCAGCTCTTGATCTTGCGCTCCTAACAGCATCAAGTAGGAACCTTCGTAAGCAAACACCTGCGGGTCACGAAAATGATCGGTGTAGTTGGGGTCTGAACTGATTAAGGGCTCTACGATTTTTTCAATCTGATTGTCTTGATTCAGCCAAGCCCCCATCTGATAAGATTGGCGCTGCCAGTTCTCATCACGAACATTGCCGGTATATGCTAAAAATAATTGATCGCCGACTGGTAGAGCTGAACCGGAATACACGCCGTGGCTATCAAAATCACTGTCCGGCAATAAGGCGATGCCCTCCGGCTGCCAGTCCACCAAATTTTCTGATGTTAAATGAAACCAAGATTTTAATCCGTGGATTGGTCCCAACGGAAAAGCTTGGTAAAATAATTGCCATTTGCCATTGTAAAAGGAAAAACCATTAGGATCATTCAGCAACCCCGTCTCCGGTTGAATGTGATAGCCCAAACGCCATGGTGATTGAGTCACCTTTTCTTTTAATTCAGCTAAATAAGCAGAGCTCCACTGGTCATATTTTTGATAACGCAGCGCCTGTGTCCAATCTGTAATCAATGTCATTTTTATATTCCCCTTTTTGCTATAAAGCTTTCCTCGTAAGCGTCTTCTTTTTTGTATCATAGCTTGCTTAATAAAAAATGTCAAACGTATAACAAAATATTTTCCAGGGCAATTTCCTTTTAAAACCGATTAATAAAAAGAATTTTAGAAAACCAAAAAATATTTTTGATAAACGTTTGACAATTTTAAAAAGCCATGGCATACTGTTGTCAAATAAAAGCGATTACAGTTTAAGGGGGAAATAAAATGAATTATAAAAAAGTCGCTGAGGAGATTGTTGAAGCTCTCGGAGAAGATAATGTACAGGCAGCCGCCCACTGCGCCACACGGTTGCGCCTAGTCTTAAAAGATACGGATAAAATTGACCAGCAGGCCTTAGACAATAACGATGACGTTAAGGGTACCTTTTTAGCCAATGGCCAGTATCAAATTATCATCGGTCCTGGTGATGTCAACCATGTTTATAAAGAATTTATTCAATTAACCGGCGTTGGCGAAGCTTCTACCGATGATTTGAAAGCGGTGGCAGCCAATCAGAAAAAATTAAATCCAGCGATGGCTTTGATTAAAGTCTTATCGGATATTTTTGTACCAATCGTGCCGGCCTTAGTTGCAGGCGGTTTATTGATGGCAATCAATAATGTGCTAACCGCTCAACATTTATTCGGCCCACAATCTGTCGTTGAAATGTTTCCGGCTCTGGCTGATATTGCCGGCATTATTAATTTGATGGCCTCTGCCCCCTTTGCCTTTCTGCCGATTTTAGTCGGCTTCTCGGCAACACGCCGTTTTGGTGGTAACCCTTATCTCGGTGCAGCCATGGGTATGGTGATGGTCATGCCGGATTTAGTTAACGGTTATGGCGTCGCCAATGCAATTGTCGATGGCAGCATGCCTTATTGGGATATTTTTGGTTTAAACGTGGCCCAAGCTGGCTATCAAGGTTCCGTTTTACCGGTCTTAGCAGTGGCGTGGATTTTGGCAACATTAGAGAAATTCTTCCATAAAAAAATTCCAGCTGCTTTTGATTTTACCTTTACGCCAATGTTGGCTTTAATCATCACCGGCTTTTTAACTTTTATCGTTGTGGGACCAGTTATGCGAACGGTCTCAGACGGTTTAACCGACGCTTTAGTTTGGTTATATGAAACAACTGGCGCTCTTGGTCTCGGTGTGTTCGGCCTCTTCTATTCACCGATTGTCATTACCGGTCTGCACCAAAGCTTCCCAGCAATTGAAACAACTTTACTGGCAGACGTAGCTCGTACCGGCGGCTCCTTTATTTTCCCGGTCGCTTCGATGGCCAACGTGGCCCAAGGTGGCGCAGCTTTAGCTGTCTTCCTCTTAACTAAAAATGAAAAGCAAAAAAGTTTGGCCTCTTCAGCAAGTATTTCCGCCCTTTTAGGGATTACCGAACCGGCCATTTTCGGAGTCAATTTAAAATTAAAATTCCCGTTTATCTGCGGGATGATTGCTGCTGGAATTTCCAGCGCCTTTATCGGCTTCTTCCACGTACTTTCAGTAGCGATGGGGCCTGCTAGTGTCATTGGTTTCATTTCAATTTCTACTTCCTCCATTTCCTTCTTTATGATTGGAATTGCGATTAGTTTAGTCTTAGGCTTTGGCTTCACCTTTATCTATGGCCGCAATAGGATGAACGAACCGGTTGCAGTGGACGTTGAAAATCCAACGGCTGTGGCGGTCAATGAAACTCCACAAAATAAAGAAATTTTGCCGCAGGATGAAACGATTGCTGCAGCAGTCAGCGGTAGTGTTGTTTTATTAAAAGATGTCAATGATCCGGTTTTCTCAACTGAGATGATGGGCAAAGGTGTGGCCATCAAACCAACTGACAACACCATCTACGCACCAGCCGATGGACAGTTGACCGTGGCTTATGATTCTAAACACGCTTATGGCATCAAAACGGATACCGGCGCCGAAATTTTAATTCATGTCGGCATCGACACCGTTAATTTAAACGGGGCACAATTTACTAGTGCTAAAAAACAAGGGGACCTAGTGAAAAAAGGTGATGTCTTGGGTACCTTTAATTCAAAAGAAATTCGAGCGGCGGGCTATGATGACACCGTGATGATGATTATTACAAATTCGATGGCCTATGGCGACGTTGAGGTCTTGGATAAAACCTCAGTAGCCGCCGGTGAAAATATTTTAGCAGTGAGTGCAGCCTATGAAGAATACTAATTGGTGGAAAAATGCCGTCTTTTATCAAATTTACCCCCGCAGTTTCCAAGATACGAATAACGACGGCATCGGCGACTTGCCAGGCATTACCCAAAGGCTAGATTATCTAGCCTTTTTGGGAGTCGAAGCATTGTGGCTGAGCCCTGTTTATGCCTCGCCAAATGATGATAACGGCTATGATATCAGCGACTACCAAAAAATCGGCCCAGAATACGGCAGCATGCAGGACATGGATGAGCTGATAGCAAAAGCCCAGGAAAAAAATATCAAAATTATTATGGATTTAGTTGTGAATCACACTTCTGATGAACATCCTTGGTTTCAAGCCGCGCTAGCTGGACCAGAAAATCCTTATCATGATTTTTATGTCTGGCGCAAAGGTATTGACGGTCAAGCGCCAAATGAATTGCTGTCAAATTTCGGCGGCTCAGCTTGGACTTATGTGCCAGCTCTGGATGAATATTATTTGCATTTGCATTCAAAAAAACAACCGGATTTAAATTGGGAAAATCCCAAAATGCGTCAGGCGATTTATCAGATGATGAATTTTTGGCTGGCAAAAGGCATTGGCGGCTTCCGTCTCGATGTGATTGATTTAATTGGCAAAGAACCAGATCAATTAATTACTAAAAATGGGCCAAAACTACACGGGCTATTGCAGGAAATGAATCAAGCAACCTTTGGGAACTACGATGTGGTCACGGTTGGTGAAACTTGGGGGGCGACTCCCGAAATCGCCCAATTGTATTCTGATGAGCAGCGGGAAGAGCTGTCGATGGTTTTCCAATTTGAACACATTAACTTAGATAAACAGGCCGGCCAAAGAAAATGGGACTTAAAAAATTTAGAGCCTCAAGAATTGCACGCAGTCTTTTCAAAATGGCAGACTGAATTAGCCGGTAAAGGTTGGAATTCTTTGTTTTGGAATAATCACGACCTGCCCCGAATTATTTCCCGCTGGGGCAACGATCAAGAATATCGCGAGCTCAGCGGCAAAATGCTGGCAACCTATTTACATTTTATGCAGGGCACGCCTTACATTTATCAAGGGGAAGAAATCGGCATGGTCAATTATCCGGTTGCCGATATTGCGGAAGTCGATGATATTGAAAGTCGACGGATGTACGCAGAACGTTCTGCCGCCGGCTACTCAAAAGAAGAAATGCTCACTTCGATTAACGCTAAGGGCCGGGACAACGCCCGTCATCCGATGCAATGGAATGACGGGCCCAATGCTGGCTTTAGCCAAGGGACACCGTGGCTGCCGGTAGGAAATGCCAGTGAAATTAATGTTGACGCTGCTTTAGCAGATAAAAATTCATTGTTCTATACCTACAAGCGCCTGATTGAACTAAGAAAAAAAGAAGCAACGATAATTGACGGTGACTATCAAGTTATTGAAACCAATAATCCGCTAGTCTTAGCTTATCAGCGACAATTGGGTAGTGATAAAATTTTAGTGGTGGTGAATTTTTCAAAAGAGATTCAATCTTATCAACTCGTTGAAAATCCGCAAATAAAAACTTGGCTGATTACAAATTATCAAGAGCAGCTGACAAATCAGCTGCAACCTTATGAAGCATTTGCCCTTAAAATTTTATAAAAATAAATGGCTGTGACCTTAGTTAAAACAGAACTGATTTCCCGAAGAACATCTGGTACACACTACCAAATGCAATCTCATTCGGGAATCTTTCTGTCCACAAGACTAAAGTCACAGCCATTTTTTCTATTCCTTAGTAAAATGCACGGCCATCACGGCAAAATCTTCTTTTAAGCGGGGAATTAAAATCCCCGCCTGATTGAATTCTGCGCCGCTAGCCACTTCGCCAGTTGCATCATTGCGGTACATCGCTTCAGCATCTAAATAATGCAATTTCAAATAATTTGCAGGAACTGCCGGCTGCGCTAAGCCGTTGGAATAAATCAACAAAGCTTCTTTTTCATTTTTAAAGAGCCAAGCTGTCGCAAATTGTTGAGCTGTTGGTGCCAACAGACGATAGAACTCGCCAAATTGCAATAGCTGACGATGCTTTTTATAAAAGGCAATTTGCTCTTGAATTTTTTCTAAATCAGCGGGCGTTTGTTTGCTGATATCCAGCTCATAACCAAAATTTCCACTCATGGCAATCCAGCCTCGTGTTTCCAGCGGCGTTATCCGTCCAACCTGATGATTCGGCACATCAGAGACGTGGGCCCCCATCATAATCGGTGGGTATAAATAGCTGTATCCATATTGAATGCTCGTACGACAGAGAGCATCAGAATTATCACTGGTCCAAGTCTGCGGCATGTAAGCCATCATGCCGGGATCAAAACGACCGCCACCACTGGAACAATTTTCAAACAAAACTTGTGGAAACTGCTGAATTAAGCTAGCTAAAATCCGATACAAACCTAACACATAACGATGATTGATTTCTTTTTGCTGCTGCGGAGGTAAAACGAAATTGCCGACCTCAGTTAAATGGCGGTTCATATCCCATTTAACATAGTCGATGGCTCCAGTGGCTAAATGCTGACTTAAAGCCGCAATAACAAATTCTTGAACTTCAGCTCGACTTAAATCTAAGACTAGCTGCTGACGCCCTTCTGTTAAAGGATAGTCAGGCACCTGTAATGCCCAATCAGGATGGGCGGCAAATAAATCACTATTTTTTGAAATCATTTCCGGTTCAAACCAGAGACCAAATTTCAAGCCTAATTTGTGGACCTCATCAGCTAAGCCCGTGATGCCATGGGGCAGTTTATCTTCATTGACCTGCCAATCACCTAATGAAGTGGTGTCATCGTCGCGCTGACCAAACCAGCCGTCATCTAAGACAAATAATTCTACACCCAGTTGACTGGCAATTTTTGCCTGCTGAATTAATTCTTCCTCCGCTAAGTCAAAATAATTGGCCTCCCACGTATTTAATAGAATCGGTCGCTCCGCTTTGGCGAAAGTTTGCGGCACTAAATACTCTTGATAAACTTGGTGGAAGGTTTGCGACATTCCGTTAAAGCCCTTTTGACTGTAATTTATAACGACTTCAGGTGTTTGAAAACTAGTCTGAGGATTTAATTGCCATTCAAAGGTCTCCGGCTGAATCCCCATTTGCAGCCGGCTTGAACCATACTGCTCCACTTCGACCTGCGCTGCAAAATTACCACTGTAAACTAAATGAAAGCCAAAGACTTCCCCAGCAAATTCTGTTGTGCTGGCATCCGCCAAAGCGATAAAGGGCTGATGCTGCGGGCTGCTGGTGCCGCGACTGCTTTCGATTTTTTGAATTCCGGGATGGAGCGCCTGCCGATGCAGATTGGCTTCATTTGTGTGGGAGCCGTTCAGGGTAATCAGCTCAAAATCATTTCTAGGAAAATCCAGCTGCAACGAGCCGGCATTCTCTAGAAAAACGGCTTGGCTGCCGTTATTTTCAAATAAAACATTGCGGGTAATGACTGGAAATTTTTCATATAAATTATAGACCAAGGTCATTTGCAGCTGGCTGATGTCATCCACGAGCTGAATTTCTAATGTCGTCACCTCAGTCTCACCACCTTTTAAAGCCGGCAGACCAGCTAAAGGTTGTTTACCTTGATAAATTTTATGACTGGCATAGCTGAAGTCGGTCACATTGCTGCCGTTTGCTAAACGAATTTGATAATTAGCGATTCGGTGGTCGCCATTTCCCTGCGTGCTAGTTTCTAATGGTAGCGCATTGAGGGATAGGCCCCGCTCTTCAGGAAAAGGATTGGTCGCAAACCCTCGGTCAATGAATTGTAAATGATTGCTGCCATGATAGCTAGGCAGCCTAGAACCGAAATAGCGGTGGGTCAGATATTTTTCTCTTTCTACCCCAATTACGTAGCTCAGCTGCTGATTTTGCAGATGGAAAAAATTTCCTGTCTCTTGATAGAAAATTGGCATTTTCTTTACCTCCAAGTTTGTATATACTGTTTATATAATGAGGATAAGCAAGATACTGATTGGCCGCAAGAAGAAATAATTGTGGAGGTGGGTAAAAAATTGCAGCAGTTCGTCAAACGATTTCATTATTTATCGCCCCAAAATTTACCTTACATCCAAGGTGCAGGCCGCAGTCAAGGCCACGCTAATTATTTTTGGGACGGTGCCGCCCGCAAAGACCAACTGGTGGTGTTGCAACTGACCCTCGCCGGTGAAGGGCAACTAAATAGCGGCGGCAAAGATATTCCCCAACGGCCCGGCGATTTTTTTGTCGCCGCTATCCCGGGAAAATTCAGTTACTCTGGTACGGATTGGCAGTTTGCCTATCTGGAATTTGCGCCAATTTTTCGTCAATGGCTGCCAGCTCCCACGCAAATTGGTCAAGGGGCCAGCCCCGCCTTTCAAAAAAGGCTGCTCAACTTGGTGAACAGCTTAGCTACAGCAGACTTGAGCTTACATGAGAATGCCAAACTGGCGTTTGATTTCTTTTTAGATTTACTGGCGGAATTGGAACGGCTGCAACAAGCCCGCTCTCCAGAAGCTGAGCAGATAAAAAAATACTTAGAGGAACACTTTCAAGAAGATTTTGGCTTGGATGACTTGGCGGAGCTTTTTGCTAAGTCTAAATACCAAATTATCCATCTTTTTGAGGCCGCCTACACCATCACGCCGATGGCTTATCTGCGGAAGTTTCGCATTTTAAAAGCCTTGGAGCTATTAGGTGAAAAGAAAAATTTACAGGAACTCGCCGAAGCGGTCGGTTTTTCCGACGGCAATTACTTCGGTAAATTATTTAAAGCCGAATTGGGGCTAACCCCCACGGAATATAAATTGAACAAAGGCTATCACTAATTTTTTATAAACTGGAGGAAATGTACATGTACGGTTCAATCGAAGCCGGCGGGACTAAATTTGTCTGCGCTGTCGCCAATGAAGAATTAGAAATTTTAGAAAGAGTGAGTTTTCCCACAACCATCCCAGAAGAAACAATGGGCTTGGTGATTGAATTTTTCCAAAAATATGCCGCTGAATTAAAAGGCATCGGCATTGGCTCATTTGGTCCGATTGATATTCATCGGGACTCACCGACTTATGGTTTTATTACATCCACACCAAAAATTCCCTGGCAAAATTTTGATTTTGTCGGCGGCATGAAAAAAGCTTTTTCATTGCCAATTGCTTGGACCACCGATGTGAATGCCGCAGCCTATGGCGAATATGTTTTTGGCAAAGGCCAAGGCTTATCCAGCGTAGTTTATTATACAATCGGGACTGGTGTTGGCGGCGGTGCATTGCAAAACGGCCAATTTGTCGAAGGCTTCAGCCATCCAGAAATGGGCCACATGATGGTCGTGCCCCATCCAGATGATAGCTTCAAAGGCAGCTGTCCTTTCCATGGCAACTGTTTAGAGGGAATGGCAGCTGGACCGGCCGTTGAAAAACGCAATGGTAAAAAAGGCCAAGACATTCCGGAGACCGATCCTTTTTGGGATATGGAGGCCTACTATATTGCCCAATGTGCCTACAATACAACCTTGATGCTTTCGCCAGATGTAATTATTTTCGGTGGTGGCGTGATGAAGCAGCGCCATATGGTTGAAAAAGTACATCAAGCCTTCACTAAATTAATTAACGGCTATGTCAAAACTCCGCCGTTAGCAGAATACATTGTTACACCGGAGTTAGAGGACAATGCCGGCACTTTAGGCTGTTTAGCACTAGCCAAAGAAGCCAAGTTACATTCTTAAACAAAAAAGGCAGTAAGTTGCTATTTTTGAATTTCCAGCAAGGGCTAACCCTTTGCTAAGAGATTCAAAAGAAACTTACTGTCTTTTTTATTTTTAAGTTAGTCGTGGAAAGATTTATCAAACTCTTCTTAACCTATTTTTCTAAACGAAATTCCTGCGGTGATTTCCCCGCCAGCCGCTTAAAGGCTTTTGAAAATGTAAACTGGTCTTTATAGCCCACCAGACTGGCGACATTTTGCAGAGAATAATTGGTGTCCTTCAAAAATTCTTTGGCCGTTTCCATCCGCAGATTTAATAAATACTGCTGTGGACTGCTTTCCGCAAATTTTTTAAAAATCGTATGGAGATAGCTGCGGGATAAATGGAGTGCCGCGCCGACATCGGTAACATTGTAGCCATCTGCCAAATTATCCTTCATCAACTGCACCGCTTGACTGAAATGCTCATAGGAACTAGTTTTTGACTGGCCTTTTTGCGAAGGGTATTCCTGAATCAGCTGATGAAAGGTCTGAAAAATTCCGCTTTGCACTAAGAGGCGATGACTTAAATTCAAAGGCTGATGCAGGCTCTGATATAAAGTTTGATATTCTTTGGCAAACTGACTGCTGGCAACACCCTTTAAATAATGCCGCTCCATTAATTGACTCTGGAGCAAAATATCCCGAACGCTGCTGCCGGAAAAACCAATCCAGCTATACTCCCACGGATCTTGATGGTCCGCTTGATAAAAACACGGTACCCCCCGCGGCAAAATAAAAACATCCCCTGCCGTTAAATGCGTCATGCGATTGCCGGCACTGGCAAAGCTACCCTTCCCCGATAAAATAAAATGCAATACATAGTAATCCCGCGCATTATTGCCGGAATAGGCATAATCCGCCGGCGTTAATTCCCGCCCAAAGAAGAGGACATTACAGTCAAAATGTTCAATACTAACTTTCTTGTATTCGTATAACATCGCTTTCCCTCCAGAAAATATGTCAAAATGTCTTAATTACATTATGACATATTTTACCCACACCTAACCATGTTTTTATAAAAAAATTCTTGTTATGATTAGTTCATAAACAGTAAACGTTTTCAAATTCACTGAATCACTACATAATTTTTTTAAAGGAGTACAGAACTATGACAAACTTAATTTCTTACGACGGCGAGCAGCAGGTCTTTCATTTAAAAAATCAACAGATCAGCTACCTGTTAGCAGTTGAGGATTTTGATTTAATCAGCCATTTATATTTTGGCAAGGCCGTTGAGAATTATCACGGTCAAAGAAAATATCCCCGAGTTGACCGCGGCTTCTCCGGCAATCTGGCTGGTGTTGAGGACCGCCGCTACTCTCAAGACACATTACTAAGGGAATACAGCATGGCCGGCGAAGGGGATTATCGAACCCCCGCTGCTAAAATTGTTCAAGCCGATGGCAGTTATGCTTTGAATTTTAAATTCACCGGCTTTGAAATGTTTCCCGGAAAGCCCAATTTGACTGGCTTACCGCAAGCCTATGTCGAAACTGACAACGAAGCCGAAACCTTGGTCATCACCTCATTTGATGAAGTCAGCCAATTGGAACTGGCTAACTATTACACAATTTATCAAGATCGCCCCGTGATTGCCCGTTCAACTCAGCTAAGAAATCTAAGCAATCATTCAGCTGTGATTAATAAATTGGCTTCTCTGCAACTCGACTTTGCCGCCGAAGAATTTTCGGTAATTTCGCTACCGGGAGCCCACAATAAAGAACGCCAAGTCCAAAAAGAAGCGATTGGCTACGGCATTAAGAAATTCGGTAGCCGCCGCGGCTCAACAAGTCATCACATGAATAATTTCATCGCCTTAGAAAAAGGCGCCGCCGATGAATTTCAAGGAGAGGTTTTTGGCTTTAATCTAGTTTATTCTGGCAACCACAGCTTTGAAATAGAGCGGGACCAGATTGATCAGCTGCGTTTAGTAGCTGGTATTAATGAGGAAGATTTTGCTTGGGAGTTAAATGCCGGTGAAACATTCCAAACGCCGGAAGTTTTAATGGTTTACTCAGATCAAGGCTTAAATAAAATGAGCCAAGCCTATCATGATTTATTGACCAATCGGGTAGCTCGAGGCAAGTACCGCACCGCTGAACGCTCGATTTTAGTGAATAACTGGGAAGCTACTTATTTTGATTTCACCGAAGAAAAATTATTACCAATTGTCGATGCTGCCGCTGAGGTTGGCATTGAAATGTTTGTCCTAGATGATGGTTGGTACGGCCAGCGGAATGCCGACAACAGTTCCTTAGGGGATTGGGTTGTAGACAAACGCAAATTTCCTAAAGGCTTAAATCATTTTGCTGATTATGTTCATAAAAAAGGCTTGCAATTCGGCCTGTGGATGGAGCCGGAAATGATTTCCATTGATTCCGATTTATATCGTGAGCATCCAGATTATCTGATGGCTTATCCTGGTCGCACGCCGGCACCGAGTCGCAGCCAGCATTTGTTAGACTTGGGTCGCAAAGAAGTGCGGGACAATGTCTTTCATCAGCTATCAGCCATTTTTGATGAAGGCTATGTTGATTATGTTAAATGGGATATGAACCGCAGCCTGTCAGAAGTCTTTTCTCAACAATTGGCGCCAAGCAATCAAGGAGAAGCCTTCCACCGTTATATTTTAGGACTCTATGAGCTTTTAGAAAACTTAGTTACAAAGTATCCTGATATTCTTTGGGAGGGCTGTTCCGGTGGTGGTGGTCGTTTCGACAGCGGCATCTTACACTATATGCCGCAATCATGGACAAGTGACAATACAGACGCTGTTGAGCGTTTGAAAATTCAATACGGCACTTCTTTAGTTTATCCGCCGTCTGCCTTCACCTCTCATGTTTCTGATATTCCCAATCATCAAACCGGTCGCAAGGTTTCCTTAGAGACTCGGGGGAATGCCGCCATGAGTTCGACTTTTGGTTATGAATTGGACTTAACAAAACTAACAAAGGCCGAAAAACAAGCTGTTGCTGAACAAGTTTCCTTGTATAAAGACATTCGGCAAACGGTCCAATTTGGTCAATTTGCCCGTTTAAAAAATCCTTTTACCAGCAATGAATGTGCGTGGCAGTTTATTGCTCAAGATAAAAAAGAAGTGCTGGTGATGGCCTTTAAAATTCTTAATCAAGGGCAAGAACCTTTTAGCCTGTTGAAACTAACAGGCTTAGAACCGACTAAAACCTACCAAGCTGAAAATGGTGAGCTCTTTGGTGGCGACGAATTGATGAATCTCGGCTTTTATTTACCGCAGCAGACAGAGGATTTTTCTTCTTGGCTGTATCGCTTTAAACTTGTTGACTGATAGGAGTGGAAAAAATGCAGTTATCTAAAAATAAATGGCTTCTGACCACTGGTTTAGCTTTAACAGTGGTCGGCCTTAGCGCCTGCGGCAGTTCGGAAACGAGCAGCGACGGCCGAGTGACGATTGAATATTTTAACCAGAAAAAAGAAATGTCGCAAACTATCCAAGAAATCGCTAAAGATTTTGAAGCCGAAAATCCTGACATTCACGTTGAGGTGATTGATGTTCCCAATGCCGGCGAAGTAATTAAAACCCGCATGTTGGCCGGTGACGTGCCGGATGTCATCAATCTCTACCCGCAAAGTATTGAATTGCAGGAATGGGCAAAGGCCGGCTATCTCGAAGATTTAACGGATGAGCCATACTTGGAAAATATTAAAAATGAATATGCCCAACGTTTCGCTGTAGATGATAAAGTCTATAATGTACCTTTATCTGCTAATGTTTATGGCTTTTACTACAATAAAACCGCCTTTGATGAAATGGGCTTAGAAGCTCCTGAAACTTGGGCGGAATTCCAAGACTTAGTGGCTGACATTGAGGCTCAAGGCCAAGTTCCCTTTGCAATAGCTGGGTCTGAAGGTTGGACCTTAAATGGTTATCATCAGCTGGCCTTAGCGACAGTGGCCGGCGGCGAAGAAGAAGCCAATGATGTTTGGCGTTTTTCTGAAGTCAACGGCATCAGTGTCGATGAGCCAGATATGCAGGGAGATTTCAATCGTCTAGATTTATTAAGAGAACCCGGTGCTCTGCAAAATAACTGGCAGGGAGCCGGCTACAATGACACCGTTGTGACCTTCACAAAGGGCGATACTTTGATTATGCCGAATGGTTCTTGGGCGATGCCGATGATTAATTCGCAAGATCCTGATTTTGAAGTGGCTACCTTCCCGTTTCCGGCTGATGAAGCTGGCGAAAGTTTGACGATTGGCGCCGGTGATTTGGCGATGTCGATTTCTGCAACTTCTGAACATAAAGAAGAAGCTCAGCGTTTTGTTGAATATATGACCACTCCTGAAGCGATGCAAAAATACTATGATGTCGATGGTTCACCTGTCGCCGTTGAGGGCGTGGTGGAAAATGACGAAGACTCGCCATTAAGCGGCCTGACTGAGTTAGCCTTTACTGACCGCCACTTGGTTTGGTTAGCCAAAGACTGGAACAGCGAAAATGATTTTTACACCTTGACGACAAATTATTTACACAACGGCAACCAGCAGATGATGGTGGATGCACTGAACGCTTTCTTTAATCCGATGAAAGCAGATGGAAGGTAGGGAGTTTCATGAAAATAAAAGAGTTTTTAAACCGTTATTGGGCCGTCATCTTTGTTGCAATTCCAATTATTCTGCAAATCGTCTTCTTCTACTTTCCAATGGTTCAAGGAGCCTTTTACAGTCTTACCAACTGGACCGGCTTAACCTATAATTTTGATTTTGTTGGGTTGAATAATTACAAAATCCTCTTCTCAGATCCAAAGTTCATTAAATCAATTGGCTTCACTTTAATTGTCACCGTTTGCATGATTGCCGGCCAAATCGGCTTTGGGATTTTAATCGCCCGGGCCTTGAACTCCAACATCCGCGAAAAAACCTTCTTTCGAGCTTGGTTCTTCTTCCCCGCTGTTCTGTCCGGCGTAGTCGTTTCCTTAGTCTTTAAACAAATTTTCAACTACGGCTTGCCGACAATCGGTAATGCACTTGGCATTGAATTTCTGCAAACTGGCCTCTTAGGAACCACTTGGGGCGCTATCTTCGCTGTGATTTTCGTCCTGCTATGGCAGGGAATTGCCATGCCAGTCATCATCTTTCTTGCTGGTTTTCAAAGTATTCCCCAAGAAATCATTGAAGCAGGCCGAATTGACGGAGCCAATGATAAACAAATTTTTTGGAATATTGAACTGACCTACTTATTACCAAGTATTTCGATGGTCTTCATTATGGCTTTAAAGGGCGGACTGACTGCCTTTGATCAAATCTTTGCCTTAACCGGCGGCGGACCAAACGACGCCACTACCTCTTTAGGTCTTTTAGTCTACAACTACGCCTTTAAAAATAACCAATTTGGCTATGCCAATGCCATCGCCCTGGTCCTATTTATCCTCATCGGGCTCGTTTCAATGGTGCAATTAAAAATGTCGAAGAAATTTGAAATCGAGTAAGAGCTTATCCGTTACAAACAAACGGATGAATGAGAATCAAACTAATTTTCTGCAAGAAAATTATTCCCTTAATACGAAGTAGGATTTCAGTTCCGCTTTTCGCAGTCACTCTCGGCTAATAAAACATTCTTTTAGCTAAAAGCTATAGTCAGCCAAACCTGTTTAGCGGAATGATATACGGATGAAAATCAAACTAATTTTCTGGAAGAAAATTATTCCCTTATTACGAAGTAGGATTTCAGTTCCGCTTTTCACAGTCACTCTCGGCTAATAAAACAAACTTTTAGCTAAAAGAAGACTTGAAAAAGCCTGTTTAGCGGAATGATATACGGATGAGAATCAAACTAATTTTCTGGAAGAAAATTATTCCCTTATTACGAAGTAGGATTTCAGTTCCGCTTTTCTCCAATTCAGTTCAATACAATAGGAGGTTCCTAATGAAAACATCGAAAGAAAAAAATATTCCAAAATACTTGCTCTTGCTGTTAGGCGGCTTTATGATTTTAGTGCCGCTGCTAGCAACCTTGTTCAGCTCCTTTAAAACGACCCCAGATATTATGAATAATTTCTTCAGCCTGCCTAATCCCGGCACGTTGGATAACTTTAAGCGACTATTAGAAGATGGCATCGGCCATTACTTCTGGAACTCTGCGGTAATCACGGTTATTGCCGTCCTCTTAGTAACGGCAATTATTCCGATGGCTGCCTATTCGCTGGCCCGCAAAATGTCCAGCGGCAAAGCTTATGGATTAATGTATCTCTTTTTAATTCTAGGAATTTTCGTGCCCTTTCAGGTCATTATGATTCCAATTACCGTTATGATGAGTCGGATTGGCTTAGCAAATATGTGGGGCCTAATCTTGCTTTACATCACATATGCTGTCCCACAAACGCTGTTCCTATACGTTGGCTTTATCAAATTAAACGTGCCAGTCAGCTTGGATGAAGCTGCTGAAATTGACGGTGCTAGCCATTTTACCACCTATTTCAAAATCGTTTTTCCAATGTTAAAACCTATGCACGCAACCACCGTCATCATCAACGCCCTGTGGTTCTGGAATGATTTCATGTTGCCGTTGTTGATTTTAAATCGGGATTCCAATATGTGGACCTTGCCTTTGTTCCAATACAACTACACGGGACAATATTTCAACGACTACGGCCCAAGCTTTGCTTCTTACACGGTGGGGATCATCACCATCACTTTAGTCTATCTAGTCTTCCAAAGAAATATCATTGCCGGTATGAGCAATGGTGCTGTGAAATAAAAGAAACCTGAAGAGTCCTCGCTCAAGTGATTGCAGCGGGGATTTTTTGTTTTGAGAATTATTCAAAATATTGATATAGACAGGACTAAATTTTTAATTAGTCCTAGTGGTATCTGAATTGTGGCAAGATAATTTTCAGATTGACTTCTATTGTGTTCAAAATAGTTTTCTATATATCAAAAAAACTAGCTCAACTTACTCATGATTCGCTTAAAAATATTAGTCCAACTCCCACGCTCTTAACTTTCATCAGCAACTTCAAACCACAAAAAGTCCCTACAACGTTTTAATTTCCGTTGTAGGGCCAAATTTTATTTACTGTTCAAAAACCAACTTGCCATTTTCATGAATACTGAAGCTTTTTGTTTGGCAATCAGCCGTCAGTATTGCCATTACCTCACCCGTTTGATTTTTACGGGTAATGACAATTTCCGTTGCACTTGGTGTCTCCACGGTGATGCTGCCAGCTAAATCAAAGGCAACACTGTGATTGCGGAATTTCAATAATTCAAAGAGTTGTTGAACAACCGGCCGCTGAACTTCCTCCGCAATTTCAGCTAAGTCATAGTAATGGCGGTTGATGTTGCGGCCTTCTTTGGTGGCCTCTAAAAGCTCAATATCATTTTTTCCGGCCAGTAATCCGACATAATAAACCTGGGGAATACCTGGAGCAAAGCATTGCAGCGCCCGTGCCAACAGATAACTACGGTCATCGTCGCCTAATGCACTGTAGTAGCTGCTGTTGATTTGATAAATATCTAAGTTATTGTAGCTCTCAGAGGAATAAATTTTTTTAACATTGGCGCCAACTTTATACAATTCCTCAGAAGTATAGCTCAGCTCCTCCGGGGATAATAAATCCCGGGCGTCCACAACGCCGATGCCATCATGGGTATCTAATGTCGTAAATTGTTTCATCGGGCTCATCTTCAACCAATTTGCCAAAGGCGCTGTCTGACCGCTATATAGGCTATATAAAGTCAGCATCGGCAAAGCAAAATCATAGATAAAATAGTCGTGATCGGCAATTTTCATTTGGATTGAATAGTGCTCGTGAATTTCCGGCAATAACGCCACTTGATGTGTGGTCGCCACCGCCCTAACCTCGTCCAATAATTCCCAAATTTCCGGTTCAACAAAAAAGTCATTGGTGTCCAATTTTTTGATGGCATAGGCAAAGGCATCAAGGCGAATTAGCGAACAACCATGAGCCGCCATATCGGCAATCGTTTCTTGAATAAATTGTTTAGTAACGGCCTTCGTGACATCCAAATCAATCTGCTCTTCCCCAAAGGTATTCCAGACTAATTCCTGCTGACCATCAGCAAAGGTCACCTCTTGAAAAGGCGCCTTGTCTTTGCGTTTATAAATTAAGTCGATGTCAGCTTGTGTCGGTCGATTTTCAGGAAAGAACTCGTCAATTCGGATGAACATTTCTTTATAAGCGGAGTCTTCGTGCTTTTCTTTAAAGTCTTTAAAATAAGTTGATTGGCGGGAAATATGATTGATCATAAAATCAAACATCAGATAATATTTTTCTCCCAGCGCTTCAATTTCTGGCCAGTCGCCAAAAGCACTGTCCACCTCCCGATAATCAATCGGGGCAAAACCGCGGTCGCCCGTCGATGGAAAAAAGGGCAGCAGATGAACCCCGCCAATCACATCCGTTAAATAATTATCCAGCACTTGATTTAATTCTTTCAGATTTTTGCCTAAGCTGTCAGCATAGGTGATTAGCATGACTTGATTGGTTAGTTTCATTTTTTTATCCTTTCACAGAACCACCAGTGATTCCTTCGACATAATATTTTTGTAGATAGATAAATAAGATGGTAATCGGAATAGCAACAATTAAACAGCCAGCGGCAAAGGTCGTATACATGTGCTGCGCTGTTTCCTTATTAATCATGGAATATAAACCAATTGCAACGGTATATTTTTCAATGTTATCCCCCATGATGACCCGAGCAAAGATGAAATCCATCCAAGGATTCATAAAAGCCATCAAGGATGTATAGACAATAATTGGTTTTGACATCGGCAGGGTAATTTTGGTAAAGATTTGAAATTTGGTGGCTCCGTCAATCATCGCCGATTCATCCAATGAATGGGGAATCGTATCAAAGAAGCCCTTTGCAATATAAAAGGTTAGAGCAGCCGTTGAGGAATAGACAAAGACCAATCCGGTTAACGTTTGCGTCATTCCCACCGCCTTCAAGATAAAGTAGACGGCAATCATACTCATAAAAGCGGGAAACATATTCAAGACTAACGCCGCTTTTAAATAGGTGTTTTTAAATCGAAAACGTAAACGGCTCATGACATACGCCATTGAAATCGTAATAAACGTGTTTAATAAACAAGAAGCAATGGAGACGATAAAGGTGTTTTGCAACCATTTTAGAAAAGGAAAATCGGGATTCTCGGTAAATAAATATTTAAAATTATCCCAAGTGTATTCTTTCGGAAAAATATAAGAGACGAACTGCCCCGGTTCTTCCCTAAACGCTGTTAGTATCAGCCAAAAAATCGGGAAAATCCAGACCAATGCCAAGAGCCACAAAATGAGATTCAACGGGAGATTAAATTTTTTTGTCATTATGCACGACCGCCTTCCTTGTATGAGCTGGTACGAGTGTAAACGAGTAGAGAGACTACCGCACTTAAAATAAATGTAACAATCCCGATAACCGAGGCCAAATTGTAATCTGCATTATCCACAGTCAATTTATATAGCCAAGTTACTAACAGATCAGTTTCCCCTGCGCCATAGTAATTACTATTGGAGGGCAAGCCGCCAGTTAAGAGATAAATGACATTAAAGTTATTGATATTCCCCACAAATTGCTGAATCAAACTAGGTGCCATCACCATCAAAATTTGCGGAAAAGTAATACTTTTGAAAATTTGAAACGGATTGGCACCATCAATACGGGCGGCCTCCAGCTGCTCCTCCGGTAAATTAATGATGACCCCGGTTGTAATCAGCATCGAAGCGGGAATTCCAATCCACATATTGACAAAGATAATCGATATTTTGGCCCATAAGCCATTTGTCAGAAATGGCAACGGCGTATCAATTAAATTGGCATTCAGCAGCATCGTATTAATTGGCCCTGACGCATGCAGCAAGTTTTTCATTACCAATAAAGAAACAAACGGCGGAACCGCCATTGTAATGACAAATAAAGTCCGCAGAATTTTTTTGCCGACTACCCCTTTGGCATTCAGCATGATAGCTAAGATAACACCAAAAAAGAAACAGGTGAAGGTGGCAAAAGTCGCCCAGACCAAGGTCCAGCTTAACAGCGGGAAAAAGGTACCGGCAATGTCACCGGTTAAGACATTACTAAAGTTTGATAGCCCCACCCAATCAAATAAATTTTTCGGAGGCAGGTGATTGTGGTCATAGCTGGTAAAAGCGATAGAAATCATATAAACCAGCGGCAGGATAGTAAAGAATAAAATACTTAGACTAGGAATTGTTAATAGTGTCAGATAAAATTTGCCATCCATCAACTCCCGCACCTGTTCAACAAAAGTGGGGATGTGGCTATTTTCCTGTTGTAGCATATCTAAGTTTGCGGCACTTTTAATATTCATTCTCCACAAGTAGATAAAGCCCACTATGGCGAAAATTGTACAAATCCCAAAGATTAATAACAGCATGGAATTATCGCCGGCAATCCGCACCTTGAATCCTAAATTTTCATTATACAGCCAACTCTGATTGTTCACTCCCAATGTAACTAAATTGACCAAGGCTTGGATGCCGCTAGTTGCCATATAAAAAACAAAAATTAATTCTGTCGCTAAAAAGAACAGACCTTTAATAATTTGGCGGTGGGCTAAATTCCCCATTCCCATGATGAGAAAGGATAATCTAGTGGCGTTACTGCCATTTTTAAACACACTAAGCAAGTTTTCCTTCGTTTTTCCATTTTTCATTCTGCTTCCTCCATTTTAGTTTAGCTGGAAACAAACCCATTTTTTCTGGTGATTGCTTATTCTGATTCTGCTGGTTGAGACACATCTGCTACTAATTTATCTAGCTTCGCTTGCATCTCAGCGTTGCTTACTTTGCCTTCGTATGTGTCCACCAATAAAGCATTCATATTCGGCCAAAAATTTTTCATCTCCGGCAGTTTTGGCATTAAAACGGAATGTTCCTCCGTTGTGGCCTCTGCGACAGTGCTAGCTAATTGATCATTTTGGATCAGCTCGTTTTCCCGAGCGGCAATATTACTTGGCACTTGGTTCAGTTCTTCAAAAATAAATAATTGCGATTCTTCATTGCTGAGAAAGGCCGCGAAATCCATCGCTCTTGAAGGATTTTTCGAAGCCGCATTGACAACAAAAATCGGCACCCCGCTAAAAGCTTTTAAATTAATTTCACCATCGCCAAAATCCGCTTTAGGGTACACGACAGTTCCCATGTTTTCACCTAGAATTTCCTCAACATTCTGGGCATTCCAGACACCACTAAACAATGCCGAAATTCTTCCTTGTTGCAGGGCACTAATCTCGTCAGCATTCAAAGCAACAATATTTGGATTACTCTTGGCCGTGGCCACCCACTCTAAAACGTGGAGCCCTTGTTCATCGTTCAAAGTCGTTCCATTAACATCTTCACCATCTTCGCCGTATAATAAAGCGCCATTTGCAATAAACCACGGGGTTAAACGGTAATCGGCACCGGCTTCCGCAATATTTATCCCCACCTTACCTTTACTAGTTAAGGCATCCAAGGTAGTTAAATCCTCTTCGTCATAGACCCGTTTGTCATAATATAAAAACATGGCTTCGGCACTTGCTGGATAACCATAAAGAACATCTTGATAACTGGCAGCTTGATAAGCCAGCGGAATATTTTCCTCCCGTACAACCTCATCATATTTTTCATTTTCATAGACAGAGCCTGATTCCACCAGTTGTCCCAGCTGGTCGTGGGCTATCCGGATAACGTCGGCCGCTGCGTCGGCATCTTTTAACAGGGCATCGTCGGCTTCTTCGACTTCCACGACTTTGACCTCAACGCCCGTTTCATCTTCAAATTTTTCAGCCAACTCGCGATAAGCTGCTGCTTGATTGACACTAACCCACAATTTGATGGGTGTGGTATTTTCTGGTCCTGCCTCAATAATGTCATTGGCTGGATTTTCACAGCCCCCCAGTATTCCCAAAAGGGACAAAGAAGCTAACGCTAAAACTAGTTTCTTTTTCATGTCGGACCTCCTTTGATATATGCTAGTTTTCAGTTTGATAAATGATGACGGCTTGATAAGGTTGAATAACGACTTTTCCTCCATCGTTTTCGATGTCTGGATAATTATTACTCAAGACCTCTCCCGCTAATTCCGCTGGCTCAAAAGTAATAGCTGCGTCTTGAAAATTGACTACGACTACTAATTTTTGCTTATCTAAAATTCGTTCATAAGCAATCACATTATCCCGTTCAAGATACTTCGGAACCGTTCTCCCGTAGACAAATAAATCCTTGTATTTGGGATTTTTCCGGAGTTGAATTAAATTTCGATAATGGTGATAGACGGAATCAGGATTTTTCATGGCCGTTTCAACATTAATTGTCGAATAATTTTTATTGACCGGAAACCACGGTATCCCTTGGGTGAAACCAGCATTAGGGCTGGCATCCCACTGCATCGGCGTCCGCGAATTATCACGGCTGCGATAGGCCACTAAATCAAAAACTTTTTCGGCGTCGACGCCAGCCTGCAAGCCGGCTTTATAGTGATGGTGAGTAGCGACATCTTCATAGTCATCAATGGTGTCCAACTTAATGTTCTCCATCCCAATCTCTTCCCCCTGATAAATCACCGGAGTTCCTCTAAAGCCGAGGAACAAGGTGCCTAACATTTTTTTCGTCACATCAGAAATTTTATCCTGATTGCTAGCAAAATATTTATTGATAGAACGATTTTGATCATGATTTTCTAAATAGGTAGGTCCCCAGCCATATTTTTGCACCTCAGTCTGAACTGCAAAAAAGTAATCCCGCAGTTCGTTGACTGTCCAATCCGTTGGAAAATACCAAGCCCCTGTGTCGGGTACATCTAAATCTGCTGCTCGAAAATCAAAACACATATCAAAATAACCATCCGGTCCAATAAAAGCTGCCAATTCTTCATCGGGGACGCCAGCTTCAGCGATTGTCGTCACATCATAATTAGCAAAAGTTTTTTCCTTAAGCTCGGTTAATAACTCACCGACGCCCGGTTGATTAATAATATATTTATCAATGGAGACAAGTCCGTCTGCCCCATCCGCAGCAACGTTTCCTTCAACCATCTGCTTTTTGATATTGAGAATCGCATCAATTCGAAAGCCGGCAATTCCTTTTTCCAGCCACCAGTTAATCATGGTGTACAATTCTTGTTTCATCTCAGAATTTTCCCAATTTAAATCGGGCATTTCTTTGGTGAAGGCATGTAAATAAAACATATTGGGTTCATTTTGAACTGGCTCCCAGGCAGAACCGCCAAAATAAGAACGCCAATTGTTTGGCGGCTGACCATCAATGCCCTCTTTAAAGTAATAATAATCCCGATATTTACTCTCAGGATTTTTTAAGGCCTCTTGAAACCAGTGATGCTCATTAGAAGTATGATTAATCACCAAGTCTAGTAAAATCCCAATTCCTTTTTCCCGGGCTTTTTCGATGAGTTCATATAAATCAGCGTTACTGCCAAAAATATCCGCCACCGAATAATAATCGGCAATGTCGTAGCCATAATCGGCCCAAGGTGATTTATAGACCGGACACACCCAAATTGTGTCGATGCCTAAGTCTTTAAGATAGTCTAACTTTTGAATAATACCTTGAATATCGCCAGTCCCATCATTATTGGAATCCATAAAGCTTCTTGGATACACTTGATAAACGGTCGCTTCTTTCCACCATTTTTTTGTTTCCAAATTCTCAACTCCCCAATGTTTAACACAAATTTTCTAAAAAATCATTTATGTCAATCGTTTTCATAAATTGAGAATAACAGCCGCAAATGAAATTGTCAACCGTTTTCATATGATAATCGTTACCATATGATTTATTCCTTGCTATATCAAGTTTTTAAGCTATAATTAAATTAAGATTTTTCCTAAGGAGTTGAGCACATGGCCAGTATTGAAGACGTTGCAAAAAAAGCCCGGGTTTCAGTGACAACCGTTTCCCGTGCCTTAAATAATCATCCTTATGTCTCAGAAAAAACCAAAAAGAAAATTGAAAAAGCGATGGCAGAGTTAAATTATTTCCCCAATAATGTCGCCCAGCAGCTGCGGGGCAAAAAATCGAAAATGATTGGCGTGATTATTTCTTATATCACCAATCCATTTTTCGCTTATCTAGTCAATGAAATCGAAAAAACCGCCTTAGCAAAAGGCTATAACCTTGTTGTTTTACAAACTCAGGGCAATCTTGAGCTGGAGGATTTTTTCATTCAGCTGATTCCCAAAAAACAGCTGGACGGAATTATTGTCACCAATTTAGAACATGCCACGGACAATATTGTCCAGCTGATTGACGAAGGCAAAATAATTCTCTGCAATCGTTACATCGGCTCAAAGGATTTGCCGGTGATTCAAATTGATGAAGAGGCCGCCAGCTATCAAGGAACCAAGTTTTTAATTGAAAAAGGCCATCGTAAAATTGCCTTTTGTACCGGCAATATTCGCAATGCCCACGACCATCGCTTTAAAGGCTTTTTGAAAGCCTTAAAGGAAGCTGGCATCGAATTTTCTGACACAGATTATTACGAAAATATTTTAGGGGCTGCAGGCGGCCGCCAATTTTTACAAAAAATGATGGCTGCTGATACTTTGCGACCAACCGCCGTTTTTTCCAACGGCGATGAAGTGGCAGCCGGCATTATCAGCGAAGCCCGCAAATTTCAGTTAACTATCCCGACTGATTTAGCGGTCTTAGGCTTTGATGACCAACCGATGGCCGCCTTAACCAATCCGGAAATCACTACGATACATCAGCCGATTGAGGAAATGGGTCGGCTGGCAGCAGAAGCGTTGATTGCCAAAATTGAAGAACAACCAGTTCCCGAAGCAGCACCGTTAGAAACCCGCTTAATCATTCGGGAGTCAGTTTAAGCCCTGAAGGAAAATAACAATCACTCAATACACACAAAAACACCTCTTAAGTAATAGATTCTTGAAGTGCCCGCCGAGTTAGCATTTTAGGCTAACTTTTGCGGTGCTTCCTGCAAATCTATTCTAAAAGAGGTGGTTTTTTTGCTGTTAAACTTCTCCCAGATAAATTTTCCGATTAAAAATTGCCGTTAACACTGCGATGACAATAAAAATTATTCCGACAACTTGTAAAAGCAAACTTGGCTGATTAACGCCTAAAAAATTAAAACCTTGAATAAAGTAAGGCGAAAAGGTCGAGCCTAAATTATAGGCAATTAAAATTGCCGTTGTCCCAAACTTAGCGGAATCACCGCCAGCCGAGGTAAATAGATGATTGAAAAAAGGCATGATATTGCGAAAGGCAAAGCCCAAGCCGCCGGAAAGGAGAATTGTCAGAGGAATTGATGTTGAAATCGTCGTCAAAATGATAAACGTCCCCGCTAAAAAAGCTGCTGTCGGCAGGACATAATTTTTCAAAATGGTGTAGGTTTTGCCGAATAAATTTCCCGCGATAAAGGCGCCAATCGAAATGCCCGCAATCATATTACTCCCCTGTGTGGCATCGCCAATCCCCTTTTCTAAAAGCAGCGGAGTGATTTGCAGATTAAAAATAATAAACAAACCGACAATCACAAATAACAAACAAGCCAGCTGAATCATCTTTGCCTTGACTGCCGGAGCAGCTTTTGCCGTTATTGTTAAATCTGCGGTAGGCGCTTGTGCAGAGTTTTTTTGTTCTGGTAAAAAGAACAATACCAATACAAAGCCAATCAACGAAATGCCATAGACCAAAAAAGACAGCTGCCAAGAAATTTTAACCAGCTGGCCGACGCTGATTGTCATTACGATGCCCCCCAGCCCTTCAAAGGCACTTTCCAAACCTAGTGCCCGCGCCCGTTTCGTCAGAGAATCTTGATACAAAGCACTGACCATTTGGATAATCAGTCGATTGAATAACCCAATGCCTAACCCTAAAATACAGCGGGATAAAAATAATAGCGCAAAGGATTGACTAAACCAAGCCGGTAGCGTGCCAAAAATTGCCACAATCAATAAGCCTGCCAAAATTGTTTTCTTTTGCCCCAGCTGCTTTTCAACTATGCTAGTCAGAAAAACTCCGGCAATAATAAATAGCGCTGGAATTGTCGTAAACAAACTGATAAAAGTTTGGCTGACTGTGGGAAAGCTAGCCGCTATCGCCGGAATATTAGCAGAGATTGCCGGCGCCGAAGCAATCACCAAAGCCGCCGACAAGAGTGCGAGCAATTGTTTTTTTCGTTGATCCATCTTTTTTACTCCTCTAAACTCATTCTGTCTTTACTTTAGAGGAAAGCTGAGTAGACCACCAATACTTATAATATTTTTTTGTATGCCTTTAAAGCATGGAAGTTTATTTTTTAACTAAATAACGCAGCCACAAGCTGCCGTCTGTTTGCTTTTCCACTTGTTCTAAGGAAAAGGCAACGGCTTGATTGTCACTCAAATTGCCGCTTTCAAAAACCGAGGGACTATCAGAGGCGCCATCGGCCACTGGCGCCACCACCAGGCTGACTTCATCACAGACCCCCGCTTCAATAAATGACCAATTCAATAGTCCGCCGCCACCTAGCATCACTGAATCCAAAGCAAAATATTGTTGCAATTTATCCAGTGTCAGCTGTGGATCAATCTGCTTTTGACCAGCAATCAGATAGGGAATGTTTCGTTCCCGCAGGAAAGCTTTGTATTGGTCGCTGACTTTTTCCGTCAGCACTTCAATCACTGTTGCCGTCGTGTCTCTATAGGTAATCGTATTTTTTTGCCAGCCGAGTTTCCCCGAGGGATCAATCGAAATATAATAAATCTTTCGACCGGTCTCGGTGATAAAATCCCCATCAGGAACTTCTGGAAATTTTTCCGGCAGCTCTGGCTCCTGATAAAAAGTAAAATTATCATCCGTCGTTTTCCGGCCAGACAGCCAGCCTTGATTTTTGTAAAAAGGTGCTTGACCAAAAGCCAGTTGATAGAAAAAGTCGCCGGCCCGCTCTCCTTCCGGTGTCTCCATATACTTGCCGGTAATTTTTCCATCCAATGAAATCAGCATGTGACAAAAAACAAAAGGTTTCGTCATTATTCTTCCTCCTCTAAAATATTTTCTAATTTCACTTTAGAGGAAACTAGCTGAGTTGACCAATGCTTAGTTGGGTTTGGAGTATGCTTTGGGGGCATGGAAAAAGGTGGCGATTTTAAATTTCTAATCTCCACCTTTAACTTTTCTTTTCTATATCGCCCGCAACAAATCATACTGGGATTGATACAAATAATAATACAAGCCTCTAGCCACCATCAATTCATCGTGACTTCCAGCTTCAGCAATTTCACCTTTGTTGATGTAAAAAATCTTATCGGAATGTTTGATTGTCGATAGCCGGTGGGCGATGATAAAGGAGGTCCGCCCTTTTAGCAACTGGACCAAACCTTTTTGCAACAGCTCCTCGGTTTTCGTATCAATACTAGAGGTGGCTTCATCCAAAATTAAAATTTTTGAATCGGCTAGTAATGCTCGAGCAAAGGAAATCAATTGGCACTGACCAGCAGATAAGGTATTGCCCCGTTCTTCCACTACAGTTTGATAGCCATCCTTTAAATCCTTAATAAAATCGTGTGCCCGCACGACTTTCGCCGCCTCAATTACTTCTGCTTCTGTCGCATCCAATTTGCCGTAACGAATATTATCCATAATCGTGCCGGAAAAAATAAAGGTATCCTGTAGCATCACCCCCATTTGCCGCCGCAATGAATGTAGCGTGACATCCCGCACATCGTAGCCATCGATTTTGACACTGCCTGAAGATACATCATAAAACCGACTTAAAAGGTTAATAATCGTTGTCTTCCCAGAACCAGTTGGCCCAACTAAAGCAATACTTTGACCGGCTTCAACATGAAAGCTGACTTGATTCAAAATATTTTTACCCGCTTCATAGGAAAAGCTGACATCTTGAAAGTCAATGTCGCCGGTGATAGCAGGCAATTCAATCGCCGTCGGTGCATCTTGAATCACCGGTTTTTCGTCCAGCGTTTCAAAAATTCGTTCTAGATAAGCGGTGGCAGTAATTAGCGAATTATAAAAATTCGCAATATTGATAACAGGGTTCCAGAAATTATTAATATAAGAAATAAAAGCAATTAGCGTTCCCACGGAAACATCGACACCCATTTGCCTGACGCCAACAAAATAAATCAAGCTAGTGGTGATAACCGAAATATTTTCTACCCCCGGCCACATCAGAAATTGAATTTTAACCGCCTTCATAAAAGATTGGCGGCAATCATCGCTAACCGTTTGAAACTCCTGATAATTTTGCGCTTCCCGGGCAAAGGATTGGGTAATCTTGATGCCAGCAATGCTTTCGTGAATATAGGCGTTCATGTTTGATTGCTTGTTCGACAAGGTTTGGTAAGCCGCCCGCTGACGATTTTTAATAAACAGCACCATAATAATCAGCACCGGCAGCAATGCCAAGCTATACAATGTCAGTCTGAAATCAATCGCAAACATAAAGACGAGGGTAATCAAGATATTAAAGACATCCGATACGAGATTAATCAGGCCATTGCTCAGCAAATCGCTCAGCGTATTAATATAATTAACCACGCGTATCAAAATTTTGCCGTGGGGCCGATTATCAAAATAAGAAAAAGGCAGCTTTTGCAAATGTTGAAAAATATCAAAGCGCATATCCTTCAAAACATCTTGACCGATTTTCGTAATTTGGAAAATACGGTAGCGTAAGCAGAGACCGACAATGATTAATATTGCGAGAAAGCCAGCGCCAATCAACAGCAGTTCATTTGTGTTTCTTTGGGGAATCGATGTGTCAATTGCAATTTTGGTGAACAGCGGCAAGAGCATGCTTCCGCTATTTGCCAGAATAATTGTTGCTAAGACCAGCGCAATCGGCTTGCGGTAAGGCGTTACATATTGCCCTAAGCGTTTAAAATCTTGCCAGTTAAAACTTTTTTCTAATTCTTCATCGACATCGTATTTATTGCGAGCCATTTTCCTCAGCTCCTCCCAGTTGTCTTTGGTAGACTTCAAAATATTTGCCCCGTTTTGCAATTAATTCTTCATGGGTGCCCTGTTCAATAATTTTGCCTTTTTCCATCATCAAAATAACATCGGCTTTTCGCACAGAAGAAATCCGGTGGGCAATGATAAAAGTCGTCTTCTGCTGAGTCAGATTCGTCAATTTTTCTTGGATTTTAATTTCCGTCTCCATATCGACAGCAGACGTCGTATCATCCAAAATCAGGACAGCCGGGTCTTTGGTCAAAGCCCGGGCCAAGGAAATCCGCTGCTTCTGACCGCCGGAAAGACCAACGCCTCGCTCACCCACCAGCGTTTCATAGCCCTCTGGCATTCGATGAATAAACGCATCCGCATCGGCAATTGCCGCCATCTGCTGAATCATCTCTGGGTCGGCATAAGGATTTCCAAAAGAAATATTTTCGGCAATCGTATTGGAAAATAAAAAGACATCCTGCATCACCATCGAAATTTTTTCCCGTAATTGCCGCACTGGATAGGTCTTGATATCCTTGCCGTCAATCAAAACTGCGCCCGCCGTCGGGTCGTAAAAACGCCCGACTAAATTGACCAGTGTGGATTTACCAGAACCTGTCTCTCCTAAAATGCCAATCGTCTGCCCTTGTTTAATCGTAAAAGAGACATCAGCCAGAATTTCCTTTTCCGGATCATCAGGAAAAGCAAAAGACACATGGCGAAACTCCACATCTCCTTTAATTTGCTGAATATCCGCCGCCGCTCCAATAGGAATTTCTGATTTGCGATTTAACATTTCTCGAATCTTAATACAAGAAGCCGAAAAACGCTGAACATCATTAATCAGCCAGCCGCTCATCCGCAAGGGATTGTTCAGCATCCATAAATAGCCATTGAAAGCCACCAATTCCCCTAACGACATTTGACTGTTGATTACTAAAAAGCCACCCAACACCAAAACTGTCATGCCTAAACTACCCGCCAGTCCATCTAGCAATGGCAAATATTTTCTAGAAACTCCAGCCAGATCTAAATTCCGCTGTTTAAAATCAGCGTTAAAGTGATTGAACTTTTCAATCTCAAAAGCCTCTTGGGCGAAGGCTTTGACCACGCGATTGCCGCCGATATTCTCCTCGACCATCGAATTTAAACGGGAAAAGCTTTCGCGAATTTCAATAAATAATGGATGGGCATCCCGAGCCATGCGATTTGTCAAAATAAAAATAAACGGCGTAATCGCCACCAACGCCAGCGTCAGCCGCAAATTAATCGTACTCATCACAATAATTGCTGAAACAAACCAAATCACGCACTCCAACACGTTATAGCTGACCCACGAAACAAAATGGCGAATCGCATCCGTATCTCCCGTCATCCGGGCCATAATATCGCCGACCCGTGTGTGATTGAAAAAGCCAAAGTCCAGCTCCTGCAATTTTTGATAAAGGTCGCCCCGCAGCGCATAAATCGTGTCCTGACCCACCTGCTCCCAAATAATTTGATAACTATAACGAACAATCGTCCGCAGCAGTGTCGTGCCAATCATCACCGCCAACAGTGGCAGTAACAGCCCCGCATCCCCTTGATAAATCACCCGGTCCACAATAACTCCCGCAACATATGGATTGACAATCACCAATCCCGCATTCAATAAAATGAATAATAACCCCAGAAAAACTTTCCGTCTGTCCCTTTTGGCATAACGCCAAATCCACTGCAAATCTCCCATTTTCTTTTCACCTTCCTTTTAGGAATTTCCCTTTAGATTTTTTAAGAAAAATCCCACCTTGTTTGCATGTAAAAGTTTAATGAAAATAGTTGCCAATGAGAATGGATTTTCTTTGTCTAGATAATGTAAAATATTATTTATATGAGTGAGGAAATGAGGGGCCTTCGATGAATTTTATTTCGCCAAAAACTTTTAGTCCTGAGGTCATTTACCTATTTGACCCGTGGAATAATGACCGCAATTTTTCCAATATGCACAGCCATGATTTTTTAGAAATCAGCATTATTTTAGAAGGGGAAGCCATCTATCAATTTGAAGGAGAGGAGCCAATCTCTTTAGCCGCCGGAAACGTGATGATTTTCAATCCCGGCATGCGCCATCGGGAATGGCAGCAGCCAGATACTTTTTCCCATCAACTTCATATCGGCATTCGCAATATTTCCTTAGATGGTTTCAAGCGCAATTTTCTGCCCCACGACCATCCACGGCCAAACCTGGGCAAGTACCAGCACTTTGTTTTGCAAAAAGCCTGGCAGGCCATCAATGAAGTCGAACAGCAACAATCAGAAAGCGCCATGATGCAAAAAATTATCATCATCGAAATGCTGATTTATATTTTGCGGGCGCTCAATACTGAAAACGATATCAAAATGTCCAACCTGCTCTCCGACAATGAAAATCGCCAGCAAAAAATCGTCAACCAGGTGCTCTACTACATTGAAAACCATTATGACCAAGAAATTACCTTAGAATTGCTGGCCCAAGACCATTTTGTCAGCGCCACCTATCTCTCACGCATTTTCAAAGAGCTGATTGGCGTCAGCCCCATCAGCTACCTAATTGATATTCGCCTCAATCACGCCAAATATCTGCTAGAAAAAAAACAGCACACCGTTGGCGATGTCGCCAAGCTAGTGGGCTATCAGGATACGTTTCATTTTAGTAAGTCTTTTAAGAAGAAATTTGGGAAGGCGCCATCGTTGATGTTGGGGGATGAGGGGGAGTAGTGAAAAGGCACTTTCCAAGAAAAATGGAAAGTGCCTTTTATCTTCATATATCCAAAGAAATCGATTAACGTTTTGAGAACTGTGAAGCTTTACGAGCTTTTTTAAGACCTGGTTTGGTAAACATGTTATTTAATAGGTTTCAAAAGGCTTTAAATAAGCGAAAATTTTATATCTCAATTTCATTCAACTTTATTTATTTTCAATAAATTTTAATTCAATGGTGGGGATTTATACTAAAAAGGCGAGTCATTGGTGTATATTTTATTCGAGCCATTCTACATATATATTCAAGTCATTTAATCTATCCAAAAAATCTATGTTATGATTTCTACCTTTTCATACAACAATACAAGCCGACTCATCATGAGCCAGCTTATTTTTTTCTATAAAAACTCTATATAATAGTTCCCTACAAATTCTCCAGCCATAGTCATACGATAATCTCGCCCAATTGCTTCATAATCAAGATAATTTCCTAAATGAACTAGAACACAAGTATCAATGCTTCATCTACTATATATCCAAGTTTTTCATCATTTGATATCATACTATTTGTTCAACTTGGATATAGGAACTAAATGACATTTTTTTCTAGCCATTTCGCCCAATAATCATATTATAATTTTTTTATTATTTGATTTGTCAATTTAAGCTAGACAAATGTGATTCATCGATATAACTCAAAAACACTTCCAAAGGCGTTCGATAATTTAGTGATTTTCTAGGGATTTTATTTCTCTTGTCAGCTACTGCGGACACAAAGTTCTGATCGACTTCGTTGAAGTCCATTTCTTTTGGCAAACCATCTTTTCGAAGTAAGCCATTTGATTGTTCATTTAAGCCACGTTGTGAAGGTGTTCCTGGGTCTGCAAAGTAGATTGAGACATCATGTTGGTTGGACAACGATTTCCAATTACTAAATTCTTTCCCATTATCAAATGTGAAAGAATTAAACAGATTTCTTGGAATAGATTGAAACCACTGTGTTAGCGTTGTTTCAATGTCACTTGCTTTTCTACCTTCTGGCTTTAAAGTGATGATAGCTTTAGATAGACGTTCCACCAATGTGATAACTGCGCTTTTATGATGAGCACCAACGATTGTGTCACCTTCAATGTGACCAAATTCATCTTTAAATAGAGGATAGTCTTTATCTCTTTCAGAGATATGTCGTTTGAAAGCTTGCTTTCCACGTCGTTCGTTGTGTCCATTTGGTTTTCTTTTGCCCTTCATAGGGAACGTTGTTCTATCAAAGTAACCGTCCTCAAAGCGACGATATAACGTTCTCATTGAACAACTGATGGGCTGTTCAGCACGCCCAATAATAACGTCCGACGTCCATCCAAGGGAAACCTTTTCCTTGACGTATTCCTGCTCTTTTTTAGGCAAGGAGATCTTACGTCTACCGCATCGCCTTTTGTTTTCCTTGTAGCGTTTGTAGTAATCGATCGCTGAGTGACCCTGCTTCAAAAAGTTAATGACGTTATAAATAGGTTGACGCGAACGTTTTAAGCGTTCAGCGATAATCGTAACTGAAATATTTTGATGATAATAAGCTTCTATCATAACTAATTCATCCGTGGTAAGATGGGTGTAGGTCATTTATGATCACTCCTATTCTTCGTGGTGGAAGTATAGTAAGAGTGTATCATAAATGACTTTTTTAGTTGTCTAGCTTAATTTTACAATCTACGATAATATTTTTATATCAAAATAAAAGATTACATATTATCCTTTACAGCAACTGCAACCATTTTTGATCTTGCTCTAACTTCCCCTTCAACTTCCATTTCCATATTAAGAATAACTTTTCTTTCGCCAATTTCTTCAGCTCTTGCTGTTACAGTTACTTCTTTGTCCATAGGAACTGGTTTTCTAAAATCAACTTCAAGTCTTGCTGTAACAAAACGAAGAATTACAGTATCTTCAGTAAGCTCTAAACCCTTATCTCTGTGTTTAAACCAAGCTGCTGAAGCAGTTCCGTGGCAGTCAAAAATCATCGCTATCATTCCACCAAAAAGATTTTTAGGAACTCCCCCTGTATATTTGCTTTCTGGTGTGAATTTACAGATAGATTCTTCTCCACTTTCTGATGGATAAGATTTTAAATGTAAGCCTTCTTCATTTTTAGGTCCACATCCCCAACAATATTGAAACCTTTCTCCATAAGTATCTTGAATTGCAATTCTTTGTTTTTCCATTTAATAACATCCTTTCTTATTAGATCAATATATTTTACTTTTATTTTAAATTTATTTTCATACACTGCTGTAACATTTTTTGATACACAAATTAAAAAAATGTAAGCAACGAAAATCATTAATTTACTCATTTTGCTTATTTGATATCCACCGCTGAATTGTCCTCAAACTAACTCCGTATTTATTTGCGACTTCTTGCCTATCCATACCACTCATTAGGTCTTCAAATACCATATCGAGTTGTTCCTCAGATAAGCGTGGTCTTGTGCCTTGCGTAAAATGATAATTGCATGATATGCATTGATACCTCTGTATCCCCTGTTTGCTACCATATTTTATTGCTTCACTATTACATTTTGGGCAATTCATATAATCATTCTCCTTTCCACTTCTTATTTATTATACCAAATCTTCAACAGAAAACCAACCTTTTGTCACAAGGGGGTGTTTATTTGAAATAATGCATACTACAATAGGATTATCAAGAAAGGCAAGAAATCTTGATAAGTCGCTGATCAAATAATTCACGTGGATTATTGACTCCCTGTTAGTCCAATTTGTCTCTGAACAGCTTTCTAAAATAGAAAGTAGAATTAAGTTATCAAAAAAACAAAAAATACAATAATGAGATTTACATTGAAAATACAACAAATATTCAAGAAGAACTAGCATTTGAACATGTTGGACAGATAAGAAGATTTTTAGGCTATGATACGGTGGTTGTTTTTTATCGATTCTATTTTGATAGTTCGAGACATGCTAGAGAAGAATACTGTATCAGTTTTTATAAAAATGGTTCAAAAGAAGATATTGATAATCGATTAAAAAAATTGAACAAATACAAAAAAATAAGATTTTGGGAAGTATCTGAACTCGTAAAATTAGACAAAAATGGTTTCAACAAAATAATTAATGAAGCAACTTCTCGTGAGCTCAAATTAATGAAACAACATCTTATTTCTCAACTTGGTAATGACAATTATATGAAAGTCGTATCTCATATTAATCGCAATTTTAATTGTCCTGCAGTTAGTAAAGATCATTAATTCTCTCTTCGCTAGTACATACTGGCGAAGAACCAACCTTTTGTCACAACCATCTATCGATTTCATTTTTCATCGCTTACAATATGTATTATTTTGGACTACCTACTTTCTATCTGACCGTAAATCCGAAACCTATGCTTTGCAATGGAAACATATAGATTTTTTGAACAATCAAATCTATCTTGTACAAGCATTAGATAAATTTGGAAACGTCAAAAGTACCAAAGGAAACAAATCAACTGATTTAAACCTACCAGCCGTATTGAAACAATTATTGCTGGAATGGAAAAACGTTCAAAAGAAAGAATTATCTCAATTAAAAATCAAGCAGACACGTGACCAATTTCTATTTACGTATTATGACCGTAAAGGAAACATAAATAAATGCGTGCATACAGATTTTTTGAACTATCGTATGAAATCAATTAAAAGACGTCACCCAAACCTTGAGCCTTGTTCTCCACATAAGCTACGACACACAACAGCTACACTTGCTAAATTAAATGGCATGTCTTTAGAAAGCATTTCTGAAGCACTAACACATTCAGAAGTAGCAACAACAAAAACGTATATTAATGTAAATAATGTAATTAAACTTACACCTGCTGACTTTACCTATAACCAGCTTGTAAAATCAAATGGTGGGGAATTGGTGGGGAATTTGGTGGGGATTTCTGAAAAAAAAGACACCCACCAACTGGCAGATGTCCAAAACCGTTGATATAACAACGATTAACGTTTGCTAAATTGTGAAGCTTTACGAGCTTTTTTAAGACCTGGTTTCTTACGTTCAACCATGCGGGCATCACGAGTAAGTAAGCCTGCGCGTTTTAAAGGTGTACGGAAGTCAGGGTCAACTTCTAACAATGCACGAGCGATTCCGTGACGGATAGCTCCTGATTGTCCTGCGTAGCCTCCACCGTTTACGTTTACGAAAACGTCGTATGAACCGACAGTTTCAGTTACACCAAAAGGTTGGTTGATAACTAGACGTAAGTCAGCGTGTGGAATATATTCTTCAACATCTTTTTTGTTTACAGTAATTTGACCAGTTCCTGGTACTAAACGTACGCGGGCAACTGCATTTTTACGACGGCCTGTGCCGATATATTGTACTTGTGCCAATGAAATTCCCTCCTCTTAGATTAAGTTTGTGATGTCTAAAACTTCTGGTTGTTGTGCAGTATGTGGATGTTCCGCTCCACCGTACACGTTTAACTTAGTAAATTGTTTGCGGCCCAAAGTGTTTTTAGGAAGCATGCCTTTTACAGAAGTTTCAATCAAACGACGAGAATTTTTAGCACGTAATTCACCAGCAGTTACAGATTTCAACCCACCTGGGTAGTTACTGTGACGGTAGTAAATTTTATCACTTGCTTTTTTACCTGTTAATTTAATTTTGTCAGCGTTGATGACGATTACGAAATCGCCTGTATCCACGTTAGGTGTGAATGTTGGTTTATTTTTACCGCGTAGCACTGAAGCAACAACAGTTGAAAGACGTCCCAAAGGAACATCAGTTGCGTCTACTACGTACCATTTACGTTCTACTTCGCCTGGCTTAGCCATATATGTTGTACGCACGATTTTCTTCCTCCAATTTAAGTTCTGATGTTTACATACACGTGAGTTTCCGGGGCTCTTGTGGGGTAAACAATACCGTTTAACATCATAACCTGAAACACTAGCAAAGTCAATGAAATCCACCAGTTTTTATTAGAAAATATTTAAAATAAATCAAGATTCTACCAAACTAAAGACAAAAGCAAATACAGCAGACCCTTTTGGAAAATAAAAAAACGACAAGCAGCCACCATTATTGAAAAATTTCAGGGGAAATTGGAATCCTGATTCCAGATAATTCCTGCTGAAAAACCAGCTAATGTCTTTCAAAACAAAAAAGAATGGATTTCTCCATTCTAATTCGCAGCCCACATCACAATTTCTTCAGCAGCTCAGGGTGATGAGTAGAAACCTTGCCAACCGGCTCAGCTTCATCATTCAAATAAACGGCAATTTGATTGGCAGTCTGTAATCCTTCATAAATGGCACCAGCAATCATATTCATTTTACCTTCATACTGACTAGCGTCACCAACAGCAAACAGGCCGGCCAGTTCCGTCTTGCCCTGCCCCATGGTTGTCACTTGCCCAAACTCGCTAATGTCAAATCGCTTACTCAGTTCTGATTTAAGCGGATGAGCATGGTTGACCTGCTGAAAGGCAACCAAGGAATCAACTAACAAAGGCTGAAAGTTTTCTCCGGGAAATGCTAAGGTCACGGCCAATTGATTTTCCTCTTCCTTCACCGTCACTCGCAATGGCTCAGGAATAACTTGCAGATTGGTAAATTCAGCGGGAAATTTTTCTTCTGCGCCAAAGACAATGACTTTTTTGGCTACAGTTAATTTCTTTAGTGCTCGTTTGACTTTCGCAAAGCTTCCATATAAAAGAACCGTCTGATCTTGATACCTTTCGCCAGCCGCTAATTTGTAATCAATTTGTAGCGCTTGAGCATCACCCCAAACCACCGGTTGTTTTGCGACCATGCCTGTACCAGTCGCCACGATCACAGCGTTGGCCTCGTGCACTTGTCCTTCTTTGGTAATCACCTGCCAGTGTTCGGCCTGCTGTTTTAGTGCCACAACTGCTTGATTCAATAAAACTTTTGTCGGAAACGTGGCGGCCTGCTCTCGTAAAGCCGCCACAACTTCTTTGGCCGGCCTTGGCTCAACACCGCCAAGGTCCCAAATAATCCGTTCATGATAAAAATTCAATTTGCCCCCAAGCTGCGAGCTGCCTTCAATTAATTTCACCGATAAGCCTCGCATCCCACAATAAAAAGCACTATATAAACCAGCGGGGCCACCGCCGATAATAATTACATCCTCCATCTGAACCCTCCATTTAATTGAAAATGATTCTCAATAAAATATACCATAATTCAGATAAATTTAAAAAAGCAAAGTTCTCAAAGAAAATCACTGGCTATGGTCTAAGAAACCATCTGCTTAAGCAATTTCTTTAAAAACTTTGCTGTCTATTTTCGTTTTATTCTTTAATCCAGTTCTGCTCCGTTTGAAGCAATAACTTTTTTATACCAATGGAAGGAATCTTTACGATAGCGTTTCATCGGCGCAGTTTTAGCCTTTTCATCGTCTTCATCCCGGTCAACATAAATGAAGCCGTAGCGTTTGGTAATTCCCTCTCGTGTAGAAACCAAATCGATAGCACTCCATGGACAATAGCCAATGATGTTGGCTCCTTCTTCAATACCAATCTGCATTTGTCTGATTGTTTCCCGCAAATGCTCTATTCGGTAATCATCGTGAATTTTTCCGTCGGCTTCTAAAGTATCTGGACGACCGTAACCATTCTCGGTAATAATCACTGGCAAATGGTAGCGGTCAGTTAGTCTTCTTGCGGTTACCCGAATGCAATAAGGATCAAATTGGTGTCCATCCAAACCTTTAGGAAAGTAGTCATTTTCAGCGGCTCGGCCAACTCCTGGTTTATCCATTAGGGCTCGCAAATAACTAATGTCCCGATTGTCGGCGTTTGCGAGAGCATTTAAGTCCTGTTTATAAAAATCTAAATGTTCTATCGTATCATTGCCGTAACAATTGAAGCCGATGATATCTGGATGGCAGCTGGCCATGATTTCGAAATCGCCTTCCTGCACTTCAATTTCAATCTCATTTTCGGCAAAGTAATTCCAAACACTTTGCGGATATTTGCCAAACACTAGCGCATCCAAATAAAAATCGTTCCGTAAATTATCCATGTTCATTGAAGCGATAAAATCTATTGGATTACTTGTTTTAGGATAAGCAGTCGTAATATTGGGTGCTGGCCCAATTAATGCCTCGGGACACATCTCGTGACATAAATGGATTGCTTTGGCCTGCGCTATTAATTGAATATGCGCTTCATTATATAAATCGCTACCTTTTTTTGCTTTATTTGTGCCTCCAATCATATCAAGAGCCCCAAAAAAGATCAGCATATTTTGCTCATTATAGGTCAGCCAATAGCGCACATCCTCTTTAAAATTTTCAAAGAGGATGTGACAATAGTTTACATACACATCGATCATCCGTCGGTCTTGCCAGCCACCATATTTTTCTGATAGTGCTAGTGGCAAATCAAAATGAAAAATTGTCACGATTGGCTCAATATTATGTTTACGACATTCCCTAAAGACATTTTTATAAAACTCAAGACCCTTTGGATTAATTTCGCCTTCGCCAGATGGTAGAATTCGGCTCCAAGAAATACTCATCCGATACGCTTTGAAACCCATTTCCGCCATCAGCGCAATGTCTTCTTTATAATGATGGTAAAAATCACTCGCATAATGAAACGAGCAAGTCCCCGGGTTTAATTTCTTAACATCCCAAACCGAAAGACCGCGACCGTCCTCATCAAAGGCGCCTTCCACTTGGGCGCTCGAAGTGCTACCACCCCACAAGAAATCTTTTGGAAAACCTTTAATTAGATAATCTGTCATAGCCGCCTCCTAAGTTAAATCTGCACCATCAGATGCAACCATTTTTTTGTACCAATAAAAACTATCTTTCTTGCTTCTAGCAAGACTGCCATTTCCAACGTCGTCACGGTCAACGTAGACAAAACCATATCTTTTCTTCATTTCGCCGGTGCCGGCACTAACTAAATCGATACAACCCCACATCGTATACCCCATCAAGTCAACACCATCGATGTTGATTGCATCATCCATGGACTGGATATTTTGCCGCAAATAATCGATTCGGTAGCTGTCATGAATGCTACCGTCGGCTTCAACTTGATCATCCCAACCAATTCCATTTTCAACAATCCATAATGGTTTGTGGTAACGATCATATAATGTATTTAAGGCGATTCTTAAACAAGCAGGATCAGTTGCCCAGCCCCATGCATTGGTTTCCAGATAAGGATTTTTAATTCCCATCATTAAATTTCCACCGCTGCCCGCAACGTCTTCGTGAGTTGACACAGTGCTAGAACCATAACAAGAAAAGCTTAGGAAGTCAGCCGTGTATTGTTTAATTAAATCGTAGTCCTCTGGTGTATCCTCCAAAACAATACCTTCTCTTTGATATTTTTTTAAGCGATAGTTTGGATAAGCACCACCAGTTTGCACGTCAGAGTAAAATAATCCAGATTGAGCTGCCTCCATTGTAAATAATTGATCAGCAGGATCACAGGTATAGGCATAAATTGGCTGGTAAGCCAACATTTGTCCCACTTGAATTTCAGGACCGATTTCATGAGCCGCCCGTACCGCCTTGGCACTAGCAACAAATTGATTATGTGCAGCCTGGGCACGATTTTGCGGCGTGTTCTCCATCACGCCTCCTGCCATAAATGGTGCAAATTCCATACAATTGATTTCATTAAAGGTTAGCCAATAGTTAACCTTACCTTGGTATCTAGCAAAAACTGTTTTGGCGTAGGTTTCAAAGAAATCAATCAAGCCGCGATTCACCCAGCCGCCATATTTGATAACTAAATTTAAAGGTGTTTCATAGTGAGATAAGGTGACAAGTGGCTCAATCTGATATTTTTGACATTCATCAAAGACAGCATCATAAAATTTCAACCCTTCTTCATTGGGTGTTTGATCATCACCATTCGGAAAAATTCTGCCCCAGTTCATACTCAAACGGAATGTTCGAAAACCCATTTCAGCCATTAAAGCAATATCTTCTTTATAATGATGGTAAAAGTCGGTTGCTTGATGACTGGGATAGTATTCTCCATCTATTACTGCTGGAATTGCACCTTCAGGGAAATCCATTTCGGTGCCAAAACCCATTCCTGTTTTACCGGTTTCTCCAGTTTGAGGGTTGAGCCAAGTAATTTGTCTAGGAACTGTGTGGGAACCGGCAATGATGACATCAGCGGTACTTAAGCCTTTGCCGCCATCCAAATAGCCCCCTTCATATTGATTGGCGGCTGTTGCGCCACCCCATAAAAATTTTTCACTAAAAACCATTTTATCCGCTCCATTCAATAAAACTGAGACAAAAAACTTTTGCCTCAGTTTGTTTTATTTTATGCCATTTGACCTTCACTATTTTTTTGAATACTTGCTTCTTGAGCTTCAGCTTCTGCGACTGCTGCTTCTTTGGCTACTAATTGTTTTTCATAAGCTTTGAAGAATGGGTAATAAACAATTGTTGCTGGAATTAGCATTAAGTAATCCCAAATAGCATTTTGCCATCTTAATGTAGAAAGATAAGCTGCAAAGCCCATTGGTAATAAGGCCGAAATTGAAATCCAAGCTGGTTGTAAGAAGCCAAATTGATAGGCTAAGTAAGTGCATAGCATTACAATCGGAATATTTAAAACGTAAGGGATACAAAGAATTGGGTTGTACATGATTGGCATACCAAAGGTCAACGGTTCATTAATATTGAACCACCCAGGAATTAGAGAAATTTTAGCAACTGCACTAATTTGTTTAGATTTTGATTTAAATCCAAGAATTGCTAAAGGTAAGGTATTTCCTGTTCCACCAGCAATTGCCATCGAGCCAAAGAGTGCCACTGGATAGAAGACTAATGGTTCGCCTGCTGCAGCTGCAGCACCATTGGCAACCGCCGCTTGAATCCCTAAAGGCATAATAATTGGCACTAAAATCATCGTGCCGTGAATCCCGAAACACCATAATAGGGCACCGAAAATACATAGAATAAACATACCAGGCACAGAAGTTAAGGCGTTCAATGGTACACCGAGAATTGCCATAAATCCTGAACAGATTGTAAAAGCGCCACCTGTTCCAACTGCTACTGCAGCGGATGCCCCCACAAAAACAATTAAGGTGAACAATAGTGGAATAATTGAAGCAAACCCATCTTGTAGGAATGGTGGTACAACATCTGGCATTTTGATTCTGATATTTTTATCAATACAGAATTTTTCAATATGAACGGATAGGAAAACGACCACGAAGCCGATAAACATCCCTTGAGCTCCAAGATATGTCATATCAATTGTTGTCAGACCTGCTTCAGTAACAACCAATGCACCGGCAACTACGATAAACCCAACTAAAGCATCGACCGCATTCATAATCGGCGCTTTCATTTTTAGATTTTTTGCATAATGATAAGCAAATAGTGCAACCACCCAAAGAGAAAGGCTATTCATAGTAAATTGATAAGGCAGATATAGATAATAATAGGTGGCACTGTCTGCTGAGAATAAGTTAAACATCGAAGGACCAAGAACAGAGACTAGAATTTGTGAGATTGCCCCGACCATAATAATTCCCATCAGTGACATCATTGCTGCCTGCAAAGCTATCAAAAACTTGTTTCGGCCAAGTGCCTGCCCAAAATCCTGCAGCTTAATCATTGCTTTACTTTGAAATAGTTTTTCCATCTGTCTTTTCCTCCTTCAGCTATTTTTGTTCATACAATGAGTCAGCAAGCTTCATGATATTGGGACTGTTGGCAATCGCATAATCAAAGGATTCAATCGCAGCCGTTGGCATATTCGTATCGGCTTTAATATCATCGATTCGATAAGAGACTTGTGGGCCGACAAGGATGATATCGAAATCTTGGTAAACATCTTGATACTCAGACAAACCAACTGCTTTTATGTTTAAGTCTTTTCCTTGCTCTTCCCAGTATTTTTCCATTTTTTTCATTAAAATACTTGTTGACATGCCTCCAGCACAAACTAATAAGATGTTCATAAATCATTTCTCCTTCCAATATTTAAATTCATTTTTGGTTTTAATTTTCATATTTATCTTTGTATAATAGAATAATTTCTTTGATTAACTCCTCGGCTAACATACTGGTCATCAAGTGATCTTGAGCATGAATCATCAAAATATTAATATCATTCTCATCGCCATTTGCTTCTGACACCAACAATTCTGTTTGGCCTTTATGCGCTAAGCGTATGGATTCCTCAGCCTTCTTGATTAACTCGTCACTCTGTTCAAAATCTCCTTTCTTTGCCGCTTCCAAAGCTCTAAAAGCATAGGAACGACCATCCCCAGAGTTGGCAATAATCGTCATTGATGAAACCTCCGATAGTGTATTATCCATAAGAAATACTCCTTTCTGTTTTTTGGTTTTCCTTTAATACAGTCATGATAAATCACAAATAAAGACTCGTCAAAACGCTTACATTTTATTAGTGTATACTTCTATTAGCTGAAATTACATCCGATTTTTACTCATATTCCTCAAAACGAAGGTGTACAAATCAAAAAAAAGCTGAAAATCTTTTTAGTGTATTAAAAAAAACATTTCAAAACAGCTTTGTGTATAACTCAGCATCCTATTGTATAAAATAACTCACTTCAAAAAAGATACAGAAAATCCGTCATCGGTAAAAAAAATCCATTATAATAAGATTATGAAAATTACAAGAGTTTTGAAAGTGGCAAACGATGAGTTTTATGACTACCTTGAAGACGAACTCTTGGCTGATCTCAACGTCTCACACAACTCTCTAACAGGTGTGAAAAAAATCAGGAAAGGGCTGAGATATCAAAAGCAAGACGAGCAGCAAACACCCGTTGATATCACCATCGAAGAGTACATTAGAGGGGAAGTTTATCAAGCAACGATTAGTACCCAATACGATACAATCACTATTTCCTATGAAACAGAAAAAGATCCTAAAGGCTTGAAAGTTGACTTTACTCAATCGATTGAAAGCTTTCAATCGAAGAAACACAATAAAATAATGAAAGCTTTCAGTGAAGGAGTTTATTTGGGGCGCATGACCGACACTTTATACAAAATTCAAGACAGCATTGAAAAAAGACGGTAATAGTTTCCTTTTTAGCTAGTTGGCCTTAATAAACAAAAAAGGAGAGACTACGACATTAGTCAAAACAGAATCAAAATTCCCAAACAATATCTGGCAATTGCCACTAACTATTGTAAGTTTGCGCCGAGGACCTACTGGACTGCAGCAGCAAATTTAATATAGTATGGAATTTTATCTGTCAAAAAACTAATGGTACAGTCTCTCCTTAAAATTTATACCTTCCGCAAAATCATAATAATAGTGGCAAGTTCATCATCATCAATCATAATCTTAAAATTCCGCTCAACTTTTTTTAAGACTTTGCCGACTGTCCGATAATCTTCTAAATAGGCATTAATGATTTTATCTTTTTCCCGATTTTTGATTGAACCTCCGCCTGATAATAAGCGATCAATTAAACTGGCCAGATGCATAAACAAGCCCACCAACTGATTTTCTTCTAAATCATAAATGATGTTGAAATCAGTAATTACCTGGGGCAGAATCGTTTTTAGTCGTTCAATCGGAACAAACCGCAGGCTCTCCTCAAGATTATGATAAACCGCCTCAAAATCTCCGTATCTCCCCACCATCGGATCAAACATCAAAACACGATCCAAATCTTCTTTCTTATTTTGAAAAACGGTGTGGATTGGTATAAAGGGAATCCCTAGCAACTTAGGATCGTATGTTCCAACAAAAGCATGAATATGGAAAGTCTTTCTAAGGGAAATTATTTCCTCTAAAAGTTTGTCCTTTTCAGAAATAGCAAAGGGTACCGTCTGTAGCCCTAGCTTCGAGTAATTATCAATGTAGCGCTTCAATTGTAGTGCTCCGCCTTCACCCGTTTCACACAAGGTAACGATAATAGTATTGCTTCTTTCATTTCTTTTATTAAATAGACTCTTCGTTTCCATATTTACGGTATGATATACATATTCGATATCTGACTCCATCGAACATTTTCTAGCTATGTCAATACCGATTAAGGTGATTGGCATGTGAATAGGTCGGATTTTAATATTTGTCTCTTCTGCTATGGTCTCCAACATCGCTTTAATCGAGCCCATATCATAAACAACAATCACACCTTGATTTTGATCAATTTGCATAATCAGCTCTTTAATTTCCTTTAAGGCTACAAGAATTTCCTTCGTCAGTGCCATATCATAACTATAGACATTATCCGTTTGAGTAAAATTTTGAGTAGTTTCCATCAATGATTTGGCGGTTCCATTGCCATGCATAATATAAAGTAGTACAGGGTGACCCGTTTTTTCCTCCTCAGTGTGAACTAAAAACATAGTAATGATAATAATCTCTTCAATCGGTAAATCTAAAGCATATTGATCCTTGAGCTTCATAGCTAACTGGACACTTAGCGCATATTCATCTGGATATAATTGAATCAAATCTTGGATGCGTGTTTCACTCATTTGACTGCGAAACTGCTTTAAAGCTAATAAAGAATTGATATGTAGACAGAGTCCATAAAAGATATTGGCTTTGAAAGAGCGGTTGAGTGTATAGCTACAATATTCCAACCATTTTTTTACGATTTCGATGATTTTAGGTTCAACAATCTTGGCTAATCTTTCCTCATCATCTGACGTATCGAAGCGTCCCCGATAGCTGTAGTTCTTGTAGAGTTTTTGGGTCAACCCATTGATTATTTTTTGAATATTAAGCTCACTGACTTTTTTATTCAAAAGGTCTTCGTAGTAATGATTGATTTCCAAGTACATATTCTCTCGAATTTGTCCCCTTTGATCCAGTGAATTACTCGCTTTTTCATAAACTATTACTTGCTCGTCCCCCAACAATTCTTCAATAGCGAAATCATTTTTGTCTCGCTTTAAAAGGGCCTTTGCCAATTCCAGCTTAAAGTCCGCCATCACAATCTCCACGTCTTGATTTGGCGAATGAACCACTCTCACATAGGCATTGGCGCAAGCCGCCACAATCGCCATCTTCATCTCCTTCACATTAAAAGCAAACTCTGTTAGCAATAATGTACGAATAATATCTGTGGAAACCACGATAGTTCTTTCGGCATTCGAACTTTCCTTACTAAAGAAATGGTGGATTAGGGCTAATTTCTCCTTTAATGGTCGCTGATTTAAATCAGGTAATTCAATAATTACTGGGATTTTCCGATTTACTGGTAGCTTCACAGCACTAGACAGAATAATAAAAATATCCGACAAATCAAGAGTCTCCCCACTCTCTAGCGTAATTACAGCCTCTTGTTCTAAAAATTCCAAAATTTTAGATTGCTGATAAGCATCTAAAAAATCGTAATGATCAATAAATAAAATGCCCCCCTGTGCCTTTTCAAACCAACTCCCTTGAAAATCCTCCTGCTGACCAAAAAGCAGCGAGTTCAAACTAGTAATGTCCTTCACGTAATTGCGACAATTGACATGAATCAACGGCGAATCCTTGGTCATTACTCGGTTTTGCAAAGCAATTTTATGCATGTAATTAACAAAATACGTCGTGCCATTACCTAAATTCCCTGTTAATAAAGTATTTAGTCGTTTGCTGGGATATAAAATGGCCGCCTGTGCTAATTGAACAGCATTTTTTAAACTGCCCTCCTCCCCAATCAAAACCTGTGGTGATTTTTCAGATTTACCATTCACTCTTTCTGATTCTAAAAAATATAAAACCGGCCGCGAATCCGTTTTAAGTAATCTGCCTTCTTTGACTAACGCGTTCAGTAAGGCGCTTACATTTGTCCGTTGCATATTTAATTGTTGAGCAACTTGACTTGTGGTCAGGCCATTTGCAAATTCTTCATTTCCATAAATTGTCCGCTGAACGAAATCAAAGACATCTTCTTTTGCTTTGCTCATAAGTTCTCCTCCAGTTCTCTATAAAAATTATTATACACTATTATCAGTGTATAATAATTTCCCAAAAAAACTTTTCACAGCTCTGTCCTAACAAATTATGTGCAAAAAAAGAGACTGCATAATGCAGTCCCTTAGATGTTACTAATTATTTCCCAACACGAGTGTCAGCGTCAACGCCTGGTGCTTTGCCAAGTTTAGCTTGGACCATCCAGATTTTCTTTTCGATGTCAGTTTTGTTAGCAATGAAAATATCTTGTGTGGAGTCGTCGCCTTCTTCGCCAGACACGTCAATACCTTTTTGGTAAAGGTCAGCTAAGTAGCGGTAGCCTTCAACTAATTTTTCCATACGTTCTGGAATTGTGCGATCCCAGTTGCCAACTTCATCTTCGATACCAGTATTGTCAGCGAATTCTCTTAAAGTGGAGTAAGGTGAACCATCTAAAGTAATCAATCTTTCAGAAATTACATCCAATTGATCATTGATTTCATCCATGTAGTCATCCATCAATGGGTGTAAAGTTAAGAATTCAGGTCCTCTCATATACCAGTGAGTTTGGTGAATCACAACAGAGAACTGGCTCAAATCAGCGACCAATTGATTTAATACTTCTTTTGTTTGTTCATATTTCATGTTAAGTTCCTCCTTAAAATAATTCTAATTTTTCCTACTCTTAAATGATAGTAGAAAGCGCAGAAAAAGTAAACCATAAGAAGCTAATTGAGAAAAATTTTCAGTTAAAGCGGTTTGCTCTTTAGAAAATTTTGGCAAAATGCAATCATTTTAAGCCTGCGTATTTCTTTATAGAAAATCTAAATTAGTAGAAAATCTTTTTTTGAAATGAGGTGCTGTTCATGCTATTGGCTTTTTTATTGGGTGCTTGTTTAGCTTCATTTTGCTGCGTCGTTATCGAACGCAGCTATCAGGGAATTTCAATTGTCAAACCGGCCTCCCACTGCACCCGCTGTCAACATAAATTACGCAGTTATGAACTGATTCCCATCTTTTCCATCCTCCTACAAAAATTTCGTTGCACCGCTTGCCAGCAGTCAATTCCAAAAATTTATTTGCTTGCTGAGGTGAGCGGAGCGTTATTGTTTGTCGGACTTTCGCAACTGCCACTGACCTTTTACAGTTTATTTTGCAGTCTTTGGCTATTGAGTGGCTGGCTGTTGAGTTTGACAGACTTATTTTACTATCATGTCGAACCAAAAATTCTTTATCCTACAAGTGTAGTGATGCTGTTATTGGCAATTATTGGGTCGCTGCCATTATATTGGCAGCAGACTGCTCTGCTTTTTTTAATTTTTTTGTGTATCCGGTTATTCTTCCCTCATAAAATCGGTGGTGGTGATTTGCAACTACTTCTGTGCTGGTCATTATTTCTTCCTTATCAAGAGCTGGCTTTATTAATTTGTTTGGCAAGCTTGCTGGGTGTCTTAGTGATTTTACTTAGCAATTTATTGGGACAGCCCATAAAAAAGCTGCCCTTTGTTCCATTTCTGTGGGCAGCTTTGGCGTTCTTATTGTGGCATTCTTGATAAATTTTAGTCTTCCTTCACGGAAACGAGAACAGGGCCGGTCAATTGCTCCCGTAAATTTTCAATGGCTAACTCTGATAGGCCGAATGTTTTCAAATAATTTTCGGCTGAATCATAATTTTGATACAGATAGCTCAACAGCTCCTCCATGTAGCTCGGCAGTGAATAAAACATTTCTTGAGGGTAGCCGCTGGCCGACTTTGTAAAAGTCGGATTGGTTTTTAAATAGGTATGGGTCAATTGATAATTGGCGATAATGTCGGCTTCTGAAACCCCAGCTAAATCTAAAAGAAAAGCCGCAATGATTCCAGTGCGGTCTTTGCCTGCACTGCAATGAAAGAGGACAGCACCTTGACTATCGGCCATCGCTTCAAAAACCTTCACCAGATTCTGCGGATAATCCTTTAAGACATTGATGTAAAAACTTCCCATCGTCAGTTTCATAGAGCGGCTTAAATCCTTTGTTGCATCAGCAATGTCGCCGGTGATTAAAGGAATGTGCAGATTTTCAACGCCTTCCATTTGCGGATTTGGCGCCTGCGCAACTTCGGCATCACTGCGCAAATCGACAATCGTCTGCAGTCCGTATTCCTTCAAAAAATCCAAATCCTGATTAGTTAAAGCTGTGATGCTGTCGCTGCGAATAAATTTGTGGAAATTAATCGCTCCATTTCCCGTCGGATAACCGCCTAATTCACGGGTATTGTAGCTGCCTTTTAACGGCAGGCGGGTAAAATATGTCATGGGTTTGCTCCTATCTAATTGCTCGTTTTATTTGGCCGATAATTAATTCAAAGGTAATCATCGTGATAAAAATGACTAAAATAATTGTGGAAATTTTAGCGTAGTCATACTGACCAATCGCCCGGGTCATCACCATGCCGATGCCACCGGCGCCGACCATCCCTAAAGAAATTGATTCTGCGATATTGGACTCCAGACGAATCGAGGTCCAAGACAAAAGCGGATTGACTAAGCCTGGCAATAAGCCTTCAACAATTAATTGCAGCCAGCCGGCGCCAGTTGCCTTCATCGTTTCGATGATGGCTGGATCTTGTTCTTCGATTGAGCTGATAAAAGATTTAATCAAGTAGCCGGTCGTTGGGAAAATTAATCCCACAACACCAGCCGTGTTACCAAAACCTAAGCTGGCCACGACAATTAAAATCCAAATCAAAGCAGGCACTGCCCGCACGATTCCCACCAAACCTTTGATAAAGCCAGATAAAATTGGCAATGGTGTCGTATTGCGAGCTCCGAGAAAGCTCAAGGGAATCGAAATCACAAAGCCTAATGCCAAAGCAGCAATCGCCATGCAGATTGAAACAAATAGTTCATAGATAATCGTGCTGATTTCTGAAAAATCTAAAGCTAAAAAGTTCGGTAAAATGTCACCAGCCGATTTAAACCGGCTGAGAAATTCGGGAATATCTAGTTTTAATAAAGACAAGCTGACCACAAAGAGACTGGTCAAGCCTACTAGAATCAAAGCAGTCAGCAGCTTATCTTTTTTTCTTGAAACGGCTATTTTAGTATTCATTTTTTCTCCTTATTTCACTAAACGTCTGAGGCGATTGACGACAAATTCAGTCAGCAGCACCATCGCCACTAAAATAATAATTAAAGATAGAGCCTCATGGTATTTAAATAGACGAATATTGGTTTGAATCATAATCCCGATGCCGCCTGCGCCGACCATTCCTAAAATGGAGGAGGCGCGAATATTTATTTCAAAGGAAAACAGTGTCCAATTAATCCAAGATGGAATAAATTCGGGAATCAGGCCATGAAATAAAATTTGTAGATAAGAAGCGCCGCTTGCCCGCAAAGCCTCGAGCTTACTGCCGGCAATTTCATCGATAGAATCTGCATAAGAGCGGGCCAAAAATCCTAAAGTAGCAATAATTAAAGCCAGCAGACCCACCATATTACCGATACCAAAAATATAAACCAACAGTGAAGCCCAAACTAAAATCGGAATATTTCTTAAAAATGAAATAAAGACCCGCACCCCGACTCTCAACCAGCGAAACGGATTTGCCTGTTCTGACATCAAGAGGCCAAAGACAAAGGCCAAAATCGCTGAAAAATAAGTTCCTACAACCGCAAACAATAGCGTTTCTAAAATTAAGGGCAGGTAGGTCGACAATTGAGTGAAATTAGCCGGCAGAAAATTGGTAATAAAAAACTGAAAGAAGCTGGGAAAGGCCAGCAACGCTTCCAAAGGATTTACTTGCAGATAGGCAAAAGCAAAGATGACCACACCGATGACAGTCATCAGCTTCAGCAATAAAGCCAATTTCTTTTGTTCAGTCAACAGCACCCGTTGGCTAGATTTCTCCATAAGTCAAATTCCCCTCTGTCAGTAGCGCATCCTCTTGCGGCAATTTCATCTGCGCTTCTTTTCCTTTGTAAATCATGGCGGTCATTTCATCTGAAAGCTCGCTTGGCCGTCCATCAAAAACAACTTGGCCAGCTTGAATCCCGATAATCCGAGTTGCATATTTTTTTGCAAAGTCGACTTGGTGCAAGTTGACGATACAGGTGATACCTCGTTCCTCGGTAACACCCTTTAAATGATCCATCACAATCCCAGCAGAATTGGGATCCAATGAAGCAATTGGCTCATCCGCTAAAATTAATTTAGGATGCTGCATAATCGCTCGGCAAATGCCGACCCGCTGCATTTGGCCACCGGATAAATCATTTGCTCGTTTGTATAATTGGTCTTTTAAGCCGACTTTGGTCAATAATTCAACAGCTTCCCGTTTATCCGCTTCTGGATAGCGGCTCAAGAGGCTATTGAAAAATGAAACCTTGCCTAAACGACCATGCAATACATTTTTAATCACATTGGTGCGGCCAATCAAATTGTAATGTTGGAAAATCATGCCGATGTCAGAGCGCTGACGTTTTAATTCCCGCCCCTTCACTTTTTCCATGTGAGTACCGTCAAAAATAATTTCCCCTTCAGAGGGATCAATCATCCGATTAATTGAACGGATGAAGGTCGATTTGCCAGCACCGGAAGGCCCGATAACCACGATAAATTCGCCTTTGTGAATCGTCAAATCAACGTTTTTCAATGCATAATTTTCTTTGTCATAGGTTTTTCCTAAATTTTTTAAGACTAATAATTCTGCTGCCATTATTCGGCCTCCTCAATGTTTAATGTCGCCACCATTTCTTCTACGATTGCATAATCTTCATCCTTGGCTTCGATAAAGCGCACGTCTTTACTGCCATACATTGTTTCAAAATAGTCTTCGTTGGCATAGTTTAAATAAAATTCTTTAATTTTATCCTTCATCTCCTGCGGTAAGTCTGCACGAATGACAAAGCACGCATTAGGAATCACATCGGTTTCACCAATCACCCGCACATCGTCTTCTTCAATAATTCCCGCTTCAACCAATTGCGGAATTGTTTGACCAGCAACCGCCGCTGCATCGTAATCGCCTTTAATGACGCCCATGATACTTGAGTCATGTTTGCCGGAATAAGCAACAGTCTTAAAGAAGTAGTCAGGATTTTCCAATTGGTCGGTATCTAAATCAAGCTCGTTGACTAACTTAGCTTTGGGAAACATATAGCCAGAAGAAGAGGCTGGGTCAACAAAGGCAAAAGTTTTCCCTTCTAAATCAGCTAACGTTTGCGTTTCCGTGTCGTCTTTACTAACAATAAAGACCGTCCGATATTCTTCTTCCCCCATGGAGGTTGTCGTAACTAGTGGCTCAACGCCAGCAACTTTTTTCGCCTGATAATAACTCATCGGCGAAACTAACAACACATCCAGTTTCCCGGATTTCATCGCTTCAATGCCCACAGAATATTCTGCGCCAACTAATTCTTCCACTTCTAAACCTAATTCCTCTGCCATTGCACTGCGGAAGTCTTCATTTTTCGTGCCTGCATCCGGATTATTTTCATCCGGCATTTGGACAATCGTTAATTTATCAATTTCGCCAGCTGCACTCGCTGCTTGATTATTACCGCAGCCTGTCATCACTGCTAAAGATGCCCCACATAATAAGGTTAAAAGTGCTAATTTCATTTTTTTCATTTTCAATCTCCCATTTTCAAATTTCAGTAGTATACCACTGAACACTTGTAGTATACTTTGTAGGACAGGGGAGATTCATCAATATTCAGTAACGTTTTTGTAAATTATATGTAAAAGGATGAAAATCATGCCAAAATCCATTGAAAGCAGTGTCTATCAAGAAATTAAACAAGCGATTCTTTTTGGGGAATATAATCTTGAAGAAGGTTTATCTGAAGCCTCAATTTCAAAAAAACTCGGCTACAGCCGCTCACCCATCCGTTCTGCTCTAAAACAATTGGAGCAGGAAAAATTAATTGTCTACAAAAAAAACCGCGGCATCTCCTTGAGGGAAGCCACGGTAAAAGAAATGGTCGACATCACACAAATTTGTGTTGAATGGTTAATTTTAGCCACAAAACAAGCCAGCCTTGGCCTAGTTGTTTTAAATGTAGAGGACATTCAGGAAAAATTAGCCTTAGCCAAGCACTATCGAGAAAGTCTCGATTACGTTCAATACATCAATCAAATGCCCAAAGTTTATACGGCTATCATGGCAGCCTCCGGCAATGAACTGCTTGCGCCGACCTACGAGAGTCTGTGGGCCCGAGTCGTCAGCACCTCTTTGTACCGAAAAATGTCCGATTCCAGTAATGCACCTAAAAAAACTTTATCGACGGTCCAATTTTTCCAAGAGTATTTGGATTTAATCCGTGCTGAACATTATGCTGAAGCCATTGATAAATTGCAGGACTATCTCCAATACGCTAACCAACAGATTTTACATTATGGGCGTATTTAAAAAAAGGAACAGCTAGTCTAAATGTGACTAGCTGTTCCTTTAATTTTATTAATTTTTCCAGTTATTGCGAATAAACGCTGCCCGGCCGGAGCCTTCACGATACATATTGTAGTGGGCGCTGTTGGTTTTGTAGTAGTCTTGGTGATAATCCTCAGCCGGATAAAATGTTTGGCGAGCTTCGATTTTTGTAACAATCGGTTCTTTGAAGCGACCACTAGCTGCTAAGTCGGCCTTCGATTTTTCTGCCGCTGCTTTTTCAGCCTCATCACCATAAAAAATCACCGGACGATAGGAGTCGCCTCGATCTGCAAATTGTCCTAAAGCATCTGTTGGGTCGGTTTGGCGCCAATAGATTTCAACTAAATCAGCATAACTGATTTGATCTGGGTCATAAGTAATTTCCACCGCTTCAGTGTGACCAGTCTTACCTGAACCAACTTCGCGATAGGTGGGATTTTTGGTATGTCCGCCTGTATAACCGGAAACTACTTTCTCAATACCTGGCGTTTCTTCAAAAGGTTTGACCATACACCAGAAACATCCGCCAGCAAAGACGGCTTTTTTAAATTCTGCCATTACTATCCCTTCTTTCTACTGCTAATCATACTCACTTTTGGGACTTCTGCAAAAATTATGCTTAGAATTATCAATCGGCTTTGCAAAAAATTAATGAACGAAAAGCGAGTTTTCCCCAGCAGCTTTTTTTATCGTAGACAGTAGAAAAACTGTGATTTCTTGCAAGTTTTCCTCCGAATAATTTTGCTGCAAGCTAAGGGAATTTCCTTGATAATCAATAATTGCCTGCCCAATGATTTTCTGAAATTCTGGCGACACCTGCTGCAAAGCCCAGCGGCCACCAGCTAATTTTCCTAACAGCAGATTACGCTTCACAAAAGCTAAACTGCGACACAAATTTAAAAGCGTTGACACCGGAGCTTGGTGGATGCCCACTGAAGCATCTTGTAAATCGGCATACACACTGCGCCAGTAGTTCTCTTTGGAAATATAGGGGATGGTTTTCTTAGTGGATTTCCCTAGCAAAACACAGCCTTTTTTGCGAATTATTTTTAGATGAGCGGGTAAATCCGGGTCAAGTCCCTGCATTGCTTCGATAAATTGCTCTGGGCTTTTCAAAAAAGCCCTTCGATGAAGCGGTGAAAAATGAAAATCAAAAGTTGCCGCAACTGGGCTTTTTTGCAGCATCTTCACCGTCATTACATGAAACTCCAAGCCTTTTTTGGGAGCGTTGGGCCACCACTTCTCTAGCACGACTGCCATCAAGGCCAATTTTTCAGTCTTCGTCAAGTTGTATTTGACGACAATCAAAAAATCCAAATCACTGAAATCAGGATTGTAGCCGCCTAAAACAAACGAGCCATGCAAATAAATGCCCACTAGCTTATGACGCAGGATTTTTTTGGTGTCATTTTTTATTTGTTGTAATAATGTTGCTGTGGTCATGGGTTACTCCCCAATAATCTCAAACCCATATTTTCTAATATGGGCCTGGAGAATCTGCAGATATTCTTGGGCAATCGGGGATAATTCCAACTGCTTTTGTTTAATCCAGCCCAAAGTCAGCGAATCTTCAACCGCCAGTGGAATGGCGACGATTTTATCGTCGTTCAATTCACTGGAGATAATGCCAGAGCTGATGGTGTAGCCATCCAACCCCACCATCAAATTAAAAATTGTGGCCCGATCACTGACCTTGATGCTTTTTTTATGCTCCAGAGTGCTGAGAATTTCTTCCGCAAAATAAAAAGAATTGCTGTCCCCTTGTTCATAAGAAAGATACGGGTATTCCTGTAAATCCTCTAACTGGACAATTTTTTTCTGGGTTAAAGGATTTTGGCGGCCGACAAAGACGTGGGGTTGAGCGACAAATAAAGGGGTAAAGACTAAATCTTTTTCTTTAAATAATTTGGTCATCACTTGGCGGTTAAAATCATTTACATAAAGCACGCCAATTTCACTTTTAAAACTAGTTAAATCATCTAAAATATTTTCCGTTTCGGTTTCCCGCAGTGTAAATTGATATTCGGCGGTTGTGACACCACGAATCAGCTCAACAAAGGCATGGACCACGAAGGCATAATGCTGCGCTGATACGGAAAAGGCCTGCTTGCGAACGCTTTGCTGTTGGTAACGTTCCTCCAGTAAATACACCTGATCCAAAATTTGACGGGCATAAATCAAAAACTCCCGGCCATCATTGGTCAAAGTTACCCCCATTTTGCTCCTCAACAACAACTGGACCCCCATTTCATTTTCCAATTCCTTGATGGCATTGGATAAACTGGGCTGGGTCAAGAATAATTTTTTGGCCGCTTCATTGATGGAGCCAGTTTTGGCAATCATTTCCAAATATTCCAACTGTTGAATTCGCATAAGGGCCTCCTTTGATTAAGCACACCTGCTCCATTTTCAAAAATTATACGCCAGCTGCGGGGGGAATGCTATGAGGAATTTATTTTAACTTTATGATACCACTTCTAAAACTCCCACAAAAACATTCTCCTCAATTACCTGCGACTTTGCCTCCAACACTCCCTCACTCCAACAAATAATGCAGCAGCCGCTGATGGTCATCATAAAAAATCTTACTCTCTTTGAAGGCTATCGTTTCCTCAAGGGTTAGTTCCTCCAGTCCCGCTTCAGAAAATTGATAGATTTGCGCATTGGGGTACGCCATAATGATTGGTGAATGGGTCGCAATGATTAATTGCGAGCCCGTCTTGACTAGCCGATGCATTTGCTCCAGTAAAGAAAATTGGCGGCTGGTCGATAAGCCCGCCTCTGGCTCGTCCAGTAGATAGAAACTATTACCGCCAAAACGATTTTCAATAATTGCCAACAGCCCTTCCCCGTGGGAACGTTCATGAAGTGATTGGCCGCCATAAGAACCAAAGGGCGTGGTTTCATATCCAGAAAGTTCTTCAATTTCTGATGCTACATTGTAATAGGTTTCTGAACGCAGAAAAAATTTTGTTCTGGGTAAAGTGCCTTTTCTAACCAGACGCACATTTTCATGGAGTGAGGAGTGGCTCGCAAAGGTTTCAAAGTTAAAATTTTGGCTGCCGCCTTCTGGATTGATACCATAAGCAACGGCAATTGCCTCTAAAATCGTTGACTTGCCAGTGCCGTTATCTCCTGATAAAAAAGTGATGGGAGCGGTAAAAGGCAGACTGCCGTGATGCTTTAAAATTTCCTGCACCGCAAAAACTTCAAAGGGATAACCCTTTTGCTGCGTATCATTGATTTTTAACTCGTGAAGAAACATGGTCCTCCTCCTTTTGCTAGTCTTAATTTTTCAAACCGGTCTTTCCTTCCAATATAACAAACCCCGCAAAAGTGTCAACTAGACAAAAGTAGCGCTTTCAAATCAGTCAACATATAATATAATAGAAGAAAAGCTCTTAAAGGAAGGTCCCAAGATGGAAAATATTCAAGTGTTGCAACCGGTATTAACGGAAAGAATAAAAATTTCAACGCTACCTGATGAGGTCTGGTATGGCGGTTGTGTGATGGATGGGCCCAAGTACCCCTTCTCTTTTGAGGAAAATTATGCTCTTAAATTGAAAAATCTTGATACGGTGAATCAATTCGCTCCAACTTTTATTTCTTCTAAAGGCCGCGCTCTGTGGAGTAGCCAAGCCTTCGATTTTTATACTGGTGAAACGCATTATGAAATTGCGCCGCAGACGGAGGTCTATTTTTATGAAGGGGGCAGCTGTTTAAAGGATGCTCAACAGCTAATTGCTCAGCAAGTCTATGCCCTGGGGACAATGCCGCCAAAGGATTTTTTTGCGATGCCCCAATGGAATTCCTGGATTGAATTGATTTATGACCAAAATCAAAAAGGAATTTTAGATTATGCCAAAGGAATCCTGGCACATGATTTGCCGGCCGGTCTGATAATGATTGATGATTTATGGGCGGATTATTATGGTAAGTGGCAATTTTCGTCAAAAAAATTTCCGAATCCAAAGGAGATGGTGACTGAGCTGCATCAGCTGGGCTTCAAGGTGATGCTGTGGGTCTGTCCTTTTATTTCGCCGGACACGGCAGAGTTTCGCTACTTGCGGGAGCAGGATTTTTTAATCAAGCAAAGGGATGATCAGCCGGCCATTCGTGAATGGTGGAATGGATACAGTGCTGTTTTAGATTTAAGTCATCCCGGAGCCTATGCTTGGTTGAAGGAGCAACTGCAAAACTTGCAAACCGAGATTGGCATCGATGGTTTTAAATTCGATGCCGGTGATCCTCGATTTTATCGCAATGATGATCTCTCTTATCAAGGTGCTACTGCGTTAGAGCAGGTGGAATTGTGGGGCCGCTTTGGCTTAGAATTTCCCTTTAATGAATTTCGTATGACCTATAAAAATCAAGGGGCGCCTTTAGTCAATCGGCTGCAGGATAAAGAATTCGAATGGGGTGAAAATGGTTTAGCTGAATTAATTCCCGATTCTTTAGCTCAAGCAATGCTCGGCTATCACTTTAGCTGTCCTGATATGATTGGCGGCGGCGAATTTCAAAGTTTCTTAGGGAAAACCCAATTGGATCAAGAATTAATCGTTCGCTCGGCTCAATGCTCCGCTTTGATGCCGATGATGCAATTTTCTGTGGCGCCGTGGCGAGTCTTAGATGCTGAACACTTGGCAATCTGTCAGGCGGCCGCTAAGCTGCATGTCGAATTTGCAGACTATATTATTCAATTGGCACAGGCTGCCGCCAAAACCGGCACGCCTATCATTCGGCCAATGATTTATGAATTTCCTGAGGCGGATCTTCGGTTCAGCCATACACAATTTATGTTGGGGACTGAAATTCTGGTGGCGCCTGTTTTAGAAAAAGGCGCTGTCACAAAAGAAATTTATCTGCCAAAAGGCCAATGGCAAGCAGGGTTCAATCAGCAGGTCTTCATGGGGCCGGCAATTGAAACAATCCCTATTCAGTTAAGCACCCTACCTTATTTTAAAAAAATAGAGAATTAAAATAAGCCTGAAGATATTGTTTTTACTACTGATGTCAGTTTTCAAAAGTGAGTTATTCAATCAACTTTTAAAAATTGGCTGCATCCGTTTAAAAACTTTTCTTCAGGCTTTTTTTATTTTACAACTCTAAAATTATGATTCACACTGGCATTGATTACCGGATGTTTCTCCAGATAATTGGCAATCAATTCGGTCATATCAATCTGAACTTCCCGAACAATTTTTTCTGGGGTAAACATCTGGAAATTGCCGCCCCCCACTGCTCGGTATTGGTTGGTGACAATTTCTAGTTCATCCGTTGGTTTCACCGGCTGTCCTTTAAACGTCATCTCGGTAATCCGCTGGCCAACAGGCTGCCTCATATCGATAATATACTCAATACCTTCATACATATCGTAATTATAATACTGTGGCTTTGGATCAATGAAGGCGGGATTAAACTGAATTTCGCCAGCTTCCAAAATTAAGTAATTGGCCGTTTGCTCAAGGGCCGCTTTCAAATCGGCTCCGGAAACTTTTAAAACGGCTAATGTGTTCGGGTAAATATAATTGGTGATAATGTCCCGCATGGTAATCGTCTCTTGAAATCCTTTGCCTTCATTGTTAAACAACGCCGTCCCGGAAATCTCCGCACCGCTGGCAGCCATTTGCACTTGATTAATAAATTCTACATAGGGATGTTCAACTAAGCGAGCCTGCATCGCATCGACAATCGTCATGTCACCGACAACTTTTCCCACCGGCTGGTCGAGCCAAGCCTCCAATTCTTTTTCAATAGGAGCAACAGCAGCTAAAATTTCTTGGTCGGCTTTAACGTTTACCACCGGATGAATTTCAGCTTTGCTAGCGATTACTTGATAGCCGGTTGCCGTTTTTTCCAGCTCCAATTGAATTTCACCTACATGATTGCCGCGATACCCTGGCTGAACCACTGGCACGCCATTGACAATGGCGGCGATTTCCCGATGCTGATGTCCGGTCACTAAGGCGTCGATGCCGGCAACTTCTGTCAGTAATTGATAGCCTTCATTTTCGCCGGTCAATAATTCGGTGTGCTCTCCTGTGACTAAATCTCGTTCAAATCCACCGTGATAGCTGACGATTACCACGTCAGCTAATTCCCGTAATTGAGGCAGATATTTTTTTGCGGTTGCCACAGCGCTGACAAACGTTAAACCCGCAATCGTTGCCGGCTGCTCCCAATGGGGGATGTATTGCGTATCTAAGCCTAGAATGGCAATTTTAACGCCCGCTTTTTCGATAATTTCATAGGCTTTGCCAAATGCTGGCTCACCGGCTTCATTTAAAATATTCGCTGCTAAAACCGGTGTTTGATAACTGGCAACCGCTTCTTCTAAGTAAGCCCGACCGTAATTAAATTCGTGATTGCCTAAAACATGAACGTCATAGCCGATTAAATCGGTGACTTGCGTCAAGTCAGCAGCCGTCAACTTATTTTCTTTGGCAACGAAATAGCTGAAGGGCGAGCCTTGAATAAAATCGCCATTTTCAATTTTTATCACTGGACCTTCTGCCGCTGCAGTCAGTTCTTTGATTTTACTGGCAACTTTGGCTGCACCGATTGGCAGCTCTTGCTTGTCAGCGTAATTGGTCGGATAAATATAGCCGTGAATATCGCTGGTTTCTAAAATAGTTAAACGCATAGTTCCTCCAATGAACGAAAGAACCTGCGACAAAATTGTCACAGGCCTCCCTCGTGTTTATCATCAGCAGATTCAACCTGCTGGATTTTTAACGCTTATTGGTTCCAAGCATCTTGGAATTGTGAAACAGAGTCTTCAATTAATTGGTCGGTATCTTGGTCGGTATTTGACAAGATATTTTCCATAATTGCCCGAGTTTCATTGTAAGCCGCATCAGAACTTTGTGCTACTGGAATTGAGAATAAGTGTGCTGTTGCTTGGCCTAATTCTGCCGGCACTTTGGTTTCTGGATTGTCTAAGTATTCTGTTGAAGTTAAAACAGATTCGACAACGGGCATGTAGCCTGTGTTGACAGCCCAATCCAATTGCGATTCAGGAGAAGTCAAGAATTTCATGTATTCAAAGGCAGCTGTTCTTTCTTCTGAAGAAGCGCTGTCGAACATGTAAATGTCCGTTCCTTGTTGCAGGTTCATTTCAGCAGGGCGAGTTGCTACGCCGTATTCAAAGACACCTTCAGTATCTTTTTTCACGTAGCCTTCACCAGCGATAGAGCCGATAAACATTGCGACTTGTTCATTAGCGAACGGTCCAGATAAGTAGCTGTCAGAACCAGCAATTCTAAAGTAGCCTTCTTTGACACCATCTGCATAGTAGTTGATAACTTCTTTAGATTCGTCACCGGCAAAGTCTAAGTCAGCATTGAAATCAACGCCGGCATTTTCCATACCGATAGCATAATAATTGTTTAATGAATCAAAACCAGCTCCGACAACTTCACCGTTTGATTGTTCGTAAATTGTCTTAGAAGCTTCTGCCAATTCTTCAAAAGTTGTTGGCACTTCGACGCCGTATTCAGCTAGCATATCCGCATTGTAGAATAACATTTCCGTCGATTTGTTAAAAGGAATTCCATATTGCGTGCCATCGATTTGCGCACCCTCCATCAAAGGTTCCCGAATTGCTTCTTGGTCGCCCCAACCGATATCGGCGTTATCGATGTAATCTTGTAAATCGACTAGCATGCCATCAGTCGCTGCGCTATACAACCAGCCTGGGTATGCTTGAGTAATCGTTGGTAAATCTTTTGGTGAAGGCAAAGTAGAATTGATTTTTGCTTGCAAGTCAGAATATTGCGATTGGTTTTGCAACTCAATGGTGACATTCGGATTTTCATCCATAAATTGTTGCGTTAAAGAAACCAATTCTTCTTCCTGAGCACCATTCATGGCATGCCAAAATGTAACGGTGGTGCCTGCTGATACTTCTGTGGCAATTTCACTGCTGGCAGTTGAGTCCGCCGTTGAATCGTTGCCGCCGCCGCAAGCCCCTAATAAAAGTGCTGCACTTGCTGCAAATACTCCAAATGTTACTTTGTTTGCTTTCATCTTTTACGCTCCCTCTTTATAAAACAATTTTTTGCCCACGAGTGGGTAGTATTCTTTCACCATACGGATTTTCCAGTTTTTCTGGCTTCAAGGTATGGATTGGAACCAATAGTTTAGGCTGAATCCAAGCAATAATTTGCTCCAAATCAGCAGGAAAAGCATGCCCCGACACTGCTAGACGCAGAAATTCGATTTTATGATCCGCTAATAGCGCTAAAAAGACTGCATAAGCCGGATCAAAGTCCCCCAAAGGCTGAGCATCCAAGTGTAAATAAAGTCCCCCGGCCTGCAGCTGTTCAAAATCAGCAACTGCCTGCCACAAATATTTTTCATCATCAGCTAATAAAGTTTGATAGCTGACTTCTAACTCTGGATTTAAATCAGGATTTATTTTGTCTTTGGCATAATAATAAGGCACTTGTTTACCAAAAATCTCCTGTAATAAACTGGCTTGATTGGCTTCCAATACCACTGTCCGTGGCGAATGCTCAACGAGTTGTAAAAAGCGTTCGACATTGGCTGGATAGCCGTTAAAGGTAATTTGCCGTTTCGGGTTTTCCAACTCGACATCAACAACTCTTTGAATCAAGTCTGTTTCACTTAAAACTTTGATTTCTTCGGGATTTTCTTCCCGTTCTGGAAAACTAATGCTGACCCCTTCCATCATCAATAAATCCGTTTGGAAGGCGGCTTTGGCAAAGGCCTCCGTAATTTCTGGATGATACCCATGCAGGCGTAAATCTCCTGTGTAAGTGATCAATTGTTCCGGCGTACGAATCAATAGCGCTGAAGCGCCGAAAGCATCGTGATCCACCGGCCAAATTTCCACCGAGATTTCCCCAACTTGAATGACATCCCGCGGTTTTAAGCCAATCATTTCCCTGACAAAGTTTTTTTCAGCAAAGGGCGACGGGGTTAAAAAGTCGCCGTCCCGATTTAATTCTTCTAAAATAGCTTTCGTTTCTGCCAAAGTATATAAGGGGATCGATGGGTCTAAATAATTGATAATTTTTGAATGGTCTAAATGAGCATGGGATAAAAAGACCGCTGTCTCTTTAAACTCCTGAGGCGTCTCCCCTTGATAGGAATAATTCAAGCGAGCGTCGTAAATTCCCGACAGCTCCGGCACCCAGCGATGATCGACAAGTGTTTGTAAATTCTCGTCCGGCAACGGCGTTTCTGGATGATATTCCGAACCAAAATCAAAGAAGATATGGGCGTCTTGATAGGCGACTTCAATAATCGTGCCGCCAATTGTTAAAATCCCGCTGTGAAAGGTCACAGTCGTCTTAGCCTTTGATGCCATCTTTTGCCACTCCTTTGATAATTTCTTTTCTGAAAATAAGATAAATAATTAAGATGGGAATGACCGTCAAGGTGGCAGCCGCCATTTGCAATTGGACATCACTGCCGCTTTCTGTAGTGAAGGCTGACAGCCCATTATTCAACAGTCGCAAATCTTTGGTATTGGTAACTAAAAGCGGCCACAGGAATGAATTCCAACTGGAAATAAAAGTTAAAATCCCCACGGTAACCAGAGCCGGTTTTGACATAGGAATTAAAATCCGGCGAATATATTGCAAATCCGTCGCCCCGTCAATTTTAGCAGCTTTATAAAAAGTGCTGAAAATTCCTTTAAGATAGCCGTTCAAATAATAAATATAGAAAATACTCGTCAGAAAGGGAATAATCAAAGCTGTGTAAGTATTCAGCAAGCCCAGTCTGGCAATTGTGTTGTAGTTGGTAAAAATAATCGACTCATAAGGCACCATCAACAGGGAAACCATAATCGCCATCACAACTTTTTTAAAACGAAACTCTAAGCTAGTTAACGCAAAGGAAGCTAATACGGCGGTAATCAAGGTAAAAATAGTCGTCACCGTTGACACAAAGACGGTATTGATAAAATATTGCAGAAATGGTGCCCGTTCAAAGACCGTCGTGAAATTGCTCCATTGCAGAGCTTCCGGGATAAAGGTCGGTGGAATACTCGTCGCTTCCCGATAAGTCATCAAGCCCGCTAAAATCATATAGACAAAGGGGAAGACGGTGATAATCGCTAATAAAACAATAAAGATATAACTGATAGTTGTCAGCACTTTACTCATCTTAATTGCCCACCTTTCGCAACAATTTATTTTGGATAAAGGTGACCGCCAGAATAATTAAGAACAACACGACCGTCGCTGCCATCGCCACACCCGGTCGACCGGCAATATGAAATTTATCATAGATATAATAAACCGCTGTGGTCGCACTGTTGGCAATCCCAGCTTTTCCGCCAAATAAAGCATAGACCTGCGTATAAACTTTAAAGGCGCCAATCACATTGACTGTCAGTAAAAAGGCAATCGTTGGAATCAATTGCGGGAAGGTAATCCGACTGAAAATTTCCCAGCTATTTGCGCCAAACATCTTGGCAATTTTATAATGTTCCTTATCGATATTTCTGAGGCCCGCCAATAAAATAATAATATTGAAGGCTAGACTGCTCCAAATCCCAAAAATAATCAAGGTTGGCATGCTCATCTTGACATCGTCCAGCCAATTGACTCCGGGAATTCCGAAAAAACCCAGAATGTAATTGACAATCCCATAAGAACCGTTAAAGAAATAACGGAAGACAATCCCGATGGCAATTGTTGAGGTCACATAAGGCATAAAGAAAATTGTTTCAAAAAAACTTTTGAATTTCACTTTTTCAAAGATGACCCAGGCAATCGCCAAAGAAATAATCAAGGCAATCGGCACCACAGTAAAGGTGTAGAGGGCCGTATTTTTTAGCGCCCGAAAAAAGACCGGGTCGCTGAGAATTCTTTGATAATTTTCGATGCCGGCCCACTGCTGATTGATTAAGCTGCCGCTTTGAAAACTCATCCAAAATGAACGAATCAACGGATAAATGCTAAAGAATACAATGACAATCAACGAGGGCAACAGGAAAAGCCAAGCTTTTGGCTGGTTCTCTGGATTGTAATTCTTCTTAAATTTAAACATTAGTAGATGCGCGCCCCTTCTTTTTCAAAGATAAAGGCCTTGTTCAAATTAAAACGGAAGCCTTGGGTATTGCCTTCTTCAATGGCGACTTCAATTGGCACTAAAGACTTGGAGTGAATCTCATTAACGTCAAAATTCAAAATCCGTTCCCGGCCAATCAACTCTACGCTTTTAATATTAGCCGTGAAATCCGGCTCAACATCGGCTGGAATCACATCCTCAGGTCGAATCCCAATATAGTATTGGCCATCCTGATAGCCTTTTTTAAAGCGCTCATCACTGAAGCGCTCCAGCGGAATGCTAAATTCCGGATGCAACATCTGCCCGTCTTTGATTTCCACTGGTAAAATATTGATAATTGGATTTCCGATAAATTTAGCCACGAATAAATTGCTAGGCTCCAAATAAAGATTTTGCGGATCATCGTCTTGTTGAACGACACCTTCATTTAGCAAAATAATTTTATCGCTGATGGAAAGAGCTTCTTCTTGGTCGTGGGTCACGAAAATTGTGGTGATGCCGACTTCTTTGACGAGACGGCGAATTTCTTCTCGAATCTTCAAACGCAGGCGGGCATCTAAATTACTTAACGGTTCATCTAATAATAAAACTTCAGGATTTTGGACCAAAGCCCGGGTAATCGCTACCCGCTGTTGTTGCCCACCAGATAGAGTCCCTGGTTTTTTATCCTTTAATTCTTCGATATTGGTCAGCTTCATATACTTTTCAGCAATCGGCTTGGCCTCTGCTTTTTTCATTTTTTTGTCGCCGACAGTCAGTGGAAACATGACATTTTCCTCAACCGTCATATGTGGATATAAGGCATAATTCTGGAATACAAAGCCAATATTGCGGTCCTTCGGTTCAGTTTTCACAACCGATTTCCCGTCAAAGCGAATGTCGCCTTCTGTTGGTGTCAACAAGCCGGCAATCATATTTAAAATCGTCGACTTGCCGCAGCCGCTTGGCCCCAGCAGACAAACCAAATCCCCTTTTTCAATCGTAAAGTCCACCGACTTCAAGGCTTCAAACCCATTTTCAAAGACTTTTTTTAAACCGACAATTTCAATCAATGTCGAATCCCCCATCTATTTATCAAAATCTAATTTATGTAAAACAAAAAATTACAGCAGCTATTTTTATTTTAAAACTTTACTTATTTCAAATGGTCTTTATGAGATATTTTTTAAAAACTTATCCTTAAAAATTTATAGAATTACCAGCTCCCCTTCGGCAATATTTCTAAAAAATGATTCAGCTTATTATCAGCTTTTTTTAGCAAAAAGAAAATACTTTATTTAAAATTATTTTTCTAAGGTGCCCGGCCAAGCCAATGTACCACCGGCAACATTAGTAACATCATAGCCCGCTTCTGCTAAAAACTCGCTGGCTCTTTGTGAGCGCTGACCGCTGCGGCAAATAATGTAATATTTTTGGTCCTTTGACAACTGAGCTAAATTTTCCGGCAGCTCCTCCAGCGGTAAACTCACTGCGTCGGGCACATGCCCAGCAAAAAAGCCCTCCACCGGGCGAACATCCAGAATATGTAATTTTTTCTGTGTTGCCTGTTGATAAAAATCCTTCATCGAAATCGTTTGATACATGTTGAGCCTCCCATTTTTCTTTCTTATGTTGATAATATACAATAAGCCTAGTTATTACCACTAATTGTTCTTTGGAATGACTGAGTGCTTCCATGGAAAATGCAAACAAATTTAGGAGGAATCCCTATGAAAGTTGTCTTTCACATTGATGAAAAAGAAAAATGGCCCGAAGCCCGCAGCAATGTTAACAATCTGTTACAGGCTACAGCCACAATTGAAGTTATTGTTTTAGTAAATGGCGGAGCTGTCACCGGTTATCTTGAACCGGCTTACCAACACTTTATCAGCAATCCCAAAATTAATTTCCACGCTTGCCACAATGCGCTAAAAGCGAATGATATCGCTGAGGAACAACTGCCGAAAAATGTCGAGGTGGTTCCCGCTGGCGTTTTAGATTTAGTTAAGCTGCAGTCGAATGGCTATGCTTATATTAAGCCTTGAGGGAGTAATCTAGATAAACCTTTAGCAAGGAGTTATTTGTTAGAAGAAAAGACCAGCAACAGCGAACGTTTTAAGTTCAAGCTGTTGCTGGCCTTTGTTTAATATCAGAAATTTTTATACGGTCCATTGACTTGTTAAATTGAACCAGGTTTTGCCAGTCCAAAAGCTACAAAGTTTTCAAAGCCTCATCAATCTCATCTGATCCGCCCATCATGGAAATAACCTTCTTAATCGTATTAGGATATTTCAATAATTCTGCTAAAGTTTTAGCGACATCGGGGATTGGATTGGGTCCCATCGCTCCGCTGTTCACGGAAATTTTGCCTGTTGCGGCAGTTTCTTCTAGACTGCCCGGCTGTAAAATCGTATAGTCCAGCTGGGTGTTATCGACGAGCCAATGGTCAGCGAACATTTTGGCGATATTATAGTTCATGATTTTTTCTAAACCAGTGCCCCGCCATTTTTCCGGTTCCATGGAATACGTCGAGCTCAATTGAATATAGCGTTTGATGCCTTGGGTTTCGGCTGCCTGCATTAATTTGACTGCGCCGAACAAATCCGTTTGTAGTAAATCTTGACCCCGAGAGCCGGCGACAAAATAAACGACTTCGGCACCCGCTAAAGCTATGGCCATTTCGGCGACTTCCCAGTGTAAATCAAAATGGACGGGGGTGATTTTAGCGCCCGTTTTAATTTTTTCAGGGCTTCTAGCTCCGGCTAATACTTCATGGCCGTCTGCAATCAAATCGGCAATCAATTCTTCGGCTACCCGACCGGCTGCTCCTACGATAAATATTTTCATTTTCTGTCCCTCCTGTTTGACTATTTGACCTAAATTAAGCATACCCTAAAGACTTTTTTTCTTCAAAAGTGCTGTTTATTGATTAGATGCGGACTTGGCATATGTGCGATTGGTGAAATATTTCAAAATCAACGGTGAAACGAGGGTTGTCACTAGAATAATTAAGACCAGTGAGGAATAGTAATCACTGGCAACTACGCCGGCGTCTGTCCCTAATTGTAAAATGATTAAGGCCATTTCCCCTCGTGAAACCATTCCTGCGCCAATCATCCAACTGCTGTTGTTAGAAAAACCCGAAAGCTTCGAGCCGATAAAGCCGCCAATCATTTTAGCGGCAATTGCCACCAAAACAAAGGCTACGACTAGCACAATTTGGCTTTTTAATTGTCCGAAGGAAACGCTCAAGCCGATGCTGACAAAAAAGACGGGAATAAAAACAGCATAACCAAGGGCCTCTACATTGCGGTGGACCTCTGTTTTATCTTTGGTTTGACTGATGGCAACGCCGGCAAAAAAAGCGCCAATCACTGAGCTAAGTCCGACTAAATCCGCCAAGTAGGCCATCGAAAGACAAATGACCAACGACACGATAATGACGGCCGCCGGTGCATACACATTGCGGCTGAGGTTCATTAGATAAGGTGCCAACCATTTGACTAAACAGTAAATCAATAGAAAATACAGTAAATCTTCTAACACAATCAAGAGAATTGATGGAGTATTGCGGCTGTTGTCAGGTGCTAAAAAAGTAAAGCTGAAGCTGACCAACAGCACCGTCAAAATATCATCAATTACCGCTGCGCCTAAAATTGTCGAACCTTCTTTAGTATCTAAGGCCTTCAATTCCTTTAATACCTCCACCGAAATACTGACGGAGGTAGCGGTCAAAATAATTCCAAAAAAGATTGCTTCGGTAGTGGAAATCGCCAGCGCTTGTCCTGTGCCAAAGCCTAAGAAAAGCGGCAACAGGATGCCAAAAGAAGCAACGAGCAAAGCTGGTCTCAAATATTTTTTTAGCTGGCTCAGATTACTTTCCATGCCAGCAATAAACATCAGCAAAATGACGCCGATTTCTGAAAATTCATGAATCAAGGTATCCGGATGCAACCAATTGAGAACCCCTTCCCCTAAGATTACGCCAATCAGCAGCTGCCCGACGACTGCCGGGATACCAATTTTTTGTGAAAAATGAGAAGCGATGGTAGTTGCTAATAAAATAAGACATAAGACTCCGATAAATTCCATTATCATAACTTCCTTTTTCTATATAATTCATCACCAAAAGCATAGCACTTCTTGATTAAAAAGACGAAAAAAATCCCCCAAACTTGAAAATGTTTGCGGGATTTTTCTATTCACATTTTTCAGCGATTATTTTGCGGAAAGTTTTCCTGCAGCCATTGAATCAGCATCGTCGCCACTTCAATTTGTTGCTCGCCATTGGACATTTCCGCTGGATTGTCCCCTTTTTGTTCACCGTAGCTACCAAAGCCGGCATGATTGCCGCCAACAATTGATTGGTAATTGGTATCACTTGGCAGATATTCCTTTGCCGCTTCATAATTATCCCAGTCTAAGACACCATCATCACTCGCGGTCAAAGAAAGGACCGGCAAATCACTCGTAGCTAAGCTCCCCTTTTCATCAGGGTAGCTGGCCAAATAAATCATACCCGCTACTTGATCCAAGTGGTTGGCAGTAAAACGGCTGGCCATCACGCCACCTAAGGAATGTCCCGCTAAAATATATGTGTCGGCGGGGTTTTCTTCGATAATTTTTTCAGCTGCGTTTTCTCCCAGAACAGCGAGATTCAAAGGGAGTTTCAAAAGGTACACATTGTAGCCGGCTTGGGCCACCTGCTCAGCCCAGATACTGTAGCTATCCGCCTCCACCAACGCTCCTTGATAGAAAATTAAGTTGATGCTACTTTTCTCCGGTGCGGCAAAATAGTAATAATCCTTTGATTCTTGGCTCACTTGCTCCGCATTCACGGCTGCCGTTGAGGCACTGTAGGTACTTTTTTCGAGGTAGAAAAAGCCCCCGGCAAAGACTAAGACAATCGCCAATAAAGCACCAAGCAGAACTTTTTGCCATCTGGCTAGTTTTTTCATTTTATTTCCTGACTTTCTTTAGATATTTTCCAACTGCCAGATGATCGTAGCACAAAAAACAATTTCTGACAGCAATTGTGACTGCTAATCCGTTTGTCTCAGACCATAATTTTCTGATTGTCTTAGCAAGTAAAACCAGCTCACTCAACTTCAGTAAATATCAAATAAAATAAAAAAATGAAGAAAATTTCCACTTGGCTCACCTGTCAACAGTTAAAAAACGGCTACACAACTAGTTTAGGCCGCGCCGAACCTTGCGATTTAACGAAAAATATCCAGTAGGAACAGTTAATCATTTTCAATTTGCGATGAGAACCTCCTAGATTGCAGGAGCGTAGGTATTTTCTGTCTTACGCAACCACTGAACCACAAAAACAAAGACAATGTAATTCAGAATTTCAGCTGCAAAAAAGGCTAATCTCACAGCGCAGCAAAAAAAGCTGCAGTTTTATCACAATAACAGCAGCTTTGTAGGGACAAAGTTTGGTACAAGAATTTGCTGTCAGTTAAATCTGCTTCAGTTTCTCTAAAACCTGACCATCACAAACTAGCTTGCTCACTTTTAATCATCCAATAATCCAATCGGGAAATAGACATCCACTTGATTTTCATCAGCTGAGACTTGACTTGGGTCAGTTTGATAAAACTCAAAAGGAGCTTCAATTAGTTGAAAATTATGTTCTTCAAGCCATTGCGACAAGGCTCCATAGACTGACGGCATCTCTTGGTAATTGCCTTTAAAGATTAACCGGGCAGCTTGATAAGCTGGTAAAGTGCGAGTGGCTTTCGTTGCTTCCGCAATCGGTACCGCCCATTCCACATCGTAATTTTCTGGCGTGTATTCATCGCTATGATAAAAAGCCATTGGGGCACCAATTGGCGTGACTCCAGCGGCACCAATTTGTTCAAATAATTCCTGCAGCAAATTCCCGAAATCTTTGACATCCATCTTTTTCCGTAGACTGAATAAATTCATGGCGGGGCTATTTACAAGTTCAATTTCATTTTGGTAAGACATAAAGTCTCCTCCTTCAGCTAAGGTTTGCAAATCTTTGGCCAGTTGTAGTTGGAGGGTCTGATAATTTGCCATTTTTTCCTGCAATTGTTTTTCCTTCTCTGCCAACAGTACAGGCAGCTGTGTTGCATCCTGGAGTACTCCTCGAATCTCCGCCAGACTGCAGTCATAAATTTTCAACCGCTGGATTATGGCAACGTCGGCTAATTGGGTGACCGCATAATAACGATAGCCATTGTCCGGATTAACTTTCTGCGGCGACAATAACCCAATCTCATCGTAATACCTTAACGTTTTGGCGGTAATCCGCCCGGCTTTTGAAAATTGACTGATGGTTAACATCTTGCTCCTCCTCTTTAACTGGCACATTCCTAGCTTAAGCCTTCCTGTTACTGGAAGGTCAAGGGGTAAATAATCTTTTTTTCAGTATAGCAAAATTTAACTAACTACCTGAAAGAAATCGTAACAGCCTTACATAAAATATTTTTTTTCAGAACTATTATTCGACAAAAAAACTGCGCCGTTTAGAAACTAGCCAACGGACGCAGGATAAATTTTATTTTTAAATTTAATTAATTAGAGTACCGCCAGTCACGCCATAAATTTGGGCGGTAACATAGCTGGCATCATTGGAGGCTAAAAAGACATAGACTGGGGCCAATTCAGCGGGTTGGCCAGCCCGTTCCAACAGGGCTTCTTGCCCAAATTCTGGCAATGCATCCGGCAGCTGGCCGCCATCTAATTGCAATGGTGTCCAAATTGGACCTGGAGCAACTCCATTGACGCGAATGCCTTTTGGCGCCAAAGACTGCGCCAAGTTCATGGTGTAGTTGGCGATGGCAGCTTTGGTTGCTGCATAATCCAACAATTGTGGGCTAGGTTGATAGGCTTGGACCGAGGTCGTCGTAACAATCGCACTGCCGGCTGGTAGATGAGGCAGCGCCGCTTTGACTGTCGCAAACATCGAAATAATATTGACCATAAAACTATCTTTAACTTGTTCCAACGGTAAATCTGCAACATTCGGCTGGGCAATTTGCTGAGCCGCATTTAAAACTAATGTATCAAGACCATCAAAAGCGGCCACCGTTTTTTCAACCATGACTGCCGGAGCGGCCTCATCCCGTAAATCATAAGGGAGCAGCAAGCTTTTTTGACCAGCCGCTTCAATTAGCGCTGCAACTTCCTTGGCATCTTTATCTTCTCCGGGCAGATATTGAATGGCAACATCAGCACCTTCTCTAGCATAGGCGATTGCCGCCGCCCGACCAATCCCCGAGTCACCGCCGGTAATTAAGACTCGGCGACCAAATAATTTTTGGCTGCCGACATAGCTGTCCTCGCCACAATCTGGTTTGACCTTCATTTCATCTTGAAGGGCCGGTGTCTCTTGCTCTTGTTTAGGAAATTGCCAATCGTGAAATAACTTTCTCGGGTCCTTTAAATCTGGTTTTGCCATAAAAAATCTCCTCCCATTCTGCTATCAGCCTAATTTAAAAAAACATTTTCTCCTAGTTAGCAAATTATAAGAAGTTAATTTATTGACAGCAATTACCTCATAACAGTGGTATAAATTTTAAACATGTCCTCAATAACAAAGAATTAAAGATAACAAAACTACCTTATCAGTCAGCTTCAACATTTCTTTTCAACTGTTAAAAAAAGAGTGTCTGTTTTTTTAGCGACTTTTACTGAAAATTTTTTTTTGCAAATAAAAAAGCATTTGAGACTGTCCCCCAACTGCTAAGACGAAGGTTGAGCAGGGTACAGGTCAAATGCAATTAATTTGTTACAAATTATTCTTTAATCGAGCCGAATAAAACATTGAAGAAAAAGCCTAGCCCGATGGTGATAATAATGTGACCCAAGCCGGCAATACCAGAAATTGCCGCTGAATCAGCGTAGCCTAGAACAGTCATCGTGCCATGAACTAACAGCATCAACAAGGTGACACCCAAGCCGATATTATAGATGATAAAAAACTTTTTGAAATTTTTGTGTTGGCTGAGTTGGAAATTTTTCTCCAAGAGCAACACGATCAAAAAGAAAAACATCCCTAAAATCAACGTATGCGTGTGGAGCACACTCAATTGCGTCGTCTCTGTAAAATCATTGAACTTGGTAAATTCCCGATAATAAACACCAAATACCAACCCTAAAATCATGTAGGACATGCTAACCCGTGTTAATTTTTTCATTGTACTCTCCTTTAGATAATAATTTTTCTAATCTAAGAAAAGCCTAGCATATTCAATTTTGACTGTCATTTTTTTTAAACACATTTGCAAAAAGTGTTTATTTCCACTAAAAAAACTTGAAGCCTCCCATTGCTAAGACTTCAAGTTGCATTCATTCTTTGCTTTGCGTTGTGCCGCCTTCAACAAAAGCCACCGGCAAGACAGTCCGTTGTTGCACATCTTGTCCGTTGATGACCTGCAAAATTAAGTCCACGGCGGTTTTGCCCATTAACTCCACCGGCTGGGCAATTGAAGAGACCAAATATTTTTCACCTTCACGATTCCGCTGACCATCAAAACCGATAATCTGCACATCTTCTGGCACTCGTCTACCTAATTTTGTTAAAACCCGTTGGACATCTAACGCCATCGAATCATTGATGGTGAAGATACCGTCTATGTCGGGACGCGCCGTTAAAAATTCGCTTAAACGGTCTGCTAAATCCGTCAAAGGCTCTAGCATATCTAAAATTTCATAGCTTTGTTTCAACCGCTGGCATTCAATCTCAAAATACTTGCGGCGGTTCTTGGTTTCATTCGGGGTTTCTTGATAGCCTCCGATATAGGCCAGCTTTTGACAACCACGAGCTCGCAATTCATCAACAGCTAAGCGCCCACCCGCTGAATTATCGGCGGTCACATAGATGACATCTTCGGTAAAATAACGGTCAATGCTGACAAAGGGCAAATTGCTGGAAATATATTGGTCAATATCCGAATAGGTGATGCCAATGATGCCGTCGACTTTATTTTGGACGACCATCTGAATATATTCTTGTTCCTTGTCTGCATTGCCGCTTGAATTACAGAGATACACTTTGTAATTATTTTTTTCTAACTGATGCTCCACATGCCAAGCAAATTCTGAAAAGAAGGGGTGCCAGACAGTCGGAATAATTAGCGCAATCGTGTTGGTGCGGTTGGTTTTAAAGCTGCGGGCATATAAATCCGGCTGGTAGTTTAATTCCTTCATCGCGGCTTCAACTTTTAGGCGGGTGCTCTCCTTGACTGAGCCGTTATTTAAAACCCGTGAGACTGTGCCGACACCAACGCCGGCTAGTTTTGCGACTTCCTTCATCGTAATCTTCATTATTTCCCTCCAAAAATCCAATCACTTCATTATAACGAGGAAAATTTAAAAAAACTAGCGGTTCGCCATTTTTGTTGGCGACAGTTGCTGTTGCGCTAAGGCGATACAGCCTAATAAGCCCTGTAAATCAGCCAAGCTGTCTCTTTGCAGATAATCGTCTAAATTTGGCAGGCTCAAATAATTTTGATTGAGCAGCGCCAGTTTTTGGCGGATTTTCGGCAGCAGTTGCGCTTGTTTCATCACACCACCGCCAAAAATAATCACCTCTGGGCTGAGAATTAAGGACACATTAAAGACCGCCTGAGCTAGATAGTCGCTGACAAATTCCCACGTTTGGTCAGCTTCAGCCAATAAATGACCGGCTTGACCAGCTCGAGCCGCAATCGCCGGACCACTGGCTAAGCCCTCCAGACAATTTTGGTGGAAGGAACAATTTCCTGCATATAAATCAGCGGGATGTTGCCGCAGCAGCATGTGGCCCATTTCCGGATGGGACAGACCTTGAATAAATTGCCCGCCTTGGATACCGCCAGCGCCAACTCCTGTGCCAATCGTAAAATACACTAGACTAGTATAGTCTTGGAATGCGCCAAAGGTTTTCTCTCCCAAACAAGAGGCATTCACATCTGTCGTCAGAAAAATCGGCACATCTAAACTGCTTTTTAAACTGCCTAATAAATCAAAATTTTGCCAGGCTAATTTCGGCGTATTGGTGATAAAGCCATAGCTTTTTGAGCTGGGATTTAAATCCAGCGGACCAAAGCTGCCGACGCCAACGGCAGCTAGCTCATAGTCGATAAAAAAAGTTTTTATTTTCGGCAAAAGCACAGCTGGACTTTCTGTTTTTAAGGTGGTTTTGGCGATAATTTCCCCTGCCAGAGTGCCGACACCTAAAACAAATTTCGTCCCACCGGCTTCGATTGCACCTAAGAGCATTAAATCACCCGACCAATCTCAAGGGACTGGATTGTTAATTGCCCATCAGCTTCAAAGGCCATTTCCTGACCAGCCGTCTTTTCATAAAAGGTCATCGTCAAAGTTTCCAGTGCGTTGGCAAAAATTTCTAAACTAGCAGTATCCCGGAAAATTTCAAGGGTCAGACATTGATTGATTAAAGGTACCTGCACACTGCGGCTAACCAGCGGCTCTTTTTCTGCACCAAGAAGCTCATAGCCGAAGTTTTCCCGACTTAAAGTTAGAATTTCGCTCCCTTTATCATAGCTGAGACGAATGGCAGACTCTTGGTTTTTGGCCAATTCTAAAACAAATCCTTGGCTGGCAGATAAATCACAGACCATCTGCAAATAGGTATTATCCCCCATAATTTTTTTTAAGCGGAGGGCTTCGCCGGCCACCACCAAATTTTCAACGCCATATAAATATTCGATATTGGCATAAATTTCAGAAATCGGCTTTTGGATTAAGCGCTGATTTTTAACCTTTAATTCTCGCGGCAAAGTCATCGCTCCTGACCAGCCATGTCCTAAATCGTGACTAGGAATTGCTCGATCCCACAGCTGCATCCAAGCAATCATAATTCGCCGTTTCTTATCATCTTCTAAAGTTTGCGGGGCATAAAAGTCAAAGCCCCGGTCAATCTCGTGGTAATTTTCAGTCTGGAATTTCCCTGTCTGCCAATCCATCTCCCCGATAAAAGCCACCGTCGAACTGATATTATGATATTCTAAACCGGCCTGTGGCATTTGAATTGGCGAAATGATTAAGACATCTGAGCCGTCTAAATGAAATAAGTCGGGGCATTCCCACATGATGCCCTGCTCTGGAGTGCCTTCTAAAACTACTGAAACAAACTGCCAGTCCGTCAAATTATCCGAAGAGAATAGCAAAATTCGGCCCGTTTCCTGCGGCGTTTTACTAGCTACTACCGTATAATATTTATCGCCTTTTTGAAAAACTTTCGGATCACGAAAATCTTTAATTTCTCCATGCTGGCCTAAGAGTTCTTCAGCAATCACCGGATTTTGTGCTGATTTGCTAAAATGAATGCCGTCATCAGAAACGGCTAAACACTGGCGTTGATAGGTTTGTCCGTCAATCACTCGATGGCCAGTGTAAAGGAGATACAGCTTGCCATCTTTTTCAATGGCGCTGCCGGAAAAACAACCGTCAAGGTCATACCATTGGTCCGGCGCCAAAGCGATAGGCAACTCCTGCCAATGGATTAAGTCTTTCGATTTGGCGTGCCCCCAAAACATCGGGCCCCACGCAGAATCAAAGGGATTGTGTTGATAAAAAACATGATACTCGCCTTTAAAATAGACCACACCGTTCGGATCATTAATCCAACCAATTGGAGCCATCAAATGAAATTGATGGCGATAGCGGGGGTTGACCCCCGCCTTATTTTTTGCCACATAGCGATTGGCTTCCTGCAATAAATCTTCAGCCGTTGTTAAATTCATCAATTTGCTTCAGTCCCCTCAACAAAGCGGTCATAGCCGGCTTGTTTGATTTCCAGCCATTCGTCAATGCCGACCCGCTCTAATTCTGCTAAATACTCGTCCCATTCTTGATCGATAGTGCCATTGGTAATCCATTCCGCCCGTTTGCGGTAAATGTAATCCCACATATCCGTTTCGATTTTGGCTAAACGATCGGTTTCTTCTTTTTCTAAAAAGACTTTCGGATAATTATTTTCATTGGAAATATATGGTAAATAATTTTCATGCATCAAATCTAAACGCCACGCAGCATCATCTGGCATCGTAGTAACCGTGCCGTAGTAGCTATCAAGAATTGCCAATGGTCCAGCTGCTTCTGTTCTTTGGCGTAATTCCCCGGGTGCTTCGCCATCTAAAGGTAAGTGGGTCAGCATATCGCCATTTAATTCAAAAATATTAGCCTGGGTATCATCGCCGTAAGTGCCCCAGTTATTTTGCACAGATTGTAAAGGCTCATACATTTTATCGACCCATTTAGCGGTTAATTCTAAATTCTGATTGGCACTGGTAATCACAAAACGGTCACGGGAAAAACCAATGCCGTTGGTTCTTGTCACATGTTTCGTGCCATCAGGTCCGGCTAAAACTGGCAGGACATCATAGCTGTCATTGTCGCCTGAGATATTGGCTTTGTCCCAGCTAAAGTAAACGCCGTATTCGTGCTCTTTACCTTTTGCCACATAAGTATTCCAATCCTGCTCAAAAGCTTCTGCGTCAATCAAGCCTTTGTCATACATTTCATTAAAATACTTAATCGCTTCTTTATAGCCCTCTTTATCTGCGGTAAATTGGGCGTTGCCGTCATTGTCGACAATCAGATGGTCATCATTGTCGCCTTCGCCAAAGGCTGCAAATAAGAGTTTCAAATCTTCATTGCCGCCATCGTTGATAAAGCTGAAGGGAATCTCATCGGCTTCACCATTACCATTAGGATCTTGCGTTTTAAAAGCCTCTAAAACCGTCATCAGCTCATCCGTCGTCGTCGGCATAGCCAAGCCTAAATTATCTAGCCACTCGACATTAATCCAGGCCATATCATTGACGGTATGAATCGACTCTTTGCCTTCTCCTAATTCTTCAATCCAAGGGAAGGAATAAATATGGCCATCCGGTGCGGTTGACAATTGGCGGTATTCAGGATTTTCATCAAAAATCTTTTTCAAGTTGGGCATGTATTGGTCAATCAAATCCTCCACCGGTACAATCACGCCGCTTTCAGCCCAGCTGAGCAAATCATAATCACTAGCGCCGGCATTAAAGATGGCATCTGGTAATTCTCCACTGGCAATATCGAGATTTCTTTTTTCCACGAAATCGGCATTGTAATTTGTCCAATCCACATGCACATTGGTATCCTCTTCAATTCGTTGGAAAATTAATTTATCGTTGGGATCATCCGGCGCCAAGGCTGCTCCTTGTGAGAGCATTTTTAGTGTCACTTTTTCTTCTAAAGGAAAAGTCACATCCGTTAGTTCATAATCTGGACTTGAAGTGGCGCTGTCAGAACCCCCGCAGGCGCCTAAGACTAGACTGGAAATTAATAATGCACTGAAGATCATCGGTTTTGTTTTCATTTTATCCTCCTGAGAAATTTTTTAGTTTATCCTTTAACTGAGCCAACTAAAACACCTTTTTCAAAATATTTTTGGAAGAAGGGATACATCACAATCAGCGGCAAGCTAGAAATGACAATCGTTGAATACTTAATCAACTCCGCAATTTGTTTCATCTCCGCCATCGCTGTGTTAGCGCCAACCATGTCTGTCGACGGTTGATTCTGAATCAAAATATTCCGTAAGACTAATTGCAACGGTTGTAAATCGGGATCCTTCAAATAAATCATCGCATCAAAGTAAGAATTCCATTGGCCGACAAAGGCATATAGGAATAAGACAAACATAATTGGCTTGGCTAACGGCAGCATCACCTTAAAAAGAATCTGCAATTCATTAGCGCCATCAATTGTTGCAGCTTCTGACAATTCCTTTGGCAGACCACTAAAATAAGTCCGGGCCATAATGATGTTCCACACATTGACAGCTCCCGGGATAATAATTGACCAAACAGAGTTCAACATACCCAAGTCTTTGATTAATAAATAAGTCGGTACTAAGCCGCCGCCGACAAACATCGTGATGACAAAGAAGGTCATCAAAATTTTACGTCCATATAAATCCGGTTTCGATAAGGGATAGGCGGTAATCATGGTGATAAAAACGGTTAAAACGCTGTAGGTAAAGGAATAAAACAGCGAGTTAACAAAGCCGCGAATAATCGAATCATCGGCAAACACCCGTTGATAGCCTTGAATTGTCCAATCGGCTGGATTCAAGCTGATGCCCTGACTGATTAACGTTGACGGATCCATAAAGGAGGCAATCACCACGTAGCCCAAGGGTAAAATCGTAATCGTCACCAGAAAAAAGATAATGATGCGGTTAACCCATAAAATTCTTTTATCAAATTGCGAATACATCTGCATATTCATCTTGTTTCCTCCTATAAGCCTTTGCCTTCATTCAGTTTCTTGACGATTCCATTAACCAACAGCAATAAAATCACATTGATAATCATGTTGAACAAACCAACAGCCGCTGAATAGGCATAATCACCAGATTGCAGCCCGACTTTATAGACATAAGTCGAAATAATTTCCGAAGTTGGAATATTCATAGAAGTCTGCATCAGATAAGCTTTTTCATAGCCGATATTCATAATGTTCCCCGCGGCTAAAATAAAACTAATCACCATCACTGGCTTTAAGGCCGGTAAATCGATATGGCGAATTTTTTGCAAAATATTCGCACCATCAATATTGGCCGCCTCATATAAATCCGAACTGACACCGGCTAAGGTTGCCGTATATAGAATAGATGACCAACCCATTCCCTGCCAGATACCGGACAAGATGTAAATGGTCCTGAAGTACGCTGGATTAGACATGAACATGATTGGCTGACCGGTAATTTTTTCTACTAGACCATTAATCGGGCCGTTAGCAGAAAGAAATAAGAAGAGCATCCCAACAATAATCACCACCGAAATAAAATTCGGTGCGTACAAAATTAATTGCAGTTTCTTTTTAAGCTTCTTATTTAAGATTTGGTTTAAAGCCAGTGCCAAAAAGATTGGCGGGATAAAGCCTAACAGCAAACCATAAACACTCAGCTTCAAGGTATTGCCTAATAAATTTGTAAAATTCGGCGAAAATATAAAATCTCTAAAATGTTCTAACCCAACCCAAGGACTGCCTAAAATTCCCAATAATGGATTGTAATTTTTAAAGGCGATTAAGGCGCCGTACATCGGGAAATATTTAAAGACCAGCGTCAGTAAAATTCCCGGTACCATTAAGAAATACAACCACTTGTCCCGCTTTAAGCGTTTTTTGATTTTCTCCCGCTTCTGGGCTTTTTCCTTTTTTTTATCAACTTTTTCAATCGGCAGAGCTTTTTCCATCAGACTCCCTCACTTCGTTTTAGAAACGTTTCCATTTTTGTTTTAAAAAAATAATAGCTCTAACTTTCCCTCATAAAAGATTTTTAAAACCTTTTTTTGGAAACGTTTCTATTTTATGAATTCAGAATAGCACGGTAGCGCTTTCCTGTCAATTGTTTTTTTCAAAAAAGTTTACCGTGCTTTTGTTTTTAGCTGAAAATCAAGTGATTAAACATCGCAACAGCAATAAATTCTGCCTGTTGGCTGGCTTTTTCCTCCAAGTCAAACATCGCTTCCTGCCATGCTTTTGTATATTTGACTTCGGTATTTTGACTCAAGCCAAAAAAAGTTCGCAGGCCAAAATGCTCCGCTACCTTTAACGGCTGCAATACTTCTGCCAGCCACTCCGTTTCATAGACCGCCACTGTTCCAAAATTGGCGGAACGGGAAGCACCGCCGTTAATAATTGACAAAGCTAGTGCTGGATCATCCTGCAGGACCGCCTTGGCAAAAATTGTTCCATTGCGATTGTGCTTGACGATAGACATTTTTCCACCCGGATTTAAGCGGGATTGCAGCAGAGCTAAAACTTTGGGCCGCTCTTCAAGGGCCACATACTCCAGCACATTATGCAGCAAAATTCCGTCAAATTTTGCCTGTTGACTAATAGCTGCCTCAAATTCGGCAAAACTACCCGTCAACTGTCGGTATTGGTCAGCGGCCAGTCGCAGCGGCAGCATTTCAGCATTGGGTTCGTAGGCGACTACTTGATGAGTTTGGCTTAAAAAGCTCGCCGTTTTGCCGAAGCCTGAACCAAAATCTAAAATCCGGCCGCCAGCAGGCAAGCTTTGTTCCAACTGTTGAAACAATAATTTGTAAAATAATTCGCCCCAGGGCTGCTGTATTTCCTGATAATAATCTTTGACTGTCATTTATTTTCTCCTTATTTCGTAAAGGACCCAGCCCCGATGCTGCTGAGTCTACTGCAACACTAAGCCGAGCTTTGCCAAATAGGTTGCAAATGCTGCGCCTTTACTGAACTCCTTCAAGTAATAGCTGACCTTAGTAGCCTCACAACAAATTAAAATTTTTCCTGATGGCGTAACCAAACGCTCTAATTCTGACAAACCCTGCTCTAAATTTTCCCAGTGAAAATGATTTTGATAGACAGTAATCAAGTCAAAATGATTGTCCGGATAGGGCAACGATTCAACATTGGCAACTGCAAAAGTCAGCCCAACAACCGCAAATTCTTCTTGGGCCAGTGCGATGCCGGTTTTAGAAATATCGATGCCCACTACCTCCGCTGTTGGAAATAGTTGCGCTAGATAATGACTGGAGGCGCCGTTACCGACGCCGACATCTAAAATTTTTTGAGGTGCTGATACGCTCACCTGCTGCAAACTCCAAGCAACCATCGGCAAATAAACCCGATTCCATAACCGCATCATCCATTTGCCTAATAAACCACTGGGCTCTTGGGATTGCTTTAGTAGCGCTCGATAGAACCAAATTAAAAGACCAACTGCTAAAATACCAACAACAAAAATAACCATAGACAACCTTTCTAATCCTTTATTCTAAATAATCCTCTTCAGAAAATTCACTATCTTCATAGGTTCCTTTATCTTTAAAGAAGCGATTGTAACGCTGTTTAAAGCGGCTGAAGAGGTAAACGACAACTAGCTTAATCAAGGTATAAATCGGGATACCAAAAATCACGCCGACAAAGCCTAAAAGATCCCCCATCACCAATAACACCACTAAAATTGTGATTGGATGAATTTTCAGCCGGTCCCCCATCACCCGTGGCACGACTAAATCGCCGTGGAGCAGTTGGACGGCAAACCAGACAATCAAAAATTTAATGACCATAAAGCTGCTGTCTTGAAAGGCGATAAATAACCCTGGCAAGAAAGCGATAAAAGGTCCAACATAGGGAATGATACACAAAATTCCCGCCGCTACCGCCAAGACGGTCGCATAATTCAACCCGATTAACAAGAAAGTAATCCAATACATGACACCTAAAACCAGTGAAGCAATCACTTGGCCTTTAAGATAATCCCCCAACTGCTGATTGGCAATTCTGGTCAATTTTTTAAAATCAGGACGAAAGCCCGGCGGAATCATCCGTAAAACCGCTTGATAAAATTTCTGTGGGTCCTTCAGCAAAAAGAAGGCGATAATCGGTCCCGTGAACAAGGTCACCAAGGTGGAAGAAACTGCGGAAAAAATATTGCCCAAACTTGAAGCTCCCGCCTGCCAGTTATCTGCCACGTAACCTGTGACATCTGTGACAATTTTATCCATTGAATCCACTAATTGCGTTACTTGATTGTCAAAGGGGGTTGAAGCAAAGAAGCTTTCAATCTCCGCTTGAAAATTATCAAATAAATCCGGCAGCTGCTGAACTAATTCCTGCGCTTGACTACTAATCACTTGAACCGCCTGCACCCCTGCTAAGCCGAGAACCAGTAATGCCAATAAAAAGACAATGGCGACGGCCCAAGTCCGAGATATTTTCTTTGAAAGCCGACTCACCAAGGGATTAAACACATAGTACAAAACTCCCGCAAAAATCACCGGCGGCATGACAGTTAAGACAATTGTCACCAAGGGATTAAAAATATAGGAAATTTGGTTCAGTAAAAAGACAGCTAGTGCCGACAGCGCCACTAAGCCAATCACAAAATAGGAAGTCTTTCCCCCTAAGAAGGCCATTAAACGATTTTTTTCCATAATATACTCCTGTTTTCATTGTAATATCTCTATAGTATCAAAAAGTCCGTTTTCCTGCTCTAAATATACTTCCGCTGTTTTATCTGTTTGAAAACTAGCATACTTTAAACTCAGCCCACTCAAAATTTTTCAAAATTTCGTCTCGCTACTGAAAATAGCAACATCTATTTACATTGTAGAAAAATCATCTTTCAAGCAAAAAAGTTTTAGCGCTGTTTTTTTAATCAAACAAAGACGTTTCGCTATAAAATAGTCAGATGTTGTCTTAGCGATTTTTTTGGTAAACTAGAAGCAACTAAAGCTGACATTTTTCGTTAACAGCAGGTGGTGTTCGACTGTTAAAAATTCAAGTATAGTCAAAGTATGAAAGGTGTGAAAAGTATGAATAATCAAACAAAAATTGTCGCCGCAAACCTCCGCTATCTGCGACAGAAGAATCAATGGTCACAGGAATATGTCGCTGAAAAAATTGGCGTTTCCCGCCAAGCAGTTGCCAAGTGGGAGAATGGCGACAGTTTGCCAGATTTACTAAATTGTGCGGCTTTGGCCGATTTATACACCGTTTCATTAAATGATTTGGTGCGTCACGATAGCGACCAAGCGGGCCTGCCAATCGCCCCTTTGAACAAACATATCTTTGGCGCAGTGACTGTCGGCAACCGGGGCCAAATCGTGCTACCAAAAAAAGCCCGTGAGACCTTTAATATCAAAGGCGGCGATACTTTAGTGGTCTTAGGAGACAGCAATCCCGCTACAGCTGGCATTGCTATTTTAACTGCCGATTCTTTTTTCCGTTGGACCGGCCATAGCCTTGAAACCCTGCTAGCTAAAAAGGAGGACTAACGATGGAACTTTTAACAGTCGAAAAGGTGACAAAAAAATACCCTAGCTTTACATTGGCGGATATTTCGCTACAAATCGCCGCCGGCAGTATCGTCGGCTTGATTGGTACAAACGGCGCCGGCAAGACCACCTTGTTGAAGGCCATTTTAAATTTGATTCCCATCGACCAGGGCAACATTGTGCTATTAGGTAAAGACCAGCTTACCCAAGAAATTGCTTGGAAACAGCAAACCGGTGTCGTCCTTGGGGGTGTTGATTATTATCAAGAAAAAAAGCTTAAGGTGATTACAGCTACCATCAAGCGTTTTTATCCCAACTGGCAAGAAGCGACCTATCAAAAATACATGCAGCTGTTTGGTTTGAATCCGGAAAAAAAGATCAAGGAGCTCTCAGCAGGCATGAAGGTCAAATACAATATTGCTTTGGCTTTGTCCCATCAAGCAAAACTTTTTATTTTTGACGAGCCGACAAGCGGTCTTGACCCGGTCTCCCGTGATGATTTATTGGCTATTTTTAAACAATTGACGGCCGACGGTAGTCGAGGAATACTCTTTTCCACCCATATTACCTCGGATTTGGAAAAATCTGCTGATCGAATTGTTTATTTAAAAGAGGGGCGGCTGATTCAAGCCGCCGAAAAAACCGAATTTGTTGCTTCCTTTCAATACTTAAAGGAAGCGCCCACTGAAGCTGACCTCTCTTTAGAAGAAATTATGGTCCGAATGGAGGGTAAACATTATGATTTCTAATTTATTGGAAAAAGAAATCCGCTTAGCCGGGCACCCGAATCTCTTTGTTTTCTCTTTGATGGGCGCCTTGGTGTTAGTCCCCGGCTATCCGTATAGCATGGTGTTCCTCTTTGTCTGCATCGGCAATTTTGTTAACTTGCTGTATGCCAGAGAAACCCACGATATTTATTACACTGCCCTGTTGCCGATCAAAAAAGTCGATGTTGTCACCAGCAAATTTACTATCTTAATTGCATCAGAAATTTTCGCTTTACTCTTCACGGTCCCCTTTGCTTTTATCCGCCTCTTATATCTGAGAAGCATTGGCAATCCAGTGGGAATCGAGGCTAATGTGGCCTTTTTTGGGATTGGTCTGTTTATTTTTGCCGTTTTTAACTGGTTGTTTTTGCCGCTCTTTTTTCAAACGGCCTATCAAGCTGGCAAAAGCTTTATTTTGGCAATTATCCCCGCCACTATCGTCGCTATTATCGGAGAAAGCCTAGCTCATCTGCTACCTTGGCTGGATTCCATCGCTTGGGCTGACCAACTACGTCAGCTGCCAATTTTAGCAGTTGGCAGCCTGTTGTTTATCCTTTCAAGCTACGCTGCGAAAAAAAGGGCTTCGCAAAATTTCTTAGCGGTGAACTTGTAAACGTCAGGTTTATTTTCTTAAGACGATTCTGTGTTGACTTGCGTTAAAATTAACTTTCCTAGTTAAACTAGGTGCAGACTGTAGACAAATAGACTTTTAGAAGTAAAATTCTTCTAAAAGCCTATTTTTTGTTTTACTCATTCAAATTTGGGCAAAAAAATAAAGGCCTTCTGCCTTTAACTTAGCCAGGTGGCTAATTTC
>NZ_JBTXLV010000012.1:0-90850 GCF_054871765.1 Enterococcus sp. LJL120
AAAGGGGACAAGGGAGACCGAGGCGACCAAGGTATTCAAGGCTTACAGGGTCCTCAAGGAACGCAAGGAGTCCGTGGTCCTACGGGTGCTGATGGGAAAACTCAATACACCCATATTGCTTACGCAGACAATAGTTCAGGTAGCGGATTCTCTCAATCGCCAACAGGTAAAACGTTTATCGGAATGTATGTTGATTTCACAGCTGAAGACTCAACAGACCCTAGTAAATATCTTTGGTCAAAATATGTTGGAGACCCGGGTGAAAAAGGGATTCCCGGTGCGGCTGGAACTGATGGGAAAACACCCTATTTCCACACAGCATGGGCAAACTCAGCAGATGGTAAGACAGATTTTAGTACCTCGGTTTCTGTAAATAAACTGTATATGGGAACATACACGGATTATACATCGGCAGATTCAACCGACCCTTCAAAATACAGTTGGACAAAGGTTAAAGGAGACAATGCATACAACCACACCGCTTGGGCTTGGGATGCTGATGGGACGGATAGGTTTACTACGGTTTATCCTAAAGAGAATTTATTATTAAATACGGATACTTTTGGAACTCCTTGGGCTAAGTATACGGGAACTTTAACCTCTAATGGTGACGGTACAAAATATTCACTTAAAAATACTTATAGTAGCGGGAATTATCTAGAGCTTGCGAACTATCCGATACTTAATAGTGAATCGACATTTTTTGCAGGAAAATGGTATGCAGTTTTATTCCGAGCTAAAGGATTGGGCGTTAGAACACATGTGTATCCAAATGTTCCTGATGTGTTAATTACTAATGATGGTCGTCAGACTTCGGCAACTGATGGAATGATGAACTGGACATTGACATCGGGTTGGAAAGATTATTGGTATAAATTCAAAGCTAAATCAGGAATAACTGGTGGTAAAAATATTCTGTTCAGATTAGCACCAGGTGTTACACAAGCTGAAATTTCAAGTGTGGCTCTGATAGAGTTAGATAGTCAAAATGATGATCCAGGAATTTATACAAGCAATCCAGACTCAAACTTCACGGATGCCTATCCACTTTACCAAGGTACTTACTCAGACAACAATCTAGTAGCCTCTACTGACCCTACAAAATACACATGGTCACGGATTTTAGGTCAGACCGGCCAAGATGGCACTGATGGTTCAAACGGTAAGGACGGCACAAATGGAAAAGATGGTGTAGGAATCGTTCCTGGTTCCACAGTTATCGATTACCAAGTCTCAAGTTCCGGCACAACGCCGCCAACAGGAACGTGGACGACTGCCATTCCTTTGATGAAGGCAGGGCAATATTTATGGACTAGAACAACGTTTACGTTTACTGACGGTACTAAGAAAAGCAATTACACTGTGGGCATGGCTGGTAAAGATGGAACCAGTGGAATCATTGTGTCTCAAACAGCGCCACAGTCACCGGTAGTCAATCAACTATGGCAAGACACGTCAGCGTCGCCCATCATAATAAAACGTTGGACAGGTAGTGCGTGGGTCGAGTGGGGAATGTCCATTGATAATCTAATTGTCGAGAATGTGGCCATTGAAAATGGTGTGTTTAAGACTTTGTCTGGTGTGGAGATTAACGCATCTAGATTTGTCAACACCTTTACAAAAGTTCCATTACCTAACAATTCCGGTAGTACGGCGACTGGCACGACTTCTTTGGTAAACGGAGAATTAAGTTCAACTGGATTAATCGATAATACTTTTCCGATTCAGACAAAATACAATCCTGTTGGATTAGACCAGGTGGCATTTAATACTAATGGTAGTGTGCGCTTCAGGCAACAGTTAACACAAGGAACTTTGATTTTACAGGATTCCGTTGGCAATCAAGGTAGCTTGAGTGCTGAAGAAATAATGGATACTGGATGGGTTTATCAGACGGTTCAAACTGGTACAGGCAGAGTTGCAGTTCGGCGACGATTTGGGCGGTGGTTAATTCTTCTAGATGGTTGGCGCCCTGCGGCATCAGGGCGCGAGCAAAAAATCTTTACATTCCCTGCCGCTATGAATCCGAAACGACAACAGATGGTTCTAGCTGGCGCATGGAATCTACAAAATCAACCAGAGAAATTCCAGTTAAATGCGGACGGTGCATTTTATAGAATCACTGAAACTCAGGGACAGGTGGATTATCGCACCATTATTGAAGTATTTAGTTAATCCGAGACGTGCTACGGCAGGTCTTTTTATTTTGAAGAAAGTTGGTGAGGTATGCTTTTTGAACAGTGGATTTCTTTAGTCAGTTTATTAGGAACTTTGGTGGGTACATTCAGCGGGATTATGATTTCTAGTAAACTGACTATGTTTAGAATTGAACAACTTGAAAAGAAAGTTGAGAAGCACAATAACGTAGTTGAACGGACATATAGTCTTGAAGGGCGTATGCGAGAAGCAGAACACGATATTGTTGAAATTAAGAAAGAGGGGAAATAAAATGAAAAAAATTAACTGGAAAGTACGTTTTAACAAAAATAATTTAACGTTTGTCATTCGGTTTATCGGTGCCTTGTTGGTGCCGATTTTAGTTTATATGGGATTGGAAGTAACTGACCTTACATCTTGGTCAGCGCTAGGAGAAGTGTTTGTATCAGCAATCTCCAACCCTTATTTGGTTGGTTTAACCATTTTAAACGCCATTAACTTAATTCCTGACCCAACAACTAAAGGAGTAGGAGATAGTGTTCAGGCGTTAACGTATGAAACGCCAAAAGAAAAAATCGTTCAACCACAAGACGAACGGAAAGGATTTGAATAAAATGGACGACAAACAATTAGCGGTTCCAGAAGAAGAACTAACAGCTACAATGTCCAATGACAATGGTCCAAGACCGGGAGACGAGGTGCTAGACGATGGCAACAGCAAATGATGTAGTCAACTGGATGTTGTCTAAGGTCGGCATTAAAGAAAACCCTATGGGGTCGAATAACGTTGAGTTTAATACCAAGTATTATGGTAGAGCGGTATCTGGCTCTGCCTATGCTTGGTGTCAGGCTATGATTTGGTGTTGCTTCCAAGAGCTAGGTATTTCCAATCTGTTTGGGACTAAATCAGCCTATACGGTATTTGTGGCCTCAGCATTTAATCAGCAAGGCAGATTCCATCGAGACAAACCACAAAAAGGCGACATGGTGTTTTTTGACTGGGGCGGAAGCAAAAATATTTCGGCAATAGATCACGTCGGAATCGTAGTATCTGTTAACGCTGATGGCTCTGTAAATACTGTTGAAGGCAATGTCTCCAATCAAGTAATGAAGATGCGCCGTACAATGCAGTTTATCGTCGGCTTTGGACGCCCGGCATATGGAACTTCTGGTTCCACTGGTGGCAATAGCGGTTCAACTCCTGCTACTGGTACTTACACAGTCGTAGCTGGGGATAGTTTGTGGAAGATTTCTCAAAAATTCAACACAACAGTGGCTTCTTTGAAGCAGCTAAATAACCTTAGTTCTGACTTGATTTTTATCGGCCAAACATTGAAGATGTCGGGTAGCTCCTCAACGCCTAGCAGTCATCAAATTGCCGTAAATGGTTATTGGGGTTCTGCGACAACACGCCGGATTCAACAAGTGCTTGGAATTACAGTCGATAGCATCAAAGGTCCAGAAACGTACAAAGCGATTCAACGAAAAGTTGGCACTACTGCTGACGGCATGATTGGACCGAACACGATTCAAGCTATGCAGCGCTATTTTGGAACAGTACAAGACGGAGTTATCAGCGAGCCTTCTCTAATGGTCAAAGCTATGCAGACTAGATTGAACCAGAATAAATTTTAATAAAAATAGTACCGTTACTTAAAATTAAATAAATGTATTTTCATTGTTAATGAAGGAGTTGGGTGAGATGGATAAAGCAACTAGAATCCATATTAGACATTTATTGTGGGAATTGAGAAGTACACGGAGGAAGTATAAAGAGTTAGCATACATTTTATCTTCTGATGAGTTTTTTCATTACGATTGCCCCTTTGTTGAAAGTGAAGAAGCTTGGTCATTAAATAAAATCATTTTTTCTAAACTATTTGATCAAACAGTACGAGGGATTTTGCAAGATTCGACATCTGAAGTCAATGATATTTTTATTTCCAAATATCTCCAAGGCAATGCAAGCAAAGAAAATGCGATTGTTTCATATGAGACTAATTTAAGTGAATCTACTGTGAAAAGAAGAGATAATGAATTGTTGCAAGAAATTGCCAATCGATTAGGCTGGGGATAAGTTTGGCCTATTTGGCTTAAACATCGGCGTTACAATTATAAATGAAATAGAGTGATTACTTGAAAATGGAAATAGACGTATTTCTAATTTTCAGAGAGGAGCAGATTATGAGTCAAGAACAAACAGCTAAAGAGATTTGGGATTATCTAACAAATCGAGGATGGTCAAAAGAATCTACCGCTGGTGTTTTAGGTAATATGCAGTCAGAGAGCGGTATTATCGCAGATCGCTGGGAAGGCGATCGGATTGGTAATATGTCTGGCGGTTATGGTTTAGTTCAATGGACGCCTGCTACTAAGTATATTAATTGGGCAAATGGAAGAGGGTTACCCTACAAAGCTGTGAGTAGCCAATGCGAACGATTAATATGGGAAGTAGCGAACAATGAGCAGTTTTATCATCCGTCCATGTCGTTTAAACAATTTACTCAAAGTACGCAATCGCCAGAAACCTTAGCAGACATCTTTATTCGTTATTATGAACGACCTGCTAATCCTAATCAGCCAATTCGACAAACACAAGCTCGTTATTGGTACAACAAATTCAAAGAATCACATTCAACGTCAACAGAAAAATTAGAATCGGAGGGAATTGGAATGTTTGTATATTGGAGTCCTAGAAAAAATAGTGATATTCGTGATGCATATGGGGTTTGGGGGAATAAACGTATTTACTTAGATACGTTAACTAAGGTTAAACACTTCAAAAACATTGTTAAGGCTGTCACTGGAAGAGAATGCATGGAGTGGCACTATGACTGGCAATACGGTAGCGAACCGATTGCATTAGTCGAAACCTTTACTGAATTCAAATAAACTAAACAAAGCCGCTACTCTCGATTGAGTGGCGGCCTTCTTATGTTATAATCAACTCACGTACCTTTAGCCCAGTTGGTCAGAGCAGACGGCTCATAACCGTCCGGTCGCAGGTTCGAGTCCTGTGAGGTACATAAAAAAAGACAGCCGAAACCGGCTGCCCTGTCAAAAGAAGTGCACAAGTTTCCCGCCCTGTGCAGTGTGGCTATGAATCAAACATTACTTAGGAGAAATGTAATAGCCACTAGTAGATTATATCATTATAAAAGAATACTTCCAAATTTCTGTTTCGAGGTAATATAAAACATATTTGGTCGCATTGTCATAGCATATTACTTGTAATGTGAATAATACGTGGTATAACTCATACATCCATTTAGCAATTTGCTCGGCCCCTCTTTCCGTTTGCTCACGGTTGGAGGGTCTTTTTTTATTATAAATATGCGGACGTTTGATAGACAAATATTAAAGACAAAAAAAGGCAGCCAATTAAGACTGCCCCTGTTGTGTGGTCTGCACTAGGTTTCCGCCAAATGCAGTGTGGCTAATTGTACCAAAAACTCATCATATTATTTTCGAAAAAAGCTAGCCACAACAAAATTATAGCATGAACAAAAGCAGATATATACTTCTTGAGAGTAGAATTTTTTACATAAATTTTACAACATTAAAATATATGGATGATATACTAAGTTAAGTCCCAAGCTGCACAAACTAAAAAGTTTTCTTCATTATCCCGTAATTGACCACCTCAGTTACGGGATTACTTTTTTGTACAAAAATAGCCGCCTAGTTTCCGCTAGACGACTAAATGTACAAACTCTGAGAAAAGTATATCAAAAAACTTGAATTGTAACAATATTATGGTAAAGTAAAGATAATCCATTGAGCAAATTCTGCTCTTGACCCTCTTGTTGTTGATGGACAGCTGGAGGGTCTTTTTTTGCGTAAAAAGAGCCACCCAGTTTCCGCTAGGTGACAAAAGAAAGAAACAGCCACCCGTTTTTCACCGGGCTTGTATAAATCATACCAAAAATATCACTTCAATAAAATATTAATTTAAATTAATATTTTTACAGTCCCAACTCCCTTGTAAACTTATCCACATTATCCACAGCTAACCAGCGTATAACTAATTGGCTACGAGTATTCATGTGCCCTCTAACAGTAACGTTGTACTTGTCATCCGGAAGCATGAGAACCAACTTAGCCAGTATTTCTCTACTGACAATACAATTAATCGACTCCTCGCCAGTATCTAGCGTAAAACGCACCAGAAGCGGTTCCTCTTTGATTAATCTAATCTTCGTCAACAATCCCGTGTGCTTGTCCATAGAGTTCACCTCACAGCTATTTTACCAGAAGTGGCATTTTGGTTAAATAAGATAGCAGCTTTGTATTCCTATTTGCAAAAAAAGCGAGTTTTTTTAATGTTGGTCAAACAAACTCAGTTGATGTTTATGGAAGAAAATTGTATAAAAGTTGATGAACGGTAGAAAGACTGTTGTACTAAACTTCGGTTGTGAAAATCAAGCTGAAATTGTGCGATAGTTGTAAAAAACAGAAATAGTATTTTTGTCACCTTTCTACCAAAAGTGGCGGTGTGGGTGAATAGGGATAAAATGACCATACTTATTTTAAATAACACATAACAAGACTTTTTTTGGGGCAGAAAATGGGGCAGAAACTAGTTGAAGTTAACTAAAGTTGATAAAATAGCAATCTTAGAATGCTTTAAATTCAATAATCTTAATCCTGTTTTGTGCTATTTAGCTATCTCGTAACGCGTAGGTCACAGGTTCGATTCCTGCAGCTGGCATCAGCAAAAAAAGAGTTTCAATAAATTGAATTCAAAAAAAGAATCATCTGAGAAGGAAATGATTGGCAACCGGTCAAAAGGTTTGCTGGCACATTCATTCTCAGATGATTTTTTTGTTGCGGTAAAATCGCTAAGCAAAAATTGTTTCACAAAAATAAACTGGTCAGTAGGCGAATTGTCAGGGGGACTTGCCGCCAAGTTTAAAATTGTGAAACAAATGGAATGGGTTTCATAAGAATTATCCACAAATAAAATTTAAGAGCGCTGACGAGTTAGATTTTCAAACTCCAGCATGATGCTGGTTTTTCCGTGGACAGCGTATTTTTTAACGACAAATTGTTTTCGCTGATTGAAGCTGCCGTAAACGGATAGCTCCATGCCCTCCGTGACGTCTGCAAAAAAGTTTAAGCTATGGCTGGCAATTAAACAATTCAATTGACTCTGATCGGCTAAAGTTAGGCCGAACCATAAAAGCGGCCGATCCTTAAGTTGCTTGATAATACGAATTTTTGTCACAACACCATGATAACTTTCCATAGTAAAACCTCCCTTAAGCGCTGACGACCAAATGCTGTTACTGCTTATCTCTATAATACGAACAAACGTTCTGTTTGTAAAGAGAAAAAGTTTAGCTTCTTAAACTTTTTATAGGAACCTTCAGAAAAACTTTGCAATTCTTCGAAAAGTCTTCAAGTATTTTTAATTTTGATTTTAGGTTTCAGGCTTAAGATAAAGTCAGTTCAACAACTTGTGGATGAATCGGTGTTGGTACTCATCTGTGCCGTAGGTTCAAATCCTGCCATCCACTTTTATGCGCAAGCATAATTTTGAAAAATAGAGAGGATGTTTCCCATGAAAAAAATTATTTCAGTTGGTTCAGCAATTTCTGCAACAGGTTTGATTGTCTTAATGACCTATCGAGGTATCCAAAAAAGACGGGGCTATTAAAAAAAGTCCGGTTTGCCTTCCTCGATTGTTTAAAGAGGAGTTGAGTGCAATGACAGCAATTTTAGATTTTTTAACAAGCGTTAAAGTGACTCTACGCTTTAGTCTGATGGTTTTTTGGGAGTTTCGAGGCAATCGAGAAATTCCCGCCTGTGTTATCGATTGAAATCCTTGACGCAAATTTACTAGAAATTAAATGACGGAGGAATTACATCCCATGAAATGGTTGAGGGACCATGCTACAAGCCTCTGGTATCAAAGAAATAGCCGCTAATTTTTTGACAGTTGTCAAGAGTTAGCGGCTTTTTTGTCAAAAATTCCTTCAAAGTCGCAAATGAAGGGAAACTTTTTACTTAAAATAGAAAAATATTTTTCATTATTTATAAATAAAAAAAATAAATATGAGAATTATATAAATGACATGAAGGACACTTTTTGACGAATCGTGATATAATAAATGAAAGAGAGCGCTTTTAAAATTGAGAATGAGACTTTGCTATTTTGAGGAGGTGTTGTTATGGAAACAATTTTATCCACCGGCATGAGACGGCGTTTTTATGTATTGCATATGTTACACAATTCCAATGGTTGGGTGACCATCGAACAGCTGATGAAACAGATGGAGGCCTCTAGGAAGACGATTATGCGGGACTTGGATTATTTAGCAGAACGTTGGCCCGACAGAATTACAATTGATTATCAAGAAAAATTCGGCGTGCGTTTGTGGCAGTCCACCCATTACTCTATTCATGATATTTATCGGACAATGCTAAAGGAGTCGAGTGCCTTTAAATTATTGGAGGCAGTTTTTTTTGACCCGACAGAAAATCGTGACTACTGGGGCAGTAAATTTTACTTGAGTCAGTCTTCTTTGTATCGGTTGACACATCGTTTAGAAGCAGATTTGAGCGCCCGAGGAATGCGGTTGAATCGTACGCCCTATGCCGTTGAAGGCAATAACGAGCGTCAGATTCAAATCTTTTTTAAACGTTTTTTCTGGGAAATATATGGAATTCACGATTGGCCCTTTGCCTTTGATCAAGAGGCCGTCAATGAATTTGTTGAAAAATTGAACCACGATTTTCATTGGAATCACGAAGATGTTGATCGCGTTGATTTGGCATTTGCTATCGGAGTTTCTCTGGTTCGCAGTGAACAGGGCCACCTGCTTTTAACCGATCCCAATCTAACCGATAAGCATCGGGAGTTAATTAATTCGATGGAAAAATACCGGGGGGATATTGAACGGATTATTCGGCCATTGGGTTATAAGATGCCGAAGGGCTGGAAGGAAGATTTTATTTTAACCATTTTTTGGTGGGAATTTGCGTGGGATAATCCTGAAGAGGAGCGGCGCTTACATAAGCTAGGTTATGAGTTCATTGATACAATTGTTGAAGCTTTGGGGTTATCAATTGATCCCGAGAGTCGGCAAAAAATTCAAGACAGCTTTATCAAAAGTTATATGCGCCATAAAGTTTACCCGTATCCCCGTTATATTTTTTACGATCGCAACTGGTTTGCTAGTAATGTCTTGCAAAGTTACGCGCCCCTCTTTAAAGAAGTGTTGGAAAAAGTTTTAAAGGATTTAGAAAAGAAAACGAAAATGCCTTGGTACAGCATGTATTTTGACCACATGCTGGTGATGATTTCTTCTTGTTGGAAGGATTTTTCCTTGCAGATTGACAGCCTGCGAAAGCCCGCCAAAGTTGCTGTGTTTAGTGATTTAGGCATGTACCATGCGGAATCTTTAGGCAATTATTTAAAATCCGTCTATCAAGAAAAGGTGGAAATCATCATCCAACCCGCCTCGATTTATTACTTGAAGGATTATCCTCGACCAGAGGCGGATTTATACGTGGCGAATTTTTCAATGGAGGACGTACCCTTTGACGATTTATTTATTGTAGAGGATATTCCGTCTTATAAAAATTTATCCGAATTGCAGCGAAAGATTGACAAACTCAGGGTACCGTCTTTAAGGGATTTTCCCTTCTTAGGTTAAATTCCTAAAGCGAAAATCAAAATTAAAGCCAAAACAGTTTGGAGGCCACCCACTGAAAGACCGTAAATTAAAAAGCGGGGGCCTTCTTTGATAAATTTGCGGAAATCTAAACGCAGGCCAATCGCCGCTAAAGCAATTATTTCAAACCAGCCGCTGATAAAATGAGCACTTGTGTCAATAATTGCTGGTAATTCAATTAGGCTATTTAGAATACAAAACAGTAAAAAGCCCAATACGTACCAAGGAAGAGGCAGCTTGAAGCTGCTTTTTTCTTTGTTCTTTATTTGCAGGCCGTGGTATTTTTGATTGTTTTGGGCAATTTTTTTAAAGGCATAGACAACGACGACTAAAAGCATAATCCGCATAATTTTAAATAAAGTTGCGTACTGGACGACATCGGCCCCTAACATGCTGGCGCCGGCAACAACTTGCCCCACCGATTGCAGGGTGCCACCGATTAGAGCACTTTTAGCCAGCAGATTGCCACCAAAAAGAGCACTGCCAATAAATGGCAGCGTCAGCATCATAACGGTTCCCATCAGATTTACTAAAGTGATAATCTGGCCTTTTTGTTCCTCTTTTGCGCCAATCACCGGAGCAATTGAGGCAATCGCCGATGAACCGCAGACCGCATTGCCCCCCGCCATTAATAAGCGGGTCACCAGCGGAAAATGTAGGCGGCTGCCAATCATTAAGACAGCTAAAATAGTGATGGTCATCTGCAAAACGATAAATAAGACACCTTGCCAACCAATCTGGGTAATCGTTTGGAAGGTGACAGTCGCCCCTAATAAAACAACTGAGATTTCTAAGAGCTTGCTTTCAGAAAATTTGGTCCCCACCTGCAGGCTCTCTTGTTTAAAGAATGTATTGCCCAACAAAATTCCTAATAAAATTGCGATTGTTGCTCCGCCTAAATTTGGAATCACCAGAGCTAATAAGCGGCTGATACCAGCGACGCAGACAGCTAACAAAACCCCCGGGACTAGCGGATGAATTCTGCCAAGTGCGGCAAAAAATTTATTGACTAATTCCATTTCCAACCCTCTTTTTTTAAAATGTTGTGTTTATCTTATCATATTTAAGAAAAAACTCGTCAGAAAAAAATTGTTTTCTAAAAAAACTGTCAAAAGAATCATTAGGGAAGTTTAAATTTTTTTGCATTCAGCGGAAAATGACTTTTCTTTCTGGGGGAGGAATAATATAATAAACAGCAGTATGTTCAAGAAAAGAGATGAAAATTTGGAGAATCGCAGAGAATTATATAAAGAAAAAGCAGAAAAGCCGGCTTCCAGAGACAACCGGATTGATTACGGTGTAATCTTAGTCGTCTTCCTCCTCTGCCTAATTGGTTTGCTCTCCGTCTATGTCGCTTTAAGCCAAGACATCAGCAATCCGCCAATCACCTCAAATTTACTGCGGCAAGGCTTGTGGTATTTCCTTGGTGCTGTATCAATTGTGATTATTATGCATATTAAATCCAAGTGGCTGTGGAAGCTGACGCCGGCATTGTACGCCTTTGGTTTAATCATCATGCTATTATTATTGAAATATTTTGATGTGGGTCTCTATAATGAAACGGGTTCGAAAAACTGGTTTAACATTGCCGGCTTTAGTTTTCAGCCATCAGAGATTATGAAAATTGCCTTAATTTTAATGTTGGCCTATGTCATTACCGGCCACAATGTCAAATATGCAATTAGAACCTTAAAATCTGATTTATTGTTGATTGGGAAAATGATGCTAGTCACTTTGCCGGTTATCGGTTTAGTACTAGCCCAAGAAGACTTCGGGACAATGCTAGTCTTTCTTGCAATTTTTGCCGGCATGTTTTTAATGTCCGGCATCACTTGGAAAATTCTCTTGCCGCTGATTATTTTGGCGGTCGCCTTTGTGGCCTTTATGATTTATTTAGTTACGACAGATTTAGGGCGGGAACTGTTAACAAAAGTCGGTTTCCAACAGTATCAGTTTAATCGAATTGATGCTTGGCTAGATCCTTTTGCTGACTCGCAGGGCTCTGGTTATCAGCTAGCTCGGGCACTTTTGGCAATTGCTAGCGGTGGTATGTTGGGTAAAGGCTTTAATGTCAGTGATGTCTATGTTCCCGTTAGAGAATCCGATATGATTTTCAGTGTTATCGGAGAAAATTTTGGCTTTGTCGGCGGCACCATTGTCATCTTTTTATACTTTGTCTTAATCTACCGCATGGTGCGGGTCTGCTTTGATATGAACAATGAGTTTTACACTTATATTGCAACTGGTTTGATTATGATGCTGCTTTTCCATATTTTTGAAAATATTGGGGCGAATATCGGCCTGTTACCTTTGACGGGAATTCCGCTGCCGTTTATCAGTCAAGGAGGTTCCTCCATTTTGGGGAACATGATTGGGATTGGCTTAATTATGTCGATGCGTTATCAGACGAATCCAAATCAAATTTAAACTAGCTTTTGATGGGAAAATTATGAGAAATAGTTTTCTTCAGCGGAAAATTATCTTAGGAAATTTGAAAGTGAGGAAATTTGGATGTATACTTTTTTATGGTATCCGAAGTGTTCTACTTGTCGAAAAGCGAAGGCTTTTTTAGACAATCAAAAAGTCGATTATCAAGCAGTTGATATGATTCAAGACGTTCCATCGGCACAACAGCTGGAGGAGTGGCTGAACAATAGTGAACTGCCGCTGCGTCGTTTTTTTAATACGAGTGGTCAAAAATATCGGGAGCTGGGCTTAAAAGATCAGCTGGCTGGCTTTAGTAAAGCAGAAGCTGCCAAAGTCTTGGCAACAGACGGTATGCTCATCAAGCGGCCCTTATTAGTCAAAGACAACCAAGTGCAGGCAATCGGCTTTAAAGAAACGGAATACGAAAATTTATTCGGATAAAATTTGAAATCTCGGAGGAAGAGACAATGGTTGGCGAAACACATTTAAAGAAAAAAGATGGTCTATGGATTTTACACAATGGCAAAGAATACTGCATTGGGCTGACCAAAGAATCTCAGGATGAACTGGGTCACATCACTTTTCTTTCTTTACCAAAAGTCGGTCAGTCAGTGAAACAAGGGGAAGGCATTATTGAAGTGGAGGCGGAAAAAGCCGTCAGCGAATTTCTCAGCCCTTTGACTGGTACTATCTCTTCTGTAAATGAAAAATTAGATAGTAGTACGGATATCTTAGACAGTGAAGACGAGTTGGATGCGTGGATTTTATCCTTTAAAGAAGTTCCTGAAGATCAATTCAGTCAATTGTAAAAAGTTTGACAGATGCACAAGCGACTGCTATAATTCTGACATTATAAGAAATGCTTTGAAAAGAAGAGTACATCCTCATGAAAGTTTCAAGAGAGCCCGGCCGCTGAAAAAGGGTAACACTAGTGAGATGGAAGATGGTCTTTGAGCATTAATCAGTAAGCACAGGCGAGCTGATTACGGGATTGCCCGATATAGCAACGCAGTCTGCGATGATTCTATCAAGTACTGATTGAGGTTATTTTTGTGAGAAGATAACAAACTAAGGTGGTAACACGAAAGTTAGGCTTTCGTCCTTTTGGTGAGGCATACTCATTGAAAGGGCGGAGGCTTTTTTAGTGCCAAAAGTCAGCAGCTATTTTAAAGTATAAGTGTTAGTAAGATGGTCAATGAAAAAAGAAAGCAGAGGGTCAACATGTCATTTATTGAATTACACCATGTCGAAAAGGAGTTTTCCGGTAAAGCCGGCGCCATTCACGCAGTGGCGGATGTTTCTTTAGATGTGGAGCAGGGGGATGTCTACGGAATTGTCGGCTATTCAGGAGCCGGTAAAAGCACCTTAGTCCGCTTATTAAACGGCTTGGAAAAACCAAGTAAAGGTGAGGTCATCGTTCAGGGACAAAATATTGCCAACTTAAAAAACAAAGAGCTCCGCAGCTTCCGCCAAAAAGTCGGCATGATTTTCCAGCATTTTAATTTGCTGTGGTCCCGTACCGTCAAAGAAAATATTGAACTGCCTTTAGAGTTAGCCGGTGTTGCCAAAAACGACCGCAGACAAAGAGCCAATGAATTGATTCAATTAGTCGGCTTGGAGGGTCGTGGAGATGCTTATCCCGCACAACTTTCCGGTGGTCAAAAGCAACGGGTGGGAATTGCTCGGGCGTTGGCTAATAATCCGGATATTTTACTCTGTGATGAGGCAACTAGTGCTCTTGATCCGCAGACGACAGATGAAGTGCTAAATCTCTTAGAAAAAATCAATCACGAATTAAAGCTGACAATTGTTTTAATCACCCATGAAATGCATGTGGTGCGCAAAATTTGTAATAAAGTTGCCGTCATGGAATTAGGAAAAATTGTCGAAGACGGACAAGTTTCTGCAGTTTTCCGTCACCCGCAACAAGAGGTCACTAAGCGCTTTGTGCAACAAGAATTGCAGCCGGAAACCAATAGCGATGAACAGCTGATTCAAGAATTTGTGGCGGCTAATCCAGAAGGCCGCATCGTCACGTTGGAATTTAAAGAAAACAATGCCAATGAGCCAGTGATATCGCAGGCAATTCGGCAATTTCCAATTGATATTAATGTCGTGGCTGGTCGCATCAGACGAACTGAGGACGCTTCTTTTGGAACGCTAACTGTTTTATTAACAGGAGACGACCAAGCCATCAGCCAAGCAATTGACTTCTTTAAACTACAGGATGTGGAGGTGACCGATTTTGAATAAGGGCTTTGTCGAAACTTATTTTGATTTTACGCAGATTGATCCCCAAACATTTTTGGATATGACTTTGGAAACTCTTTATATGACGATTATTTCCATGCTGTTTGTGATTGTCTTAGGCTTTTTATTAGGTCTGCTACTTTATTTATTAGGCCGCAGAACATCAGCTTTAGCAAAAATAATTTACAGCATTGTTTCATTGTTTAGCAATATATTTCGCTCGATTCCTTTTATTATTTTGTTACTTTTATTAATGCCTTTTACTCGGCAACTAATCGGTACAAGTATCGGTGCTGAGTCGGCCTTACCTGCTTTAATTATTTCAGCGACACCTTTTTTTGCCAGACTAGCGGAAACTTCTTTTAGAGAAGTCGACAGCGGCGTGTTAGAGGCCGCCGATGCGATGGGGGCGACACCTTTTGAAAAGATTAGCAAGGTGTTGATTCCAGAAAGTCTGCCGAGTATTATCGCCAACATTACTTTAACTACTATTTCGATGATTGGGTTTACGGCAATGGCCGGCCCAATCGGCGGTGGCGGTCTTGGGGGCTGGGCCTATCAGGTCGGCTATGCCCGCAATCAGCAAACAATTGTCTTAGTTGCAACAGTTACGATTTTAGTAATTGTCTTCATCGTGCAATTTATCGGTGACCAGTTAGTGAAACGTTTAGATAAACGCTAAAAATAGAAAAAATGGAGGATTTTAATTTATGAAGAAGAAATTATTTGGTTTTGCTTTATCGGCAGCCGTAGTTTTAGGTTTGGCTGCCTGCGGGAATGACTCAAGTTCAACAGCGAGCTCTAGTACAGACGCTTCTGCTAGCGGTGACACACAGGTGTTAAAAATTGCTGCCAGCTCAACACCTCATGCTGAAATTTTAGAAGAAGCTGCACCCTTATTAGAAGCAGAAGGCGTGACTTTAGATATTACGGTGACAGATGACTATAATATCCCGAACCGTTCGTTAGATGCAGGTGACGTCGATGCCAACTACTTCCAACATTTACCATACTTGAATCAGCAAATTGAAGATTACGGCTATGATATTGTCAGCGCCGGTGCTGTCCATATTGAACCAATGGGCCTATATTCTCAAAGAATTACCAGCTTAGATGATCTTGAAGATGGCGCAACAGTAATTACCTCAAATTCAGTTTCTGACTGGGGCCGGATTTTACAAATTTTTGTGGACAATGATTTACTGACACTAAAAGATGGCGTAGATATTGAAACAGCTACTTTTGATGATATTGAAGACAATCCTAAAAATTTAACCTTTACCAGCGATATTGATACGACCATTTTAGCGCAGGCTTATGAAAATGATGAAGCCAATCTAATTGCCATCAATGCAAACTTAGCGTATGCGGCAGGCTTAAATCCAGTTGAAGATGCAATTGCTTTAGAAAGTGACAGCTCGCCATATGCGAATATTGTGGCAGTTCGTTCCGGCGATGAAGATGATGAAAGAATTGTTAAATTAATGGAAGTTCTCCACAGCGATGAAATCCAACAATGGATTCTCGACAAATGGGGCGGCGCTGTTAAACCAGTTGACGAATAATAAATAGCAAATCAGCCGATAAAGGAGGCATGACCTCTTTTTATCGGCTGATTTTTTTTGTGCTGTCTTTTTGGAAAATCCATAGGCGTGGGTTTATTTTACCCAAAACTTGGATAGAGGCGCAACATCGAGCTGGAAACCACGCTGACCCGCACTGGCTTAATTTATCCAAAGCTGGATAAAGACCGTACCTAAAACTAATGTATCCCGTGAAATTTGCGACAATCCCACTGATAAATATGCCCCGACTGAAGATCCAAAGCGTATCAGAGCACAGATTTTAGAAGCTTTGACGATAGTGGAGTATCAGATACAGTCATCATCACAGCAAAATTCCTCCAAAACACTCCACAAGTAAAAATCATTATTTTTTTTTTTTTACAAAAATAAGAAAAGTCTACTTCATTTTTATCCGGCAGCTTAGAAATCCTTATTTAACGGCTTTTTTTAGTCGGAGCTTTTTAATTTTATTTTTTTGGGTAAAAAGCATAAAACCAAACGAGTTACTAAATCAATCTATTTTATTACTATTACGACAGTGAATTTTAGCCTGTATTGATTAAATAAAATCAGAAAGTCGTGAATCCAATGAAAAATAGACTATCGATAATGTTTTTCCTGCTCTTTGCCTGCAGCATCTTCATTGTTTTAACTCCGGAAAAAGCCTCTGCTGCGGTTACCGGGTCGGGAGTAGAATCCGACCCATATATTGTTGAAAATGCCACTGATTTGACAACAGCCTTAAAAAATGGCGACGGCTCAACTTCGACTTTATACATTCAACTCAATAATGATATCACGTACACCGATAGTGATAGCTTCATCATCTACTCCAATGTAGTTATCAATGGTTTGAAAAATAATACAGCAGGTTCTTACTATAAGATGTTAAAAACCGGAACTTCGACTACCACTTCAACTGCTGGATTTTATGTCAATGCCAGCGGCTATGATGTCACCTATGAAAACCTCTCTTTCGGTGATAGCTCGTATACGTATTACCAGACCTACTACGGCATCATCTTAAATTATAATGCCCAAGTTGATTTAACAATTAGAAATGTTGACTATTTTGGTTCTAACGGTGGACAGCCATTGTGTAATTATAACGGCAACACGACGTTCACCTTTGAGGGGACAAACAATTTTAACGTCGCTTCCGGCAGCAACTCTCAAGAGTTCATGGAGGGGGCAAACCTGACCTTTGCAGCCGATAGTACGACAAATATAGAGCAAACTAGTTCAGGTAACACCGCATTTATTTACAATTCTACTAGTACAGATTCAACTCAAACAACAACTATCAATGTCGAATCAAATGCGTACGTAAATATTACTACTAATAAACGTTATTTTGTTTACGATCGAAATTATGTGAATTTGAATCTAGCTGATTCAGCAGTTTTTCTTTACTCAGCAAGTTCTTATGGGTTCAACCCGGCCAACGGCACTGGAACAGCGTCAACCTACACCATCGGAAATAATGCCACATTATCACTAACAGGAGCAGGGAGAGTCGGCAGCTCTGGTTCAGCAACGATGGCAATCAATGCTACAACGCCTGCTGAAATTTCCTTCGAGAACACTTCAGGCACCGGCTTATTTTCTAGTACATCGACACTGACTCCGACAACCATGGATGCCTATCTTTGGGATTATACCGTTGGCGGCGTGACGACTAAAAAAAGTGCAGCTACCACTTCAACTAGCTTGACGGATAGTGCATTTGCAACAAACGTAGCAAAAGTTGTTTATTATCCAAAATCAATCCTCTCCTTTGATGCAACAAGCACAGTAGCCGATGGAACAAGCGACACCAAAGCCACAAGTAATCTTGATATTACCAATTTGAATGCCAGTTCCTCTTACAGCTTAACCAATGTTGAATATAAAATATTTAGTACTTCACCACTGAGTGATGATGCCGACCTTAGTACCGATAGCAATCAAAGTATTATAACCAACGCTTCAAATGCAGATTACGCTGGCGAGACAACCGCCAACTCAGTCTCTTTAACAGAAGTTCTTGCGGGAACTTATACAGTTTTTGTAAGAGGTACGGCGATTTCTTCTTCGGGGAGATTGACGCAAACAACAGATTGGGTGTCGCAGGTAGTGACTGTCGATAGAAGTACGTTGGTTGTTTCAATCCCAATTGAAATGACATTTTCAATTATCGATAATGCTGAATTTACATCTGCTGATTCCTACACTGTAACGAATCAGTCCAATTATCCGGCAACAATGGGGATTCAATCGGTGACCAGCGTTCCTGGCATCACCTTAGTGAATGATGTCAATAATACAACGGCAACCAATCCTTTGTATTTAGCATTACGAGATACCTCCGATGCCTCATCAGAAATCCCCTTCATCTCAGATGGAAGCACAACGAACAGCTTTTCAATGAATGGCTTCGGTGGTGAGGATACCTTTAATCTTGTCGGGCAATACGGCGGAACGGTTAGCTATACAAGTGTCCAAGATATTCAATATACATTGACTGTCGTAATCGGCAGCTAAGAAAGCGAGAGAAGAAAATTGAAGAAAAAAAATAAAAAAACAATTAAAAGAAAAAAATGGCTTATTCTAGCACTGCTGCTGTTACTGGTTTCTATCGTTGGAGGCGGACTTTATTGGTATTTCTCTTCAAAAACAGAAGAAAAAACAGCAACAGTTGTCGCCGGTAGTTTTTTACCAGAGGGCAAAGATGCAGCCGCAATGACCGATGATGAAATTGCCACATACGCTCAAGCGGAAGTGGATGCGAGTCAATTTCAAATGATTATCGGCTCGGAAATTCAAGTAGACAGTCAGGATGATTCAAGCGATCTTTATATTCAAAATCCACCGACTAATGCTTATCCCATTGCAGTCACTATCACCTTAGATGACGGCACGGTAGTCTATAGCTCGGGAGCGATTGCCGTTGGTTATGAAGTTAAAAATGCCACGCTAGATACTCATTTGGATGCAGGTACGTATACTGGGACGGCCTTGTTCAAATTGTACGATGCGGAAACTTCAGAAGCGAAAGGTCAAGTTGCTGCAACAGTTAGCTTCACTGTGACTTGATAAAAAAATTATAAAGGAGAACAACACATAATGAATAAAAAAGTTTTAGGTACAATTTTAGGAATAGGCACACTGGCTACCTTCGGATTAGGAGCGACAACTGTCCATGCCGCTGAAACTATTAATAATGGCACCAATACCGGAGATGTTCAAATTAACGGAACGCTAGGTCAAAGTAATACCGATCCTGATGCACCTATCAATGAAGGCTCTAACCAGTGGATTAACGTAACTTTAGATACAGCGACAATCTTTTACAATACAGCAGGAAGTACTACCATTGAATCTCCAGACTACGCGATTACCAATAATTCTGGACGTCCGGTCAGTGTTGTTGCCACAGGAATTACACAGACAAATAGTGTAGATATTTCGTCGATTTCTTCATTAGCAGTGAACTTAAATAGAAATGATGGTGGAGCTTCTTCAACAGCTTCTTTAGTGACAGATGGAACTACCGGCGTGACGGGTGCGACTAGCTTAGTTTTAGCTAATAATGTTGGCCAAATTGCAAGTACAGATGAAGCGGCCACAGACAGTAGTACCGTTACAAATAATGCCGCAACTTTTCAATATGATGGGTCTTTAACTTCAGCTCTTTCGGAAACCATTGCCCCAACGTTCACAATGACATTAACCTTTGCAGCTCAAAGCTGGGAGTAAAAAACTATACTCTACAAAGGAGTATTTATGAAAAAAACTAAAGTTGCATTACTTGCTCTTCTCTTCGTTACATTTATCGGTGGATGTTTCCCGATAGATGTAAGTGCAAAAGAAGGGACCGTAACGATTGCCGGAACTCTATCGCCCACTGAAACAACTGAAACCACCAGTAGTTCAAGTATTTCAGAGGAAGTCCCGCAAATTAGCAGCACGCTGTATGAGATTTCGATAGACTCACAAGGAAATAGTAATCTTCCGCAACTTGGCGAGCATCCGATAATCGCTTTACTTAGTTTAATCAGCGGTGTATTTTTACTTGTGCTAGTCTTGTTCCTGTTAAAAAGAAAGTTACGCAATTAATTTTTATATGATGCAGTTTTTTAACGCTATCAGATAGCTAGAGACTTAACCACTAGTTCTAAATTTAAAATTTTGACGTTTTTGAAACTTAAACGACGTCGATTCATTTTCAAGGGTCATATGGAGTTAAGCTCCATATGATCCTTTTTCTTTTTTGAAACGAATTTATTTCGGCTTTTTCACAATTCCATTAAAAATTGCAGAGGCCGATAAAATAGTGCAAGCTCATTAGAATTTTTTTCAGCAGAAATCTTTTGAAATTCTTTTTCTATTTAGATTGATTATAAATAACAGCAAAGGGAGTGAATTTTTTGATTTTTCCGATTTAATTCCTAATTATTCGCAAAAAGCGGGCTTGGAGGTTTGCGCTTGGCCATCATTTGGTCTAGAATGTATCTTAGAATAATTTGGTTTTCGACAGGTTTTTTGAGAATGATGAAAGAAATCTCTCGCTAACTGAGAAATTAAAGAAGGAGTCGAACTAAATGTCTGTTTTAGAAATTAAAAATCTCCATGTGGCTATTGAGGATAAAGAAATTTTAAAAGGTGTTAACCTAACGATGAAGACTGGCGAAATCCATGCCATCATGGGACCTAACGGAACTGGTAAGTCTACTTTATCTGCTGCTATCATGGGTAATCCAAACTACGAAGTTACCAAAGGTGAAATTCTTTTTGACGGTGAAAATATTTTAGAACTAGAAGTGGATGAAAGAGCCCGTTTAGGTTTATTTCTAGCGATGCAATACCCAAGTGAAATTCCTGGTATCACCAATGCCGAATTTATGCGGGCAGCCATCAACGCAAAACGGGATGAAGACCACAAAATTTCTGTGATGGAATTTTTGAAAAAATTAGACGCTAAAATGGAATTGCTGAACATGCCAGAAGAAATGGCGGAACGCTATTTAAATGAAGGCTTTTCTGGTGGGGAAAAGAAACGCAATGAAATTTTGCAATTGTTGATGTTGGAACCAACCTTTGCCATCTTAGATGAAATCGACTCCGGTTTAGATATCGATGCCTTAAAAGTGGTGGCTAAAGGAGTTAATGATATGCGTGGGGATAATTTCGGCTCGTTAATCATCACCCACTACCAACGTCTACTAAATTACATTACACCAGATGTTGTCCACATTATGATGGATGGTCGGGTTGTCTTAACCGGTGATGCTGATTTAGCTAAACGTTTAGAAGCAGAAGGTTATGCTGGCATCAGTAAAGAATTAGGCATTGAATACAAAGAAGAAGAAGCATAAGGAGGCCAAGCTTGATGACAAAAACAAATGAAGCTTATCTAGAGGCCATTACCGCTTTTTCTGCTGAAAAAAACGAACCAGCTTGGTTTTTAGAATTGCGTAAAGCGGCTTTAGCCAAAATGGATGAGCTAGAGTTACCAAAAATTGAACGGGTTAAATTTCACCGTTGGCCGCTCTTGAAGGTGACACCAGAAAATATGGTCACTACAGCAGCTGGCACAGTTCCCGTCTTTGATCAAATGAAAGACAATCCGACAGTCGTGCAAAATGGTTCCGAAACCATTTTTGAACAAATTTCAGAAAAATTGGCTAATCAAGGTGTGATTTTCACCAGTTTGGAAACAGCCTTAGTTGAATATCCTGAATTAGTCAAAGAATATTTTATGACCAAGGCTGTCTTAGCAGACGAAGATAAATTGACAGCTTACCACACAGCCTTTTTAAATGGCGGCTTATTCTTATATGTGCCTAAAAATGTCGTAATTGAAGAACCATTGGAAGCTTTATTTTTAAATGATACCAGCAGTCAACAGCACTATTTCAAACACGTTTTAATCGTTGCTGACGAACATAGTGAATTCAGCTATCTGGAACGTTTTCAAACGATTGGCGAAGATACAACCAAAGCTTCCGTTAACATCGTGGTTGAATTAATCGCCAAAGCCGGCGCCAAAGTAAAATATTCCGCCGTGGACCAATTAGGTGAAAATATGACGACCTATTTAAATCGTCGTGGTTACATTATGCGGGATGCTTCAGTTGACTGGGCAATTGGTGTGATGAATGACGGCGATGTGATTGCCGATTTTGATTCTGATTTAGTTGGTGACGGTGCCCATTCTGAAGTGAAGGTTGTTGCCATCAGCGGTGGCCGCCAAACACAAGGAATTGACACCCGAGTAACCAATAAAGCACCTCATACGATTGGTCATATTCTTCAACACGGAGTGATTAGAGAACGAGGTACTTTGACCTTTAACGGTATTGGCCATATTTTGAAAAAGGCCAAGGGCGCTGATGCCCAACAAGAAAGTCGGGTCCTAATGCTTTCAGATAAAGCAAGAGGCGATGCCAATCCAATTTTATTAATCGACGAAAATGAAGTAACTGCCGGTCACGCAGCCAGCGTTGGTCGAGTTGACCCAGAAGAAATGTATTACTTGATGAGTCGTGGCTTACACAAAGAAGAAGCTGAACGTTTGGTTATTCGTGGTTTCTTAGGTTCAGTGATTACGGCGATTCCAGTTCGAGAAGTCCAAAACGAAATTATTGAGGTTATTGAAGGGAAGTTGAATGCATGATCGATGCACAAAAAATCCGTCAAGAATTTCCAATCTTAGATCAGGAAGTCAACGACGAACCTTTAGTTTATCTAGATAATGCCGCAACCACGCAAAAACCACGGGCCGTTTTGCAAAGTCTAAATCGTTATTATGAGCGGGACAATGCCAATGTTCATCGAGGCGTCCATACCTTAGCCGAACGAGCGACAGCTGAATTTGAAGCAGCTCGTCAAAAAGTTCAAAAGTTTATTCACGCCAATGAAGCGGCAGAAGTTTTATTTACACGGGGAACGACGACCAGTTTAAACTGGGTGGCCCGCAGCTATGGAGATGCCTTTGTCAAGGAAGGCGATGAGATTGTGATTTCTTATATGGAACATCACAGCAACATCATTCCCTGGCAGCAGCTTGCTAAGCGTAAAAAAGCTGTTTTAAAATATATTGAGATTACCGAAGATGGTTTTTTGGACATGACTAGTGCCAAAGAACAAATTACCGATAAAACGGCGATTGTTGCAATCGCCCATGTCTCGAATGTTTTAGGTGTGATTAATCCTGTTGCTGAATTAGCAGAATTAGCTCATCAACACGGTGCTGTAATGGTTGTCGACGGTGCCCAGTCGGTACCGCATATGCCCGTTGATGTTCAAGCAATTAACGCTGATTTTTATTGCTTTAGCGGCCATAAAATGTGCGGCCCAACTGGGATTGGCATTTTGTATGGCAAACGCCAATGGCTAGATCAGATGGAGCCCGTCGAATTTGGTGGCGAGATGATTGATTTTGTTCATCTGCAGGACAGCACTTGGAAAGAGTTGCCGTGGAAATTTGAAGCCGGTACACCTAATATTGGTGATGCAATTGCTTTAGGCAGCGCTGTTGATTACCTCAGTGAACTAGGTTTAGAAAATATCCACAATTACGAAGCAGAATTAGTTGCTTATGTTTTACCACGGCTGCAGGAAATTGAAGGCCTTACGATTTTCGGACCGCAAAATCCGCAAGAGCATACCGGCGTGATCGCCTTTAATCTTGACGGCGTCCACCCTCATGATTTAGCAACTGCACTTGATATGGAGGGCGTTGCCGTTCGAGCTGGCCATCACTGTGCACAACCATTATTAAATTATTTAAACGTTCCCGCAACCACTCGAGCTAGTTTCTATTTTTACAATACGAAAAACGATGCCGACCGTTTAGTCGAAGCGATTATGGCAGCAAAGGAGTTTTTTGCAAATGGCGCTATCTAAATTAGATAATTTATACCGACAAGTCATTCTCGATCACTCAGCTCATCCCCATCATCATGGCAAATTAGGGGAGTCTACCAATGCAATTGAAATGAACAATCCAACCTGTGGCGATGTCATTGAATTGGAATTAGCCATTGAAGACGGCGTAATCAAAGACATCGCCTTCAGCGGCAGCGGCTGTTCAATCTCAACCGCCAGTGCTTCAATGATGACAGACGCCGTTGTTGGCAAAACAGTGGTCGAAGCCGAAGCATTAGCAGATGATTTTTCCCATTTAGTTTTAGGCGAAGATGTCCCTGAGGCAGAAAAACTCGGCGATGCCGCCATGCTCCAAGGCGTTTCCAAATTTCCTGCCCGTATCAAATGTGCAACCTTAGCATGGAAAGCTTTAGGCAAGGCCATCGATGAAGAAGAGGGTCATGGCGTGGTTCATCAATTTCACGGGGCAGAATAAAATTTCCAATGTAATTAAGAAAAGTCCTCAATACTTTTCCATTACACCAATCAGAAAAGGAGCGTGGGACCATGGGAGTACCCGAGTTAGAAGAATATAAATTTGGTTTCCATGACGACGTCAAACCCGTTTTTACTACGGGTGAAGGTTTAACCGAAGAAGTCGTCCGGGAAATCTCACGAGTAAAAGAAGAACCAGAATGGATGTTGGAATTTCGGTTGAAGTCTTTAGAAGCCTTCAACAAAATGCCAATGCAAACCTGGGGCCCAGATTTATCAGATATTGATTTTGCTAAAATCAAATACTATCAAAAAGCCAGCGACCGTCCCGAAAGAGATTGGGAAGATGTGCCGGATAAAATCAAAGAAACCTTTGAACGCATCGGGATTCCAGAAGCAGAGCGGGCTTATCTAGCCGGTGCCTCTGCCCAATATGAATCAGAAGTTGTTTATCACAATATGAAGGATGAATTCACTAAATTAGGAATCATCTTCACCGATACAGATTCTGCTTTAAAGGAATATCCAGAATTATTCAAACAATATTTTGCCAAATTAGTCCCACCAACAGACAATAAATTAGCTGCGCTAAATTCAGCAGTTTGGTCTGGCGGCACCTTTATCTATGTGCCAAAAGGCGTCAAAGTCGATGTCCCTCTGCAAACTTATTTTAGAATCAACGCTGAAAATACCGGTCAATTTGAACGGACACTTATCATCGTTGACGAAGGTGCCAGCGTTCATTATGTCGAAGGCTGTACAGCACCAACTTATTCTAGCAATAGTTTGCATGCAGCCATCGTAGAAATTTTTACCTTGAAAGATGCCTATACACGTTACACGACTATCCAAAACTGGTCAGACAATGTCTATAATTTAGTTACTAAACGAGCAAAAGCTTTAGAAGGCGCAACAGTTGAATGGATTGACGGAAACTTAGGCGCCAAAACTACTATGAAGTATCCAAGTGTTTATCTTGATGGCCGTGGCGCTCGCGGCACTATGTTATCAATTGCTTTTGCTGGCGCTAAACAAATTCAAGACACAGGTGCCAAAATGATTCACAACGCACCAAACACTTCCAGCTCAATTGTTTCAAAATCAATTTCCAAAGACGGCGGCGAAGTAAACTACCGTGGTCAAGTAACCTTTAACAAGGACAGTGCCGGTTCAATTTCCCATATCGAATGTGACACTATCATCATGGATGAACTATCGAAATCCGATACAATTCCATTCAATGAAATCCACAACAGCCAAGTTTCTTTAGAACACGAAGCCAAGGTTTCTAAAATTTCTGAAGAACAACTTTATTACCTGATGAGTCGTGGCCTGACCGAAAGCGAAGCCACAGAAATGATTGTCATGGGCTTTGTCGAACCATTTACGAAGGAATTACCGATGGAATATGCGGTGGAGTTAAATCGTTTGATCAGTTATGAAATGGAAGGTAGTGTGGGATAGGCCTACTTTATATGCTAGGAACGCTGATATGACAGTGTTCCTAGCTTTTTTATTTGTTCTGGAATAGTAGAGGTCTGTGAAAAGGTCTGTGAATCATTTGAAAAGTGATAAAAAATCATCCATAACCATATTATGCTCTTTGAATTTCTTTTTGCTAAAGCTTAAGGTTTTTTTTGGTAAAGTATGTGCAATTTTATTTCTAAGCATTTTAGAAGAATCTTGATTAGAGTGAAATAATTTTGGTATGTTAACTATGCTATATGCTTGGCTGTTACCAAAATACATGTTTAAGGCTGGAGCAATCGATCTACCATCAAGCGTAATTTTTTCAATATTATCAATTTGTTTTTTTGAACGATACTTATACCAGCGAAGAAGTTGTTTCATGATAGTCTCGCAACATACAAATTTTACCAAAAACATATAGTCGAAGTCAGAGCTTACCTTTAATATTTGATTCATTGTGTGAAGTTCTGCTTTAAATGAACTTGGCTTGGGAACAGTTTTTCCCACTGAAAACCACCTCCTTAAAATCCAACAAAGTTAGCAAATTTATCAGCCGTTTTTTCTGCTTCTTCCGGCATGACATGGGTATAAATTTCTAAAGTAATTTTTACATCCTTGTGGCCTAACCGCTCACTTACTTCCTTAACTGGTACGCCAGATTGCAAAAGAAGTGATGCATGGCTATGCCTAAAATGGTGAGGTGTTATCTTGGGCAAGTTATATTTCTTGACGAGATAATTCAGCCAGTCATTTACAACTTGAGGGTAATACAATTCATTGCGATTATTGGTAAAAATATATTGATCTTCGCTAGAAGTATTGAATCCCATGCTTAGATAATCAGTCCGCTGTATTGTGCGCCATTTGGAAAGAATTTTGATAGTTTCATCATCTAGGCTAATGGTTCTTGTGCTGGAAGCTGTCTTAGGTGTCTGGATAATAATATTAGTAAATTCATCCAAAGCTAAAGTTTTGCCGATAGAAACATTTTTATTCACCAAGTCTAAGTCTTTCCATTGTAAAGAAAGCAGTTCAGATTTCCGACACCCACTAAAAGCTAATAGCCTAAAGAATGTTAACTGTTTAAAGTTTCCGAAGTCTTTAAGGCAATCGAAAAAATGTGCTAAATCCTCTTTAGTATAAAATTGAAGCTTTTTTTCTTCTTCTTTAGCCCTAGGAAGAATAGTTTTAGCCATTGGGTTACTATCCATCAACTCCATAGCAACACCATACCTCATGATTTGAGCTGTTCCTTTACGAAAATAGCTATATTGTTTGTATCCTTGGCTAAACCATTTGTTTACTAAGTCTTGGCACTGAATAACTGTGATAGATCCCAAAGGACAGTCACCAAGGTAAGGTAAAACATGACCTTCAATAAAACGTCTATTAAGTGCGATTGTAGAAGGCTTGACGTTTAATCTATGCTGAGCCAACCATTTATCATATAGATGCTTAAATGTCACGATTTCTTCTTTAGCATCATCATCAAAGCCATTCTCATCTATATCCTCTAGCAGCTTAGCAAGTGCAATTTGAGCTTGTTTTTTCGTTTTAAATCCTTGTCGTTTACGATAAACATTTTTCTTAGTTCGAGGGTGGCGACCAACATAAGCATTGAACATATAGGCGGTTGAACCGTCTTTTTTTGTGTATTTTTCTATTTGTGTCATTTTGATTTCTCCTATCTACCACCAACGCCAATTAGAGTAGATATGTAGGGAGTTAAATATAACTAGTATTAATTGAAATCTGCATTAATTAATAAACTACCAACGTTCTCAATTTCATCTGGAAATAGATTTTCCGCCAAATTAATAATGTAATCAATCAAGGATTCTTCAAAATAGTCTCCTGAAAATACTGATGGCACTACCAATTCATTGACTATTTCATTTTTCTTAAAATCTATGTCTAAACCTGAGAGCTCTTTATCATTGTCAATGCTGTATGAAACATTAATTTCACAAGGAATTGCTAAAATAACATCATCGAACTCGGCGGTGACACGAAAGTTAGGGAGCCCAAAGCTTATTTCTGATACATAATTAATAGAATCCTCATCGCTGTTACCATACGTAGATTCAGAAAAAGATACAGTGATATTTGGGGTTTCATCATAATCAAAAATGAATCTAATGCCTGTAATGGAATCAGGAGTGTAGACAATTAGTTCTTGAACAGGAATTTTTAAACATCCTAAAATTTTGTTTAAGGTTTTAAATTGTATTCCTTTAGATGAACCATTTGCAAGTTGACTTAAAGCATTTTTTGAGATTCCAGTTTCTTTATTAATATCTGCCATAGTTTTCTTTGTTTTTGCCAAAGATTGTCTTAATTTAAATTCAATCATTAATATCACCTCTACCTTAAACAATACCATTCAGATGTACAAAATACAATTATAATTATAAAACGCTTGACACAAAAAAAAAACCAATGTACCATACAAATGTACAAAGTAAATGTAAAGTTGTACGGAGAGGAGAGATGGAGATGAAAAATTATTTATCTCGGATTTTAGGAGAACGACTCTTGAAAGTTTCTGATGTCTATCGTGGTACCGGGATTAGTAAAACTACACTTACAGAAATCTATTATCAACGTGCGCTCAATGTTCAATTAGATACTTTGCAAAAAATTTGTGATTATTTGCAAATTCCTTTGAGTGAGTTAATTGAGTACGTACCAACAAAAAAGGAAAAGGCGAATGATCAATTTGAGCACAAATGAAGACTTAACGTAGCTTGTTCTGAAAAAGATTGGAGGTGACAACGTGGAATCTGTAGAAAAATCCAAATTCGAGATTGAAGTGAGCCATACGTTAGCGCCAGAGCAATTGAATTGTATTTATGATTCGGTGTATCAAGTGACTAAGCGAGCTATATCAGATGCCCGTAGAGACGCAGATATTGATAATGACATTCTATACACGAAGATGGCTTTACGACGTTTCTTAGATAATTGCAGCGCTGCATATGTCGAAGAGTTGCTAGCTGATGAAACATTTCCAAGAGGAAGAACATTATCTGATAGAAAACAGTGTTTTAGTAAAACCGCCATAAAAAAATGGTTATTAGAAAATGAAACTAAATAAATCCATCAACGCCAAACCGTGATTATCAGAAAAGAAATAAGTGTTTCTATAAAATATGAAAGAGGGGATAAATATGTTAGATCAAGCAATTATTAAGTATGTGGCATCGTTGGCAGTTAAACGGCATAAAATCGTAATGAGGCTATTTGAAACACTGCAGAAACCAACGGCCGAAGAATTAATTGAGATTGAATGGATTAGATGCAAATTAAGATTAATTGACCGGATGCAAAAGGCAACATGGATAAAAACAGAGACGTAAGATGAGTAATCAGATGAACATTCAGAAAAAAATGGAAGTTCAGATTAAAAGATTAGTGGAGGGTATTTAAATGATTTATGGCAATAAAAAAAGCCTTATCCATTCAAGTCTTGGCGGACAGGATAAAGGCAAGCATGGGAGAAATCCCTATTTATTGCCATAATTATACCAAAGATTATGGAGGAAATCAAAAATGAACGTAAGAAAAATAAATGACATCACTTCTGAATTAAGTAATCAAACTTACCTCTTGTCATTGATAAGAAACTATATTAGCTGTATGCAGCTTCAAATCAAAAAAAATGATAAGAATGATGGCGAATTTTATACACTTTGGAGTTTAACTGCAGAAAACGGGTTTGATAATATTTTTGAGATTTTAAGAATGGTTGAATTAAAGACTGAAAGTTTGGTTAATGAGCTTCTAGATTTGGAGGCGACGATTGATGAAAAAAGTTAGACTCGTAGCATTAGCTTTTTTAGCCGGCGGAATTACTACAGTATTCTCGTTCTATGTGAAGCTGGCCATCTTTATTTTAGTAGGAGTTAGTTTATGGATTGCTTATGATGAATGGGCATATAAGGAATACACAGGAGGGACTAACATTGAATAAAAAAATTGACTTGGACGATTTGGGAAGTGAGTTATTGGAAACAGAGCATTTACTTTTCTTTCTTGGGGAGTCCTTAGACAGTATTCAAAGAGGAAGTGTAAATTACCGGCGGCAGAAAGGCAATTCTGCGAAATTATTAGCACATGAGACTGATCGCAATATAGATCAGTTAGTGACATTGCAATATATCTTAATAGGGAAAATCCAGTTACTAAGGGAGAGTTTTGAATGATGGGGATGGTGAGGCAAATTGAGTAGTTCGCTTTATACAAGTGTTGGTTACAGTACAAAAAAGATGAAGAAAGTTCAAACAGAAAAAACGCCTTTTCAATATTTGTGGGATTACACACCTAAAGAAGTTCCTATTGATGAAAACTTTTCAAAAGAAACCATTGAGGCTACCAAGGCTGTCATAGCACCGTTTAAAAAGAAAGTGGTGTACTTCTTAGCTGGAGAGCTTAAAAATGAACAACGGAGCAACGAGAACCTTTTACAGAAAGACATGATTGTAATTGATTACGATAGCATTGACATGATGTATTCAGTTTTTTTAGGTCAGTTGCGAGATAGGCTTCAAGGCGTGAAGTTTATTCTCTACCCTTCAATTTCTAATTATGTAGGGCAAATGGGATTGAGATTTCGATTGATAATTGAAACCAGCCGGCCATATAACAGAAATGAAAATGATAACCTACTTCAAAATGTGATGGATTATATCGGAATTCCTGCGGATAATGCTTCTAAAACTTGGGGGCAATTAATGGGTATGCCAACGCTTAATAAATTATCTCCTGCAAGTCTTATTACTAAACAAGAAGGAGAGCCTTTGAATGTTGAAAAGTTTCTTTTTGAACCAAAGACGAAAAAAGAGTATGTTCCAAGCGTTACTTTTACTGGCGAATTAAATCATGAATCCGCTGTTGCTATGGTTACGGCTTACACCCAGCGAGTAGGAAATAAATTGTTAGATCGTGATTATTTCATCAAATACCCATATATGAACATCAAACATAATTTTGAAGTTGGTGCCATTGATTGGGAGACGGTCCAGGATTGCTTAACTATTTTGGCCATGGACAATGAGGATTGGGCAATAAATAATATCGAACATTTTAAGCACGACACATCCCAAGTTAAAAATGGTACACCGTTTGCTGAATTCTTTGGTTGGGCATTAGGAACTACGCCAGAAAAGGATTTTGAATTAAATCAGATTTCATTTAAATTAATACAACAGTTAAAAACAGATCTGCTAGAAATCTATGATACAGCCGAAGAAACAGATGCAGCTACTTACAAGGAATGCCTTAAAGTCATTCGAACGTATAGACCAAAAAACCACTATGAACTATTCACTATCCTTGAAATCGAAGGGATTTTAAAACGTCAGATGCTTAAGGAAGTGAAAAAAGGTCCTAAGAATGAATTTATCGTAAAACGCTCACGAATTAAACCAAGAAGTATCGCAAACATTTTAAAAGTACATTGTCAGTTTTACCGTTTGATTGTCCAAAGTGAAGAAGATAGCTACCCATTTATTATCTACGACATGGAAACAGGGTTATACAAACAAAGTTTTGATTTTTTGAAGCGATTAATCTTAAAAATTGACTATGAAAAATTAGAACATGAATGTAAGCAAGTGAAACATTTTTTATCCACTGAATGCAAAATGATGCCCAAAACAAAGGATGAAAATTTAATTGTTTGTAAAAACGGCGTGTTCAATCGTACTACAAGGAAGCTTGAGCCATTTTCACCTAACTATGTATTTTTAACTGGCATTAATACAAAATATGTCGAGAATGCACCAGAACCGAAGTATAAAGATGGCTGGAGTATTGAAACATGGATAAAGCAATTGAGTGGTGATGATCGCACAAAAGAACTCAATTTCTGGAGATGTATTTTTCATGCGAATAACCCAAATATTGAACATGGAAAATCTGTTTTCTTCTATTCTGAGGAAGGTCGAACAGGAAAAGGAACATTCAAGGATTTAATTGTGAACATGGTAGGTGAGCAAAATCATGCTAGCGCTAACCTAAAGAGATTTGATACAAGGTGGGTAAATGCTGAAATCTATGGAAAAACTTTTGTCAGTGGTGATGAAAATGACGATGTTAAATTTTTAGACGGCGAAAACTTTAAAACGGCAGTTTCAAATGATTACAATTCCATTGAACAAAAAAACGAAAAAACGTTTACGGATAAGTTAGGTGTGTTCATTTTGCAGCTAATGAATGAGAGGCCAAATTTCAACAAATTTAATAGTGCTGAGAAAAGAAGGATTCTGCTTGTTGAATTTAAAAATCAATCGTATACAGGAAGTCAAAACAATCCAAATGTCAAAAATAAATATGTAAAAGATGCGAAGCTGCATGAGTATATTCTTTTTAGAGTGTTGAATATGGATAACGTGGGATTTGAAGATACGGAGGAAAGTAAGAATTTAATTTTTCAAATGGAACTTAAGCGGAAGCCAGTTAAACGATATTGGCTAGATTACAAAGATAAATTTGTTAGTTTACGTATACCTATTAGTTTCTTATACAATCATGGTTTCACGTCATATATGCGTGCTGAAGGAGTAAAAGATACCTATATAATTGCGTTGAATACATTCATAGAGGAGCTGAAAAAGGAAATTGGAGACGAATGGGAGTATACGAGCCAAAAGAAACCGGGCAACTATTTTAAGCATGAGGACTTCTCTATGTTTGAAGATATCGAACATTATCCTTTTGTTTGGGATGAAACTCAAAAGGGTAAAAATCAACGTTTGATTGAGAGGAAAGAATAGAATTTAAGCCAATTAAGCCACGATTACGCCAAGAATGCGCCAAACAAAAAGCAGTGTTAGCAATACTTACAGCCGTTTTGGCGTACTTGGCTTAAATTATTTTATTCTTTATATAAAAAAATAGTTATAAAAGAAAAAGAAGAAATAAAAAATTTATATAAAGAGTTGAAACAATTACGCCATAAGCCGAAAACGAGAAAAAGCCTGTTATACGAGTGCTTTAGCATTGGCTTAAGTTTGGCGTACTCTGGCGTAATTTAGTTGTAAAAGGCTTCAAATCAATGTTTTAGTTTGGCGCAAATTACGCCCAAATAATTAAATAACAAAATTGGGGGCTTTTGAGTGAAAGTAAAAATCTTTGAAGGTATTCTTCAACTACCACCAGGAGCTAGAGACGGGGGATTTCTGTCTTTAGATGACAAAGTAAATGCTTTTCTGGAAGATAATGAGGATATAAAAATTAAGTTTATTAAACAAAGTAGTGCTACAACTGGGGATAGTGAATGGATGACAGCTACAACTATCATATCTATATGGTACGAAAAGTAGAGCAGCTAAGCATTGTTAAGGTTGGCTCACATATAAATAATGAAAGGAGGGGAGTAAATGGATAAATTAATACATTGATACCAATAATAAATCAGTTACCCTTGACTTACCGGAACACGGCACAGTAAAAGTCATTATACAGGATGGAAAAGTCATTCGCACAGAAACAACCACGTCACAAAAAATTAAATAGTCTGACTGGAAAACCAGAGGACATGAGAGGTTAGTCGATTTTTTGGCCAGCCCCTTGTGTCCTCTTTTTATTTTTAAGAAGGGAGTGATTTGTTTGGATCCTTTTGATGAAATAATGCTTAAAAGCTATTTCAATATGAATACTATTTTTCAATCATTGCAGCGATACAAAAAGAGGCTGCGAACAATTTTCTATTCTCAAAACATGTCAACTCATACCGAGTATGGAGAGCTGGGGATAGTCACTAGAGGATTCAGACCAGACAGAGAAGTCGAAAAGCTTCTTGAATGTATGGATTTAGTTGACAAGCGCTTTGACCGATACGTGTATCGTAATCGGCATTTTAATCGGTATTTGGAAAGCTTATCTTCCAATGACTGTGATGCGCTTTATCGTGCATTTAAGAGTAACGAAGTAATGCCAATACTCCCTAGGCAATTAATAGACCAGACAATTGACGAAATATACGAAATAGAATCTTCTTTGTGTTTTCGTGATGGTATTGACCCTGGTGAGCTTGAAAGGATTGAGTTAGTTGAGGATGTAGATGAAAATTTAGAAAGGATGTGTGATTTTTTTGCATTATGAATCTGTTAGAGTGCCATTCTATCTCAAGAAATGGAAGTTTTACGAGGTGGCCAGATACGAGTTGACGGAACTTGAAATGACTAACGCTAAGATACTTTTTAACGGACTCAAACAACTCAATGAAGAGGATAGGAAAGTATTGGCCGATAAATATTATTATTCTACCAACTTATGTTCTTTTGATGCAAAGAGAGGTGTTTATCAGACCGTTGATCCAGTCAATGACGTTGAGCTATCACATAAATATGGGTTGCCACTTCATCAGTTTAGAACTAAGAGAATTGAAGCTGAGGAAAATTTAGCTTCAGCAATGAAGCGCATATTGCGCCAAGAATATGATAAGCTGCAAACATTTTATCTTCAACTATCGGGCAAACTCTTTTTTTCGAGAATACCTTCTCAAAAACGGTTCCTGTATCAAAAGGAGTTTGTTGTGACAAGTGAGGAAAGCTTAGCTAAAGTATTTCATTCGTTTGACGAGGATAGCTTAGTATTACAGCTTTTAAGTTTTGGGTTTAAGAAAGTTCCAGTATCAGCAAAAAATAAGAACAATCATGAGGAGAGTTACAATGAAAACATTAGAACAAATTGAAAAAATATTAAACGACAAACTGGCTGTAAATCAGCAAGAGATTCAGGAATATCAAGAGAAAATAGATGAAGCTTCTAAGTCGGTAAAAAAGGCCAATGATGATTTGCTGGCATCAGAAAATGAAGTGAATGTTGACAACTACAACTTGGCGAAAGATAGGATTTGGTCAAGCAATCATGCCAAAGAACTATATCAAAAACAAAAGGAAAAGCTAGCCGGTGAACCTTTGGTCACAAAGACAGAGTATAACCAGCTTTTGTCAGAAGTTACACAAGCGGCAGACGCAGCTCTTGAAGAACAAAATACTCGTGCTGCTGATCTGATAGCAGAGTTACGAAACATATCGGAAGAATCAAGCTGTATCTTTCAACAAGCTAACCAACTACTGCATAGACTGCAGCGAGAAGTATACAAAGAGCCAGAAGGTAAGCTTCAATTAGATAACGGAAACACCACCTGGTCGGCAGATAAGACTTATAAAAAGGATGTTACCGTTCATGCTTTTTATAACAACAAAGTAAAAGGGTCGCCATTAGCAAAACGTTCCGGAGAGCAGGAACAGCCTTCAAGCTTTAAATACTGGGGCTAATAAAATATAGGAGGGGAAACCCATGACAGAAAAGAATTATCTAGACTCACAAGGCATGCAGGAGCGGGCTGATACAGAGTTTCAAAAGAAGGTAGAGAAGTCTAAAGACAACTTTCGGAAGCAGCGGGAGAATGACCAGAAGCAACGAGAAGAAGTTCAGTCACTCTTTGCTAAAGCAATTCTATCAGAGCGTGAGACAGCCGAGAAGCAGCGAGCAGTTGAAGTAGAGCAAGAGAAGGCAAGAGCAATTGCAGAAGTTGAAGCAAGATATGAAGAAAAAGGTGTTAAATCAAATGACCAATTAAAAAAAGATGCAGCGTATAAAAGCTTGCTTTCTGGTCTTACTAAGTCAGAAAAATAAATTGGTCCATTGGAATGAAAGAGGGGGGATACCTCCCCCTCCACGCCTGTGAGTGACCTTCACGCCGTCACTGTACATTTTTTCTCGTGTCTTATGGTTTAACAGAAAAGAAGGTAACCTATGGGTTTAAAAAAGTGTGTAATTTGCGGCAGTTCTTTTGGAACACAGCGTGCGAATGCAAGATATTGTAGTGAAAATTGCAAGCGTATAGCACATAAAGAAAGCCGTGAGCAATGGAAGCTAAAGAATCCTGATTATATGAAAGACTACATGCAATCTCGTAGAAAGAAATAAAAAAGTCGCTCAACTAATCTTGAGCGGCTCTTTTGAATTATATCATTTAGGCAAAAGGCCGAGTATAGATTTATTGAAAACGTTGATTCTGTCGTGTTGGACAAAAATGTCTTTAGCGTTACACTGTGCTACCCTGTACTTTTTGGTACACCCTTAAAATAGCTGAGGGAGAAAGTCCCCAGTCCTTAAATTTACTGACCACAGAAGTGTGGAGAGCGCAAACTTGCGCCGTCAGGATATAATCGTGGATTTAACGAGAGCAAAAATGCGCGGGTAATCAATTTAAAAATAGATTGTATTGAGATGCGATTTGACGATGAGGTGTCGGATTTTAGACGAAGCCAAATTTGGATTGAGGTTATAAAATAGACGAAAGCATTTTTGCTTTGGTAAAGGGTGGTAGGGCACTCTAAGGATAGAGAAAACTTGCCGGACTAGGAATGATAGGGAGTAAAATTAATTTATGAAATGCTATAATCATATTGTCGAGATAAGTTAGCGGTCAGGGGAAACCTTGGCTATTTTTTGTTTGCCATCTCTTTTAAGGTAGCTTTTTTTGGTATACTATTATTAAAAAGATAACTGAAGGCTGTAAGTGGAGGAAATTATTTTATGGTAAAAATAAGTAATCCTAACCTATTTGATTCGTTTGAGATGGAAGGGATATGGTCTACCGATGCTGATTTCAAGAATTTTTACGCTGGCAAATTAACTTATAAAATAGACGCTAATGAGTCAAACTTGGAACTCGACTTATATAATTCAACTTTTAAATTTCAAGAAGAATTACCTATTTTTTATGGTAAGACTGATACCAGTGAATGGATAACGTTAATCGATTGTCGTGTGACTAGGACAAATGAAACTCTTATTAGCAAACAAAAATTAGAAATGCAGAAAATTATAATTGGTCCGTCTGTTTTATCTCAAAAAGAGATGACTACATTTAGAAAAGTGTCTTTCAGTTTCTATCTATTAAACGAGTGGATGAGTAAATTAAGCACAGAACAAATGGAACATTTAAACTTCGCAATGTCGGATATAAAAAATAATACATATAGTTTAGACGCAATAGAAGCAATAATGGAAGAACGTGTTGTTAGGAGAAATGATTATCAAATCACAAAATTTAAAATGGAAGTTGAACAGTTTTACATTTTAAAATTTAAAAAGGAAAAATCAATTGATGAAATATATAATCAAACTTATCTGATAGTACAATTTTTTTATTTTTTGTTTAGTCAGCGATTACCTATGAAATTTATCGAATTTGAAATAGAAAGTCCTGATAGTGGTAAATATCCTCCAAAAACTTATAGAATGTATTTTAAGCAAATTGCGGAGGTTCCTAGTAACAGCAGAAAACAAGTTCATGATTTAATCAGTTATAATGAAATATATGAAAAAATTGGTGGATATATCAATCGATGGCTTGAAATTTATAGCCAGATGCGTACAATCATTCAAACATATGTGGGTGATTTACAGTTAAAATCTTTTGTCGAAACTGAGTTTTTAAATGCTATAAGAAATATTGAAGTCTTTCATCGTACTATTCTTGAAAAGAAAACCGCTATTCCAGTAGAAACTGATAATGTAAGAAGACAACTCATTAAATTTTTAGAAAATGAAGAAAAAACCGTGAGGGATTATTTTATTAAACGAATTAATCATACCGAGGAGGGGACCTTATCAAACAGATTAAAGGAAAGTATCAGCATTCTGCCAGATTATTTAAATAAATATATAAAATATCAAGATAGGAATCCTTCTGCTTCAAGAAAAAGATTTATTAGATCTTGTGTACAGACTCGCAACTATATAACTCATGGCAATGTCAATAAAAGTGATTATCAACCATTATTAGAAGGAAAAAATTTGTTGATTGCTACGCGAATCCTTAATATGATAGCTGAATACTATATCATGCGACAAATAGGTATCGACGATGAGATTATTAAAAAGAAATATACGAATAACCCAAGGTATAGGTTGCTCCAGTATCATGTCTTAGAATAGACAGTTATTTGTATCAAACTTCTTCGTTTATTTTTATCCGCTTGTGACATTATAAGGAAAGGTTATTTAAAGTAGCGTTTTAAGACAATCTTTGAGGGTGATTAAATTGAAAGTAAATATTGAACTAGGAAATATTTGGGATATGTTGGGTGCATTTGGAACTTTAGGAGCAGTCATTGTTTCGTTATGGCTTGCTAAAAGAGAGACAAAAACAGTTATACAAATAATTGGTAGACTTGTCTTTAGAACAGATAAGGACGAGGATGGAGTTGTTAAATCTAATCTGGACAGAATGATTCAAGTTAGTGCCTATAACGCAGGGGTACAAACGATTGGCATTTCATTCCTTGGGTTTGGTGTAGGTTTAAAAAAAGTATCTCTTTTTGATCGTTTAATTAAACGCAAGCGAGAAGAATTAACTACTCACATAGAGTATATGAGGGATATTTTTACTAGCCCAGAATTAGAATTACTTGCTCCAGGAAAAAAAACTAAAGTTTATGAGATGGAAATAAATTATTTATATGATGTTGGGAAAAAGTATGTTGAAGATGATGGTACTTTATTAGTTTATGCTGATTTTGAAGATTTTCGTGGAAAAAAGTATATAAAAGAAATTCGTATTGAAAAATCATCAACAAAGTAAAAAGCCGCCCATAAAATGAGCGGAGGCACCCCAAGATATAGGAGAATTTTACAATATGTATTTTGGCGTTGGTGGTCTGTGAAAAGGTCTGTGACTTCAGGTAAAACTATGTGCTTTTATCTTAACGCTATTTGGTCAAAAGCCTTTAATAGCAAGGATAAACATATCTACTCAAAACTATAGAATAGCCAGATTTTATATGGAAGGTAGTGTGGGGTAAGCTACTATTTAGCCTAAAGAATGTTGAATTATCAGCATTCTTTAGGCTTTTTTTGTTGTGTCCAAAACTTTAAACGCCTGAAGTCTTATGGTGTGAAAAAATAGAAATCGACTTACTGATTCTTTAATAGTCAATTGGAAATTAAGTTGACTAAAAAAGTCATTTGTGTCACGCCTGATAAAGTTCCGACAAATGACGAATACCAATTTTAGAATAAATGAGTTTGCCGTGTTATATTCTTATTCTGAAACACAAACGAATCTGGTCCTATGTATACAACGTATTGAACTATTAGCAATATATTTTTATGTATTAATAATGAGACGAAAATAGGCTTAATTTCATCGTGCTCAGCGTTTATAATTTTTTCTCCTCGAGTTCAAACCATTTTGAGAAATAGCCAAGAGGTAATCCTCAGAGAATTAAGAAAGACTCGTAAGAAGGAGAATCGCTATTTCAGTCTAGTATACGAGGCTATTTTAATTAATTTGGAGGAGATGCATGTGCTTTGCTAAAGTAATTGAAATCGTATAGAAAGATTAATTTTTCAAAAATTACATAACTTGAATTATTATAAAAAATAAAAAAATAATAGCAATTTCATTGAAATAGTGTAATCTTATTGGTGGTAAGAATAGATGGTGTGATATTTTCTAAGAGGAATATGATAAGTGTTAGACACTTTAAAAATCAAAAAAAATTCCTTGTAAGTATCAATTACAAGAAAAACTCGGGAAAATAATATAAATAACTTACAATTAAATATTAATGTTTTTACATTATGTTGTCAATCTTATTTCGTTTATTTTTTTTGTATTTTGGATAAAATTATGCTAAATAGTTATTTTTGTTCGTTGATTACCAAAAAATTGATACCGGATTTCAGCATATGTAATGCAAAAAGCCATAGAGAATGTAAGGGATATTAGAATTTTAAAAAAAGGGTAGCTTGTTTTTCTAGTTTTTTTTATTAACTACAAGTTAAAGAAATTAAAAGCCGTCAAAAAAGTTGTCAAGTAAGGAAGGAAATCATGTGGTAAAAAGAGGAGAAAATATTTATAAAAGAAAAGATGGTCGTTGGGAAGGACGTTACATAAAAAATCGAACATCGGATAAAAAAATAGTTTATGGCTATATCTATGGGAGAAAATATCAAGATGTAAGGCAGAAGCTTAACTTAATTATCGCACAAAAGGTTAATCATTCTCAGGCTAACTTATCTAACTATAATTCGAGCTATTGTGATTGGCTGTTGTTGGATTTTCTACCAGGAGTTCGTCAAAGAGTCAAAATGTCAACATATTCCAACTATCAACGTTTAATAAAAAAGTATATAAGTACATATTTTAATGAATTGACGTTTGAAGATTTAAATGAAAATATTTTTCAAGGATTTATTGACTACTTAGTGCTACGGGGACTGAGTAGTAGCACAATTCGATTAGTTTTTAGCCTCGTAAAACAAGCGTATAAAGAAGCTGTAAAGAAAAGGTATGTAATTGATGGGTATTTGTTAAATATACAGTTTCCTAGGGAAAAGAAAGTTCGAATTCGCCCTTTAAGTGTGAGTCAACAAAAAGAATTAGAAGATATTGCATCAAAAAGCGAGTATGGATTACCGATTATCTTATCTTTATATTCTGGACTAAGAATTGGTGAGATTAGCGGATTAACTTGGCAGGATGTTGGTTTTGAACAAAATGTGATTCATGTAAATAAAACCGTTGCAAGAATTACTAATGAAAACAATTTTAATGGGAAAACACGTATAGTAATCGATGATCCTAAAACCTTGAATTCAAATCGCTATGTTCCACTATCAAATACTTTAAAACAATATTTATTAAAAGAAAAACAAATTAGTTCTTCTAACTATTTAGTAAATGCTAAAGGGAGTTTGGCTGAACCCAGAGTCATAAGTTATCGATTTAAGAAGTTGATCAGTAAGACATCTTTTGCTCACATTCATTTTCATATCTTAAGACATACTTTTGCTACTCGTAGTTTAGAGCTAGGAATGGATATTGCGAGTCTTAGCAAGATTTTGGGGCATCAATCTATTAAGTTGACACTAGATACTTATAGTGATTCTTTAATGGAACAACGTCAGAAAGAAATCCTAAAAATCGATTTAATCTATCAAAATCGATGATTTTGAATATTAAGTACAAAATAAGCTGCCAGATTTTTCTGGCAGCTTTTTTTATCTAAAAGCCGTCGTGAAAGCCGTCATGACTATAATTCATCCTTGCAAAAATGGCTTTTTAGTAGTTTTTCTTGTAATTGATACTTACAAGAAAAACTAGCAAACGAAAGTTCGTTTTTTTTCATTTTAAAAATGGGTAATCTGTTTAGTTTACCATAAAAAGCTATTAAAGTCTTTAATTTTATCATTGTGTAAAAGTCTACGTTAGTTGAGCATTCGTTCTAAAGGTTGTTGCAGATGTCTTTTACCATACATAGTTACTGAAATTTTTGAGAACCACATGAGTTTGTTGAACAACTTTGAATAGAGAGGTAGGTGATAGGTAATGAGACCGGTAATAGTTTTAACTAAGAATAGCCTCGGTGAGGATTTACTGAAAATTACTTTAGAAAAATTGGGCTATGAAGTTTTTTGTTCAGAACAGGTTGTTCACAAATTACTTCAAGGAGAAGGGAAAATCTATTTATCTTTATTTTACAATGTGATATTTAGTGAATCTTTAAGCAATCATGAAGTTCAGCAGTTGTTGGAGTTTTCAAAAGATAGAGATGTAAATTTTATTCGTCTTGATTCAGAAGATATTTCAGATGAAAGATGGAGAAGTTGGCGCGAGCTGGGATTAAAACAATGGCTGCCGAATGATGTCTCTTTACCTCAGTTAAGAGAAAAATTATCTGACAACTATTTAAGCTTCTCTGATTTAAAAAAATCTAGTTTAACTGTTGATAAAGAAAAAAGTAAGGAGGCTGTGAAAAAATTACTGAAAAATCTATCACCAAAGGAAGCGGGATTATTTGAAATCCTATATAAGGCTCAAGGCGAAGTTATTTTACGAGTGGATGTCTGTGAACAGTTATGGAAGAGAGGTGCAAATCACTCGACATTAACGCAACTATCACAGTTGATTCAACGGATAAGAAAAAAAATGGAGCATTTCGGTGTTGATGGCAGTCTATTAGAAACTCACTGGCGCAGTGGTTACTCATTATCACAAGAATTTTTTGAAATCTTGCCAATTGACTTACAAAGAACTTCATCAAAGCAATTAGTTAACCTTATCAGCAGTTGAGCCGAATAAGCGATGGTCTGATTTCATGTGAAGAAATCTTCTGCTTTTTTTCTAACTAAGAGAAGTAAAGCCATGACGGAAAGTATTTACTTCATCCATAAAGAAGTAAACAGATTTCAAATTGTCTTAAGATGGGGGATTAGATGAGGAGCAATAGCAATGGGAAAACAAAGCAGGCAAAGAAACCTGGTACCAATATAGAGGAGAAAAAGAGGAAAACGGCGCATACAGATAATATGCAAAGTTCGAGCAAACCGATAAATAGGACAAAGTCTTCAAAAAAATCAAAATCCGAGAGTTCAGTAAAAACTAAAAATCAAGTAATATCAAAAAATTCAAAAAAGCAAACTTCAAAGAAAAAATATCGGGAGATTCCCCCCTCAAAAACTAAAAGAGTTTTAAAGGTACTATGGGACGTTTTATTCTATGCTTTTCTATTTTTGATTATCGGTGGAGCTATCTTCTTTAATTTTAATGATAGTCCAGATAAATCATTTTTTGGATATCGGTTTATGACCGTATTAACGAACTCAATGGCACCTAATCCAGAGAAGCCAGAACTTACAGATGGCTTCACAAGCGGTTCAGTCATAATTATTCAGCAGGTTAATCCTGAGACTTTACAAGATGGGGATATTATCACCTTTTATCCAGTACCAGGAAATACTGAATCTTATTTAACTCACCGAGTCGTCGAAACGATGGATAACTTAGATGGTGAAGAGGGTTTTTTTATTCAAACCCAAGGAGATGCAAACACAGGAGCTGATATCCCAATTAGTGGTAGCCAAGTAGTGGGGAAAGTAGTTCTTACAATTCCTTTCATTGGTAATTTTCTGAATTTTGTTCGAGATAATTTGGTTGTAGTAGCAATTTTCTTAGCTACACTTTTTGGACTATTCGTTACATTGAAATATTACATAGGATTGGGAAACTATGAAGCTGTACCAGCAAACAAGAAAAAAAGAAAAGCGAGAGCACACCAATAAGAAGTAATTGGATGGATATAAATTAAAAAAATGTTAAAAGGAGAGCGGATGATGGAAAAATTGCGGATGGGAAGCCCGTGACGGCTATGTACTCATTTGATAAATGAAGTGTTTTTAGGTGTGTTCTCTTGCATTGCAAGATTACAAATAAAAAAAGAAAAAGGGGGTTTTTCCAATGAAACGGAAAAACGGAAAAAAGAAAACTGCTATTGTGGCTTCCTCAGTAGCCTTATTAACAGTTTTAGCGGGGACGTTTGCATGGCAATCGTACACAGAATGGGTAAAAAACCATCTGCAATCTAGGGGTTATGAAGAAGGTCGGGTAACAATCGTCGAAAAATTTGACCCTGAAACACCAATTGACGAAGCTGTTAATGGTGAAATTACCAAAGAAGTAAGTGTCGTAAATACTTCAAGTACCGATGCATTTATTCGGGTATCATTTGAAGAAATGCTTCACAAATTGGAAGATACTGCTGCTGGCCTGGGTTATGCTAGTGAATCTGCTGCTGCATTTCCAGTAATCATCAATGCAACAGAATATGTGACAACGTACACAGATAAAACTGCAGATTTGGTTATCTATGATACAGTTGGTGGTACTTCGCAAACTGTACCTAGCAATTTAAAATTATATGTATCTGCAGATGATACTAATGCTGTTTTAATCAATGAAAGAACTTTGAAAGTTGCTGAATTACCTACAGACTTTGATTACAACAAAGCTTCTGCAAAAATGCCAGTTCTTAGTGGCTCATTTGACGCAGATACTGCCGTTGTTGCTCAAAAAGTGACTGGTGAAGTTGTCAAAGATGCTGCAGGTAACTATGTTGTTTATCAAACAGCTGCATCTGCTGACCTTGCTTTAGCTTATTGGGGCTATGGTGTTGGTCTGGGTGCTAAAGAAGATGCAGACTGGGCTGGAGCTAATGTAAATGTTCCTAATCCAACAGCACTTTCTCAAGGTACTGTTACACCAGGCGTTTCAACAACATCTGCAATTGCAGGTAGTGATATTTCGTTTATTACACCAAACGTAACAACTACTAAACCAACTGCTGGTTCTGCACCGGTTGCTGATTGGTATTTTGACAGTACTGATGGCTACTTCTACTATACAAAAGTATTGCCGTCTGGTTCCACTACATCAGCATCAATGATGGATGCGATTAAGTTCCCTAGTGCTACTGATAGAGAAGACTACAAATTAGCTAGCTACAACTTATATGTTGGTTTAGAATCTATTCCAGCAGCTCGTAGTGCAGTAACTGCAGCTTCTAATAATGGTGCGTTGATTGGTTCAGTCCAAACTGAAGGAAACAAAACTTGGGTTTCTAATGGTTCAGGCTGGGGATTAACTGATGCACAATTAACAGCTTATTATGAGTCACTTGCAACAGTCGTAGAATAATAAGTACATGAGTTAGGAGGAAGAAAGATATGAAAAAAATGGTTAAACTCATACTTTTTTTCATGGTGTCACTGCTACTTTCATTTGGCTTTGCTGGCCGTGCCCATGCTGAGACCCTTCCTCCTGGCTTTTTAGTTGGTGATGATACAGGTATCCAAGTCGGGACTGAAGGGGAATATTTTATTGTTAATAATAATATCACTCCCGGACAGACTTTTTCTCGAACAATAACACTAAGCAATTACTCAACAGACGATGGGGATTTTGCTTTGAAATTAGTCATGAATCCTAATGATGAAGATCACCAGCCGGAGATGAATGGGGAACTCAATCTTTTAGAAGTCATCAGTGTCAAATTGACTTATCAAGGGCAAGTAATTTATCAAGGGACAATTGATGGAAATGGAACACCTGTAGCCAATCAAAGACAACAACCGATTGATCTAGGAACTTTAGAAGTTGGAGAGGTTCGCAATATTCAAGCGGATTTTACAGTCAGTAGTGAGTATCCAGATACGAGCTGGCGTGAAATAAGTAAGGTTGATTTTTATTGGCTTTTTTTTGCGAATAGAGAACCAGGCTCCACAGTAACTTCTACAACACCTTCACTACCACCAACTGGAAAATTGCCGCAAACTGGGGAAGACTGGCGAAATGTCTTATTAGGAATGGTTGCCGGATTCATTTTAATCGGCATCGCTTTAATTGTTTTAAAAAAACGCAAAGATGAGCAACAAAATTAATGTCTTAAGAAATCAATTTAATCTTAGTATTGAATTGATTTCATGAGTGAATCCATCTGGGATCCGGTTCATTGATGAATTCAATTCAAAGGGAGTGGGGAAATGAAAAGGAAGAATAAAAAGAAACTGAGTTGGGGAGGCTTGTCGCTAAGGAAGAACAAAAAGTTTTTTGGGGTGTTTGTTGCTGTTTTTTCATTGATTATCATTGTAAATGCGACCTTAGCCTGGTCGAGTTATTCTGAATGGGTAAAAAATCATACACAGTCTAATCCTGAATCAGTTGCAGTAAAAGTAACAGAAACTTTCAAACAGGAAAGTATTTTATCCTTTAAAGAAGAAACTGAAAAATCTGTTAAAGTCAAGAACCTTGCCAACCGAAATGCAATTATTCGAGTGCGGTTTTATGAGTCTGTTTTACCCTTTGAAATGGATATGACCGATGGTGAAGGCAACGGCAATGGCAATATAAAGCTGGTGAAAGATAACGGTGAAACTAAGCTGAACCTAGATGATTTAACGACTTGGGAAAGTGGAAATATTCTTGACTCTGGACTAAAGGATGGTGCTGATCCTCTTTATTACCAAGCTGATAGTCCAGTAATCATCAACCAACTTTATACGGGCGAAACTGACAGGAGTAATGTTTCTCGCCCAGTAGCTTTACAGTATTTTAGCTGGAGTCTTAATCCAGCCGTCCATAGTGTACCTCAAAATGCTGTCTCAACACCATATTGGGTCTTTGATGGTGAATATTTTTATTATTCACAAGTCTTAGAAAGTGGAGAGACGACAACGATTGATTTACTGCAGTCTGTTATATTATCAAATATAAATATTCCTAATCAATACAAGCAGGCTCTATATGATATTGAAATAGAAGCAGAGGGTGTGGAAGCAACTCAAAGAGGTCTTCAAACATGGACGAACGACGGTGGTTATTTGACGATGTACCAAGAAGATACAAGATTCAAGTAAGGAGGCGAAGAGGTTGAAAATTAAAAAGAAATGGTTGGTTTCCTTTCTTCTTGGAATGGTTTTAATTACATCAATTGCTGCTGCAGTTATTTATGCGGCCACACAGAAGAATGATAGTGTTCATAATAAGCTTTCAATTCCAACGATTAAAGGGGAAATTGTTGAAACCTTCACACCAAATGAACCGATTGCTGTCGGTGGGACACAGACAAAAGATATTATTATTGAAAATACAGGAACTACTGGTTTGTTAGTTCGAGTGATGGTCTTTCCAGAAGTAAAGCATCCGAGTATAGATGACGGTCGGTTACCAGCATCTATTGGGAAAGAAGTCTTAATTACTGTGGGAACGAATTGGCAGTATGGTGAAGATGGCTACTACTATTATTTAGGAGAAGTTAGTGCCCTTGGAACAACTACTTCGCTCTTCAATGAGATTTCACTAGCAGACAATTTAGGTACAGAATATAATGGTGCTGATTTTGTTATTCAAGTTAAAAGCGAAACGGTAACTGCTGCAAACTACCAATATCGCAAAGCTTGGTTTAATTTAGGCTTAACTGAAACACCACAAGCAGAACCATTGGCAACAATCGACACTGCTTTGGCGACAGTTGTGAATAGTTGATAAGGGTAAAAGAGGGGTGAAGAATCAAATGGAAAAGATTAAAAAAAATAAATTTTTACGAATCCTATCAGTTATTGTTCTGTTTAGTGTAGCCTGTGTCTTATTAATAAAAAGCGCTTCGCCCACTGAAACAAAAGCCGTCAATAGTATCGATTTGCCACCGGAATTACAAGTAACCAACCTTGATTCACTGGATTTGGCCGATCCAATTGAAGCAACGGATCCGGGACTGCTATCTTCTGTTCGTTTTATTGATGCGGTAGCACTTTATTTAGGCGGCGGTGCCTTGGATGATCAAGGCGGTGTCTGGATGTGGGGCTACAATATGTATGGTGTGATGGGTGTTGATATGGTATGGAATCAAGGGGGTACAAATCGTTACAATGGTGGAATGAAACGGGTCCCTTATTTTACAGATAATAATATCAAGATTAAAAAAATCTGGGGTGCATATCATACAATGTATGCCTTAGCAGAAGATAATACGATGTATGCTTGGGGCAAAGGCGACACTGGAAACATGGGGAATAACACTCTTCAATTACACAATAACAAACCGGTAGAGATGACTGGTATGCCAACAGGAGAAGTTGTTGATGAGTTGTATGTTGGTCGAGAGGAAGCCCACGCAGTATACATTAAGATGGAGAGTGGAAATTATTATGCTTTTGGTAGTCGTACCACTTACAGAATTCCCAATAGCTTTTTGCCAAATAACGGGGCAACTGGTCCAGGTGTCACTGGATCAGCTATTTCAATTCCCCAATATATTGAACCCTTGTCTACATTAAATAAGTCAGATCCAATAGTTTCATTTTCATTAGGTGGATCCCATGCATTGGTTGCGACAGAATCGGGAAAAGCATATTCATGGGGATTAAATGGAACAGGTCAATTGGGGATAGGAAGTGTCACATCAGTCTATACTTTAAATGAGATACCTTTCTTTAGTAATAATAATTTAAAAGTGATACAAGTAAGTGCTAATACGGATGATTCTCTTGCTTTAACAGATACCGGAGATGTATATAATTTTGGGTTGATTAAAGCAGACAATAATACTGGGGCTTCAGCGGCCAGTATCATAAGAACTCCAACGAAAGTAGAAATTGATTTAACATCCGCCAACTATACACCAATCTTTAAAAAAATTCAGGCTGGTCGATATGCTGAGTTAGCGATTGACCAATACGGTCGTGTTTGGGCATGGGCTTCCAATATGACCTATCAGTACGGATCTGATGGTCCAAGCAAGGGTACTGAGGGAGAGAATGTATTATTTCATTTTGAAAACCCAAACTATGGTAAATTAGCTAAGCGTTTATACAAAGCAACACAAGTTTTGACAGTTCTTGGGGATGGAGATACCCAATACGAGACGGGAGGGACAACGGCTAATCCTAATACACCAGTGAAGGCACCAGTATTTAGTGATCTATCTGGGACTAATCAAGTTTATCAACTTGGTCAAACCTTGTCCAAATGGCGTAGTGCCGGCATGTGGTCAAACCAATTGCTACCAGCAGCTGATAGTGGTAATCGCCACCCGACGATTTATGATAAAAGATACTATGAAACAACTGGTGATTTATTGGATATAACATCTGTTGCACCGTCAGACGCTGTAAAAGCGAACTCACATGACAAAGTTTATTTTGTTGATGAGGATGGTAGGAAACTGGTTTATGTGGTTTTACGAGAAGGTACAAGTGCTCCTTATACCTACAGTGGAAACTTTTATGTGGCAGAGGATAGTTATTCAGGTAGTTGGTTTGTTAATAGATCTGGTATTACTGATTTGAATCCAAGTACTGCTAGTAGTAGTCTTCCTATTGGTGTTACCAGCGAAACTGCGTTACCTAAGGTTAAAGAAGATGAACGTGGTTGGATTGAGGCTGTGACTGATGGAGAAGCCAATGATTTTACCGGTACTCAAAATGCAGCAGCTCCATATGCGGGTAAGATTTATACTTATCAATCTTATGTCATGATTCTCGATAAATCTGGTAATCTGTATCGTTCAGCCTTAGATGGTTCTGGAACTATCGCTTGGGGCTGGGATTATATGCCACAGTATGAGTGGAACGGTGCCTCTCATTATTATACCGATGGGAATGGTTTGAAAGCCCGGCACGCTGTAGATGGACTATTTGATATGTACACTTACGAATTGATGTTTATGCGAGGAGCACCACGAATTAACCCTACAACAACAGACATAAATAGTCCGATTCGTAAGATTTATAAGTCTGAGTCTGAAGAGAGCCAAAAGCAAAACACCGACGTTAGAATCACCTTAGGAACAGCGGTAGTTAATGAACAACTGAATATTACAATTGAACCGGAATTGACTCAGGCAAAGTATATTAAGATTCCATTAGATCCTAATGATGTCAACTCTACAATCACAGAGCCAACTCAACAGCAATTTGAAGCGGCTTATAATGGTTCAAATGGATATGAAAAAGGGGACTTAATCACTCTAAACGGATGGACAGCAGATGATTTGATCAATAAAAGTCCAGATACAAGTAAACGTCTATCAGACAATCAGCACATTGTAGTGACAGATAATTGTGTGCTATGGGTGATGACCGTTACTCATGGATACTCCGATGATACGGCCAATATCTCTCGAAAGGTTTATGACAATTATTATACAAATACAACTGTTTATCATGATGGAGTAAATGTAGATCCGCCTAATGAAGAAATTTATCCTGCGACAGAGAAATACATTGCCAAAACGGCCGAGAGTAAAGACTCTGATGATGAAGACATGACCATTTATGGTCTGCCTTTGGATAAAAATGGAGCTGTTATCGTCAATCCAACTTTTGGATACGATGAGGTAGCTATTCGGGCTTTTGAAACTGGGGATCCAGAATACACCCAGTATATTGATGGTTGGTATTTACTGGATAGTAATTTGACACCTGTAAAGTATTCATTAGATAGTACTGATTATCTTTTAGCGAAGACATTTACGCATACTTTTGATTATGAAAGAGATCCAGACGGTTGGGTAACCATCAATTATAAAGGCCGTTTGAATGGTTCTTCGACTGATATCACACCGTATGTAATGGATGGTATTACTGGAAATGAAGGGATATCTGGTAATCAAGAAACGGTTAAGAAATCAACTGCAGGTACTACGATTACGATGACTAGAATTCCAGTCGATGTGCCTAGCGCTACACCGCTCAACTTTACAGTTGATGGTGGAAGTCCGCAAAATTTAACTGATAAAAAAATTGTATTTAATACTATATCTGACCGAAGTATCAACACAATGGAGGTTATTATTTATTATAGTCAAGCTGAATTATTCCTTCGACAAGTAATTTCCAGTCAAAATAATGAAATAGTTGTTCCAAGCCAAGGATACTTCACTTTAGAAAATACCGATGGAACTGATTCTGGAAAAGAATATAATATGTTAGTAAATTCAGGTACTGGGGAGGCAATCGGGTTTAAACGGGTACAGCTCCAAACAGAAACAGGAAAAGATTTATTTACGATTAATCCGATTCTACCAGAAATGTATCAATATTACGGCTATCGTATCTCTGCTACTGAAGAAAGTCATGCTGCTGCTACACTAGAAAGAGCACCAGCTACAGTTTCTGTAGACTTTAGTGCTGGTAGTAAATACTACGTGACGATTTATATTGAGCCGACTATTGCCAATAGTGCCGACATTCCATTTTATAATTGGGATTACAAAATGAATACCTTTGGAAAAATTACTGCACCTTAAATAATTTAAAACTAATGAAGCGCCTAAGTTGCTAACTGATTTATCAAGTTAGAATTTGGGTGCTTCTTCAGGATAAGCTACGTCACTATTTTTTAAAAAAATTGATGAAGTTCCCGAAATGTTGATGAGTAATGTTTCGGGGCTTTTTTTGTTTTCAAATCGTAATAATTTAGTACGATTTTTTTATTAATAGACTGTGATATAATTTAATAGTGAGGGTATAATTATCGTGGTGGTGATTAGTATCTCTTATATGGGTTAAAGGAAAGAAGGCTATTTCTGTAATATGCCAGGAAATGATAATAAAAAAATTGGAGTTGGATATTATTGATACTAGGTCAAAAAAATTAGAAGAGTTTCAAAAATATTTTATAAGTATAGCTAAACAACTGAGAAACGATAATTCTGTAGAATACAATAAAGGGTTTCATGAACATATTTGTGAGCAGATTGATTTTTTCGATTCTTCAAGCGCTTTGCACGGATATTTGATGAAGCAAAATGAACATAGAGAATATAATGGAGATTTCATATTTCCATTTGGGATAAATAGTAGTCAGTTAAAGGCTGTCGAGCAAACATTTGAAAATCAAATTTCAGTGATTCAAGGACCTCCTGGTACAGGCAAAACACAAACTATTTTAACGATTATAGCTAACACCGTAATGAACAATAAGACTATAGCGGTAGTATCGCCTAACAATTCAGCTACAGATAATGTATTTGAAAAGCTTGAAAAAGAGGGTCTATCTCTTATCGCTGCCAATTTAGGGAAAAATGAAAAAAAAGATGCTTTTTTTGAAAATATTTTACCTATTCCCAAAATAATCAACGAGTGGAAAATATCTGAAGATGAGTTAAACAAATATAAGGAGGAATTAGCGAAAGATCTTAAAAGTTTAAGTCAAATTTTAAATGAGCGAAATCGACAAGCTGCATTGGAACAAGAATTGCGAGATTGGCAGCAAGAAAAAAAGTATTTTGAATCTTATATAAAGCATAAAACTGATTCTGATAATAGCTTAGCAACAAAATTGAAACGAACATCCTTAATCGGATTTGATGGTCAAAAGAAAATGAGACTCCTTGTAGATTTGAATTTAAATGATAATCAACAACCAAATTTTAGAAGGAAAATTAAGTACTTTTTCCAATATGGAATATATAATTTTGATCCTTTTCGTTCTAGCGAGTCTATTCAAGAACTTATTGATTATGTAGAACGAGAGTATTATCAGAGTAAAATAGTATCATTAAAAAAAGAAATTGCAGAAACTTTATCATTCTTGGAGGGAAGCAACTACAAAATACTTGACGAGAGAGTTAGAGAGCTTTCATTAAGAATATTTAAATCTTTTTTGAGTAACAAATATGTTGTTGGAAATAGTAGGGCGACTAAAAACCAAGTGTTCCAGAATTATAAAAAATTCACAAATGACTTTCCTGTTACACTCAGCACTTGTGATGCTATTACAAGGAATATTCAAAAAGGTGAAAAATTTGATATTGTTGTAATTGATGAAGCATCTATGGGTGGGTTAGTTCCCAGTATTTTTCCACTTAGTGTCGCAAAAAATATTGTTATAGTTGGTGATAATAAACAGTTGCCCAATATTATAACAGATAAGGAAGAGAAGCAAAAAAATATAGCCCCTCCAAAAGATAGAGCTTATGACTACTTTGGACATAGTATTCTATCATCAATGGAGGCAGTATTTGCTGATGACTTACCTTCAGTTTTACTAAAAGAACATTATCGATGTCACCCCATGATTATCAATTTTTGTAATCAGGAATTCTACAATGGAGAGTTAATTGTTTTAAGTGATTTTAACAAAGACGAAAAAGCGTTAGTTCTTGTTGAGACATCTGAGGGAAATCATATGAAATTTGACTATGATAAGAAAATATTTAATCAGCGGGAAATTGATAGTGTTCTATCAGAGGAGTTTAGTAAAGCTTGTCCACTTATTCACGATATGAAGGGTATCGGAATAGTGACACCGTTTAGAAGACAAGCAGATAAAAGTCTAGCTGCGATTGAAAAACAGCAAAAGAAGCACATTGCAGATACTGTTCATAAATTTCAGGGAAGAGAATGCGAAGCAATAATTTTTTCGACTGTTTTAGATAATAAAGGAAGTAAAAGAAATTATAATTTTGTAGAGGATGAGAAGTTAGTCAATGTTGCAGTATCAAGAGCTGAGCGCCTGTTTGTTCTAAATAGTTCCGTGAAAGAGTTTAGCAAAAGAAATGGCAGCATTGCGAGTTTAATTAGATATATTAAGTATAATAGTGATTATTCACTGGAACATAAAAGTACAGTGAATTCCATTTTTGATTTGTTGACAAAGGACTTCCAAGAGGAATTGTCTAAAAGGAAAAATCATTATAAAGTCAACCATTCAAATTATGATTCAGAAAATCTAATGATGGATATGATTTTAACTATTTTAGCAGAAGAAAGATACAAATCGATTACCTGCACGACAGAATATACCATAAAAAAATTAGCTAGAGATTTTTCGATGTTGACACCTGATGAGCTTCAATATGTAAAGAATGGTGCAAGATTAGATTTTGTTTTTTATTTTAAAACAGGAAAAGAGCCTATTGCTGCTATTGAAGTAGATGGTCATAAGTTTCATTCGAGACCGGAACAGTTGGTAAAAGATTTGCGGAAAGATAGCATTTTATCTAAATTGGGTATAAATCTTGCCCGCTTTTCCACAAATGGAAGTGAAGAAGAAAAGAAACTTAGGACTTTCTTTGATAGTTTGGTGTTGGGTAAATAAAGAGTTTAAATTATTACCATTATTTTTGCGATTAAATAGTATTTCTTTATAGCTAGTATTGAAAGTTGATTGATAGTCACAGGCCAAAATATTGAATATCAGTTTAATTTAGTAAAATCCATGTTAGGAAAAAGATAAAATTTATAAATGTTAATTTTCAATGAGGAAAGTAGATTTGTATGTTCACTTTACACAATAAACAGACAACATTGGAAGGGGAAAATTGGATAACTTCTGTGAACACATTAGAGACTGCGTTTATTCTAATAATCCAATAGATTATAGATATTAAGTAAGAGTAAAATTCTAAAAAGTCAAAGGCAAGGATTTGTGGGTTAAGCTAATACTTAGTCTAAAGAATTCTGATTAGCCAGTATTCTTTAGGCTTTTTAATGCAATAGAAGTTAAAATTTTAACATAACCTTTTTGAACTACTTCACTAATCTCTAGAGACAACCTAATCAATCGAATCCCCATACACTCGATTTCTATAAATACTCAATCATCCCACAAAGATTTTCTTTATACTAGCTACGAAAAATCAGTCCTTTTTTCTCGTACTATGCGCCAACCAAGCTCCCAATTCCTCTAATATCATTTTTGGAGCAAAGTCACCTTCCATGATATAATAGAAGAAAAGGGGTGGAGGCTATGCAAGGAACGGACATTTTATTACTGGTTGTTTTCTTGGTTACGTTTTTAGCGGCGGTGCAATTGCTGCGGGGCAAGTGGCTGATGCTGATTGCTGGCTATAATACGGCTGGTAGAGATGAGCGGGAAAAAATAAATGGCCGAAATTTGGGGAAATTGATGGCTGCAATGTTATTTTTCTCGGACTTCATGATAATAGGGATGCGCTTTTTAGACTTTAATGAAAATGTTTCGGCGATTGTGCTGACGATTGTTGTCTTTATTTGTATTGTGTTTGCTAATGTCTCACCTATATTTAAAAATTGAATCCAATGAAAGCTAGCGCTGCTTGAATTTTGAGCAGCGTTTATTTTTTGATTAAAGCTGTGTGCCTGAAAGATTGATTCACCCTTTCATCCCCAAAAATTCCGATTTCTGTGTTAGAATGGGGGTGAAATTAAAATGCGGAGGTTCATATGGGAAAGAAATACCACGATTCAAGATTGAAGCTGTTTAGTTTAAATTCCAACCAGCCATTGGCGGAAAAAATTGCCAAGGTTTTTGGAACCGAGTTAGGCAAATGTCGTGTGCAGCAGTTTAGTGATGGTGAAATTGCCATCAACATTGAAGAGAGTGTCCGGGGGCATCATGTTTACTTGATTCAATCGACTAATGCACCGGTGAATGATCATTATTTAGAATTGTTGATTATGATTGATGCGCTGAAGCGGGCGAGTGCAAAAACAATTAATATTATTTTGCCTTATTACGGCTATGCGCGACAGGATCGAACTGCTCGTCCCCATGAACCCATCACGGCTAAGTTAGTCGCTAATCTATTAGAAGAGGCTGGGGCAACTCGTTTGCTGACGCTAGATTTGCATACGGTTCAAGTGCAAGGTTTCTTTGATATTCCAGTGGATAATTTATTTACAATGCCGTTGTTTGCCGATTATTATCGAGATAAGGGGCTCTATGGCGATGACGTGGTCGTTGTGTCTCCGAAAAACAGTGGCGTACAGCGGGCCCGCAGTCTATCAGATTATTTGGATTCAACACTTTCAATTGTTGATCAGTATGAAGAAGATGGTGAGCTGACTGGCTATGTCATCGGAAACGTAGCTGGAAAGAAAGCAATTTTGGTCGATGACATTTTAAATACTGGCGAGACGCTGGCGGCTGCTGCCAAAATTTTAAAAGAAGCCGGTGCGATTGAGGTTTATGCATGTTCTTCCCATGGCTTGCTATCTCCACCTGCTAAAAAGGTACTGGAAAATTCAGAAATTGAAGATATTTGTATTACCGATTCAGTTTATACTCCAGATGAACGCCATCCAAAAAATTTAACGATTATTTCCTGTTCAGAATTGATGGGCGAGGGGATTAAACGGATTCATGAAAATCGGCCGATGAGCCCACTATTTAGAAGAAATAAATAAAATTTTGAAATGCTAGAGTCTTTTTGGCTTTAGCATTTTTCTTTATATTGGCTATGAAAAATATGCTATACTAAAAGATAAATTTTTACTTGAAAGCTACCTAGAGTAGCGGAATCTGCTTTTAAATTTAAAAAAGTGAAGGTGTAACATGAAGGAAAAAAATAAAGGTTTGTTATTTGGGATCAGTGCTTATGTGTTGTGGGGAATTATTCCGTTGTATTGGCGGTTGTTGCCGACGGTCAATTCGTTTGATATTTTATGTTATCGAATTGTTTGGTCCTTTATTTTTATGCTGATTTTATTGGTTACCACTGGTAAATGGCAACAATTTTTACAGGAGTGTCGAGAGTTGTGGCAGGACAAGAAAAAATTAGGCTTGATTGCATTGGCGGCAGTCTTAATTACGATAAATTGGGGCGTTTTTATCTGGAGCGTCAGCATCGGCAAGGTGACTGAGGCGAGTTTGGGATATTATATGAATCCATTGGTCAATGTTTTGTTGGCAACTATTTTTTTGAAGGAGCCTTTGAGTCGTAGTGGTAAAATTGCCTGTGGCTTAGCGCTTTTAGGGGTATTATTATTGACTCTTGAAACAGGGACATTACCAATTCCTTCTCTAGTGATGGCCTTTGCCTTTAGCTTTTATGGGCTGATTAAAAAAGGTGTCAAACTTAGCTCAGCTTCTGGGCTAACCATTGAGACGATGATTATTTTTCCCTTTGCGCTGCTGTATTTATTTTTTGTTTCTGATGCGGGCTTTATGAGCTATCCGACCTCCATCAATTTATTGTTGGCTGGGGCGGGAATTGTCACGGCGATTCCCTTGTTGCTTTTCGCTGAGGCGGCTAAGAAAATTTCGTATATTTTGTTAGGCTTTATTCAATATATTAATCCAACGATGATGCTGCTGATGGCTATCTTCCTCTTCCACGAGCCTTATACGACAGAACAATTTGTGGCGTTCGGCTTTATCTGGGCAGGGATTGCCGTCTTTATGTATGGCAATTTAGCTGGCTATTTAAAGGAAAAACGCTTTGTCAAAAAAGAAATGCGATAGGGAATAAAAATTATCTATAATGAGTGCACTTATTACAATTAGTTAGAAAAGCAGCTTTGTTAGGTAAAAAATAACCCCTGTGCTAAAATGTTTCTAGAATTTTTAAGAGGTGATGAACAATGAGCAGAATGTATTTTGACCACGCCGCTACGGCACCAATGGCTCCTGAGGTCATTGACGCAATGACACAGGTGATGAAAGAAGTCTTTGGCAATCCCTCTAGCATTCATCAATTTGGTCGGCAAGCTCATGAATATTTAGAAAATGCCCGGCAGGTGATTGCCAGTTCGCTACAGGTCAAGCCCCATGAAATTATTTTTAATAGCGGCGGTACTGAAGGCGATAATACGGCCATCATTGAGACAGCTTTAGCGCGGCAAAATTTTGGAAAACATCTAATCACAACGGCGATTGAACATCCGGCTGTTTTAAATACTATGAAATATTTAGAAACACTGGGGTTTGAAGTGACGTATTTGCCGGTTGACCAAAAAGGCAACCTTGCTGTAGCTGATTTTCAAAAGGCACTGCGGGAAGATACGATTCTTGTTTCGATTATGTACGTCAACAATGAGACGGGAAATATTTTACCGATTCCAGAGATTGGCGCTATTTTAAAAAATTATCCAGCTTATTTTCACACTGATGCAGTTCAGGCTTATGGATTACTGGAAATTAATCCCCATGAAATCGGAATTGATTTACTAAGTGTTTCGGCCCATAAATTTAATGGTCCAAAGGGTGTCGGATTTTTATTTAAAACAGATGCTATTCAGCTACCGGCCTTTTTGCATGGTGGCGAGCAGGAGGAAAAACGACGGGCCGGCACAGAAAATTTAGCTGGCATTGTCGGCATGAGCCAAGCTGTTTCTTTATTGAAAGCCATCGACAAAAATAGTAAGCGAGCTGAGTTCCAACAATTTCAAACCGTTTTGCTCAAACAGCTGGAAGCAGCCGGCATCCCGTTTGAAATCAACGGGGATGTTGAACAGACAACGCATCACATCTTGAATCTGCGTTTTCCTGGCGTCAGAAATGATCTGTTGCTGATGAAATTAGATTTGCAGGGGATTGCTATTTCAACCGGCTCTGCCTGCACGGCGGGCACCGTTGACCCTTCCCATGTGTTAGAAGCGATGTATGGCAAGGGAAATCCCGCGATCAAAGAATCTGTCAGAATTAGTTTTGGCAGCGACAATACCTTAGCTGAAGTCGAGGAATTGGCGGCAAAACTAATAGCAATTCTGACGAAAAAATAACTTGAAATCAGTAATTCAGCTAGAAAAAGACGCATAAGTTCTTTATAATAGAGGATGACTAATTAATCGAGGTGAACAAAATGGCTTTCACAGAGACAGCAACAGTTGAGGGAGCATCAGTTCTTTACAAACTGAATCCTGAAGCAAAGCGTTACACATTAAGAGATAACGGATTTACTGAAACGAAATCCGGCAACTACCAAATGATCCGCAGTTTAGACGCAACGCCCCAAAGTAAAGAAGGGTTTCGTCTGAAGATTACCGTGGCTAAAGATTTGGAAACTTTTAAAATGTCCATCACAACCGCAAACGGCTTAAAAGCCGTCAATATTTTTAAAGACAATCAGCATGTGATGAGTCAAGAAAAATTCTACTTTTTGATGGACGGCATGATTAGCCGTGGACTTTTTGAAAAAGTAGCAGCATAATCGCAAAAAAAGCGAGGCCATAGGTCAAAAATAGAAAATAGCAAAGCTGTTGGCTTGGATAAAGCCGCCGAAGGGATTGTTTTACTGCAATTGTCAGTAGGTGACAAACAGCGTGTTACTTTTTATTTTGAATGACCTATGGCCTAGTTTTATCTTATAAGCAGGTGAAATATGAAAAAATTTTTTATTGCAGACACCCATTTTTTCCATGAACGTTTACTTGGTACTAGCGCCTTTGCCCCGCGGCCTTATGAATCAATCGAAGAGATGCATCAAGTGATGATTGCCAGCTGGAATGCTGTCGTGACTGAAAAAGACACCGTTTATCATCTCGGAGATGTGGCGATGCATCCCGATTATGATAAGGGGAGTCCGGCGATTTTAGAAATTTTAAGGCAATTACAGGGGAAAATAGTCTTTATCAAAGGCAATCATGATAGCCGTAATTTTTTTACTTTTTTAGAAACCCATGATCCGAAACTAGCTAACGGTGAAGCAAAATTTGCTTTTGAAGATGTGGGGGCCATCGTGAAGTTTAATCATCATCAATACTATTTGACCCACTATCCAATGCTGCTGGGGCAAACTGTTAATATTCGCAATCTTCACGGACACATTCACCATTACAGTGTCCCGATTGCTGAGGATATAAATGTTGGTGTCGATGCACCAGAACGGGATTTTCTTAGCCAGCCGGTTCCTTTTGGGACACCGTTGACAGAAAATCAAATAGATGAAATCGCAGAGAAAAAAGCTCAGGAATTAGCTAAAATTCGAGACGCAGGTGTATAAAGCTAGCCTATTAACAAAAAGACTTGTCAGCGGCAGCAATCATCGCTATAATTTTTTGATAACGAGAGGGTGGTTAGATGGAATTTACAATTAGAATTGCAACACCAGCTGATGCTGAAAAAATCGTAGCTATTTATGAATATTATGTAAAAGAAACACCAATCACCTTTGAATACGAGGTACCCAGTGTGACTGAGTTCAGTCAAAGAATCGCTAAAACTTTAGAACGCTATCCTTATTTGGTAGCAGAAATTGATGGAGAAATCATCGGCTATGCTTATGCTGGAGTCTACAAAGGCAGAGTGGCTTATGATTGGACGGTGGAGGTCACCGTTTATGTCAGTCATAAAACCAACGCTAAAGGTGTAGGAACAGCGTTGTATGAAGGCTTAGAAACTTATCTATTGCAACAGCACATCGTAAATTTAACAGCCTGCATCACCGGAGGCAATCAACGGAGCGTCAGCTTTCATGAAAAATTTGGCTATCAGGAAGTCGCCAACTTCCGCCATGTTGGCTATAAATTTGATCAGTGGCATGATGTATTATGGATGCAAAAAGTTTTAACGGATGTGCCAACTGTTCCTGCGCCATTTGTCCCGTTTGCAGAAGTCGTCAAGAAATGAGGGAAGCTTTATGACAGTCGCCCAGCAGGATTTTGATTATTATCAGCGGACGATTCAGGAAATGTATCAAAATTATTATTGGAAACGGATTGCCATCACTTTAATAGCTTTTGTACTGATTTTACTGTATACGATTATTTTTCGGGAAAGTTTAATCCTCAATGCTGTGCTGTTAATCGGTCTGGCAGCAATCGCTGTTTATCTGTTTAATGCCAAACAAAAATTTGCTGAGGTCTTTGACAAATTTTTGGCGGAAAACACCCCAGATTTAAAAATTCAAACTATCCAAGAAGATGAGTATGCCTATAATGTCATGGAAAATGGTGAGCAGGTCATTCGTGTCAATAAAAACGGGGTAAGAAATCTACCCTCCAGCGAAAAGCAATACACGATGATGGTCGGTTTTGCGAAGGCTTTTTTCAGTCAAGAACCATTGCAGATCATTTACTACGACATGCTGGAAATTACCTATGAAGAAAAATTTCGCTTGAAGCGCAACGGATACAATTCAATGCCCCGTTTTTTACGACGCTTTTCTTTTAGTAATCTGAAGGCCGGCGTGGGAAATATTTTCAGCTTTGTACTGGGAAATATTTTTGTTTTATTTATCGTTTTTCGTTTAGTTCGCTATATTATTGCGATGTTTCGCAATTTTTTATAATAAAGTTTAAGAAAACCTGAGGAATGCTGAGTAGATCAGACTTCCTCAGGTTTTTTTCTTAACTAAGGTTAAGAAATATTAAAGTTATATTGCTTAAGTTTTACGATGATGTTACAGTTTAGTTACAGAAAGAGAGGTGTGGAAAATGAAAAAGATTTTGATTATGGGATTGCCACTTATGTTACTATTGGGATTTGGTCACGGGGTTTCAGCGGCAAACATAGATATGGTAACTACTAGTGAAACCAGTTCCTCGGACACATTGGCAGCTGGCCAAACAAATGAGTCTAAGGCTTCTTCAAAAGAAGAGGACAAAAAAGAAGGTTCAACATTCACTGACGAGGAGACAACAAACACAACAACGACTACGGAAGCAACTGAGACTACTGAGACCACGATAGCAGAAACGAATGAAAGCTCTACAGAAGTAATAGAAGAGACAGAACAAAATAGCACAACGTCTAAAAATGAAACAACAGAAAATGAAAGCGAAAACACTTCTGATTCGCTACCAATTCTGACAGAAGAGTCGCCCGCTAGTGATATTCGAAAATTTTTGACTATAACAACTGATTATATAACTCAGGAAGAACTTGCTACTTATTCGGACGAACAATTGGCAACTGCATGGAAAGTTTTTTTCAAATACCAAAGGGATCTAATGGGGATGGACTTAAGCTCTTATGTGCGACTGTTACAAGCGATGTACCAAAATCAAACTCTTTCTTGGAAGTTGATGGCACCATTAGTTGACTTTGAGTTAAGCAAGTTTGTGCGAGCAAAGGATATAATCAATGTTTTACCGCAATTTCAGGCTTATCTAAAAGCTTATTATCCTAGTACTAGTGGATTTATTCAGGTGAGAAGTTTAACCGACCAAGAACTTATTGATATTTTAAATTATTTGGACTATTACGAAGTAACAACTTTAGCGGCAGGTGGGGAACTGATTGGCGGACGTATGAATTATATTTTCCGTCTTGCTAGTGAGGGTATTCCTGCTGACTATCAAGCTGAGACCTCAACATCTGAGGAAGAAACTAATCAAAAGCAACTTGAAAATCAGAAACCAGCAACTGTTACTCCAGTTGCCACCAATCCAGTTAAAAATCAAGAAAAATTGCCACAAATGAATGAGGCATCGTCACTTCAAACGATTTTTATTGGCTTAATCTTTTTGGGGATTAGTAGTGGATTCTTTTTCAAAAAATATAGAAATGAAAATTGATAGGGGTGTCGAGGATGAAAAAAATTTGGAATTTGACAATGGGAGTAATAATATTTTTGGGAGTAGCTTGTTTTGCTGGGAAACCAGCTAACGCTACAACCACAAGCACAGAAAATTTAGCCGTTGCCACACACCAATCGGCTGCTGAAAATACAGAGACAACCAGCACCACGACGAAAACAGAGGAAACAACGACAACGACTACTGGGGAGTCTTCTGAAACAACAACTTCATCAACATCTGGTCTAATAGATGGTGACAGTATTGAAGACAATATCGTCGAGGAGACACCTTTTGACTATACAGCAGAGGCTATTGGCATTGAGCCAGGAGATTCCGCAGAAAAAATTCGCAAAGCGTTGCTGGTGGGAAATTATTATATTTCAGAAGAAGAGCTGGATACTTTTACTGATAGCCAGCTTGAAAACACTTTAACAGTTTTCTTTAAATATAATCAAGATTTTTATGGTATGGATTTAGGGGCTTACACACGTTTGTTAATTGCCATATATCAAGATAACACTTTGTCGTGGGACACAATGACACCTTATTTAGATTACAATCCTAACACTCCGAAACATGCTACAGATTTGCTGGGGAATTTACAACAGCTGCAAGGCTACTTAAAAGCTTTTTATCCGCCAGAAAGCAGTTTTTTGGGAATGAAAACTTTATCTGATCAAGAGTTGACGGATATTTTGACTTATTTAGCAGCCTACGAAGAAGAGGTCGCCTTTGATAAAGATATTTTGTGGGTAGGTCGGATTGGTTATATTGATTACTATACGAAGAATGGTCTTCCAACGACGGACTCATCAAAACAAAATACCCATACCTCAACGACTTCTAGTACTAAGGTAGCAGCGACTGATGAGGATGGAAAAAAACTCCCCCAAACCAATGACCAAAGTTCCCTCATTTTACTTGTTATTGGCGGTGTGATTTTATTGTTTGTCATAGTCGTTTTTGTTAAGAGAAGAGCTGTAAAAAAATAAAGAGTAATCAAAAAGGCTGGGGCGTTGGTAAAAATTGGTGATAAAAGCGGCAGCCAGGTAGTTGCTGAGAAAAACAAATGCCTCAGTCTTATTTTTGATAAAACCTTGATATACCAGTCTGTCAATCAGCTTTGACAGGCTTTTTTTGTGGCTTTTCCAGATTTTTTGAGTTGGGCTTGATACAATAAAGGTGGAGGTGAGGAACGTGGATTTTGGGACACGTTTAAAAAGTTTGCGACAAGAACAACAGTTAACACAAGAGGAGCTGGCGCAGCAATTATTTGTCAGTCGTCAATCCGTATCCAATTGGGAAAATAATAAAGGCCAACCGGATTTAGAAAACTTAATTTTGATTAGCGAATTGTTTGGTACTAATCTTAATGATCTGATTCAGCCCGGTAAGTCGAGTAATAATCCAGAGGTCAGTCATGGTCGACCGGTGGGACAGGTCTTTGCCATTATCCAGATAGTTTGGAGTTTGCTGATGATTGCAACGGAAATTATTTTTGTGGATCGTGGCATCCGTCTATTTGTCTTTTTTTGCTACTGTATTGGTGGCGCTCTGATTCAAGGTATTTATCTCCGCAAAACTAAACGACTGCAAAATGTCGTTACCCAAGGAGAAGATGCCTTTGATATTGGTATTTTTGTCTTTGCTGGTTTTTGGGTAGGTTTGCTGCTGATATTTGGTCTTTTAGCAGCCAATAGTTAAGAAAAGAGGAAGTGTCATGAAGGGTTTAATTATTACTTTATCACGGCAAGCGAATAATAGCATTATGTGGACGATGCAGGATCAATTTGTCCTGCCACGGTTGAAAAATTATTTAGAGTTGGAATATCCCCAGTATGAGTGGGAGGAAAAACCGTTTTATGAAGTAGATGCTGACGTTTTAGCCGATTATCAAATTGCCGCCCTCTCCCGTTTAGCGGAACCAAAACGGGGACAAGTAATGGCGATGAAGCCAGGTCTGGAAATTGTTGAGATTCCTCCTGAAGAAGCAGTCTCACAGATGGCTTTTCGTGGGGACGTGCTGTTTAAAACTTCCGGCTATTTGTTAGCTGAAGGGCCTAAGCTCAAACAAAAAGGCCAACCAACACAGACTGAGCATTTTCACTATCAAAATTTGCAGCAGCTGATGCGGGACTATCCTTATATTTATTGGGAAGTCTCAGATTTTGAAAGCATTAAAGAAATTTTGCGCAATAAACCAACCTTAACTGTCGGCTTGGCGCCAGCCGCCTACGCCTATAACAAATTTTTTTCAGTTGAATTTCCTGAAGCCAAAATCATTAAGATTGCACCGAAAGCCTTGAGCCGGCCGCCGAAAATCTATGACAAGATAATGGCGGTGACCTTAGGAGTAACCTTGCTCTTAATGGGCCTCTTAGTTCTTTTCACGTAAAATGCTGACGGACAGCCTTTAGTCATTCTTAATGAAAAATTCAACAAAACAGTGTATAATACGATTCACTGAAAAGTTGCGACCTTCAAATCGTAGAGCTTCAGAATCTAATTGAAATGATGGTGATCAAATGATGGACAACAGCAAAACGAAAGTTGTCGTCGGGATGAGCGGCGGTGTCGATTCATCCGTAACAGCACTTTTGCTGAAGGAACAAGGCTATGATGTCGTGGGTATTTTTATGAAGAACTGGGACGACACCGATGAAAATGGTGTCTGCACGGCGACGGAAGATTATAAAGACGTTGCGAAAGTTGCAGCGCAAATCGGTATTCCTTATTATTCAGTCAATTTTGAAAAGGAATACTGGGACCGAGTTTTTGAATATTTCTTAGCGGAATATCGGGCCGGCCGCACGCCGAATCCTGACGTGATGTGTAATAAAGAAATTAAATTCAAAGCCTTTTTAGACTATGCTTTAGAATTAGGGGCAGATTATGTGGCGACGGGCCACTATGCTCAAGTCACACGTGATGCAGATGGCACAACTCATATGCTGAGGGGTGTTGATAACAATAAAGATCAAACTTATTTCTTAAGCCAACTCTCTCAAGAACAATTGGCGAAGACGATGTTTCCTTTAGGGGGCATGGAAAAGCCGCAAGTTAGAGAAATTGCGGAAAAAGCTGGCCTAGCAACCGCCAAGAAAAAAGATTCAACAGGAGTTTGTTTTATCGGCGAAAAGAATTTTAAAGAATTTTTAAGTAATTATCTGCCAGCAAAAAAAGGCAACATGGTCACTTTAGAAGGTGAAATCAAAGGACAACATGATGGTTTAATGTATTATACGATTGGCCAACGTCAAGGCTTAGGCATTGGCGGCGGTGGCGATTCGCAAGAACCGTGGTTTGTGGTGGGTAAAGATTTAGCCACCAACACCTTATATGTTGGACAGGGCTTCCATCATCCAGCTTTATATGCAACCAGCTTGGATGCGAGTGAAATCCATTTTACTACAAATACTGACAGAGCAACGGAATTTAAATGCACGGCAAAATTCCGCTATCGCCAACAAGATGTGCCGGTAACGGTGCAATTATTAGAAAATAATCAAGCACGGGTCGTTTTTGACGAACCCGTGAGAGCGATCACACCAGGCCAAGCCGTCGTTTTTTACGACGGAATGGAATGTTTAGGCGGCGGCTTAATTGACCATGCCTATCAAGAAAGCAAAGTTTTACAATATATTTGAAAGGGGATCTGAGAGTTTGAAGGACTCTCAGGTTTTTTTGCTTAATTTGACAAAAAAAGCTCGTTTTTTGAAACAACTGACGTTTTTTTACAAGCTTCTTTCCTTGCAAGTTTTCAGTAAAGTGAATAGAATAAAGGTATCAAGAAATGAAGGGAAGCGAACAACGTGTACCAAGTAGTAAAAATGTATGGGGACAATGAGCCTTGGTGGTTCTTTGAGGACTGGCAAGATTCCATCACCGATCAGTACATATTCTCATCCCTTGAAGAAGCCATTGACTGTTACCGCACACTTTGGTTACAATTAAGACCAGAGTTTAACTATATGAACGCCAAAAATAATTTTTTAGTAGCCTTTTGGAATGATGGAGACGAACGCTGGTGCGAAGAGTGCGATGACGACCTGCAGCAATATCAAGGGCTGGCTTTACTGAAGGATTATCAAGCGGTGACAGCAGAAAGTGGAGTCGAGTTATATGAAACAACTAATTCTAGCGGAAAAACCAAGTGTTGCAAAGGATTTAAGCAAGGTGCTTGGAGCTAACCAAAAACATAAAAATTATTACGAAGGACCCAAGGTAATTGTTACTTGGGCCTTTGGTCATTTATTGGGACTAAAAATGCCTGAAGACATTAACAAAGAATGGCAGACATGGCAAATGGAAACTTTGCCGATGATTCCTAAAAATTTAGGGATTAAACCATTGCCGAAAACCGGTCATCAACTGCGGGCAATCAAAGAATTAGCCAATCGCAAAGATGTTAGTGAAGCCGTGATTGCGACAGATGCTGGACGAGAAGGCGAGTTAGTCGCCCGTTGGATTTTAGAATATGTCCGCTTTAATAAACCGGTCAAACGTTTATGGATCTCTTCTCAAACGGACAAAGCGATTAAAGAAGGCTTCCGTCAATTAAAACCAGCCAAGGCTTATGATAATTTATATGAGTCCGCTTTGGCGCGGGCTCAAGCAGACTGGTTAGTTGGCTTGAATGTGACCCGAGCCTTAACGGTTAAATACAATGATAGTTTATCAGCCGGTCGGGTCCAAACACCAACCTTGGCTCTAGTGCGGGAACAGGAAAAAAAAATTGAAAAATTCCGTCCGCAAACTTATTTTTCGATTGATTTGCAAATCGGTGAGGAAAAAGGCCGACTGCAGCAAAAAAATCCGATGGCCTTGACTGAGCGCAGTGACGCCGAAAAATTAGTTGCTGAGTTAAGCAAGAGCAAAGCTAAAGTAATTAAAATCAGCGATAAAACCAAATCAGAACCGGCGCCTTTACCCTATGATTTAACAGAGATGCAACGGGAGGCCAATCAACGCTTTGGCTATTCAGCGAAAAAGACTTTGTCATTAGTCCAAAGCTTGTATGAATTTCATAAAATTGTGACGTATCCGAGAACCGATAGCAAATATTTAACTCAGGATATGAAGGCGACGATGAAGGAGCGCCTGCAGGGAATTAGCGGCGCATACCCTGAGGCCCGCAGCATTTTAAAAAATGGTGGAAAAGTGCTGCAAGTCAGAGTCTTTAATGATGCAAAAGTCAGTGATCACCACGCTCTTTTACCAACGGAACAGGCTCCTCGTTTTGAAAAATTAAGTACCGACGAGCAAAGAATTTATCAGCTGATTGTGGAGCGTTTCTTAGGTCTATTTGCTGAAAATCATATCACCAAGCAGCGGACAATTACTGTCAAACAAGGCGAGCAAGAATTTTTATTCCGCCAAAGTGTTGTCGAACAAGCCGGTTGGAAAGCAGCAGAAGCGAAAGTTTCTGCTCAAGCGGTAAATTGGCAGGAAGGCGCTACACTGGTTGGCCAGCTGCTAATTAATAAAGAACTGACTGCACCACCTAAGCCATTGACAGAAGGTACCTTGCTTTCGGTGATGGAAAAATATAGCCTGGGAACTCCTGCCACCAGAGCTGAGATTATTGAAAAATTAATTAAATCTGAACTGATGGAGCGCAATGCAAATCAATTGCAGGTATCACCAAAGGGCAAGCAGCTACTAACTTTAGTTAATCCTTCTTTAGTTACTCCGGATTTAACGGCGACGTGGGAACGGGAATTAGAAAAAATTGCCCATGGCCAAGCTTCAGAAAAGCAATTTATCGCCGAAATTCAAAAGGAAACGAAAAAATTAGTCTTTGAAATTAAAGACAGCCAAAATACCTATCAAGATTTTTCTGTCACCCAGAAGAAATGTCCCGATTGCGGCGAGCTTTTACGGGAGAAAAATACCCGTGATGGTAAAATTTATCTCTGCAATAATTGTGGCTACCGACGCCGCAAAGATCCGAAGATGTCCAATCATCGCTGCCCGCAATGTCATCGCAAGATGGAAATTATTGAAGGCAAAAATGGCGCCTTTTTCCGTTGTAAATATGACGGTACCACAGAAAAAATGTTGGATAAAAAAGAGCGCAACAAAAAAATGACCAAACACGAAGAGCGGCGTCTGGTGAAAAAATATGCCCAAGCCGAAGAACCGCAGGAAAGTCCTTTAGCAGCGGCTTTAAAAGCCGCGATGGAAAAGAACGACTAGGAGGGGTTTATGATGGAGGATTGTGAGCTTGTAAAAATTATTGGTCAAGAGATTATGATTGAAATTGACCGACCACTAGGGAGTAAGCATCCCCGTTTCCCTGATCATCTTTATCCAATCAACTATGGCTTTGTCCCGGGAATTATCGGCGGTGACGGTGCTGAACAGGATGTCTATCTTTTAGGTGTCGCTGAGCCGGTTGAAAAGGCTCAAGGCAAAGTGATTGCCGTTATTCAAAGATTAGACGATGTTGAAACCAAGTGGGTGGCAGCACCGACGGGACAAAATTTTACTAGAGAAGAAATTGCGGCCGCCGTTGACTTCCAAGAAAAATATTTTGATAGCCGAATTTTGCTGAAGGAAGATTAAATAGGTTTTGAACAAATTGAATTGATTAACATGAACTTACCGTTAGATTGCAAAGTAGCAGTCTAACGGTTTTTTTGTTTGAAAATGTAAAATGTTTTTTTAACTATTTTAAGTGAAGAAAATCACAAAAAACCTTGTCAGATGTTTACCGCCTTGTTAAGATAGGTCTAGCTTGAAAAAGTAAAAATGTTTGAGGGTGAAGGAATGAAGAAAAAGGTTTTAGCAAGTGTGATGGGGTTACTATCTGTGATGTTATTTACAACAGGGTGTAATGCAGATCAGGATACAACAGGATACGGTCAAGAGACGCAAGCCAGTGCAACGGCAGCGTCGACAACTGCATCATCAGCAGAGGCGACTTCTGGGGCATCGGAAAATGGCGATGAATACGCAGATTTGAGCGAATTAGCTGACAAGTATGATGTGATTATCGTGGGAGCTGGCGGCGCTGGGATGACAGCGGCGATTGAAGCTAAAGATGCTGGCATGAATCCCGTGATTTTTGAAAAATTACCAGTAGCTGGCGGCAATACTGTCAAAGCTTCTGCGGGAATGAACGCTTCAGAATCAAAATTTGAAGCAGAACAAGGCGTTGAAGATAGCAACGATTTATTTTTTGAAGAAACCTTAAAGGGTGGCGGCGGTACCAATGATCAAGAATTATTACGCTATTTTGTCGATCATTCAGCAGACGCTATCGATTGGTTAGATCAAAACGGCATTGTGTTGGACAATTTAACTACAACAGGTGGCATGAGTGTTACAAGAACCCATCGGCCAAGCGACGGCTCTGCTGTTGGCGAATATTTAGTTAATGGCCTCTTAAGAAATATCGGCGAACGGGAAATTCCAATTTTTGTGAACGCCGATGTCACAGCTATCAGTCAAAACGATGGAACAGTTGACGGAGTTACAGTAGTCTTTAATCAAGATGAAGAAAAAGAAATTGCTGCAGACGCTGTAATTGTAACAACCGGAGGCTTTGGTGCCAATCAAGAAATGATTCAAGAATATCGGCCTGACTTAGAAGGCTATGTCTCCACCAATTCAGAAGGTAGCACAGGTGATGGCATCACCATGATTACTGAATTAGGCGGAGCAACTGTCGACTTGGATCAAATTCAAATTCATCCGACTGTTCAGCAAAAGGATGGCTACTTAATTACAGAAGCTGTGCGGGGCGAAGGCGCTATTTTAGTGAACCAAGCAGGGGACCGCTTCTTTAATGAATTGGAAACCCGTGATAAAGTGTCTCAAGCGATTATCGACTTACCCGAACAATCTGCTTATTTAATTTTTGATGATAGCTTGCGGGATCGCGTGAAGGCTATTGATTTTTATGATCAACAGGGCTTTGTCGAAACTGGTCAAACGATTGCAGAATTAGCTGAAAAAATTGATGTGCCGGCAGATGAATTACAAAAGACGCTAGACACTTGGAATCAAAGTGTCGCTAGTCAAAGTGATCCTGAGTTCAACCGGACAACCGGGATGACGGAAGCTTTAGCTACAGCACCTTATTATGCGATTAAAATTGCACCGGGCATTCACCATACAATGGGCGGTGTCAAAATTAATACTGAGACACAGGTCTTAAAAGAGGATGGCGATGCAATCACCGGCTTGTATGCAGCCGGTGAAGTAACCGGCGGCTTGCATGGACAAAACCGAATCGGCGGTAATGCAGTGGCGGATATTGTCATCTTTGGTCGACAAGCTGGGATTCAAAGCGCGGCTTACGTTGCCGGTTTAGAATAGAAGTTGGACTTATTTTTAAATAAAATTAAAGGGAACAAGCTGCAGCTAGCAACTTGTTCCCTCTTTTTTTGATTAGTTTGGGATTGTAAGTAGGTTTTTTTACAAATGAACTACTAAATCATATGTCAGCTGTCTCGTTGTTTTAATGGATGCACGAGAGAAAAAAACTTCTGTGAAGCTGAATCACAAGGCTATCTTAATTGAATTTGTCGCTTTTGTTAAAATTTATTCGAAAATTTTATCTCTGTAACAAGTTGTCGCTCAGCCCTTTTTTATTTACTATAAAATAAAGGCCAAGGCAATATAAAAATAACTCCAACGAGCATCTTTTTTTGCGGCTAGATAAATCAAACCGGCAATCAGAGAAAAAGCCATCGTGTATAAACCGCCGCTGATTCCTTGTAAAAAGAAATGGATGCTTCCCCAGGTTGCAGCTAGAAAAATTCCGCCAGTTGGTAACCAGGTTGGCAACTGAAAGCGTCGGTCGAAAAATTCTTGAGCAAAGCTGATGGTGATAAGAATTAAAAGAGACTCAGCAAGGTAATAGACAATCCGAGAAAGATAGGGGCCAATTTGTCGATTGGCCTCACCAGTAAACTCCATCCACGGCTTGAAGCCGCCAAAGCCGATTGTCGTCAGTAAAATAATTCCGCAAACGCAGATAATAAAAAAGAGCTGGGTCTGATTGTTTAGCTTGGCTTTAATCTTAAAAATATCAAAGGCAAATTTTGTTTTTGCCAAGTAAATCAGAGCGGTAGCTGCAATCAGCCACAGGAGAGCTGTCAGCAGGTTGCTCGCTCCTGTTGAAAGTTTGATCATTAGTCCTTGTAAAAGTTCTAAACTAAATGCAGCAAAACCATATAAGGCTAGCCATAAGAATTCAATTGCTAGGATTTGTCGTTTTTGAGCCATAAGTGAATGTCCTTTTTTTCACTATTATAACAAAAAAAAGCTTATTTTAAATATTTATTTACAAAACGATATTTTTTTGTTTTTTGTGACTAAATCAGAAGAATAGAACTGGAATGAATTTAAATTTCTTTTTATAATAAACTGGAGAGTATCATAGGAGGTGGTCTTATGTTTAAAATCGGTGAATTTTCAAAACTGACTCAAGTCTCAATTCGGATGTTGCGGTATTACGATGAAAATGAATTACTCGCACCAGCACGGATTGATCCCCAAACCAATTATCGGCTATACAGCGCTCAGCAGATTCCCCGACTAAATAAAATTCTTTTTCTCAAGGATTTAGGTTTTACGGTAGCTGAAATTAGCACCGCGTTAAAAAAATGGCAGGGAGAAGATATAATCAACCTCCTGCAGCAACGCCGAGAGCTGATTGAAAATCAAATTCTTTTAGAGCAGGCAAAATTGGCGAAGATTGCTTTGGCGGAAAAGGATATTTTAACAGAAAAAATTAAAATCCATTACAATGTCACCATAAAAACGATTCCTCAGTATCAAGTAATCTCTTTAAGGCGGATAGTGAAGGATTATTTTCAAGAAGGATATCTTTGGAAGGAATTGAGTCAATCCCTTGAACCTAAACAACTGAAGCTAGCCAAAGAAAGTTTTTCTATCTATCATGACCCGGAATATAAAACAAGTGACGTTGATATTGAGGTCTGTCTGGTGCTAGCTGAGACTAAGAATTTGACAGTATCAGCACCTTTTACCATACGAGAGGTTGCCGCTGAACCTTTGATGGCCTCCACACTGGTTTATGGTCCTTTTGAAAATATCAATGATGCGTTTTTGGCTTTTGCGGGTTGGTTAGAGGAACATCCACAATATCAGATGGGAGCTTACAACCGGCAGATTGTCCATCGTGGGCCTTGGGAGGAAGATAATCCAGAAAATTACTTAACTGAGATTCAAATTCCTATTCGAGAACGTCAGTAAACCAACTTAAATTGGCTTCTGCAAAAAAATTAAGCTGTTGCTTGACTCTAACATGGTGTCAGCCTCTAAACTGGTTTTACCACAGAAGAGGAGGAAATCATTATGAATTTTCAAGTAGAAGCAATTGGAAAGATTATCAATCGACCTGACGAAATGGCCCTACACATTGATCAAAAATATCTTTCAGGTTTACAAGGGTTGGCCGGTTTTAGTCATCTCGCAGTTATTTGGTGGTTTAGTGATTTTGATACTGAAGCAGCTCGGGCAACATTGGAAGTACCTCAGCCTTATCGGAATGCTCCAGAGGTGATGGGGATTTTCGCCACGCGCTCACCAGTACGACCTAATCCGCTGGCTTTAACGATGGTGGAGGTTTTAGACATTGATTACGAGAAGGGGATGATTTACATTCCTTATATTGATGCCAATGATGATTCGCCATTATTGGATATCAAGCCTTACACACCAAGTGCTGATCGGATTGAAGAGCCTAAGGTCCCAGCTTGGTGCCAACATTGGCCACAGAGTTATGAGACTTCCGGTGATTTTGATTGGGAAGCTGAATTTTTATTTTAAATTGACGCAAAAGAAAAGCCGAGGGATTTTGCTCCTCGGCTTTTTTGTAAACTCAATTATTTCACTTCATCAGAAGATTTAACGATATGGGTAACAATCCCGTAGTCTTTGGCTTCTTCAACAGAAAGCCAGAAGTTGCGGTCAGTATCTTGCGAAATTTTTTCATAAGTTTGACCGGTGGCTTCAGCGATTAACCGATTGATACGTTCCCGCATTTTTAAAATTTCACGGGCTTCGATTTCAATTTCAGTTTGTTGGCCTTGCACACCGCCAGCTGGTTGGTGAATCATATAGCGGGTGTTTGGTAGGCTGTAGCGGTTTTCTTTTTGAGCCGCTAGATAGATAGTAATACCAGCGCTGGCAACCCAGCCGGTACCGACCACCTTAACTTCAGGTTTCACAAATTGAATCATATCATGAATTGTGTCGCCAGCTTCAACGTGGCCTCCTTGACTGTTGATGTAAACAGTAATTGGATCATCACTTAAAGCGCTCAGCATCAATAGTTGTGAAGTAACTTCCTTTGCTAAATCTTGATTGATTTCACCGTAAATTAAAACGATTCGTTGTTCTAACATTTTTTGGCGGTATAAATCAGAAATATTGGGTTTGTTTTCGTTCTTTTCTTCTTCTTCATCGTTGTAGAAAAACATTGTAACGCCTCCTAAAAATCTTTATGGCTCTATTATAACAAAAGCAACAGAAATAGCGAAAAAAACGATTGAAGCAATATTTTTTCTTTTTAAAGAGAAATTCTTGATTAAATGAAACGTTAGCGGGATAATCTATCTAGTAGAGACATATTTTAAGGAAGTGTCTATTTTTGATTCCTTTTAATTAGAGATTTCAGCTGACTTGGAGTATACTTCTACTGGTGCAATTATTTATTTTTGGATTTACAAAAAAATGAGGAGGATAAAAAATGGATATTGTAACATTAGCACGTTTCCAATTTGCGATGACCACTGTTTTTCACTTTTTCTTCGTACCATTCTCAATTGGCCTTGCAGTTGTCGTAGCTGTGATGGAAACGTTGTACGTTCGTACTAAAAACGAACAATACAAAAAAATGGCCCGCTTCTGGGGAAAAATATTATTACTCAGTTTTGCGGTTGGGGTTGTCACCGGGATTATTCAAGAATTTCAATTTGGGATGAACTGGTCAGACTACTCACGATTTGTGGGAGATATCTTCGGAGCGCCGCTGGCAGTGGAAGCTCTCTTAGCCTTCTTCTTGGAATCAACATTCTTAGGCTTATGGATGTTTACGTGGGACCGGGTGAAACCGGCCGTCCACAATTTATTTATGTGGCTCGTCACAATCGGTTCACTATTGTCAGCCTTTTGGATTATTGTCGCCAATAGTTTTATGCAACATCCAACTGGTTACACTTTGAACAATGGTCGTGCGGAAATGACCGACTTTGGCGCACTACTAACCAATTCTCAAGCTTGGTATGAGTTTTCCCACGTTATTGCAGCGGCAATTACAATGGGGGGCATTATTGTCGCCGGCTTGTCGGCTTTCCAATTATTGAAGAAAAAAACTGAAATCAAAGACTTTTTCAAAAAGTCTTTACGAGTTGGTTTAGTCATCAGCTTAGTCGGTTCCGTGTTAGTTTTAGGTGCCGGTGATGCTCAGATGAAAGCATTGATTGAAGATCAACCGATGAAATTTGCGGCGATGGAAGGTTCTTATGAAGATAGTGGCGATCCAGCTGCTTGGACTTTGATTGCTTGGGCGAATACCACTGATCGGGAAACAGTCTTCAGCATTAAAATTCCTTATGTATTAAGTATTTTATCTTATAATTCTTTATCTGGTTCCGTTGAAGGGATTGATACTGCTTATCAAGATTTAGTTGATGAGTACGGTCCAGGAGATTATATTCCACCAGTGAATACTCTGTTTTGGAGTTTTAGAATTATGGCCGGTTTCGGCGTATTAATGTTCTTAGTCTCAGCCTTAGGACTATTTTGGACAAGACGGAAAAAACCGTGGATGTTTGAAAATCGCTTCCTGCTGTGGGTGATGGGGCTTACCACCTTCACACCATTTATTGCTAATACAGCAGGCTGGTTAATTACTGAATTAGGTCGTTATCCATGGACAGTTTATGGACTATTTAAAATTGAAGACAGTGTTTCGCCGAATGTTTCGGTGACCTCATTGCTAATTTCTAATATTGTTTATTTCTTGCTGTTTGCAACTTTAGGCGGCGTCATGATTTATTTGATTCGCCGCACCTTGAAAAAAGGCCCATTTTATGATGATGAAATGGCGTTGAAAGAAAATAAACCAGCAACAGATCCTTTTGACAAGGAGGCGTTTGAATAATGAGCGGCTTGCAATTACTTTGGTTTGTCTTAATCGGTGTCTTATTCTCCGGCTTTTTCTTCTTAGAAGGTTTTGACTTTGGCGTGGGGATGTCAGTTCAAACACTGGCCCACAATGAAGAAGAAAAAGATCAAATTGTTTCGACGATTGGACCAGTCTGGGACGGCAATGAAGTCTGGCTTTTAACAGCCGGCGGAGCGATGTTTGCTTCTTTTCCATATTGGTATGCAACTTTGTTCAGCGGTTTTTATTTAGTCTTGTTTATCGTTTTAGTTGGCTTGATTATCCGAGGCGTATCCTTTGAGTTTCGCCACTCTGTTAAGGCTAAACATAAAAATATTTGGAACTGGACGATGACCATCGGCAGTTTCTTAGTGCCATTTTTCTTCGGTGTAATTTTTATTGATATGATTCAAGGTATGCCGATTGACGCTAATGGCAATATGTCAGCCTCCTTCTTTGATTACATCAATCTCTTTTCTATCGTTGGTGGCGTGGCCTTAACGTTATTATGCTATTTGCATGGGTTAAACTACATCACTTTGAAAACAGAAGGACCAATCAGAGAACGGGCTCGCAATTATGCGAAGGCTTTGTATTGGGTGTTATACGCCGGCTTAGTTGTTTTTGCGATTCTCTTGTATTTGCAAACGGATTTCTTTGAGAATCATTTTGCTTTAACCTTATTATTAGTTGTCTTAATCGTGGCTCTGACAGTTATAGCCAATGTGTCAGTCATGAAACGTAAAGAGATGCTAGCTTTTCTGGCAAGTGGTTTGACCTTAGTTGCCTTAGTGGCCTTAATCTTTACCGGCATGTTCCCAAGAGTGATGATCAGCTCAATCACATCAGCTAATGATTTATTGATTGTTAATTCATCCAGCTCACCGTATACACTTAAAATTATGAGCTTTGTTTCCCTGACCATCCTGCCATTTGTTTTGGCTTATACAGGTTGGACCTATTATGTCTTTAGAAAACGGATTAAACACAACGAATCAGTGGGGTATTAATACATGATTGATAAAGCAATCATGAGATTTCCAGGAATTAAACAAATGATGGGATTGCTTGCAGGACTTTCAGTTCTGCAAGCAATCTTTATAATCGGCCAAGCCTATGCGCTCTCTAACGGCATCACTAATCTGTGGAATGGAGAAAAGCTCAGCGGCCAAGTATCCTGGATTCTCTTATTTTTTATATTTTTTATGGGGCGTCATCTGGTGATTTTATTTCGAGACCAGCGTTTAGACAATTATGCTTATGACCAATCCAGTCAATTGCGAAAAAAATTGCTGGAAAAAGTATTTCGAGTGGGTCCCGGCATCGTTCAAACTCAAGGGACCGGTAATACTGCGACAATGGCCCTTGAAGGAATCGAGCAGGTGGAGGAATATATCCACTTAATTTTGTCGAAAATGACCAATATGATGATTATTCCCTGGATTTTACTGGCGGCGATTTTTTGGCTTGATTGGGAATCGGGAGTCGTGCTGATTGTCGTCTTTCCACTAATCATAATTTTTATGATTATTTTAGGCTACGCTGCCCAAGCTAAAGCAGATAATCAGTACAAGGCCTTTCAAATATTATCTAATCATTTTATTGACTCTTTGCGGGGGATTGATACGCTAAAATTGTTCGGTTTAAGCAAGCAATATGGCAATAGTATTTTTTCCACCAGCGAACGGTTTCGCAAAGCGACAATGAGTACGTTGCGAGTAGCGATTTTATCTACCTTTGCCTTGGATTTTTTCACCACATTATCTGTAGCAATTGTGGCGGTTCTTTTAGGTCTGCGTTTAATTGAAGGAAACATTTTGCTGTTTCCGGCATTGACAACATTGATTTTAGCCCCGGAATACTTTTTGCCGATTCGGGACTTTGCCGGTGACTACCACGCAACACTTGATGGAAAAAATGCGATGACGGCAGTGCGGGAAATTTTGGAAGAGCCAGAAGCCGCTACTGAAGCGACACCTTTAGCCGAATGGCAGGGCGATTCAGATTTAGTCTTGAAAGATTTAAGCTTCAGTTATCAAGACTTTCAAGCCTTGTCGGATGTTTCCCTATCAGTAAAGGGCAATCAAAAAATTGGCATTATAGGTATGAGTGGCTCAGGTAAGTCGACGTTGATTAATTTATTAAGCGGCTTTACTACACCAGCCTCTGGTGAAATTCAGTATAACCAGCAGACATTGACGAGCTTCAAAGAACAATTTTGGCAAAAACAACTGGCCTATATTCCACAAAATCCTTATATCTTCCAGTTGAGTTTGAGAGAAAATATTGCCTTTTATTTTCCTACAGCAACCGAGGAACAAATCTTTGAAGCGATTCGGATTGTCGGCTTAGATGAGCTGGTGGCTGAATTACCCGCAGGCATTGACACACAAATCGGAGAAGGTGCCCGCACTCTTAGTGGCGGGCAAGCTCAGCGGATTGCCTTGGCACGAGCCTTTTTAGATCAAGAACGCCATGTCCTTTTATTTGATGAACCGACTGCCCATTTGGACATTGAAACGGAAGTTGAATTAAAGGAAAAAATGCTGCCGCTAATGGAAAATAAATTGGTTTTCTTTGCCACCCATCGCCTGCATTGGATGCAGGAAATGGATTATATTTTAGTTTTGGATGAAGGCAAGGTAGTAGAAGCTGGTACTTTAAATGAGCTGCTGGCCCATGAAGGTGCCTATCTACGCTTAAGTCAACGATTGAAGGAGGGTGCCTGATGGAAAAAATTGGTTTAACGAAAGTTTTAAAAACCGACACTTGGGTCAAGCCCTTCTTAAAACAATATAAGGTTGCCTTAGCCGGAGCGGTCTTTTTAGGCTTCTTAACATTCTTTTGTGCCGGTGCCTTGATGTTTAACTCTGGCTATTTAATTAGTCGAGCGGCTTCACTGCCGGAAAATATTTTGATGATTTATATTCCGATTGTTTTAACGCGAGCCTTTGGGATTGGTCGGCCGGTCTTTCGGTATATCGAGCGGCTAGTCAGTCACAACTGGGTTTTGAAAATGACCTCTAATTTGCGGGTCAAGCTGTACAATGTGTTAGAAAAAGATGCCATCTTTTTCCGGCGTAAATACCGGACAGGAGATATTCTTGGTCTGTTAGCCGAAGATATCAACCATATCCAAAATCTTTATCTGCGGACCATTTTTCCAACAATTATCGCTTGGGTTCTGTATGTCTTCATTGTGATTGGCTTAGGACTTTTTAGCTGGTGGTTTGGCTTAGCAATGCTTTTGATGATGGGAATTATGATTTTTGTCGTACCGCTGTATTCCGCCTTGATGAATGGCGCCCGTCAAGAAAAACGCAAAGGAATGAAAAATCTTTTGTATCGAGATTTAACTGATAATATTCTCGGCGTTTCCGATTGGATTTTTGCCCAAAGAAGTCAAGAATATTTGAATCATTACGAAGCTAGCGAAGCCGCTTTGCGGGAAGTCGATGCACGAATCAATCGCTTTGACCGTAAACGGGATTTGTTACTGCAATTTGTCTTTGCTTTAATCGTGATTGCGTTGTTCGTTTGGACCAGCTTCCGCTTTCCTGGTAACCACGGCGGGGCTGCCAATTGGATAGCCGCCTTTGTACTGAGCGGCTTTCCATTAGTCGATGCTTTTGCTCCCTTACCTTCAGCGGCGCAGGAAACAAATATCTATAAAGATTCGATTGAACGCTTAAATCAATTAGAAGTTCAAGAGGAGCCTGCTGCTTTCGATTTAACAAAAGTTCAAGGCTCACTGGATATGGTTGTAGACGATGTGACATTCCACTATCCTCAGACTCAGAAAAAAGTTTTACAGCAGTTGGATTTAACAATTCCGCAAGGCGAAAAAATTGCCATCTTGGGCCGCAGCGGTTCTGGCAAAAGCACTTTAGCTACCTTACTTCGGGGAGACTTAATGCCAACTTCTGGCACAATTTCATTGGCAGGTGTGGCGACAGATACTTTTGGTGACGCAATTTCAAATTATATCAGCGTCATCAATCAAGAACCTTATTTATTTAATACCACGATTTTAAATAATTTTCGGATTGGTCGTGAGTCCGCCACCGAAGAGGAAGTTTGGCAAGTTCTAGAACGGGTCGGCCTGAAAAAAATGGTGGAACGATTGCCGGAACAATTGGCAACAATGGTGGATGAAGCTGGTCTGCGTTTTTCTGGCGGTGAACGACACCGGATGGCCTTAGCTCGTGTGCTTTTGCAGGATGTGCCGATCATTATTTTAGACGAACCAACTGTCGGTCTTGATCCAATTACCGAACAAAGTTTATTGGAAACCTTCTTTCAAAACTTAGAGGGTAAAACAATTATTTGGATTACCCATCATCTGCAGGGGGTTTCCATGATGGATCGGGTCATTTTTATTGAAGATGGTCAGCTAGCCCTCAGCGGTACGCCGGCTGAACTAGCAGCCAGCAACGCGCGCTATCAGCAATTACTGGCGATTGATAAAGGATTATAAACTAAAGATTACGTCAAACAGCCAAGCGGTACATTGCTTGGCTGTTTTTTTATCAGAACGATTTTCATTAGAAGGTAGTTTTTTTATTTAGATTAATCATCAGTATTTCAAAAAGAATTTCAAACTGGTTAATATTGAAGAGTTGTTAGGGCAGTAACAAGCGCTCTTTTTAGATTAATTAATAACTCGAGCACTAAACCGACAAAAGCCTATTGTAAAAGACTTTTCCGCAATTTTTGTCAATAAAAAGGGGGATTTCTTCTGGTGTTAACTGCTTAAATCTTTTTGGTGAAAACTAAAAAAATAGTTCAGAGAGTTTTTTTTAAAGCATCGTTTTTGCCTTCTAAAATTTCTGCACGTTATGATAACGATTGTTACTAAATGCGAAATTTTAGGAGGAAATTTTAATGGATTTTAAAAAGATTACCGTTGCCGGCAGCGGTGTTTTAGGCAGTCAAATTGCTTTTCAGATTGCCTTTAAAGGCTTTGAGGTGACAATTTACGATATCGATGCGGCGGCTATTTCAAAAGGGAAACAAGCTATTAATAAATTAGTCGAACGCTATACAGAAGAGTTGCAGGAGGCTGTTGAGCAAGCGGAAATTTACGAAGATGCTTTAAGCTACAATCGTAATTTATTACCCCCGATATCGCAAATAATGAAGGAAAAAGTGGCTGAACAAGTAAAACAGGTGGAAAAAGCAGCACAAAGCCTGCATTTTACAGATGATTTGCAGGCAGCTGTTGCCGAAGCAGACTATTTAATAGAAGCTGTTCCGGAGCAGGTTGCTATCAAAAAAGATTTCTATCAAAAATTAGCAAAGGTTGCCCCGGCAAAAACAATTTTTGCCAGCAATAGTTCGACTTTTCTGCCTAGTCAATTTGCTGAAGCATCAGGCCGACCGGAAAAATTTTTAGCGATGCATTTTTCCAATGAAATTTGGCAAAAAAATATTGCCGAGGTGATGGCCCATGAAAAAACTGATCCTCAAGTTGTAAAAGAGGTAATGCATTTTGCCGAAGCGATGGGGATGGTGCCAATCAAGATTGAAAAAGAACAGCCGGAGTACATCATGAATTCATTGCTAGGACCGTTTTTAGACGCTTCATTGAACTTGTTGGTGACAGGTGTCGCTGATCCGATGACGATTGATAGAACTTGGATGATTTCTACCGGAGCGCCGAGTGGACCTTTTATGACCTTAGACGTAATTGGCTTGCAGACAGCTTACAATATTTTCCAAAATTCTGCCGACGCAGCTGATGAACCCGACAACCATTATCAAAAGATTGCCGACCATCTAAAAAATGAGTACTTAGATAAAGGCCATTATGGTCAAGCAAATGGCCGCGGTTTTTATAGCTATCCGAATCCGGAATTTGCAGAGGAAGATTTTTTGCGGAAAAACAAAGGCTGAAAAAGGGGCTTTAGTTTATTAATTGCTAGTCCAATCAAAGAAAAGCTTTAGGTGCTTTTAACTGTTTAACAATCTCGTGAACTGGCTTAAAAAGTCCACGGAAAAATTCAAGTGACTCAGTCTGAAACAATCTCAATTATTCAAATAAGAAAAAAATGTGGCGAATTTCTGAAAATTTTCCCTTTAAGCTTTTCTTACTGCCAATTTAAGCTCTGCTTAATCTTCTTGACCTAAGCTGAAGAGTATAAAGGAGGCTGATTCTATGAAAATCACCGAGAAACTAAAAAATAAATGGATTGTTGTTAAAAACCGCTTTTTTAAAATTGGTCGCGATGTTGTCTATGAATTAGCTATTTTAGCCAGCGCCCATTACCTGTACGTGCATTTCTTCTAAAAAAATGAAATAGTTGGTCGCAACTTTGGAATCAAAATAATTTATCAAAGATACAGAGACTGTAGTCAATGTTTGACTGGATGCTCACATTTGTCCCTTTTTTGTCCCTTTACAGAGGAGAAAAACTTTGAGATTGTTATTGGCCCTTCGATAAAGTTGCGGCTTTTTTGTGTTTGCCATCGCATTTATTATTAAAAAATGTTAAAATTTTGATTAAAAAGACAATTGGATGTAAAGTTGCAAAAAACTTTCTTCCAATAACGCGGGATGCAGGCGTACCACCAGCAACTAAAAGCAATTTTTTCTTGGCCTGCCTTTTCTGATAATTGTCGGATGAAAATTGCTTCAGCTTAATTTTTGTTATGAAAACAGTCTGATTTTTTTTTAGAATTTCTGTGGTGTTTTGTTTTTAAGTGAAAAGGGGGGACTGACTTGAGCTATGCAGCCTATGTTGTTTTAAACTGGGTATATCTTTTAGGACAATTAGTGATGATTGCTATTTTTGTAAAACAGCTAAATGGTGTACCAAGTCAGCGTTCCTTTGTACCGTTGCTGTATGTAGGCTATGCCCTAGCCAGTTCCTTGTTGGGAAGTTCCTTAGTTTTTTCTGAAATTGAAGAAAAGGGCTATTACGATCTCAGTGTGTTTGTTCTGGTGCTGGCAGTCTTAATGCAAATAGTTCAAGCCTGTTTCATTCACTATCTGTATCCACTTATTACCAGAAGAGTTATTTTTTCTGCCGGCGTTTTCCTACTGGCTATTGTTGAATTTGTCGAGAGCTTGCAAAATATCATAGTGCCTAATTTTTTTAATGCTATAAATTTCCCTTATCTAGTGAAACTTCTTTTAACAGTTGGACCGTCTTTAGGGATAATGGCTATCTTAATCCTATTAAAACGCAGCAATTTTTATAAGGTATTGAGAAAAAGTCTACCCTCCTTTCGATTTATTTTCATTTTTATGGTCGCTTATTTTGTCTTAGAAACAGCTTTTTCTTTTTTTACGAACTTTCTAATTGAAAAAGTAGCTTTTTGGCGTCCGCTCTATGCTCTGAACAATCTTTTTTTGATTTTCGTGATTTTTATAATTTTCTGGCAGTATTTTCGAGAAAAGAAATTTGCAAATGCAGAATTATTACGCCTGCAACAGCAAAACTATTTGCAGCGCTTGGAAAAAGTTCAATTGGAGCTGCGCAAAGTTCACCATGATTATAAAAATGTCGCCACGGGCCTGTATGCGCAAGTGGAGGCTGGGGACTTAGCGGGGGCTAAAAAATATCTGAATGAAAAATTTTTACAGCTGGATCAAAATTTGCAATTGGATATTCAACAGATGAACCAATTGGCCCAGGTTGAAGTCGCTGAATTGAAGGCTTTACTATTGAGCAAGCTGATGCTAGCAGAAAAAAATGGTGTCAATATGACCTTAGAAGTGCTGCTGCCGGTTACCAACGTGGCAATCGAAATCAGTGATTTATTACGTTGTTTAGGCATCGTCTTAGATAATGCAATTGAGGCGGCGGAAGTAGCAGAAGTTAAAACGGTGCAGGTACTATTTTTGCAGGAATCAGAAGTCTTAACGATGAGTATTAAGAATGCCACTTGCCAACAGGTTGATTTGCAAAAAATTTTTCACGCCGGTTACTCCACAAAAGGTAGCAATCGTGGTTTAGGTCTGAGCATCCTGAAAGAAATTAGTCGCCGCTACCATAATTTCTTTGTGGAAACGCGTCTTGAGGCCGGCTATTTTCAACAAATTTTACTTTTACATGGCACTAAGGCTAATTAAAATTTGAAGCAAATTTTAACTTTTTAATGGGTATGATGATTTCAAGAGTGGTGCAGATGAAGAGAATTTTTTTTAGGTATTTCAACTGAGATGCAATACTGAAAATAATCAAAAATTGTGACATTAGTCTTTTTACTGGTTGAAATCCTGCGCTATAGATTGTTTGTTTCTATGGTCAAGCAACCTACGAAAAAATATGTGTGCTTCTGCGGCCCATTAGGTCTCAAAAGCAGATTGATAATATTTCGTGGCTTTTGCTAGATAGGGTTCATGAAGTTTAGCTCTGCTTTAGCTATTAGCAAACTCTGCTTCTCTGTTGGTTTGAATTTTATTGGTTGGTTAGAAAAAGGAAAAGGATTATAGGGGTGTTTGAATGGTACCAATTTATATTTGTGAGGATGAGCGGCCGGCCCGTGAATTTCTGCAGAAAATGATTGAAAATTTTTTATTGATTTATGATTATGATATGGAGATTGTCTTGGCGACAGCGGATCCTTGTGCTGTAATCAAACATCGGGAAAACCAGCAGCAGCCAGCAATTTATTTCTTTGACGTGGATTTACAGCGTCCAGATTATAACGGCTTTACCTTGGCCAAAGAAATCCGCAAACTGGATGCCAGAGGCTTTTTAGTCTTTGTTACTACCCATGAAGAGCTGATTTTTGAGACTTTTAAATATCGTCTGGAGGCGATGAGCTATTTAGAAAAAGATCAGCCGGAATTATTAAAACAGCAGGTGCAACAGTGTCTGAGCGACATCAATCAGCTGATTTCGAGTGATATTAGTAGTGAGCAGACTTATTATACAATTACAGGGGACACTAGTTATCAAATCCCGCTAGCTGAGATTATCTTTTTTGAAACAGCTGCTCCCCATCGGTTAGTCCTTCATTCGAAAAATCGGCGGATTGAATTTCGTGGAGATTTAAAAAAGGTTCAAGAGGAAGTCGGCGCTGATTTTATTAAAGTCCATCGCTCTTATTTGGTCAAGGCCAGTAGTATTGCAGAAATCAATTTCGGCGACAATCAATTGGTTATGCAAAATAACGCCACCTGCTTATTATCCCGGCAAGGCAAGCGGGCATTGAAGGAATATTTGGCACTCCACAAAAATGAGGGGTTATTATGGGATTAATCAGTGTTGTGGTCATCACAACCATCATGAATTTTAGCTGGCAGGTGGCCATTTATTTAGGTATTCGTAATTTGACCCGAACCGTCAGCCCTAGAAAATATAAATGGCTGATTTACGCAGGGTTATCTCTTTACGGCGGTCTGACAGCAATGCTAGCGTACTTGCCGTTTCTAGAAATTCAAACATGGCTGAGCTTTACTGCCATTATTATGGCCGTCGATGTGCTGACAACTATCGTGGGTATTTTTGTTCACCAGTACATTTTTCCGCAGGTTAAAAAGCGCATCATCTTTTTTGTTTTTGTCTGTGTGTCGTTATTTGTCAGCTTTTTTCAAGTTTTTTCAGCGGCAATTTTACGGCTCTTGTTACAGTCTTTCTTAAACACGACTTGGGGATATTATGCTTACGTTTTAGGAGATGGGCTGTTGTCTGCTGCGGCCATCATTTTCTTTTTTCAATGGTTTTCTAGAAGGAAGGCCTTTCGCATTTTCCAAAAGGTCTTAGCCTTTCCCAACTTTACATTTATCATCAGTCTTGTTGTCTATTTTATTTTGCAAGTTATCATCCACTCAGTTTTACAGTCTGCGCAAAATCAATCCATGGTGACGCTGATTTTTTGGGGGGCTTCGTATTTATTAGTGCTGGCGTTAAGTCTCTTTCTTTTTTGGCAGTATTTTAGAGAGCAGCGCTTAAAAAATTCAGAGCTTTTAGTGCAGCAGCAACAAATCTATGTCAATCGGTTAGAGAAAATTCAACAGGAACTGCGTAAAATTCAACATGATTATAAAAATGTCGCAGCTGGTGCTTACGCCCATATGGAGGCGGGGGATTTGGCAGCCGCGCAGAAGTACATCAGTCAAAAATTGCTGAAAATGGATCAAGGGCTGCAGCTGAGTATTCAACAGGCCAACCAGCTGACCAATATTAAAAATATTGAGGTCAAGACTCTCTTGATGACAAAAATCGTCGCAGGTGAAAAAAATGGCGTACAGCTGATAATCGAAGCAATTGAACCGATTGCTTCGATTGCCATGGAGAGCAGTGATTTGCTGCGCAGTCTGGGGATTTTACTGGATAATGCGCTTGAGGCTGCCGCAAAGACCGAAAAGAAACAAGTGCAGGTGGCCTTTATCCAGGATGAAGAGTTGATTATCTTAGTAAAAAATCCTGTCGAAGATTCTTCCTTGGATTTGCAAAAAATCTGGCAGAGTGGCTATTCAACTAAGGGGAAAAATCGTGGTTTAGGTTTAGGCAATCTCAAGGAGATTTTGTCCCGCTATCCTCATATTGTCAGCGAGACTCGTCTTAGAGACGGGCAATTTATTCAAATTTTGACGATTGGTAAAACTAAATTTAGCTATTAAAGACCGAAAATGACAAAATTCGGTCTTTTTTTGACAGTTATAGCCGGTTAAAGGGCAACTGCCTTAAACTATTGTCAAAGGAGCTGAAAAAGATGACGCAATTATTAAAGTTAAAACATATTTCCAAAAGCTTTGGCAACAAAGAAGCCTTAAAGGATATTAATATGACCATTTCTGAAGGCGAAATTTTAGGGTTTTTAGGACCATCTGGGGCTGGGAAAACGACAACCATTAAAATTTTGACAGGACAAATGACGCAAACCAGTGGGGAAGCGGTTATCCTCGGTCAAGATACTCGAAAAATCAACGAAAAAATTTATGAGCAAATCGGTATTGTCACAGATGCTTCTGGTTTTTATGAAGAATTCAGCGTATTTGACAACTTGATGCTGTTTGCCAATCTATTAAAGGTAAAAAAAGAACGGGTCAACGAGTTAATTGACCGCGTTGGATTGACTGAACAAAAAAATCAATTAGCAGGAAAATTATCCAAGGGTCAAGGACAGCGCTTGATTTTAGCCCGGGCCGTTTTGCATCAACCGAAACTTTTATTTTTAGATGAACCGACTTCTGGCTTAGATCCCACCACAGCGCTAGAAATACACCGTTTACTGTTGGAATTAAAAGAAGCGGGCATGGGGATTTTTCTGACCACCCATAATATGGAAGAAGCCACCAAGCTATGTAATCATGTGGCTTTATTAAATGAAGGCCATATTGTTGAGTTTGGCACTCCGCAGGAAGTTTGTCTGCGCTATAACACTAACAAGCAATATCGGGTGATGCTCAATTCCAGCGAAGAGTACGTACTGGAACAGACACCGGAAAATATCCGCCAGATTTCCGAATGGATTTCAGAAGATTTACTAGAAACCATTCATTCCTGTGAACCGACACTGGAATCAGTCTTTTTAGAAGTTACTGGAAGGGAGTTAAGCTAATGAATATGTCACTACAAAAAACCGGCGCTTTAACTATTTTCAAATTTAAAGAGCTGCTGAAAAATAAAACCTTTTTGCTGAGTGCTATCTTAGTACCGGCAATGGTGGTTGGGTTTCGTCTGTTGTATGAAAATATGCTGGCCGGAGAAACCCCACCGACTTCTATTTTTAGCATGGTCTTAAATTTAGGGGTAACCTTTAATATTGTGATGATTTCTCTGTTGATGCCGGCTAACATGCTGGCTAAGGAAAAAGAAAAAAATACACTGCGGGTCTTGATGACCTCTTCTGTCAGTAGTTTGGAATATTTTATTGCAGCGGTTGTTCCGACCTTCTGTGTGTCTCTAGTGATTAACGTCTGTGTTTTATTTTTAAGCGGCTTGGATTTAAACTTGATTAATATCCCACTATTTATGGTGGTTACAGCTATCGCTAGTCTTATCAGCTGTGTGATTGGCATGGTCATTGGTTTATTTGCCAAAAATCAAATGTCTTCTGGAAATATTGCAACGATGATTATGCTGGTTTTGATGATGGTTCCAATGTTTTCGACGATGGTGGAGGGCTTGAAAACCTTCAGTGATTTCCTTTATACAGGAGTGGTCACCAACTTAATTACCTCGATTTCAGAAGGTAACCGAGGAGCTCTCACCACACAAGATTGGCTAGTTTTATTCGGCAGCTTTGTCGTCGCCATCGCTATTTTTATGGTCAGCTATCGTAAATTTGGTTTTACTAAAGATTAGTTTAAACGACTAGCTTGTTGTGATTTTGGAAAAAATGTTTGAAGAGTATTTTAAACCAAGGAGTAAAGTAATGGAAGAAAAATACGGAACGATTAGAAACGGTTTCTGTTGGATGGGCATTACTTTGGCTATCCTCTGTAGTTTTACCCAATTTTTTGAGTTTGCCAAAACCATCAGTTTCTACTTAGCAGTAGGCAGTCTCTCATCCCTTTTTATCGGTGTGGTATTGCTGATTGTTATTCGGCTGAATTCAAAAAGTCCTGCAGGAAAACAGTGATGCAGACAAATTTAGGCTGATTTTTCAGTAATTCACCTAGCAAAAATAAATCAAAAACAGTGAAGGGCACTTTTACCCCTTCACTGTTTTTTAATGACTGCGTTTCAATAATAATTTCGTTAGTTTTAATAATTGTTTTTTTGATTTACCTGCTGGCAGTTTTTCAATATCTGCCAGTGCTTGGGCTGAAAAATCATTGGCGTATTTTTTGGCTGCTAAGACACCATCGTTGGCCACTACTAATTGTGCAATTTCTTTTGCTTCAGATTCGCTGATTAAATGGCCTTTTTCAAAGTAGAAGCTGAAGGCAACGGGATTTTTTTCCTTCGCCAAAAGTAAGGGTAGCGTATAAACCCCTTGAGCCAAATCCTCTAAAATTGGCTTATGCAACTCGGCCGATGTCGCCGTATAATCTAAAATATCATCGTAAATTTGAAAGGCTAGACCGATATTGCGGCCGATATTTTCGGCTAACTGTTGAACTTCTGCGGTCATGCCAGCAAAATAAGCCCCCTCCAAACAACTCAAGGCAAATAATTCCGCCGTTTTGCCGTCAATCGTTTGAAAATAATCCGCCAGCGTTTCTTCCGCATTGAAGCGGCTGTTCATCTGGTCTAATTCCCCTAAAAGTAAATTTTTCATCGAGCGGGCATTACGCAATAATAATTGTTGATTGTCGATGGCTTCTGTCACCAATTCAAAGAAAACTGTAAATAAATAATCGCCGGCATAGACAGCAATATCCTTACCAAATTCGGATTGCAGGGTAATTGTGCCCCGCCGCAATGGCGAATCATCAATGATGTCGTCGTGGATTAAGCTCGCCATATGCAACAGCTCTAAAGATGCCGCCACTTTGACTAAATTCTGCGCATTCTCAGGCGCGTTTTCGCCCATTTCTGCAAAGATATAAAAGAAAGCCGGCCGCAAAAGTTTGCCACCAGACCGATTCATTTTTAAAAAAGCCGCCGAGATTTCCCGGTTGCGGACCGTCAGTCGCTGTTCAATTAATTGACAAACCTCAGTCAGACGGGTATTAATATTAGGGTATTGATCCCAATAAGAAAACATGTGTAAATCCTTTCTCAACTCCAGCTGTGACGCCGTAATGCATTTGTTTTTAAGCAAACAAAGAAAAAAGCTAGTCCACCTTTGACAGTCGGCTAGTACGGCTTTATTGTACATGGAAGTTATCGGAAATACAATTAATCTGCCAAGATTCTTTTGGCTGAAAATAAAGAAGGAAGCTTTTACTCACAGAGAATTGGCAGAAACATAAAAGGAGTCGGAAATGAAATTATCGGTATTTTTAGAATTAGTGGAAATAAAAGCAAAAACGGCGAGTATTTTGCCGTTTTTTATCGGCCTTTGTTACAGTTGGTACAATTATCACGAGGTGCGGGTGGGCTATGTGGTGTTGTACTTCATCGCAATGGTGATTTTTAATATGGCGGTCGATATTTTAGATAATTACAATGATTACCACCACGCCACCGAAGTCCATGATTATCGGGAAAAAACCAATATTATCGGTCGGGAAAATTTATCCTTGAAATTAGTTTTTAATATGATGGTGACGATGATTGTGATTTCGGCTGTTATGGGCATTGTCTTGGCCTATTATGTCGGCTGGCCGCTTTTTTTTATGGGGCTTTATTGCTATTTAGTAGGAATTTTTTATTCTTCCGGACCAAAGCCGCTGTCGAGTCTGCCTTTAGGAGAATTTTTTTCCGGCTTTACAATGGGGATGATGATTTCGCTCATCTGTGTTTATCTGAATACCTCTGATGTTTTTCAATGGAATTTAGCGACGCTGGGCTCAATTGCCTTAATTGCATTACCTAATACAATGTGGATTGCTAATTTGATGTTAGCCAACAATATTTGCGACCTAGAAGAGGACGAAAAAAATAATCGCTTCACAATCGTTCATTATCTTGGAAAAAAACGCGCTTTAGCGTTATTCTTATTTATGAACTTAATTGCAGGGGCGGCCTTAATTTTCGCCGTTGTATTCGGCATCGCTCCATGGACTATGCTACTAAGCTTTTTAGCTTTGCCAGTGATTGTAAAACAAATTCGCAGCTTTCTAAAAGTTCAGATTAAAAGTCAAACTTTTATCAATGCTGTACGGATTCTAGCGATTGGCGCGTTAGTTCAAGTGGTCACCTTTGCAATCGGTATGTTTTAAGTTAGCAAGCTGATAGACAAGTTTGCCTGTCACTAAATTAGAGGAGGAAAATAAGATGGAAGTAGTCATTTTAGGTGCTGGTTATGCGGGTCTGCGGGCGTTAAAAGCACTGCAAAAGGCCGATGATTTGCACATCACACTGATTGACAAAAACGATTATCATTATGAAGCTACAGATTTGCATGAGGTTGCGGCAGGTACCCAAAGCAAAGAATCAATCAGCTACTTGATTGAAGATGTGGTGGAAAGTAATAAGACGACCTTTATCAAAGGGGAAGTCGCAAAAATTGATGCGGAAAAGCAAACGGTTCTCTTAGCAGACGGTAAAGAAATTAATTACAATTATTTAATCGTCGCTCTAGGCTTTGAGTCAGAATCATTTGGCATTGCCGGTGTCGAAGAATTTGCACTACCAATGGTCAATGTTGAAACGGCTGACGCTGTTCACCAACATATTCTGGCAATGATGCAAAAATATCAAGAAACCAAAGACGAAAACTATTTAAAAATTGTTGTCTGTGGTGCAGGCTTCACCGGAATTGAGCTTTTGGGCGCCTTAGTGGAAGGCCGCAAAGAATACGCACAAATTGCCGGTGTCAAACCAGAAGACATTCAAATTTATTGTGTCGAAGCGGTTGACCATCTCTTACCGATGTTTTCTGAAAAATTGGCTGCCTACGGGATTGACCATTTAAAATCTTGGGGTGTTCAATTGTTAACCGGCAAACCAATTAAAGAAATTAAAGCCGATACTGTCGTCTATCAAGATGATGCAGAAACCAAAGCTCTAAAAGAATTAACCGCCAAAACCATTATTTGGACAACTGGTGTCAGCGGCAGTCATGTGATTGGCGCATCAGGCTTTGAACAACGGCGGGGGCGGGTGACTGTTACCGACCATTTGACAGCACCAGACCATGAAAATATTTATGTGATTGGGGATGTCTCTGCTGTGATGGATGCCGCCAGCAAACGGCCTTATCCAACGACAGCACAAATTTCTTTGAAAATGGGCCATTATGCAGCCAAGCATTTATTGGCAACTTTAAAGGGCCAAACGATTGCACCGTTTACCTTTAAATCATTAGGCTCAGTTGCTTCAATCGGTAACAGCCATGCCTTTGGTGTAGTGGGTGCCGCTGAAGTTAAAGGCTATCCAGCTTCCTTTATTAAAAAAGCAATTTTGGATCGTTCCTTATTAGAAACCGGCGGCATTAAAGAAATGCTCGCCAAAGGACGCTTTGATTTATACCATTAAAATATTTAGAACAACGGCAAGAGCATAGCCAAATTTTTTCTTAAACTTTCTTACGGAACAAAAATGTTTTTGAAAAAAATTAGGCGACAGCTTTTGCCGTTTTTTGTGCTAAAAAAATTTTACAGGGAAGGCTTAACGGAAGAGCCAAAGCCAATTAATTGGCACAGACTGTAGACAAAGTCCAACTTCTGGATGAAGTCTACAGTCTTTTCTTTTATAATAGAATTATGAAAACGAATTTAAGGAGAGAAAGCCTATGATGTCCAAACATGATGCCAATGGTCGCAATCA
>NZ_JBTXLV010000013.1:0-68293 GCF_054871765.1 Enterococcus sp. LJL120
GAAATTAGCCACCTGGCTAAGTTAAAGGCAGAAGGCCTTTATTTTTTTGCCCAAATTTGAATGAGTAAAACAAAAAATAGGCTTTTAGAAGAATTTTACTTCTAAAAGTCTATTTGTCTACAGTCTGAATCCTGCTGGTTGACAGCAGGATTTTTTTGCTGCTGACGATATTTTTTAATTTTTCGAGACAACCAATAAGCAAAAATCACTAGAAAAATAGCCAAGCCCACAAGCAAACCAATCAAACGTTTGCTATGATAACTGCCGGCTTGTTTAATTTCTTGACTCATCGCCGCCTGATAAGGGATTCGTTTGCCCGTCACCAAAAGGCGATGACTGTTGATGCTATATGGCGTGCAGGTCAATAAAGTGACAATTTCTGCCCCTTCTCTGATTGCAAGCGATTCGATTTCTTCTGGCAACACCACCTGAATTTCAAAAATCTGATAGGCAAAGCGTTCCCCTAAAACGTCGATGTAAAATTTATCCTCTTTGTTCAGTTTATCTAAATCTGTAAAGAGCATTTTTTCAGGAATGCCGGTGTGCCCAGTAATTACCGCATGAGTATTGTTTCCTCCGACTGGAAAAGAAGTTCCCTGAAAATGAGTCGCGCCTTTTTCTAATAGCGCCTCGTTCGTTTCATCGAACAGCGGCAGACTTACATTAATCGCCGGTATATAAATTGCGCCAATCGTATGACTTTCAAAATATTCTCTAGTGGGATCAATCGTGTTGCTGACTGCCGCCTCAAAGGGGTCGACCACTTCGCCCATCCCCGGCACGTAACTTTTTTTTCCGCTGTCAGCATTTTGCTGCTTCATCTCAGCTAGCTTTTGCTGCTGCTTTTCATCAGTAGCAATCTCTTTTTGATAACTAGCGATGCGATATTGGTCGATCACATTATTGATTCCATCCACCACAAAAGGATAAGAAAAAACGGCTGCTCCTGCTAAAAACAAAAAAGCCATCAAGAGTTTTAAAATAAATTCAATTTTAAACCAGCGCATTTTCTCACCTTCTTTATGTATAAGATTCCCCTCGTTAGCTTGATATCAGCATGGCAATCTATTAGAAAAACTGCGGCAGCGGCTTTGGCAAAAGATAAACAACAAACCCGTCATCAAATGATTGCTCACTCTAGAAATTCCTAGAGATAAAATCATCAGGTCTATTTTTCTTGCAGGAAAAAGTGTAAGGACCAAAAACATTTCTCCTGAAAGCTTGCTTCTCAATTACTTTTATACCGCTGCCGCAGTTTCTTTCATCCTGTTTTAATTTAAAAGGATTGTTGCTGCAAGTCGAGCTATCTAAACTCTCTCAGCTGTTAAGTATTAAACCTCCAACTGATTTTTAGACTTGCGATACCAAACATATGCCCCAGACATCATGGCTGAGCCGGCTGCTAAGAAGAGGAGGATACCCATGCCGCCGGTTGCTGGTAAGAAACCTCTCTTGACGTTGAGGATTTCTTTGCTACCTTTTGTTTTAGTACTGGTGAAGGTCATATACCGCACTTCGAAGCTTGGCTTGGCTTGCTCCTCCGCAGGTAGTGCATAACCTGTTGGCGCTTCAAATTCGACTAGTTTGTATTCACCATAAGCTAAGCCACTGATGCCGAATACTTCATCTGTCGAGACGATAGCGGTTGCGTCAGCATCATCTTGGATCCAGTTTATATCCGCCGCATCGTTAGCATTATACTCTGTTAAAGAATTATTTTTTTTATCCATGAATTGAGCATATTTCCCTTTCTCATTCATCAGATAGAATTTTGCTCCTTTCAACAGCATATCCCTAGTAGTAGCATCAACTTTTTTGAAGTTGTAGCCGCCAGTTGCCACAACTTCAGCTGGGGAAACATCTTGTTCATAAGGTTTGCTATCTTTACCAGTGCCTTTAATCTCAATGCTGGCAGTATTCTCATAAAGATGATCAATCACGGTTTTTTCAGTTAGTTTCATAGAATAAGTAACCATCAGAGTTTTCGATGCAGCACCTTCTAGCTTATTGATTAATGTTAAGTTTGGCCTAACTGGACGACTCCCCTTCGTTAATTTAAGTTTTACTGTCCAACTATTAGCCCAATCGTTTTGTTCAATATCATAGTCGTCATCTATTACAAGAGAAGTTTCTCCCGCCTTCACCGTAATTGATTTTAAATCAAGCTCCAAACCAGTTTTGTTCATCGTATCAGTGATTTTATATTCATCAATTCTCAGTCTGTTATTCTTGTAAATATTCATCGGGATAGGAGAAGTGATTTGATACTCGACCTTTTCACCGATTTCAAAATCTAAAACCTGATATCCATCTACAGTATGTGGATTCTGATTGTTGAGAATCTTTTTTGTTGGTGTGTACTTCAAATTTTTCGGAAAGAGTTGAATATCTGTATCAATGTCATTTGTGTCACCCTTGTAAACCGGGAAGCCGACAATCATCGGTACAGCACCATCGATAATGTCATATGGCGAATCAGTTTCGACAAACATCAAAACTCGGTATTTGTTATTGTTAATCATATCTATATTGCTAAACTTTGCTTTCCCATCCTTATCTGTTGTTATCGAAGTCCCTTTGTTACCATCAATATAAGCTGACCAATTTTCTTGCATTTCTTTAATAGTAGCTTCCGCATCATTCTTTTTAGCAGCAAGCAATTTGTTGTACTCGGTAGTCACATCATACATGGTAAACTCAACGCCCGACAGTGCCGTACCGCCTTGATGCGGATTTGTATCCCCATCATTTTGCTCTTCTTCTGGTAATACATTGTCAAAAGCAAATTTATTCAAGGTGATGGTAACCTTGTTCGTGCCGCTACCTCCACCGCCGCCATGCCCACCATTTACAACATTATCCTCTGCCTGTCCCCGAATCGCCATGGCCCCGAATAACAATGGTATCAAAAGCATCAATGTAGCAACCCAACCGAAAATTTTTCGTGCTTTTCTCATTTTTTAGTCATCCTTTCTAGATGGTTTTCATTTTTTATTGACAAGAATCCTGTGCAAAATCAATTTCACTTGGAGGGAGTGGTCTGCACAGGAAACTGACACACACTTAGTCCCTTGCATTAGCTCGATTTTTTTTCCATAAAAACCAAGCTAACACTATTAAAAGCAATCCTAGAAACATGCAGGAACTCTGTACTTCCCCTGTCTGTAAAATTTTTCGCCGATTAAGCGACGTTTTTGTGGTATTCGTCGGCGTTGGTGTCGCAGTGGCTTTTTCGGAAGTCCGGTAATTGTAAACTCGCGGCTCTAATTTCTGATAGGCCGAGTCCGGCACCAATCCAGAAATTAATTCCTCCATCCGATACCCATTCACCGTCACATATTGCGGATTTCCTGCTTCATCCTCCCAAGATTCTGGAATAACGACCTCAATTCCCCGATCTTCATCTTCGATTGTGTATCCTTCAGCGGCCTGTAATTCTTCAAAATAGTAGGTGCCAGAGGGTAGAAAACGATTATTAGTAGTCACTAAGCCATCACTTCCTGAAGTAAATTTAGTAACATGCTCATCATTTAGCGGGTCGGTAGATTCCGACCAACCATTTTGCAAAGAATTCACTTCGCTTTGATCGAGATACAATTTTTTCCCATTGCTGTCATAGCGGTACAAAGCGAAAGTCACCCCTTGAATAGGTTCTCCTAATTCTTGACTACCAGCCTTTTTACCATACTTAAAGAAATACGGATCCCGCACATAGCCGATATTTTTGGTATACAGATGAATTTGCTGCAACTCATTGTTTTCCCTTAAAGGATTCATGATGGGTAAAAAGAGAATCATCGGTACAGAGCGCCGTTCGATATCTACGTTTAAACGCACATCCGGGTCCGGTGTTGTTTCGACAATCAGATAGACAGCATCCCTTTGCTGGCTATAGCGGGCTAAAGTCGTACGGCCAATGCCACCGCCAAAGACAGCATCTTCATCGGTATTGACCGGTCCCGCCACCAAAGAAAGATTTTTTTCTTTGATTAGTTCTGCTACCTGACTCATTGAAAACTGATTAAATTCTTCTAAAAAATCTTCTTGATTCTGCTTCGATTCAGCATAATAATCTGTTAAGTCATAGATTAAAAAATTGGCACCGTTAAAAGGCATAGCCATCTCAATGATGTCTTCCTGCCAATTTTCTTTGGGAACTTCAATACCGGTATTTTGGTAGTCCTCAATATCGGGCATCATCACATCTCGATAAATGCGCTTATGCAAAATCAATTCCACATTGTCAGCTGCTGCTGTGGCAGACTGCGGCAGACCAATGCCAATTGCTAATAGAAACACTAGGAGTGCCGAAACTAGATGAATGATTTTTTTAATCATGGAGTCCAGCCTCCCTTCCTTTGAGCCGCTTTGTCAGCCAGCCGACAAATAAAGATGCTGTTAGAAGTCCAGCCGCAATCAGAAACTGTCCTAATCGACCAATACCTCCTGTTGCTGGCAGTGGATTATATGGATTATTGCTGACAGTAAATTCTATTTGCAGCTTGCCTTTTTCTTCTTTTAGGCTGACTGTTTCTTTCTCACCAGATGGCTGGCTGTCAAGATAATATTGGACTTCTGCCATCAGAGAGCCCTTTTCAATCAGCTTTCCAGACGCATCGATAAAGTTTGCGTCAGCTTGACGAATTTCTAGTTCAAAATACCCTGATAGTCTTTGATATCCTGATGGCGCTGTAGTTTCTTCAATTTTGTAGGTCCCTAGTTCAAGCTTAGCCAGTTGATAGTTGCCTGAATCTTCAACTTCAATTAAGTTATCTGGCTCCAGCCATTTTCCATTCTCTTTTTTGGTTGCGGTGAACTCCGCACCAGAAAGCATTTTTTCTGAGTTGTATCTGTCATTTTTTTTGACAGTCAAATCAATTGGCAGCAATTGGTTTTCAACTGACACAACCCATGTCAATTTCCCAGAAATTTCTGTTTTTTCAATTTTGGCTCCTGAAGAATCTTCAGCAAGTATGACTTCACCTGATTCCTCGACTTCAATTTGCCAATCCTTCTGATTTTTTAGATAGCCTACCAGTGTTTCTTCTTCGGTCAGGGTGTACTGACCTTTTTCCAAGACAAAGGGTGCACTAAAATCTAAATCTTGATATTTGTCACCATTTAGCGCTTGAAAGAAATTTCCAGCTCCTGCTTCACTCCAGCTAAGGCCGCTTGATTCTTTAACACCTTGTAAACCACTGTATGCTTTGTAAGTAGATTTATTTGAAGTAAACCCAGTTTCATTCCTTGAAAGCTCAAAGCTGACCCCATTTAGAATCTGCTCACCTTGCTTTTTGACGATAACCAAGTCGGCAGCTTGTTGCTGATTTTCAATTTTCAACTGCAGAGGTAAAGTTTGACCTGCTTCAGTCGCAATCTTTTCAAACTGTGTTTCAACTTGACTTTGCTCTTCGCCATTTCTGTGATAGGTGATGTTTTGAGTCGCTGGATTAACTTCGATTTCCCAATAATCATCTTCACTAGGATCTTCGTAGTTTTCCGGTGCCTGTGTTTCATAAATCCGATATTTTTTTGATTCAGTTGAAATCTCAAGGGTTAATGGTTTTTTTTCACCAGTACTTGACCGATAGAAAGTCACCACACCAGCATCGTTAGAAACACCTTCGCCTAAGACTCTGGTAAATTTTCCATCTTTTCCTGCCTCCCGCAGCTGGAATTTTGCATTAGGTAAAGGCTTGTCGCCATCAACCTTAAGGACAGAAATTTCCAAAGGCTTAAACTGATTTTTCACCGTCAAATGGACAGTCGGTGGATTATTATTTTTTTTGGTTTGAGTAATAGAAAATACATGATTGGACCCTGAATATCCGAAGGGCCATGTGTCAGTTTTACTACCTGCTTTATTCCACCAATTAGGAAGGTCATTGTATAAAGTTTTGCTCCCGCTCGTTTCATTAGTCAATGAAAATTTACCGGAAGATTTACTCACTTGAAACGTCAAACTACCAGAGAGTTTTTGATATTGATTCGGTGCTTTGGTTTCTTGAATTTGATATTTCGGGCTAGATTTTCCATTGCTTGGAAAATCAAAGGCAAAACCAGCCTCGCCATTGGCACTAGTCTGAGAACTTCCTTCTACTTGTCTCTTTACTTTGGATAGTTCGAAGGTCACTCCCGGAATTGGGTTTCCAAAAATATCTTGCTTTTTAACAACAATATCCCGCTCCTGATTTAGATAGCGAATCGACGGCACCGGTAAATACATTTTTTTATTTGTATCTGTCGTTGGCCCATTCATCAGATAGGTTTCTTGACTGACAGTCTGAAATTCCCCATTTTGCGCATCCGACTTCAGTTTGATTTGATATTTCAGACGAACCATTTCTCCTTGACCTAAGGTGATATTTGAAAACTGAAAACCGCCTTCCTCCAGTGGTTGCGTTTGGACACTCGGTGTTTGATTGGTCCAACGTTGAGGTGTGCCATAATCACTCAAATTAGTTTGGACTTCAGGCAGCTTGTAATAAGAAGTTTCTACATCGTTGCTTGTTAGAGAAACATTGCTGCTTAATTTATCAATCAAACTGGCATTATTAAGCGTTTTTCCACCAGCACTAGTAATATCGATTAGTGCTGCCAGTAAGTCCTCCGTTGAATTTGCATCATAGTATTTTTCAGCGGAAATATTTTTAAAACGGTTTTTCCGGTGTTGTTAATGCCGATGCCGACACTATAGACAGAGGCGCTATTATATTTTGCTGCCAGCCAGCGATGATAGGCAACCGTGTTGATGGCATTATTCTTATCTTGCTTTGTGCTGCTAGTACCATCGCCATAGAAATAAGCACTTGTATTGCCAGACGCTATTTCTCCAAAATCAAAATAGCGATAGTTTGTGTCCTTTCCTTTCTCATATTTACCATCAGTTAACTCATTGCCTTTGCGAAATTCAGTCGGAACTTCATCATTCGCATCAAAGATAGCAGCATCGTAATTTTTTAAATATTGAAAATTGGTATTTTTTGACCAATAGTTTGATAAGTCAGAAAAATTGTTACTCCACTTACTAGAGCTAGCTGATGGTTTAGGTTCAGGATCATCGTTTTTACCATACTCAACTAATGCCCCTTTAATTCCGCTATATGATATGGTCGGCTGACCATCCCCAACGACAATTAAAATTTTTTCCCGCGAAGCATCACTGGTATCACCATACAAAACTTGATACCCTTTTTGCAGTCCAAGAGCCAGAGGAGTTCCCTGGTCCTGTCTAGCACTAGAATTTAAAACACTACTATTTAGGACCTCATTCAGCTTACTGCTTAGAGGAAAAATATTAGCAGTCATTCCTTCTTCTGTGTGCCCGTAAAAATCAACTAAGCCGACTTTCACATCTAGAGAATGATTGTTAAATAGCATCTTAACAGTTCTACTCACAGCGTCTTTTAAAGACTCATCTTTTTTTTCACCATGGATTGAGCCTCCCATACTGCCAGACTTATCTAAAACAAAAACAATATCTAGTTTTTGTTTGACAATTTCTTGATCAGCAGTTCCAACGACTTCCAGATAGACATTATAGGTAGCAGTTGAGTCAGTTGCGCTGCTTTCCTTAACGGGCTCCACCCATTTCTTAACATAGGCTCCGTTATAAGAGGTATAGCTATTGGCAAAATCCCGATCATTCCCCCATAATTGCATGGTTGGGCCGTGACCCGAAGCTCCTACCGCTACTGAATCGTCATCATTTTCAGCATAATTGTAATTGTGCCAATTTGCTTCTTGACTGCCATCAGTCACCGTTTGAAAATCAGTTGTATAATCACTGGTACTGTGCAGGAGTAATTTTTGTTCATCATAAAGAAATGGGTCGCTTTGAGCGAAAGGACCTAAAGCAATGCCGCTGCCGATCAAAGGGTTTCGCTGAATTTGTGCGTATAGAGGTAATGAGCCGGTAAAGGCATTGACCTCCTCTATGATTTCTTCGGAGTCTGAAATCGCTTCTGACGATTCGTTTGAAGCCTCAGCGTCTGAATTGTCAGTCGGATTTTCTGTAGGGTTTTCTGTCTCTTCGACAACGTTATTATCTTCAGTTGCAGCTGAAATCTCTTCTGAATTTTCTGGTTGCTCTGATTCTGACGTTTCAGGTTCTTGAGGGGTCCCAGCTGCTTCAGTATTTTCTGTCTCGCCATCTGATTCCTTAACAGGCTCTTCTGCTTCTGGCGGGACTGTCTCGTTTACTTCTGTTTCAGATACTTCTTCTAAAGTGTCCAAACTGACTACAACGGGAACCTGTCCAGCTGTCTCGCTTTTATCAGTTGAAAAATCAAGCGAGCCGCTTTGGACAGCTTCGGAATAATCCGGTGTGTAATACCAGTCATAATTATTTCCGTCATCTGTAACCTTCATTGTTGCAATGGCTCCATCACCAGACTGGCCTAAGCCTTGACCGCGAATATTATAGATTGTGCCAAAGCCGATGCTGCTGCGATCAATGGCAATGCGTAGTCGTTGTTTATCCGGCGTGGCTTTTTTTTGAAACTCAAGATGCCAATCATAAGTAGTTTCAGTTTCTGTATAGCTAGCCTCAACATAAACAGTCTGATCATTGACCAGCACTTGCGGTGCATCTGGACCAACCGCCTCAACCATAATTGGAAAAAGCCCAACTATTCCCCGAATAAGAGGCACTAAAATCACAAGCAACATCAGTGCTGATAGCCAACGTTTATTCTTCATCTAATCACCCACTTTCAATCTGAAAAAACCAGTGCTTGGCCAGAGCACTTTTCTTTTTCCAATACCTTGCAACCCCACGCTTTTTTAGCAAACCTGTGTCTGGTTTAAAAGCTTGCTTTTTTTGCAACGCATCCTGATTGCCCTCCCAACTTGCATAAAACCTTACCTCCACTCGGTTTCACAAAATCGATTTGTTCCACAAGCTAATAGTAAAATGAGAGCGCTAACTATACCATCTCCAAGAAAACGTAATATAATCGCTTTTTTTGACTTCCTCTGATGTTTATTGGTCAAAAAACTTAAAATATAACGACTTTTACAGTAACTCAGATTTGTCTAATTTAATTAACAAAAACGAGATTCATTACAATAACAAACACACAAAAATCAGAATAACTATTGATAAATATGTAATTATCAAATAATTAAACAACAAAAAAATACCTTCATATTTTTCATTAACAAAGAAAAATATGAAGGTATAATTTTGACAAAAATTACGATTTCAACTTTATATAAAAACAATTTCCAAAATTTTTCGTAGGTGTATGCCAGACAACTTTTATAAAATTAAAGCTGTCTGACCGTTGTCTTGGCGCACTATTTTACCTTTGGAGCGCTTACCCAGCTGCAATAAATAGTCAGCTTTCGTTTTGTTCTTTGGTTTAATCTTTATAAGGATTTGCGGGTCTTCTTCACTCTTTATTTGATAGAAATCTTTAGGTAGACCAATAAATGCAAGTTCGCCTTTTTGATTAGTTTTGCTGACGATTGGCTGGCCTTTTCGTTGCAGATGACGGCGGCCTTTTTTATCCCAGACACTAAAGCTGCGGTTTTCCAGCGGTTGACCGGAGGCATCCTCCAATGAAAAACTGATGAAGACTTCCTCTTTGCGTCGACGCCAAGCCCGAATAATTTTGAATAACAAAATCAAAATTCCCGCAACTAAACTAACCGATCCGCCGATAATCAACCATTGTCGCAGTAATCGGTTTTGGTTGCCGCTTGTCACAGTGGCGGCGACGGCTTCAGTATAAGGAACACGATGACCACGGACTAATAGCCGATGGGAGTTAACCATATAAGGTGTGCAGGTTAGCAGGGTAACCAAATCTTCTCCCGGCTGAGCCGCCAAAACTTCGATTTGATCCGGCAACACGACAGTAATTTGATCGACTTGATAGGCGAGCTTTTCACCGAAAATAGTCAGCACAAAAAGATCCCCCGCTTTTAAATCTGGTAAATCGGTAAATAGTTTTTTTTGCGGTAATCCTCGATGGGCCGCTAAAACAGAATGCGTGCCCTCACCACCGACCGGCATATCCGTTCCGCCGACAACTGTCGCCCCCATTTCTAAAAGTGTCTCGGCCGTCTGATCAAAAATTGGCATCTCCACCGATAGGGCAGGAATATTTAAGGTCCCCAGCAAATGATCTTCATAGACAGTTCCTTCAAGCTCATTGCTTAGCTGAGCGAAGGGGTCACTGGCTGTCTGCTGCTCCTTCGCCGCTTCTTTTAAGCGGGCGAGACGTTGGGCGGTTTCTTCTTTTGTGATTGCTTTTTGGTATTGGGAAATGCGGACCTGATCTAGCATATTGCTCAAGGCATCGCTATAAAAAGGATAGAGCATTACCAAGGCACCCACAAAAAATAGCAAGAGAATCGTAAACTGCTGGATAAATTTTCGTGTTGTTTTTTTCAAATTAATCCCCCATTTCGATTGGGATGAGCGGCGGGCTTTGTGAGAAATAAGAAGTATTATTGCGGCTGAGAGTGGTTATTTTACAGAAATTGATATCACCTATATTATACAAGCTTCCTCAAGGCAAAAAAAGAGTCCAAAGCTGTCGTGAAAAAAGCAGCTTTAGACTCTGTTATTTAATTTGAAAAAGTGATTACATCAAGCTTTTCAGTTCAACCTCGGGATATTTATCAGCAAACCAGCGTTCAGCAAATTGGTTTTCAAATAAAAATAGCGGTTGGTCGAAACGATCTTTTGCTAAAATATTACGACTGGAGCTCATTTTTTCATCTAAATCTTTTGGATCAATCCAGCGGGCGATTTTATTGCCCATCGGTGTCATAATAACTTCGGCATTGTATTCATTTAGCATCCGGTGTTGGAATACTTCAAATTGCAATTGGCCGACTGCCCCGATAATATATTCATCAGAAAGATAGGTTTTGTATAACTGAATCGCCCCTTCTTGTACCAACTGATTAATACCTTTATGGAAGGATTTTTGCTTCATAACATTTTTAGCTGTGACCTTCATGAAAAGCTCCGGCGTAAATGAAGGCAATTCTTCGTAGGCAACTTTCAATTTGCCTTCATACAGGGTATCACCGATTTGATAATTTCCGGTATCATAAATCCCGATAATATCACCAGCTACCGCCTCTTCAACATTTTCTCTAGCATCTGCCATAAATTGGGTGACGTTGCTGAGTTTTAATTTTTTGTTAGTTCTTTCCAAATTGACATCCATGCCCCGTTCAAAGGTGCCTGAACAAATTCGCAAAAAGGCAATCCGATCTCGGTGGGCTGGATTCATATTGGCTTGAATTTTAAAGACAAAGCCGGAAAATTCTTCTTCAAAGGGACTGACCTCTTCACCTTCCACCGTTTTATGGGCGTGGGGTTCTGGAGCGAATTGTAAAAAGGTTTCTAAAAAGGTCTGCACACCAAAATTGGTTAAGGCTGAGCCGAAGAAGACGGGTGTCTGGTCGCCTTTTGCAATTTTTTCCGGCGAGAATTCATCGCCCGCTTCCTGCAATAGTTCGATTTCTTCTAGAACCTGCTGATAAACACTGTCGGCGTGTAATGGATTGTCAGCGGGAATATCGCCGTCAACTAAAGGAATCAAGCGTTCGCCGCCATAATTTTCTGGGCGGTATAATTCAACGCGTTTGTTATACACATCATATAAACCAGCTAAACCTTTTCCCATGCCGATGGGCCAGTTCATTGGATACGATTCAATGTTTAACAATTCTTCTAGCTCTTCCAATAAATCCAACGGTTCACGGCCATCTCGGTCCAATTTATTTATAAAAGTAAAAATCGGAATGCCCCGACGTTTAACAACTTGAAAGAGTTTTTTCGTTTGGGCTTCAATCCCTTTGGCGCTATCAATCACCATCACGGCACTATCGACGGCCATTAAAGTCCGATAAGTATCCTCAGAAAAATCCTCGTGTCCTGGGGTGTCCAAAATATTAATCCGTTTGCCTTCGTAATCGAATTGCATCACCGAACTCGTTACGGAAATCCCCCGTTGTTTTTCGATATCCATCCAGTCAGATTTAGCAAAATTACCGGTCTTTTTTCCTTTGACGGTCCCTGCTTGGCGGATAGCCCCGCCAAAAAGCAGCAGCTGCTCAGTAATTGTTGTTTTCCCGGCATCCGGGTGAGAAATAATTGCAAAGGTCCGGCGGCGCTTGACCTCAGAAACTAAATTAGGGTTGTTCATTTTGTTCTCCTTTAAAATCGTAAATTTATCTTTTACCACAGGAAAATCCCTGTCAGTCAGTCTTTTTCAACTCACCTAGTATAGCATGATAGCAGGCGCAATTCAAAAAAATCCCCGTTAAATTTTACCAGCAGAAAACTTTTGGGAAAATTTAGGGAGATTTTGAATAACTCGTTAATTTGTGATAGAAATTTTTTGTCTGCATCTTAGCTAATTTTTGTGGAAGTGCTTTGTCTGTGCCAGAATAATTTGCAAATACGTGATGTGATGTACCGCTTTACTTTGCTAAAAAATCATGTTCACCGTAATTTGGCTTTACTGATAAATTATCAATTGCCGAGCTTACCTTCAGCTGATAGCTTTCCAATTTTTTTCTACCAAAATTTCTCAGTCTAGACAAATAAAATATTAGTTACCTCACTTAGCTAGTATTAATGCGAGCTTTCAACTAAGCTCACTGAAATAGTAAATTCAAAAAATCTTGATTGCTGAAATTAAAAATATATTCAGACACGGAATTTTTCTGTAAAAATTCCTTTAAGGTTGCTTCATTAAATTCCTGACCAATTAAGGCGCTGGTCAGCTCATGAATATCTTTTTCACCAAAGAAATCTCCCAGAATTTCAAAGGCGCTGATTTTGCCAGCTGCAATTGAAAAATGCAGCTCGACAATGCCAACTCCGGCTAAGCGGATTCTGCGGCTGACTTGGTAATCTGGAGCGGCTCCGTATACCCATTGGTCATTGGCATAGCGTTCAGCAAAAAGTTTTTCAATCGCTGCCTCATCTTTTGTTGTTAAGACGATTTGCTGCTGAGCAATCTCTGCTAAATCCCTGACTGAAAAAATTTGCCGCAATAATTCATCGCGAAAATCAGCCGTATCGGCAAATTGGAATTCGGGATTCAGATATGGTTTGATATTAGTGACATTTTTACGAACAGATTTGGTAGCTTTCGAGGCGATTTTTTCCGGATCAACTTTTAAAACATGGTCCAGCACTGATAAATCTACATCATACATTAAAGTGCCGTGGGAATAAGTTCGCTCCCCTTTTGAATACATGGCATTACCAGAGAATTTTAGGCCCTCAATATACAAGTCATTGCGTCCGCCAACTTCAGCTAGCTCAGCCCCCATCTGTTGCAAGGCCTGAATAATCGGTGCGGTTGCTCCGGCATAGTCACCGAAGTCGCGGCGATTTTTGGCGGTCACAAAGCTAAAGCTCAGGTTGCCCAAATCATCATAGACCGCACCGCCGCCAGAAGTTCTTCTAGTCAGAGTTATTCCCTGTTCCTTTAAATACTGAAAATCAATTTCAGCGTAAGCATTTTGATTGCGCCCAATGATAACACAGGGCTTTTGGATATATAATAGTAAGGTCGGCTCAGTAATCGGCAAGGTCTTCATCAAATATTCTTCTGTCGCCAAATTGTAGCGAATATCTTGGTGGGGCATTATAAAGTAACGCATTCTTGTATCAACCCTTTGAGTAAATTTTAGTTTCGTTAGTCATTTTATGATGGAGGAAAGCCTGAAAAAAATCAAGCATTCTGTCCGTCTTTTCGCCGACAAAATAAAAAAAGAATTCGCCTTTTTTTCTATGAACGAAACAAAGAAACCCAGCCTGTTTCCTTTATTTTGTGAGAAATTCTAAACAAATCAATAAAGGAACTTTCATAATGGCGAATGATTTGTTCTGGCGTGTTATAATAACTAACTGAATAACAATCCAATTTTTATTAAACTAAAAAGAGGTTAAGTCTAATGGAACAATTAAAATATAATAGTGTTTTTGATATCATTGGGCCAATTATGATTGGGCCCAGTAGCTCCCATACTGCCGGTGCTGCCCGCATCGGAAAAGTCGTCCGCAAAATTTTCGGGGAACAGCCGGATTCTGTTGATATTTACTTATATGAATCTTTTGCTAAAACCTATCGGGGGCATGGCACTGACATTGCTTTAGTGGGTGGGCTTTTAGGTATGGAGCCAGATGATCCTCAGCTGAGCGATTCGTTAAAGCTGGCCTTTGAAGCGGGGATGGAGGTTCTCTTTGTTCCAAAACAGGAGCAGGCCGAACATCCCAATATGGTGCAGATAAAGTTGACCAAAGGCAGTCATGTTTTGACTGTCACAGGCATTTCGATTGGCGGCGGCAATATTCAAATTTCTGAAGTCAATGGCTTTAAGCTGTCACTGTCTTTAGGTGTGCCGACGTTTATCATTGTACATCAGGATTTGCCGGGGATGATTGCTCATGTCAGTCAATTTTTCTGTGATGCCAACGTCAATATCGGGACGATGACCGTTACCAGAGAAGCGGTTGGCGAGCGAGCCATCATGGTGATTGAAACCGATGAGCGTAATGAAGAAGTCCTAAGCAAAATTCAAAATCTCGAGCATGTTTTTAGTGCCTCGTATTTCGGTTAAGGAGGAGTCGCATGTTTTATAGTATTGAAGATTTAGTCGAGCAAAGTCAAAATTATCCTAGCATCAGTGAGCTGATGATTGAAACTGAAATCAAGTTAAGCGGCCGCAGCCGAGAAGAAATTATTGAATTGATGGAAAGAAATCTTGTCGTGATGGAACAATCGATTGACGAAGGAGTTGCCGGCGTGACCTCGGTAACGGGTTTAACTGGTGGCGATGCAACTAAGATGAATAATTATCTCGCTGAAGGCAATTTCCTCAGCGGTGAAACTATTTTGACTGCTGTTAGAAATGCAATTGCGGTGAACGAAGTCAATGCTAAGATGGGCTTGATTTGTGCAACACCAACTGCCGGCAGCGCTGGCGTTGTCCCGGGTGTCTTAATGGCGTGCCGGGAGCGCCTTAACTTATCCCGCAGCCAGCAAATTGATTTTCTTTTTACAGCAGGCGCTTTTGGTTTAGTCATCGCCAACAATGCCTCCATCTCCGGGGCTGAAGGCGGCTGCCAAGCCGAGGTCGGTTCCGCCAGTGCCATGGCGGCAGCGGCACTCGTGCAGGCCAATGGTGGCACACCTCACCAAGCAGCCCAAGCGGTGGCGATTACTTTGAAAAATATGATGGGCTTAATCTGTGATCCCGTTGCCGGACTAGTTGAGGTTCCCTGCGTTAAACGAAACGCCTTGGGCTCCTCGCAGGCCTTTATCTCCGCTGATATGGCTTTAGCTGGCATCGAAAGTGTTATTCCGCCTGACGAAGTCGTTGAAGCGATGTATCGCGTTGGCCGGCAGATGCCAAGCATCTTTAAAGAAACTGCTGAAGGCGGTCTGGCAATGACGCCGACAGCCCAACGACTGACAAAAGAATTATTAGCAAAAGAATAAGACAAATTAACTAAAACTCCAGTAGGGCTTTTTGAAATTTAGACTCAGTTCTAAAGATTTGAATTGACTCCCTGGAGTTTTTTTCGAACAAGCATTAACTAACTCACCGGCAAAAAGAAGCGGCAGCCTTGGTAAACTTGGCTCGTTACTTCTGATATTTTATAATCCCTTAGAAATTAAAAAAACATCCCAGCAACTAGCTGAGATGTCTAAAATTGAAAATTGTTAAATTAACGACGAGGTTCATCCTCTTCAAATTCTTTACGGAACAAGCGGCGTTCTTCCTCCGGTTCCGTTGGTTGTTCCTCTTCATCGTGGAAGATGACCCGCAATTTGCGAATTCGAGAGCCGTCCATTTCCTCGCTGATTAAAGTCAGGTTGTCAATGTCAAAGGATAATTTTTCGCCGGCATCGGGAATTGTTCCAAGAGCCGTAATCAAATAACCGGCCATCGTATCTACATCGCTCATATGCAAATCAGTTTCAAATTCTTCATTGAATTCGTCAATCAGCATACGGCCCTGAACCAAATATTCTTTTTCGCCGACTTTTTCGTAGAGTTTTTCAACTTCATCAGATTCATCGTCGATTTCGCCGACGATTTCTTCTAATAAGTCTTCTAGAGTAGCCAAACCAACGACACCGCCATATTCATCTAAGAGTACGGCCATTTGATTTTGCGTTTTCTTCAATTCATACAGTAAATCATCGATAAAGATTGTTTCCGGTACAAACAAAGGTTCCTGCATGACTTTGCGCAAATCAAGATTATCAAAGCCCAGTCTATAACCAGCCTTTAATAAGTTTTTCGTGTGCAAAATACCGATGACCTTATCCTTATCCTCTTGGTAAAGAGGAATACGGGAAAAGTTTTCATTTAAAGCTTTTTCAATATTTTCTTTGACATCGTCTTCAATGTCTAACATAAAGGCATCGGTCCGGGGCACCATAACTTCCCGCGCCACTTTGGTATCCAAAGAGAACACACCCTGCAGCATTTCCAATTCGTCGTTGTCTAAAACGCCTTCTGTTTCCAGCATGTAGCGCATTTCATCCCGGGTCATCTTGGAATCTTCATCATCGAAGTCCATCGGAGTGATGCGGGCTAGCAAACTAGTGGAGGCTGAAAGCAACCACACGAAGGGTTTAGCGATAATTCCCACCACGCGAATCACGCCAGAGGTAAATTGCGCCACCTCTTCTGATTTGTTTAAAGCAATTCGTTTTGGATATAATTCCCCAAAAACGATTGAGACGTAAGTCAAAATTGCCAAAACAATGATGTTTGCGATGCTGCGGGCCGCTGTGCCGCCGCCTAAAATTGGTGCTAAACGTGACGTCAAATTATCTGCCAGAGAGGCCCCTGACAAGATGTTGACCAGTGTAATACCGACTTGGATGGTGGATAAGAAATTTGTCGGATTATCTAGGATTTTTAATAATTTCTGGGATTTTTTATTGCCTTCTTCAGCCTTTTGTTCCACCCGATTTTTATTAATCGATACCACGGCAATTTCAGAAGCCGCTAAAAAGGCATTTATCAAGGTTAAGACAATTAATAAAAGGATTTGAAAAACAATCGACTGACTATCAGGGTCAGCATTCATAATACATTTCTCCTATTCAAAAAAAATCGTGGGTTATACCCACGATAAAACTTTATCATAAAGCGATTTTTTTGGCAATATCTGAAACTATAATTGTATTTGGTCAGCAGCCTGCTTGGTCTTGCTGTCTCTAAACATTCGAATCACAAAAATAACAATCGTCCGGCAGATAGCGTAAAAAGGAACCCCCAAGAAAATACCAAGTAATCCCGCTAGATTTCCGGCCACCAATAAAATCAAAATAATTGTCAAGGGATGGATGGCTAAAGATTTACCAATCACATTTGGATAAATTACATTACCGTCCACCTGCTGAACAATTAAAACAACAACACAGCATAGTAACGCACGAATTGGTGAATCAAACACTGTGACCACTACGGCCGGTGCTAAACCGATGTATGGACCTAAGTATGGAATCAAATTCGTTAAGCCGGCAATGACACCGAATAAAAAGGCGTAATCGACACCAATTAGCCAATAGCCTAAAAAGGTAAAAGTCCCAACAAAGAGACACTCAATTGCTTGTCCGCTAATATAATTGGACAAAGTTTTATTCAATTGGCCTAATAATTCCATAATTTGCGTTTGGCGCTTTTCTGGAAAAACCTTCTGGATGCTTGGCGCAAAACGTTTGCCATCTTTTAACATATAGAACAAAACAAAAGGCACGGTGATAATCAGCACCGTCGCTGAAGCGATTGCCGACACTAATGAGCCTAAACTGCTAGATAGACTGCTGACAAACTGTTGGATAATTGAACCATAAGATAAATTCAACTGATCCAAATAGCTGCTTAAATCTAGGTTTTGCATCAGTGGTGTACTCGCAAAATCATTGACCCAAGTCTCCAATTGGCGAATAAAGCTCGGCAGACTCGCCGACAATTGAGCCAGCTGATTAATCAAGCTCGGAATCACACTGAATAAGATTAAAATAATCGCCCCTAAAAGAACTAACAGCATAATCACCACTGCTAAAGTCCGCTTGATGTGGAATTTTTCCAAAAGTTCCACGACGGGATTTAGTAGGTAATAGAGAAAACCTGCCGTCAATAATGGCGCAAATAACGTTGAGAAGAAAGTCCCAATAGGTCCGTAGAGAAAGTTTAGATTCGCTAAAACAAAAATTAATGTTGCCACTACGAGCATTTCCACTGACCAAAAAAATAGTTTCGACTGGCGAAATTTATCAAACAAATTTCCATCCTCCTTATATAAATGATATCTTAATAAACTGCTGATAAAAATCAGGTATCTTTTCGATTATAGCTGAAATCTTAAAAAAAAGCTTCTCAAAAAGTAATCCAACGAGCAGAATTCGCAAAGATTTGCTAAAATAGAAAAAAATTGAATTGAATCGAGGCTTACCATGAAAATTCTCCACTCCAAAGATACCATGAGTCCCATCTATTTAGACGCTTTAAAAATTCGCAACGAAGTTTTTATGAAGGAACAGGGCGTGCCTTTTGAAAGGGAAATCGATAAAGACGAAGCTTTAGCAGTCCATTTCGTCATGTACAATGACGAAAATCAAGCGATGGCCACCCTGCGCTTACTACCAATTTCACCAACAACTTTGAAACTACAGCGCATGGCGGTTTCAAAACCATATCGCCAATTAGGCTTGGGTAAAGCTTTAATTGCTGAAGCTGAAAGATTCTCTCAAGAGCAAGGCTTCAAAGAAATTGAATTAGGCGCACAAAAAACGGCCATCTCATTTTACGAAAACTTAGGTTATCACAGTTTCGGCGAAGAATTTATCGACGCTGACATGCCCCATCTGGCAATGAAAAAATTCTTTTCTGAAGAATAATTCTTGTTAGCCCATAAATTAGAATTCAGCATAGCATGAACTCTATTGAAAAAAATCCTGCTTAAGTAGGATTTTTTTATTTGGATGAACTGCTTGTCATAGCAAATAATTTCTGCCAATACTTTATCTTTTTAAAATCTATAGCAGCTGGGAGTTTTTCTGCAGACAAGCAAAAAAGCCTAGTAACTTTAAAAAGTTTCTAGGCTTTTGAATTAACCTTGAAAATATTTCTCCAAACCAGAGACAATACCGCTGGCGACTTGATCATAATATTCTTCATTCGTAATCGATAATAAGTCTGCATACGTATTGATATAACCCAACTCCAATAATAAAGATGGATAAGGCGTTTCGCGAATAACCTCAAAGTTTTCAGTCCGCACCCCGATATTGCTTAAGGCATTGATGCTGCTGGTCAAACCAGAATTAACATCTTTGGCTAAAGCTTCTTCGTTTTCATAGTAGTAATAAGAAGTATAGCCGGACATGGTATTGGCCGTATCAAAACTGTCATAGTGGAGGCTGATAAAAATATCTGCATTTTCATCAATTCCCTTTTGTACTCGATCATCCAAGCTCACGTAAGTATCATCAGAGCGGGTCAAATACACCGTCGCACCTTTTTCTTCCAATGCGGCTTTAATGACTTCAGCTGTTGCTAGCGTTAAATCTTTTTCATAAAATTGTTCATTGGTGCTCACAGCCCCGGCATCATTGCCCCCGTGACCTGGATCAAGAACAATTACGGCACCTGCCAAAGAAATATTAGAAGACTTATCAGAGACAGTCTGTACAGCACCGTTTTCAGCTAAGATGTAGCCTTCATTGCCGGCATTGGTTTTAATATGAATAAAACCATCCGCTTGGCCAATATAATCCGCCCATTCTCCTGTGAAAACTTGTTCGACGATAACACTGGCCGTATCCGCTTCAGTATAAACAGAAATATAGCTGGCTGTGTCGTCTGTATTGTCAACGCCGCTATCTGAACTAGCGGCTGTACTATCTTCCGTTGCCGTCACTTGTAATTTTACCATTTCTTTAGTGGCGACCGGCTCAGCCTCAGCTGTTCCTTCTTCATCATTGGTCTTCGCTTGAGTCACCAATAATGATTCGGCATTGGCCGTAAAAACTCGGTCAAAGCCGTAACCTAATAAAATTGTCGCAGCACAAAGAATCGTCACAAATAAATTGAATTTTAATCGCAGCAAACGTGTGTTTTTTTTCATAGGCTTTATCCTCGGTGTTATTATGTATAATAAATAGCAATTATTCGGCTAAATAATTTATTAGCATTGTTATCTATTATTATACACGGTTTGCCTATAAAAACTATAAAAAAACTTTTAAAAAACTAAAAAAAGTTGACTCAAGGTCAACTTTTTTCGCTCATTTTTTCGACAATTGCTTGTAACGGTCATACCAAACATCAATATAGCCTTCGCTAAAGGGGCCACGTTCATTATTAATCCAATCCACTAAAATTTTGACGTTCTCTTTTAAAATGAAGTCAATATCTTGCGGATAATGCATTTTTTTACGATGCATTTCATATTCATCTACATCTAAAAGACGTTTTTCACCATCAGGAAATACTTTGATATCTAAATCATAATCAATATATTTCAAGGCTTCTTCATCTAATAGAAAAGGTGAGGCCAGATTACAATAATACGACACTCCTTTTTCACGAATCATTGCTATTACATTGAACCAGTATTTGCGATGGAAATAAACAATCGCTGGTTCTCGAGTAACCCAGCGGCGGCCGTCAGACTCTGTCACCAAAGTATGATCGTTGACGCCGATGATTGAATACTCGCTTGTTTTTAAGACCATGGTATCCCGCCACGTTCGATGCAAATTGCCGTCATGCTTGTAACTTTGAATCGTTACAAACTCGCCCTCTTTAGGAACTCGCATTATAACCCTTCCCTCGGCAGACTTAACTGCTTGTGTTGGGTGTGCATTACACCGATATCAGAATTATTATATCAATAATTCTCGGCTTTGCCTACTAATGATTGTTGTGATTCCGCTTACTAGCTAGACTTTCCTAAAAAACTACGACTTTTTCCAACTTTCAATCATTTTATGTTGAACTTTTGGAAATACAAAATCGGGAAAAGCTGCTTGATTGACCCACATTTCATTGCCCTCTATTGGAAAGTTTTTCAAAGCTCGACCATAAAAGGGCAACACATGCCATTTTAAATGTGAATAGACATGGGTGACCTCTCTAAAGTGCCGTTTTTGCCAGACCACCGGCAAATCAGGAAAAATTGCCGGGCTTGCTTCTGCCACTAAATCCAAGGTCAGTTGATTCTCATTCGCTTTGGGCCCTTGCCATTTTTCCTGCAACTCTTTAAAAAATTCTTGACTCACTTCAATCATTGGAAAAGTCCACATGTTGGCAATTAAACCTTCTGCGGGCCGTTGGGCTAACAGGTACTCTCCTACTTGATTTTCGATAATCCCAGCGACTAAATACACGTCTTTTGGCTTAATTTTTTTACTCTTCACCGGGAAATTTTCCTGCTGCTGAGTTGCATAAGCCAAACAATATTGCTGAAGCGGACAGCTCTGACAATCAGGTTTTTTAGGCGTGCAAATAGCCGAACCCAAATCCATCAAGGCTTGATTAAAATCACCAGGGGCCTCATGACTGATAATCAACCGCATCTTTTCATCAAAAACTTTACGGCTGCTGGGCTTGCTGATATCCTCTGACAAACAAAACAGACGGCTGACCACCCGCATGACATTGCCATCAATTGCCGGTTCCGGTAAATTGAAAGCAATGCTAGCAATTGCGCCGGTTGTATACGGACCAATTCCTTTTAAAGTTGCGATCTCAGCAGCTGTTTGCGGCATCTCTCCAGCAAACTCAGCCATAATTTGTTGAGCAGCACTTTGAAGATTACGGGCTCTTGAATAATAGCCCAAGCCCTCCCAAGTTTTTAGTAGTTCAGCTTGATCAGCTTCTGCTAAGGCTTGAATCGTCGGAAACTTTTCCATAAACCGATAATAATAGTCAATCACGGTATCGACCCGAGTCTGCTGCAGCATAATTTCAGAAATCCAAACCCGATAAGGATCAGTATTTATTCGCCAGGGCAAATTTCTTTTTTCCTGTTGGTACCATGATAAAAAGTCTTTTTGAAACTGCTGGATTTTTGAAGAACTCCATTCAGAGTCTTTAGGAAGTTCGGGACCTTTATTAAAAGTTTTCTTCATCACTAGCTTCCTTTTCATCTAAAAATATTTGAATCGTATCTAACGCAAAGCCTTTTTGATAGAGGCTTTGTTTGATTTTCATATTGCGCTTTTTAGGCTCCAAACGCTGATGACGCCGCCAAAGTTTTTCTCCCTGACTGACTAAAGCCTGATACTCGCTTTCTTCATCCGGCTCAGTTTCCAAGAGACTGAGCACCTCGTTAACAATCTCTTTGGAAAAACCTTTTTGCATTAGTTGCAGCCGAAGCTTTTGTTGACTTTCCCTCAGACTTTTATTCCGTTGCACTTTAAAAAACTTTTCACCGCTTCTCAGAGCAATGGCCAATTGCTCTTTTTGAGGATAAAAGGTCAGCGCATTTTCAATCACTTCTGGCACCAAACCTTTTTTCTTTAATTGCTGACTTAAATAGCCGGGGCCCTTATCACTCAGACGTACTTGGGTGCGAATGTAGCTGTCCCCAAAGTTTTGATCGTTGACTACGTCTAGCTCTTTTAAAGTCTCAACAATTTGATTCCGGTCGGCAGTTTCGATTTCTTTTTCCTTTAAGTATTTGCGGACTTCCATCTCAGAATGCATCTGGTAGCTGAGATAATTCATCGCCATTTGTAAGCCCATATCATAGCCGATTTTCTTTTTGATTTCATTAAATTCGACTTCATCGAGTTCCTGACCTTTTAATAATCGATAACGGACTAGCAAGTCTTCACTAATCCGTAGCTCCTCGCCATTTGAAAAAGCTGCTTTATAAAAATTACCCTTGACCTTCCGCAGGCTGACAACAGTAATCATCTGCATTCCTCCTTCTGCTGATAAGGTTTTTTTACAAAATTTCCACTACTGGCCTATTCTAACATAGGCAAATTAAAAATGAGAAAACTTTTTAATTATGGTAAAATGCTGACTGAAGCATCTGTTTTAGATTTCAGAATTTATGGGGGAAATTATGGCAGTAGTAAAAGAAGCCCAACAAATAAAACTTAAAATTAAACGCCTGGGTATCAACGGCGAGGGGATCGGCTATTTCAACCGGTTGATTGTTTTTGTACCCAAGGCTTTACCGACTGAGGAAGTCACAGTAAAAATTACTAAAGCAACGGAAAAATTCGCTGAAGGCGAGCTGCTGACAATTCATAAAGCCAGCAAGGAACGAGTTACACCTCCTTGTAAAGTTTACGAGACTTGCGGCGGCTGTCAGCTTCAGCATTTGAGCTATCAGGGGCAGCTGGATTTCAAAGTAGACTTATTGAAACAAGCCTTGGCAAAATTCAAACCAGCCGGCTACCAAAACTATTCATTACGCAAAACAATTGGCATGGATGACCCTTGGCATTACCGCAACAAAGCGCAATTCCAATTGCGCTATAACGGCAAACAACACAAGGCAGAAGCTGGTCTTTATCAGCCGAACAGCCATCAGCTAGTGGCTATCGACGATTGTTTGGTGCAGGAGCAACCAACCCAAGATGTGATGAACACGGTTGTTCAGTTAATCAACAAGTATCAAATTCCAATTTACGATGAGCGGAAAAACAGTGGTATTTTGAAAACCATCATGGTACGGCTAGCGATTGAAACCGGCGAAGTCCAAGTGGTCTTGATTTCTCATTCGAAAAAAATTCCTAGTGTTAATCCGTTAATTAGAGAGTTGACGCAACGCCAAAGCAAAGTCGTTTCTGTGATGCAAAATATCCAAAACAAAAAAACATCGTTGATTTTTGGTGAGGAAACACTGCTGCTTTTTGGCAAGCCAGCTATTCATGAAAAAATCAATGAGGTCAGCTTTGAATTATCAGCTCGTTCCTTCTTCCAGTTAAATCCCCAACAGACAAATCGTTTGTATCAAGAAGGAATTAAGGCGCTAGACCCGCAAGCGACAGATACCATCGTCGATGCTTATTGCGGTGTCGGCACCATCGGTTTAAGCTTTGCCAAGCAGGTTAAAGAAGTGCGAGGGATGGACACGATTCCTCAAGCCATTGCGGATGCCAAAGAAAACGCTCAAAAATTAGGTGTTACCAATACCCATTATGAACCAGGTACGGCTGAAGATTTACTACCAAAATGGTTGGCGAATGGCTTTAAACCAACGGGAATTGTCGTGGACCCACCCCGCACTGGTTTAGATGAAAAACTGCGGCAGGCTATTTTGCAGGCCGCACCAGAAAAGCTGGTTTATATTTCCTGCAATGTGTCAACCTTGGCGCGGGATTTAGTTATGCTCAGCAAAAAATATCAAGTGGAATATTTGCAATCAGTCGATATGTTTCCTCAAACTGCCCGCTGTGAAGTCGTGGTCAATCTAAGATTGAAATCCACCAAATAAGTTAGAAAAATTCCGTCACAAGACACAGCATGTTGGTGATGGATAGAGCAAAAAATATCCGCAAAGAGACTTTCGGACAACTGAGGGCCTTTGCGGATTTTTTTGTCGGTTTTTTTAAACTGCTAAACTTTGGTTCCATTTTTTATACTGTTAAACTTGAGCTGCATTTTTGAAACTGCTGATTATTATAGAAATTTCTACAGCGTCTCGCGAATATCAGCAACGATTTTTTTGTGAAGTCTCAGATGCTGCTGACAAATAACACCATACAAAATTTCGATAAAAGAACTCCTTCGTTTCTCGAAAACTTCATTATGCAAAACTACTACAAAAACAAAAAAATTCCCTCTCTTCTCGACAAGCAATTGCTTTTTGAGAAGAGAGGGAAAGAATTTAAAATTTAATAACCATAGCTCGTGCTATCATCATAGGTGGTGTCGTTACCATAAGTGTAGGTATCAGAACTTGTAGTCCCATAGGTGGAGGTTGTGTAGCTATCCGCCAAAACTTCTAAATCAGGATAATTAGAAGCCAGTTCCGTAATGGTCGCTTCATTCAGTTGTTCCTTCAATAGGTTTTGAACTCGGATAATTTCTTCTTCGGTCACTTGTTGGAAGGAAATACCACTTTCGCCGATATAACCATCACCAGTGTAATCCACACCTTGTAGCTGATCCGTCACAAAATTGCTTAAAGCCGGTGTATAATTTTGAACCAGTGAGCTAATGGTTGACCAGTCTAAGTCAGTTTTGCCATTTTCACCTAATACATCCAGCAGATTTTGATAATTGCTTAATGTACCAACAGAAGTAATTTGGTTAAACAATTGCTCCAAGACTTCCCGCTGTCTTTCTTGACGGCCGTAGTCGCCATTAGGATCTTCGTAACGCATGCGGGCGTATTCAACCGCACGCTTACCAGTCAATTGCAATTCACCCTCATCAAAGTGTTCACCATTTAAATCAAAGGCAAAATCATTGTTGACAGTCACACCGCCAACAGCGTCAATTAAATCGGCCATGCCATCCATGTTGACTGTTGCATAATGATCAATTGGAATATCTAATAAATCTTCGACAGTCTTCATGGCTAAAGCTGCTCCGCCATAAGCATAGGCTGCATTAATTTTATCGTACTGAATATAAACATTGCCGTATTGGTAATCCATTTCCACCAATGTATCCCGGGGAATGCTGACCATTGTTGTTTGACCAGTTCCTGGATTAATCGTGACTACCATCATGGAGTCGGTCCGGCCGGTGTCGCCTTCTTCAGTTCGTTCCACGTCGGTATCGACACCCATCAATAGAATTGAGATAGGTTCCAAGGAGGAGTAATCGACTTCCTCAGAGCGCTTCGTTTCAGAGATTCGTTCTACTGATTCATATGTTTGGGATGCTGTTGCTTTCAAATCATAATACGCCTTCGTACCATAGGCCACGCCGCCGATGACAACTAAAAGGACTGCAAAGACAAATCCCAACACGATCTTTTGCCAAACTCGCATTTGTTCGCTCCTCTTGTGACTGTGAATCACATTTCTTTTTTCATTAAAGGAATATTTTTCCTTGTAAATTACATACGTCTAACAAACGATACCAAAAAACAGGCCCGATTTCAATCAACTACAGGAAATCCGGCCTGATTACAAACTTTATTTAACTCTTTTGTAATCTATGAAATATTTTCGTAAAATAAATGCGATATAAATTCTTTCAATGAAATTTCATGAATTTCACGAAAAAAATGAAAATAAAGAAAGTGGTTGGACATAAGTTCAAACAGATGAAATTATCTGAACCCCATCAGTATAGGTACAAAACAGGTTCGTTTGTCCGAGCCCCATCGGACCGCCAAGACAAAAAATAAATTCAGATAATTCAACTGTAAAAAACTTGTGTCACAACCACTTATAAAATATCAAAGATTATAATTTAACAACGTCAGCGGCTTGCGGTCCCCGTGCGCCTTCAACGATTGAAAACTCAACTTCTTGGCCTTCTTCTAAAGACTTGAAGCCATCCCCTTGAATAGCTGAGAAATGTACGAATACATCATCGCTGCCGTCAGTTTCGATAAAGCCGAAACCTTTTTCATTGTTAAACCATTTCACTTTTCCTTGATTCATAATAATAATTGCCTCCAAATTTTCATTTGAGATAGTTAGTCTCTGAGGATTATTATAACGAAAATAGAAAACGTTAACAAGAACAAAATTTTAATTATTTTTCAATATTATTGAGAAATTTTTGGTAGTCTGCCTGTTCATCCGTTTCAACAATCGTCAGCTGATCAAAATTTTGCTGCATAAAATCGTCCAGCTCCCCTTCAATTAAATGGGTGTTGGTAGCATTACCAACTAGCTCCATCCAATAGCCGCCATCAGGATTTTCATGGACGACTGTTTGCACCATCCCGCCAGGGTTTTTAACATTAATCGGCTGCATAAAACGACCTTCATTTAATAACACATGCATCAGACTGCTAGCGCTCATCGCTGTCCCGCAGGCGTTTGTTAAACCGACACCTCGCTCAAAAGTTCTGACAAAAATGTCGTTTGGCCCTAAGACTTGGACAAAACTAACATTGACGCCATCAGGAAATAAGTTATTTTCACCATTTACCTTTTGCGCAATTTCTTCCAGCAATGGACCTTTTAATGTCGCTTCATCGACAAAAGTGATCAGATGAGGATTGGGAACAGCCACCACTGAAAAAAGCAGCTCGTCAGATAGCTCAGGAATCTTTTGATTGATGACGCGGCCACCTTCGAGATTAGCCGGAACAGCCGCCAAATCAAAACTAACCGGTGAAATTTCGACTTGATAGGTCTCGATTTTTTCACCGAGGGCTGGTGCCTTACGCACTTTTAAATCCGCAAACATCGTTTCAACATTAAACGAATCCTGCTGATTCTTTTCCGCTAAATATCGGGCCACTGTCCGCAGACCATTGCCGCACATGCTGGCTTCACTGCCGTCATTATTAATCACCCGCATCTGCCCTAAACTCAGACTGTTTTTAGCATCGTCGACTAACAAAATGCCATCTGCACCACCAACTAATCCACCCTCACGAGGTGTAATCGCCTTGGTCAGCTGATTGACTTGGCTGTCAGTTAATTTTTGTTGAAACTGGGTCTGATCCAAAATAAAAAAATCATTCTCTGAACCGTGCACTTTAATTAATTTCATCGTTTTTCCTTTCTTAATGACCTTGACTAAATCCTGAACTTATTATAGTCAATTTTTGTCAAAAAAAAAAGAGTCCTGTCTTTTACTGACCTAAGAACTCTCTAAATCTATTTTGCTACCAAAATTTGAGGCTTTCTGCTGTCAGAATTTTTCTTTGCTTTTAATCTAAAATCTTTTTTAATCACTGTAAATTCTGCATTTTTAATCCTCAGCAATTTTTGTTACGACTAAGCTGCATGGTTTTCTACGCTTCTGATTTCTCCAGCAGCTGATGATGCTTGCCACTGAACTCAGAGATAACAATTTTGATAATCCCTGTCCGCTCCACCATTTTTTCAGGTATCGGGTCAAACTCAGTCAGAGCTTTTCCCGTTTCATGTTGCATCAGTAAAGCCAAGCCATGAAGTTTTTCGGTTGCATCCGTCACAATTTCTGCCTTGCCATAGCCGATAAAGCTCTCATAGGCAAAGGAATAGCCCTCGGCACGCATTCCCGTTTCAATTAGAGCATGCTTTCCATCAATTTCCACACAAACATGAGGATTTTTTTCAATCAAGCGAACTTTTTTGCCAACGACTGCACCATGAATATAAAAAATAAGCTGATCTCCTTGCCACGCATAACCATAATTTACTGGGACAACATAAGGAAAGGTTTCATCAATCAGGCCAATTCTTAGCACATGTTGGGCCTCAATTAATTCTTTGATAGCCCCCTGCTCCATTTGCCGTTTACTGCGGCGCATTTCTTCCATCTAAATTTCCTCCTTTTTTCCAACAACTAAAAATGCAATGACTTGTAGTTTTAGCCATTATAAAGAAGTCTTTGCCACTGTGCAAGCGAAAATCAGCTCTTTTAACAGAAAGCTGATTGCATTTTTTCTACTATTATAAAAGCTACGCTCTACATACAAGAATATCCAAACTCTAAAAACCAAATTTAGAACAGGTTAAATACTTTTTTTGTAGTCGGAACTTTTTGAATACTTACCGCGGTGGAAATCAACTAAAGCCATTACAAAACAACCTGCCCTCAATAAAGAGAACAGGTTGTTGCTGTCTATTAAATTTCATTTACTGAAAGATGCTGATTCCTGAGAGCAATTGCTGCAGATTTTCAGCATCCCAAGGCAGATATTCCGCAATGGTTAAGCCCACAATCTCACTGACTTCATTGATTGCTGCAAAAGTTGCCTGCACTTCCTTTAGACTCATTTGACCAGATTCTGACGGAAATTCGGTCACCCCTGGTTCTGTAAAATAAAGGGAACGAAACTCATGGGGGGTTAAGACATCCAAATCAAAATGAACCGCTACTTTGGAAAAATGATTTTCCTTGAGCCATTTTTGAATGGCATCTGGCGAAAGTCGCTCGTTTTTTTGTACCTGATAGTTCAAATCTAAATCCACTAATATTTTTTTCTCATCACTGGTCGGTTCCTGCAATCCGACATAAAGCACATCAGCTGCCTTGAAAGGCGCTTTAACCTTGGCAGCAAGCACCGGGTCGCCTCCCGCTAGCAAATTGCCCAACACCATCGCATGTTCATGGTAGAACACGTCTGGTGTGGAAATATCTGGATGGGCATCAATCCAAATGATGCCCAAGTCCTCGCCGTATTTTCCATGGAGATAATCAAAAGGCGCTTGAGAAACCAGACAATCACCGCCAAGCGCAATAATTTTATCCGGTAGCTCCTCTTGAATCTTTTCATTGACTAAGTCGATATTGGCTGCGACAACACTTTGGCCAACCACACCATTTTCCTTTTCTAAAGGTCCACTATATTGAGGGATTGCCACATCAATTTCGACATGGTTGGCATTTTTTGGTGCTAACCAAGTCAATAGCTCTGAACCAAAAGCATAATTGGGCTTGTTGCCTCCCTGCCATTGGGGAATTTTTAACCGAATTGTTTTCAAATTTTAAACACTCCTTTTTTTGCTAAGCTGTTCCATCTCAAAATATTCAAATGCAACTAAACTGGTGAAGCTAGCTTCACTATATCATCCAGGCTTGAAGAGAACAGTAGTAAAATCAAAAGTTGAAACATTGTCTCATTATTTGTCAGTTTCCCCTTGAATTTTTGAAACTTGAGTATCATTCAGTTGATTATTTGCCAGTTCCTGTTTGATAACCATCAGGGAATTCTGAGTATTCTGCTGATAATCGCCAACCAGCTGAGAGACAAATAGAATATCTAAAACATAATTGACCGCCGTTATCGAGGTCATCACCTCCATACTTAAAATCGATTGTTTCTGTCTTAAAGCAATGTATTCATCCACCTGCTGCGCCAGTGCGCCTTCAGGATGATCGCCGATGCCAATCACAAAGACCCCCGCCTGCTTAAGATATTTGGCAGTCGTCGCCATCAAAGGATTGTTTCCAGAAAATGATAATAAAATAGCCAATCGGTTTTTCTTTTGTCGCGTTGCAATCACATAATGTTCATTCAAGCCACTAAAGGCCTCCACCGGAACACCCAAAGTTGCAAACTTAAATGCCGCCATACTGGCAATCGAATAGGTAATGCCAGTCCCGTATATATCCAATTTTTCGATATGCTTGAAACGATTAATAATTCGTTTCAGCTGATTTTTATTTAATGATAGGCGGGCATTGGTCAAAGCATTCTCATAAATTGCCGGAACCAGCCCCATGACCTCTTCACTAGTTGTTTCTTGATTAACCGGCTCGTCATCGATAATTTTTGCTAAATGCTTTCCAGCCACAAGTTCTTTGGCAATTTCCTTTTGCAAATCAATAAAACCCTTTAGCTTGAGCTTTTTACAAAAGCGAATAATGGTCGCCTTACTGGTAAAGGTAGCTTTTGCCAGCTCATCAATCGTCAAGTTTCCCAGTTCTTCAAGATGCAACAGTAAATACTCAGCTAATTGTTTTTCTGCTGGTGTGAAGTTTTTTCTTTTCTGTAAATGCTCAATTATCATGGTTTCCCTCCTTAATTTTGCTTCATAAGCAAAATATAATCCGTATTCAACGAAAATAAGCATCAAAATCCAGCTTCAAAATTTTGAAGATTTTATTGGGATTAACTATTTATCTCATGCGTGTTATTAAAAATATTAAAATGACTAAGCTGCTAGCTCTAACAAACTGAGTGTTCAGTAAATATTAAATGCTCTAGAAAATAAAACAGATGAAAAATCCAATCGAAATTAATTGTCATTTTCATCTGTTTGCTATTTATTTTTTAGCTGTACTAGCATAACAGAACCTAATGTTAACACAGCTTTCTCTAAAAATATTAAAAAAATTAATCATTACTGTTGAATTGTCAAGAGGAACTACTGGAACTCAGGAGCACACGATTTTAAGTCTCACTGATTTACTAGGCTACAGAAACTAATATTTAATTATCATTATGTTGACTTCAAGAAAAAATTTCGTGTCACAGCCAGTTCCCACATCCTTCTATTCAACTTCTGACGGCAGTTCAACCTGCTCAGCTTCTTTTGTAATCAGCACCACGCCATCACCCAAAGGTAGTAAAGTCGAGGTTAAATCCGGATGCTGCATAATCACCTTTAAAAACTGATTTAGCTTACGGTGAATCGCCCGCTGACCGCGAGGAATTTCTTCAATCGGTTGCAAAATTGTTCCAGCTTGAAAGACATCATCCACCATTAGGACGCCGCCCTTTTTTAAAAGTCGCAAACAGTCTGGTAAAAACTCAATATATTTTGATTTCGCACTGTCCATAAATATAAAATCGTATGGACCACTTAACGTTGGCAAAATATCAGCAGCTTGGCCTTCTAGCAAATTGATCTTAGCGGCATTTCCTAGCCGCTCATAAGTTTTTTTGGCCCTGCGAATCATCACATCGAAACGATCAATCGTTGTGACATGACCGCCATCTTGCAGTGATTCTGCCATTAAACTGGAGGAAAACCCGATAGCTGTGCCAATTTCCAAAATCTCTTTAGGCTTTAGCTGACCTAATAAAAATTGTAAAAAGACCACCGTCTCATGAGGGATGACTGGAATCTCCTCTTCATGGGCTTCCGCTTCAATTTTTCCCAGTTCTCCGGGTAATTGTTTTTGTTGGTTTCTCATAAAATCCAGTAAATCCTTTTTGACCACTGGCCGATGCATCATTTCATTGCGCACAAGACCGCTCCATTCTTCCTTTTGATATTTTCTTTAATATTATAGTGGTCTCCATCCCCGCTGGCAATAAAAAAGCAGCCTCAGTGTTGGGGATGGAACTCTAGCCTGAATATCTTCCACCAAAGAAAAAGCTTTGGAGTCGATTAAACTCCAAAGCCATAAAATTTTTATGATACAGATTATCTAAAAGTTGCCATTAGCTTAATAAATTAACTCAACTAATTCCTCGGCTTCGATATTCCCAAAATATTTTTTGACATCAATACTGTCAATAATTTCTTTAATCGCCGCTTTTTCATATTTTTGACCAATTAATTTATCTTCTACATCGGAGATTTCTCCTAAGCCAAAGAAATCACCATAAATTTTGGCATCTTTAATCAAGCCGCTTTCCACATCTAAGCGCACTTCGACAGAACCGATTGGAAAACGATGACGTTTTTCAATATTGAAAGCCGGTGAATTGCCATAATTCCAGTCCCAGTTGCGATACATGCTATTAGAAATCTCTTCAATTTTTTTCCAGTCATCTGCCGTTAAATCATAGGTTTTAACATCGGCAATGTCATTTACGCCAAAAATTTTCAATAAAATTTCTTGCCGGAACTCTTTAGTTGTCATCCCTTGTTTATCCGCTGGTAAAAATGGTTTAATATTGGTCACCCGTGAGCGAATCGATTTGATGCCTTTAGATTCAATTTTGTCTTGGCGAACTTTTAAGGCATTCACCACTTCATTAATATCCGAATCAAACATAATCGTACCATGGGCAAACATCCGGCCATTGGTTGCATACATCGCATTGCCGGAGAATTTTTGGTCGTCAATCACTAAATCATTGCGACCTTTCAATTGTGCTCCTTCAACACCTAAATCGTGGAGAGCTTGGACAATCGGCTGCGTTAATTTAGCAAAGTCTCTAAAGGAATTTCCGTCATCTGGCATAATAAAACTAAAATTCAAATTACCTAAATCATGATAGACGGCCCCGCCGCCGCTCAATCGACGAACAACATGAATACCGTGTTCTTCAACATATTCTTTATTGATTTCTTCTATCGTATTTTGATTGCGGCCGATAATAATCGACGGTTCATTAATATAAAATAACAAAATTGGTTCATCCAATGGCATTTCCCGCAATAAATAAGTTTCAATAGCCAAGTTAATCCGCGGATCGATGTTTTCATTTGGTACAAAAATCATGTTTGATTCCTCCAATTTTAATTGTTTGTCATTATTCTCTATTGTAAAAATCGGCCTTCATAAAAGGCAGATGCAATAGCTCAACATACTGGCTTAGATATCAAAAATTTTTCCAGTGGCTGCCAACTCGACTGGAATTTGTGGCCCAGCAGCTGCTTGAGCCTCCGCTTGTAAAAGCTTTAAATCACCGAATTGCGGCAAATGGGTCAAGACTAAGCGTTTCACTTGAGCCGCTTTGGCAATTTCCCCGGCTTCAAGGGACGTAAAGTGGGCCTTGTGCCTTTCATTGCCTTTAAATAAATACGTGTCTGCCAAAAATAAATCGGCATCCTTGGCAAAATCATTAAATTTTTCCAAGTAACCGGAATCGCCGGTAAAGACCAAAACCTTGCCGCTGCTTTTTTCAACAAAGCGCATAGCATAACAAGGTACTGGATGAATCGTCTTCATAAATGTAACCAAAAACGGTCCTAAATTCAACTCATCTGTCTCGTAATACGGCTGTCCTTGGCTGACGCCCGCTAGCGTCAAGTCATTGAAGTGAAATGAATCCTCTGTATGTCCGTGAATTGGCAAAATTTTCTCCTGATTGCGCTGCGGATTTAATTGCCAATCGTATTGTAGCACTCCTAAATCAGCAATATGGTCGTGATGATAATGGCTTAAAATGACTACATCCAGTGCCAACGGGTCTAAATATTTTTGCAATTGTAAAAGTGTGCCACTACCTGCATCCAATAATAAATTAAACTCCCCTGATTGCAATAAAAATCCTGTCGTTCCATCCCCATCATAAGGATACGCTCCTAAATAACCTAAAACTGTTAATTTCATTCGACAGCCTCCAAACAATTTTTGTTACTTCTATCCTAACACAAAAAGACGTCTCCAAAGGCTTTAACCCCCTGAAGACGCTGCTTAAAAATCAATTATACATTCATAAAGTCCCGTTCGTTTTTAGCATTCAAGTAAAATTCAGCTAAGCTAGTATTGATGTACGGCACTACCCATAAAACTGGAATAATGAAAATGCAGAAAATCCACCAGCCGATGAAGGAAAGATTCATCAAAATGTATTTGCCAATCCGGTCCTTAATTAAATACCAAGCATAGGATAAAGCCTTTAATGTCGGCATTTCCGGATTTTCCAACTTCGCCCAAGCAGCAAATTTGAAGACACCGGCAATGATATAAGAAACAATAAAGAATAACACAAGCACTGCTAAGATTAACACCACAAAAATAATTGCTGTTGACGTGCTGATTTCGCCGTCATTCAAGAGGCGAGTCAGCCCGTTCGTACTGCCACCAATGGCAAAGGACATATAGGCGGTGAAACCAAAAATCAGCATAATTGGAACAAAAATAATCAAGCTGATTAAGAAATTCAGCACCTCGCTAATTAAATTAAAGATCATCATAGGCACATAATATTTTTTATTGAAGATGGAAAAGACATCACCGATTTCAGCTTTTTGCCCCTTCGCTACTTCTAATGCAATATAATTTTGCCCATAAGAGAATGCAAATAAAATAAAAATCGATAACGCATACGTAACTAATAGATAAAGCGGCCCATCCGAATTAGTGGCATTGAAGCCAAATAATCTAGTGACAGCCCCATTAATCACCGTCGTAATAATGTAGACAAATAACGTAATAATTGCATTAATTCCCCATTGGCCTGCCAATGCTTCCCGGGCTTTTGCCCGCAGTTCATAATTTTCCATTTTTCTCTCCTTTTCTCACTTACCTTTTTTATAAAAATCAGAAAGACTTTCTACAGCCGCAGAAAATCTTTCCTGATCATTCACCTGTGTTTAATAACTACGAATCTCTTTGACTTTATCACTGTCCAGGCGTTTTACCACCTCAGTGACTAGCTTCACCGTGTTAAGATAATCATCCTCATGAATAACAGAGGTATGGGAATGCAAGTAGCGCACTGGTACAGTAATCGCTAATGACGGAATCCCGTCTCTAGTCAAATGCATTTGTCCGGCATCCGTTCCACCGCCAGTAATCACCGTATATTGGAAGGGAATTTCTAATTCCTCAGCCGTATCAATCACAAATTTTAATAATTTTTTGTGGGGCACCATCGAAGCATCAAAAATCAAAACTTGCGGACCTTTGCCTAAAATTGAATCGGCTTCCTTAGGCGTCATGCCCGGAGTATCGCCAGCGGTTCCAGTATCCAAAGCAAAGGCAATATCTGGATTGACCAAATGGGTGCTGGTGCGGGCGCCTCTTAAGCCCACTTCCTCCATAACATCACTGCCGGCAAATAAAACGTTAGGATGGTCTGCTTCAGCTAGATTTTCTAAAACTTTTAACGAAACAGCCGTGCCAATCCGATTGTCCCAAGCTTTAGCGAGTAAAAATTTGGTATCGTTCAAGCGTTTGTATTCGATATAAGGTGTAATCATATCCCCAGGGCGAACTCCCCAGCCCTTCACTTCCTCAGCACTGCTGGCGCCGACATCGATAAACATCTCTTTGACATCGTAGGGTTTTTGGCGAGCTTCTGGTGATAGCACATGCGGTGGTTTTGAACCAATCACTCCATGAATCACTTTGCCGTCGTCTGTAGTGATTTCAACTTGTTGTGCCAGCATAACCTGACCCCACCAGCCGCCTAAAGTTTGAAACTCAATAAAACCTTTATCCGTGATTTTCGTCACCATAAAGCCAACTTCATCCATATGACCGGAAATAAAAATCTTTGGGCCGCCCTTTGAACCGGAATGCTTGGCAATCACACTGCCCAATCCATCAAAGAAAACATCTTCGGCATAGTCTTTCGCATAATTTTTAAAAATTTCCCGGACTTGACCCTCATTTCCCGGAACACCTCTGGCACTCGTTAAATCAATTAATAATTGTTCTTCTTTTGAATCCATCGTTTCCCGCCTTTCTTTTCATAAAATTATAGCATAACGAACCGCCGATAAAAGCTTTTTTGCCCTTTTTCTGAAAATCTATAAATCCACCACTCGGCGATAAAAACTCGCCGTCAAGATGTAAAACATCAGATAGACCACCACAGTAAAAATAATAAAAATATTCGGCAGCCAAAAATTAGTAAAGGTTAAGTACCGGGACAACAGGTAAATCCCAAAAAAGGAATTTAAGACAATCACAGAAGTAATCGGAATAAAAACGAGGGCATTTTCCCAATACATGACCCGCAAGATTTTTCTTTTGGGAATACCTAAAAGATGCAGCAACTGGTAATTTTCTTTGCCATGCTCGGCTTCGGCAATCTGGCGTAAAGCAATAATACTGCCCGTTGTAATTAAAGCAATTAATCCGATAAAAACCGTCACATAAATCACTAAGCCTGATTGCCGACGGGTCAGCCGCCAATTAGGATACTGACTAGAATAATTTAATCTTTGTATCGTCGACGGGCCTTGGTTACCACTGGCAATTTCGCCGACCACTGCTGAGCCATTCCAAGTAAGGTCATAACTGAGGGCGTAATCGTAGGCCACCGGCAAATTTTCCGAAACAGCTTGCGCTAAAGCCTCCAAATTTTGATTATTGGTGTTAAAGGCTGCTATTTGATAACTATAACCCTCCAGTTGGTCAAACAGCTCATCTGAAACAACAAAAGTCACATAGCCATAACGTAAAAGCGTCAATCCCAGGCGGTCCGCTATCGCCCGTTGAATCGTCACCGCCTGATTACCCAAATATGCTCTGGAATCATATTCAAAAATATAGCTGAAAAGATTTTGAACGGTATCTAATAAAACCACCTGCTGATTATTTTGCAAATTAATATTCGGCAGCCCCTGATTTACTTTTCGATATTCTTGATAATTTGACAGTGAAATTACATCCACCAGTTCCACCGCCGAGCTGCCTTGATTATTCACCAAATTCCCTGTCAGGTAGCCGCCAACTGTTTTAAAGTTCAACGTTTCCTCAGCTGTTATCGCTCCATCATTTTCCTCAACAATGCCTTTGAGACGAGAATATTGATCATCTGCTACTTGAAAGTCGGTTGGGTCGGTATAATAAACCTCCCTCAGAGAAATCATAAAAGTTGAAAAGGCCAAACTGATTAAAATAATCGCTATGCTCATGGTGGCCGTGATGCCGGCAGTCGTGCGGCGGTTGCGGGTTAGACGGGCCCGCAAATTGCCAATCAAAAGCCCCGTTAAATTCTGTTCTGTAATTCTGCGGCTGCGCCCGACAAGCCACAGCAGCCAGCGTAAACCCCAGATAAAGAAAAAAATGGTGCCAACACTCGCTAAGAGCAGTGTAATCAAAATGCCGAGAAAATTCGCATAAAAGCCTGAGCCATCAAAAAAGTTGGCCAACCATCTTCCCAGAGCCAATGTCTGAAAAGCTCCTAAATAGGAAAGTAGTAGGAACAAAACACTAATTGCCCCCAGCATCTTTTGCCAGCCCCTCATTTCAAGTTGTTGGCTGGTCAGCTGATCCATTTTAAACAATTGATGGGTTGAATAATCCTGCAAAATCCAAGCGGTGCGCATGGCCACAATCAATAAAATAAAAAACATGGTACCCGCCGTTAAACCGACTGAACGCCAAGAAATAAAAAAGCTGCTTTCAATGCTTAAGGCCATCGCCTTAACCAAAATCATGGAAAACATCTTAGAAAACACAATGCCAATCACAATCCCAATTCCTAGACTTAAGATCCCAAGAATAATAATTTCACTAATAAAAAGTCCGGTAATTTTCCAACGATTAAGGCCAAATAAATGATAGATGCCAATTTCCTCTGCCCGCCTTCTTAGAAAAAAGCGATTGGTACTCAGCATAAAAAATAATAAAATCCCAATCACAGCAATTTGTCCTAAAACCAAGACCTGTGACAGGTGAATATCCTGATTAGCCCGCACAATAATCGCATCATTATAAGTCAGCGCACTAAAGGTATAAAAAATCGTCACCGCTAAAATCATACTCAAAAAATAAATCAGATAGCTTCTAACCTGCCGGCGAAAACTTTTAAAGGCTAGCCGAAATAGCATTGCTGCGCCCTCCCCCGCCGATAGTCGCTTGCATATCAATCACCTTATTGAAAAATTCACGGCGGGAACCTCTGCGCACAATTTCAGAAAATATGGCGCCGTCTTTGATAAATAAAATCCGGTTGCAATAGCTCGCCGTATACGGATCGTGGGTCACCATTAAAATCGTGGTGTCCTTATGTAAAGAGATATCATGAAGGTAATTCAATAGTTCAGTGGCAGAAGTCGAATCCAACGCCCCGGTCGGCTCATCAGCAAAAATAATTTTGGGCTCTTCGATTAAAGCCCGAGCTGCGGCCACTCGTTGTTTTTGTCCCACCGATAATTCATCGGGATATTGATTCAAAATCCCTTTGATTCCCAACATTTCACTAGCCATTGCGATTTTTTGGTCGATTTCAGCCAGTGATTTTTTTTCAACCGCCAGTGGCAATAAAATATTGTCTCGGGCCGTTAAAGTATTCATTAAATGAAAATCCTGCAAAATAAACCCCAAATTTTTTCTGCGGAACTCGCTGAGATTATCACCTTTAAGACTGGTTAAATCGGCACCATTAATCACAATGCTGCCGAGGGTTGGAAAACTGATGGTCGATAAGATATTTAACAAAGTTGTCTTACCGGCACCACTTGGCCCCATAATGCCGACAAATTCCCCCTCCTCTACAGAAAAAGAAATATTCTCCAGCACATTGACTTTATTTTTTCGACTGCCAAAGGTTTTGGTCAGATTTTTTACATCAATAATTGTTTTCATCTCATCACTTCCTCCCCTCTATCATAGCATATTCAGCCAAAAATCCCGTCAAACAAGCTTAAACAACGGACCCACTATATCTGGTGGCTATCTTTTAAAATATTCTCTATAAAATACCAGATGTTGATAAATATCTTCCGGAAAACTATTGCTCTATCTTGTGAAATGTTTTATTATAGAAAGCGAGATTAAAGGAAATGAGTGTGAAGAAAATGATGAAAATCCAACGGGAAAATACGGAAATTCTACTGCATCCAAGACTTGCAAAATTCAAAGTTGTCAAACGGGATGGTCGCTTAGTGGACTTTGACGACCAAAAAATTTACGATGCTTTAGTTAAAGCGGAAGCCAAAATTAACGGTTCCATCGACCCTTTAGCCCACGAACGAATTCAAGAAATTGTCAACCGGATTGACCAAGAAATCAGCGAACGCTTCGCCCATAACGTAAAAATTTATGAAGTCCAAAATGTGGTTGAACACATTTTACTTGAGAAAAACGAATACGACTTGGCTCAAGAATATATCAATTACCGGACGCAACGGGACTTTGAACGCTCAAAAGCAACTGATATTAATTTTACCATTGGCAAGCTGATTAACAAAGACCAAACTGTTGTCAACGAAAACGCTAACAAAGATAGTGATGTTTTTAACACACAGAGAGATTTGACCGCTGGGATTGTTGGAAAATCCATCGGCTTAAAAATGTTGCCGCCCCATGTGGCCAATGCTCATCAAAAAGGTGATATTCATTATCACGATTTGGACTATCATCCTTACACACCGATGACCAATTGTTGCTTGATTGACTTTAAAACCATGCTGACTGAGGGCTTCAAGATTGGCAATGCCGAAGTTGAATCGCCTAAATCAATTCAAACAGCAACGGCTCAAATTTCACAAATTATCGCCAATGTCGCTTCTAGCCAATACGGTGGTTGTTCAGCAGACCGGGTGGATGAACTATTAGCCCCTTTTGCAAAATTAAATTACCAAAAACATTTAAAAGATGCGGAAGAATGGATTGAAATTGCTGATAAACGTAAAGCCTATGCCTTAGCTAAAACTCAAAAAGATATTTATGATGCTATGCAGAGTTTGGAATATGAAATCAATACCCTGTTCACCTCCAATGGGCAAACACCTTTTACTTCCCTTGGCTTTGGCCTTGGCACAAATTGGTTTGAACGGGAAATCCAACGGGCCATTTTACAAATTCGCATTAACGGACTTGGCAGTGAGCATCGGACAGCCATCTTCCCGAAATTAATTTTCACATTAAAACGTGGCGTCAATTTATCTGAAAACGACCCTAATTACGATGTTAAGCAGTTAGCCTTAGAATGTGCTACTAAACGGATGTATCCTGATATTTTAAGTTATGACAAAATTGTTGAATTAACCGGTAGTTTTAAAGTACCAATGGGCTGCCGCTCATTTTTACAAGGCTGGCAGGATGAAAATGGTCAAGAAATCAATGTCGGCCGGATGAATCTTGGGGTAGTCACCTTGAATTTACCGCGGATTGCGTTAGAATCCGCCGGCAACCTCGATCGCTTCTGGCAAATTTTAGAGGAACGCTTAGGTATTATGAAAGATGCCCTTGTATATCGAGTTGAACGCTGTAAAGAAGCTTCACCTGCTAATGCGCCAATTTTGTATATGTATGGCGCCTTTGGTAAACGATTAAACCGCAAAGATGCCGTTAACGAATTGTTCAAAAATAAACGGGCGACTATTTCCCTTGGCTACATCGGCTTGTACGAAGTAGCATCCGCCTTTTTCGGAGGCGAATGGGAGCAAGATGCTGAAGCTAAAGAATTTACTTTGAGCATCTTAAAAGAATTGAAGGCTCATGCTGATGATTGGGGTAACGAGTACGGCTATCACTTCAGCGTCTATTCTACTCCAAGTGAAAGCTTAACAGATCGTTTCTGCCGCTTAGACACTGAAAAATTTGGCGTTGTAGCTAATATTACCGATAAGGAATACTATACCAATAGTTTCCATTATGATGTCCGCAAGAACCCAACACCTTTTGAAAAATTGGACTTTGAAAAAGATTATCCAAAATATTGTTCCGGCGGGTTCATTCATTATTGTGAGTATCCTGTGCTACAACAAAATCCCAAAGCTTTAGAAGCCGTTTGGGATTACGCCTATGACCGGGTCGGCTATCTAGGTACCAATACACCAATTGACCACTGTTATGAATGTGGATTTGAAGGTGACTTTAATCCAACTGCCCGCGGCTTTGAATGTCCCGAATGTGGCAATCACGATCCAAAGTCATGTGACGTTGTCAAAAGAACCTGTGGCTACCTCGGAAATCCCCAAGCTCGTCCGATGGTCCATGGCCGCCATAAAGAAATTTCATCACGAGTTAAACATATGAAATAAAACAACTGACGAACTTTTTAATAAAATCGAGCCAAATAAAATTAAAAAATTGCACCCTGACCTTGTCTTGGCGCAATTTTATCTGTAGTAAATTGTTTGGTGGTATCTATTTTTATTGTTTTCTCTCACTTATTAAATAAAAGAATTTTGCAAGGAGGTCTTTTCTTGAATAATCCTCAACCAAAGGAATGGTTGGCAAGCCAATATAGTAAAAATTATTATGCTGATTATAAACCCTTAAATTTTGTCGATGGCGAAGGCGTCAGAAATAGTCTTTACGTCAGTGGCTGTCTATTTAACTGTGAGGGCTGCTTTAATAAAGCTGTCCAAAATTTCCAATATGGTCAACCCTTCACTGATGAACTGGAGGATCAAATAATGGCGGACTTACAACCAGACTATGTTCAAGGTCTGACCTTATTAGGCGGAGAACCTTTTTTAAATACAGAAGTCTGTTTGAAAGTGGTCACACGCTTACGAAAGGAATACGGAAGTAGTAAAGATATCTGGAGCTGGACTGGCTATACTTTTGAAGAATTACTACAAGAATCCTCAGATAAACTGGAGTTGTTATCCTATGTAGATATCTTGGTGGATGGCCGTTTTGAGTTGGCTAAAAAAAATCTCAAGCTGCAATTTCGTGGCAGCAGCAATCAGCGGATTATCGACGTCCCAAAATCTTTAACTGAAAATCAAGTTGTCATTTGGGAAAAGTTGCAAGCAGGAAAGTAATTACAGTTTTCTTTCCTAAGTTAAAAAACTTTCTTAACACAAAAAACTAATTGTATTTGAAACGTTCTGAAAATCCAGACCACTTCAGATACAATTAGTTTTTTTCTTCCATATTTAATGAACCAAGCTTTAATAGTCAATTTCTCCAACTACAGTCCAATTGATGGTGGCCTCATAAGCCCCAGCTTCAGGGGAACCTTTTACAAATAAGGAAAACCCATTTTTCTGGTTTTCTGCAGTCGCTCCCAAGTCTTTAGCATAGGTCCAGTTTTGTGAAATTTCATAACCTTCCTCTGTGCTGGCATCAGGGTCTACTTGCGGATCAAAAATTTTAAAAGAATTATTTACAAGATTAACTGATTGTCCATCTTTATAATACCTCAAAATCCCTTCCAAGGCTTTTCCTTCACCGCTGCCTTCCACTTTCTTTTTCAAAGGTTCACCAGTGACATATAGTTGCCAATGTTGTAGGTTAGAGCGATTTAGTACATGGAGCTTGCCGTCAATTTTTTCAGGAAAAAACTCTGCTTCAGCAAAACCTGCAACCTGATCCCCAAAGTCAATAATATTGGGTACCTCAAAACCAGGATTTACAGGAATCAAATATGAGGTTAACTCAATAGCTCCGCCTTGTAAGTCTGATAAAGTTAAGTTAAGGTATTCTCCTTCTTGAAAATGCTGACTATCTTCGCCAAGTCTACCATATTCAAATTTCCAACCTCTTTGATTATACTTATAATTCCTGAATTGGAAGGGATAACTTCCTTCGACCAATTGGGTATCATCAACGGTCGCCTGTACCGACTCAAGTAATTCATTCACCTCTAAATCCCAATAGTGAATGGTGAAGTGATACTCTCTAGGCAATACCTTTACCTTTTGTGAAATTATATTGGACTCCAAGCCAAATTTATCGACAGCTTTTAATCTAATTTCCTGTTCGCCACAACCGCTCACATCTGTAAAAGGAAGGCTTTGCTGCCATTCCCGTTCCCCAATAATAGGATTTCCTGTTATTGTATCGCCTAACTTAATCCATTCACCTTCACCGATTGAATAATATACATCGGCTGTGTTTGATTCAACAGAAGAAACTTTACCAGAAAGAGTGATAGATTCACCTAGAGTAACTTCTAAATCATTTTGAAGATTTACTGAAAAACTTGGTGGGTCAACAATATGCTGGACAGTCAGTTGATTAGGGAGTATCGGTCCAACAGTATTCCCTCTGGTGGGCATTGCACTGCCGCTAAAGATAACCTTCTGGGATTCATTAATAGCTGATAAGAAATAATCTAAAGGCTTTAGGCTACCAGCAGAATCTTCAATCTGCTGATTTACAGTAACCCTTCGCCCGCTATTATCAGTGATATCTTCTTTAGTAAAAAAATCAATTACCCGTACAAAACGATTATTTCTGCCCCCTTGTGCTGTCAATGCCGGGTTATTTAAATCAAGATACGTCATTAAAGAACCATGATGATCAAGTGTCAATGAGCGATTCCACAAATTTTCTCCTGGCAAAGTTTGAGTATAGCTGTCATTGATAACTTCCAAAAACTCATCCGGATAGTAATCCCCTTGAGTATCAAGTTGGCTTTGCAGATTGTAGCTTTTAGTTGAATCTAAGTTCAAGCCTTCCGGTGACAGCCTGCCAGTCGGATCACGGAGTATGTCGATTGGTGAAAAGTAACTGCTCCAACTATTCACCTGCAAGTTAGTTTTTGCCTTGTTAGCTCTTATCTTATCTAAAACAAACAAGGTGTCTTCCACCTCATGAAGCGTTGAACGTTCATTGATACCCATAACTTCTGGAGAGAGTGTCTGGTCATTTGGCAGAATATAAAAATCTAAAGGAAGGGAATTACTCGGATGAGGGGGTAAATTACCTCGTGTTAGAATTTTCCCGGGACTATTATCCGCAGCTTCAAAAGCCTGTGGATTTTTTTCAGGCGTAACTCCTAAAGCTAATAATTCTTCTGTGGATAGATTTCCTGTATAACGACTGATATCAAAAGCATAGTGGACAGTTCCTTCACCCGCTAAAAAGCCCAACCCTGTAACATTTACCAATCTTTCCATTTCCTCAGCAGAGGTTGTCATCTCTTCTTTTTGTTCATCAGTAAAATTTCGATAATCTACTCCTCTTATCAGCAAATAAATCGCTGAAGGATCTTCTTTGCTGTATTTTGTGTAGCGAGGTACAACAGTAATTGGAAAGTAAATATCAGAAAAAGTCGGAATTCCCATTGCCCTAATGTTGAACTTCGTACTAGCTCCCATACTGGACCAGTCAATACATTTGGCCATCGCCTGAGCATCTACTCCTGGAGGAAATTCCAACCGTAAATACAGACCATAATTGCCAGCTCTAAAATCATCTTTAGTTTTTTCCCAGCCACCATTCATATTATTACTCGCATAAATCGGTAAAAAATGCGAAACTTGGAATTTTCCGCCTTTAAGAGGCTCATTGGGAGAAGCGGGGGTATATTGGCCTTTTAGTTCACTTTTCTGCGACCACAGTATTGGCTCACGAATGGTAATTTTCGTATTGCTTAAGTGAGTGAAGTCATTATTTGTTGACCAAGCTCCACCGAGCCCGGTGCTATATGGTGTACCGTATTGTGCTTCCATCAAGGAAGTCAGAAAAATGCCATCCTCCACTACCTCCACTTCACCAGTCACACCAGTTTCACCTGTCAAATCTGCTGGGTACTCTTTGGCAAAAACCCACGGGTCAAAGTCATTCGCCTGTTGAATTTTAGGCAGAGTAAATAAACTAGCCGCAATTGTTGCCAGTAAAAAAAGCCAAAAAATTTTTTTCATTTATGCCACCTTCTTACTCTCTCCGATATCCTCGCTTAATTTCACAGAACGTTCCAAAAAATTCTATGGGTGACTGACCTTTCTGCTAACGTTTTTTTTTCTTTTGCTCTTTTTCTTTTCCTCTAATTTTATTCTCTTTGACCGTTCATACCGATATTTCAGCCAAATGATCAGCATCAATGCTAGCAAACCACCGATGATTAGATAAGGGGGCCAATTAAATTTACTTTCTTTCATAGGTGGATCGTTGATGGCTTCTGCCGCCAACGCCTGCACCTCATTTTCAGTAATAGTAAAATTCTCCCGCCAACGCCAAGTTTTCTCTGACCATTTAGGGTCATTTGTAGTGGCCGTCAATTCCATCGTATATTGGCCCGCTTCCATCGGTTGATTTTCAAAGAAGATGGGAAAACTATAATTTGAGTTTGGTGCCATCGTTATGTTTTCTAGGGAATTTTTGTAAAGCACTTGATATTCATCTTTGGGCATAATCTCAGCGGCTACTTTCAGCTGAGAAACCACAGTTGGCAAATCATTTTGAAGATTTGCGTGCACTACTTTGCGGTAGTTGTTCATGCCAGTCGTGATATCCAGCAAGTTTAAATTGGGTTCGGCAATCTCTTGATTGACCGTCAATTTAATTCCCAGTGCATAGCTGTATTTGTTAGAAATTGAGATACCTTCCTGGCTATTTTCTCCTTCGACAACCTGATCTGCTCTTTCGAAATACCAAGAGCCCACATAGGCTCCATCTGGAATATTGTCAGGCACTTGAATATCCACTGAAACAGTGTGGCTCTCTCCAGGAGCAACTTCAGCCTGAATATCAGAAGCAGCTACTGCAGCAAAGTCGCTGATTTTGAAGCGTAAACTTTTATCATAGGTTTCAGCGGCAGAAGTGTAGCTAATCTGCCCGTTTTCATTTGTATAGGTTGTAAATATCTCGGAATTTACCATAATTGGCTGATCATCACTACTAAAAATAGTCGCTTGAATCCTTCGTTTTTCCCCCGGTTGGACTAGTAAATCAAAAAATGAACTGTTATTTGAAACTAGTGCTCCCTCAGGTTGCATCTTTTGAACTGAATAATTAGCACTATTTTGCTGATTATCTTCGCCACTTGCTCGCACTTCGATAGGCAGAAAAAATAAACTCCACAGACCGAAAAATAAAAGGTAAGGTTTAATTTTTTTCATGATGACCTCCAATTATCCAAACATTAGGATGTGATTTCTGCAGTCAATATCCAGTTGATTACTGATGTGAAGTTGCCTTCTTTTGCCGTTTTAGCTGGAATCTTCAAACTAACGCTTGCCGCATCCCACTCAGATGTTGAAACACCTTTTCCAGCGGCTTTATCAGCAGCAATGGAAAAAATGCTCGTTTCTTGGTCCTCCCCAGCCGTCAAGTTCACTTGAGCTGTACTAAAATTACTATCAACGGCTGTCGGATCACTATTCAAACTATTTCTGGCTTCTCCTTTTGGCAAAACTATTGTGGAGCCAGTTAATTGATCTGTACCGTTAACAAACTCACTACGGGTTACTTTAACCACCCAGCCATCACTTTTAGTCCGGTTATCAGACACTTGTAAATAGTGCAATTTTCTTGTAGCCTCACTTGGGATATTGGGATAGATAACCTCGTTCATTTCAACTATCTGATCGCCAAAATCAAATAATGAAGGAACTAAATCTAGAAATAGAGGCCCTTTTTCTCCTGTCACATAATTATTTTTTAAAATATCTTCCAGTTCGGGATTAACTAGTTCGAGAGCTGGATTTTCAGGGTCTTTAGGTGTGGTTACTTTGTTATTCTCCTTAAAGTCAATGATCCCTTGAGTTTCGCCAACATTAACTGGATCATCAGTAGCCATGGCCGGAACAGCAGTCACAAGACAAAAAGCGCTTACAATTAATCCTGTTAAAATAATTTGTTTCTTCATAATATTCCCCTTCTCTTGTTATTATTAATTTGTACCAGTAAAAATTAAGCTGTCACAGTTGCCGTCAGGGTCCAAATAATCTCATTGCTGTATGCTCCCACAACTGATACACCATTTGGCACAGTCAGTTTTACATCTTTAGCTAACCAATTGGCAATTGAGACGGCTTTCCCATTATCAGTCCCAACCGGCAAGAAAAAATCTTTTTCTGCTGTTGTAATTTCGACTTCATCAATAAAAAAATCGGTCCCATTCAAATTTTCTTTGAGACTATTCAAGGCTGTCCGTTCTGGAATAGTCAAAAATGAGCCAGTCAGCTTATGTCCCTCAGCCGTCGCCAAATAATCGGCTTGTTTAACAGTAACTTTCCAACCAGAAACTTGACCACGATTATCGGTCACTTGAATATACTGTTTCTTTGTAGCATTTTCTGGATCATCTGCCTTTTGATTTACCCCTTGGTAAACAATCTGCTCTAAACTCATTTTCTGCTGTCCAAAGTCAAATTCTTTAGGAATAACGTCAAGGGACAGAGGACCTTTATTATCCGTGATAACGTGTTCATCATCAGGATCTTCTAATTCTTTTGTGGGATCATCTGGATCTCTTGGCGTCGTCACATCTTCATTTTCAAGTAATGACAAGCGCCCAGGTGTTGTTTCACCAGTATCAGCGGCATGAAGGCTAGTTGGAGCAGCAAACCCGATTAATAGACTGACCGAAAACAAACAACTCAATATTTTCTTATGCATTTTTTCCTCCTTTTAGTGAGAAACTAGTGTGACGATTGGGTTATAAAATGACAATAGCTAATGGCTTGAGACGACTGGCTGATTTTTTGAATCAGTTGGGCTATATTCCTGTAATTAAACTTGGAGAATAAAACTAACTTACCTGATTTATTGATGCAAAAAAGTTCCAGTGTCACTAGTGATTATTTTGCATATCATACTCGCATTCTTTGTTCTCTCTATTCTGAGAAACCAGAATTGCCAACAACAATCTAAAAAACTGGCAACATCCATGTTAAAATGAAAAACAGCAAAGACAAGATAAGTTATTTCCTCTAGAAAAGAAAGAACCCCTCACAAGAAAAATATACTATCTTCCGGTATTTTTGTCAATATAATTAATTATTATTATATATATTGAATAAAACATACTGTTTTATAGATTTGTACAACTTAATCTCTCCATTAATCAAATTAAAAAAACACATCCACAACTTCTCCACAGAATATAATTAACAATACCCATTGTTCTTCAACCAAAGTCTGCTATAGCAGTTAATCGATTTAAAGTCAATTGACAGCAAATCACATTCCTACTGTTTGACTGTATTTTAGGTAGTTTCAAATCCTGTTTTGTTGTGGACGCATTTTTTATTTTTTATGGGTCTCTGGCCATAATGGAAGCGTGATATTTTCATAAGTCATAGGATCTAGATTAGTAATTGTAACGCCTAGTAAACGAATGCCTTTTTCAAGGCCTTGGACCTCCTCCCAAATCAAACTGGCCTCAGCAAAAATCGCTTCTTTTTCATGCAAGTATTCCCGCAAAGTCGTTCTCTTAGTAATCGTCGTAAAATCAGCATAACGAACTTTCAGCACCACTGTTTTGCCATGTTTTTGCTCTTTTTTCAAAGCACCAGCAACTTTTTCTGAAAGTTGCCTTAGCTGAGTAAGGACTTCTGATTCAGTAGTCAGCAATTTTCCATAGGTGTGTTCTTTGCCGACTGATTTGCGATTACGAAGGATATTGACTGGGGAATCATGAATACCTCTGACTTTACGGTAGAGGGAATACCCCATCTTGCCAAAGCGACGAATCAATTCCATCTCGCTTTTTTCATATAAATCAGCACCCGTAAAGATACCCAGCTCCTGCATTTTAGGCACGGTTTTTTTACCTATACCGTGAAACTTTTCAATAGGCAATTCCTTTAAAAAGGTAATGGCCTCATCAGGCATGACAACCGTCATCCCCCTTGGTTTTCGATAATCAGAGGCTAATTTTGCTAAAAATTTGTTGTAACTAATACCAGCCGACGCCGTCAAATGGACTTCCTGCCAAATGTCTCGTTGAATCAGACTAGCAATCTTGATGGCTGATTTACTCTGTAGCTTGTTTTCAGTGACATCCAGATAAGCCTCGTCTATGGAAACTGCCTCGACAATATCCGTATAACGGTAAAAAATTTGACGAATCTGGCGCGAAATCTCTGAATATTTTTGATGATCCCCCGGTTTAAAAATCGCTTGTGGACACAGCTCAAAAGCCTTCTGGGCACTCATGGCAGAATGAATACCGTACTTTCGGGCTTCATAATTGGCAGTTGTCACCACTCCTCGACCGCCGGTATCACTGGGATGTCTGGCGATGACTAGGGGTTTTCCGACTAATTCAGGATGGTCCCGCTCTTCAACGGCCGCAAAAAAAGCATCCATATCAATATGAATAATCTTTCGCGAAGTATCATTTTTCAAAGGAAACTGTAGCTCCACCACGTCAATCACCTCCACTACATTATAAACCAAACGTTAGTTCCCTTTCAAGTAGGGGAGCCACGGCGTATATTCAAAAGATGCAAAATTCTCGAAAACTTTAGAATACTTCTTGATAGCATAAAAAGCATCTGCGGATTCGCAGATGCTTTTTATGGAAATGCTATTTTGAAAAATTCATAAGGCAGACAATTATTTAAATTGCCGCACGTCCTCTTTCCCCCGTGCGAATGCGAATCGCTTCTTCAACATTGGTGATAAAAATTTTGCCATCACCAACGCCCTCTGTGCCGCAAATACTCAAAATCATGTCGATTACTCGGTCCACGTCTTCATCTTGTACGACAAAGCTGATTGCCACCTTTGGTAGTAAGGTTGTGATGACTTCCTGACCTCTAACATACTCTTTAAAGCCCTTCTGCCGGCCAAAGCCTAAAACCTGAGCAACTGTCATCCCGGAGGTTTCTGTTCCTTGATCAATAGCCGCTTTTACTTCTTCTAGTTTTTCCTGTTGAATAACCGCATCTATTTTTTTCATTGATAACTTCCTCCATTATTAAGAATCTAAGCCCATAAACGTTGGGTAAGCTGATTCGTCATGTTCGCTGTGATCTAAGCCCAGCGCTTCTTCTTGAGCAGAAACACGAATCGGCATAAACAATTTGATAATTCGGATGATGATAAATGTTGCTAAACCGGCAAAAATTGCTGTGAAGACAATTGAAGCGACTTGAGCGATAAATAAGTTTGCTTCACCATAGATTAAACCTGTGTGACCTAATGCTGGATCGGCAAAGATACCTGTCATGATTCCACCGAAAATTCCGCCAATACCGTGGCAACCAAAAGCATCTAATGCATCATCATAGCCAAGTTTATGCTTGATAACTGAAATAAAGTAATAACAGAAAGGACTAACTAAAGCACCGATAATCAATGAAGACCAAAGGCTGACAAAACCGGCACCTGGTGTAATAGCAACCAGACCGACAACCGCCCCAGTACAGGCGCCGACAACTGTTGGTTTACCAATTGTTAATTTTTCAATCAGCATCCAAGAAAGCATTGCTGCGGCTGCAGAAGTATTGGTTGTTAATAATGCATGGACTGCCAAGCCATCTGCTGCTAAAGCTGAACCGGCATTGAATCCAAACCAACCGAACCATAAAAGCCCTGTTCCTAACACGATGAAAGGAATGTTATGGGGACGGTATTCCGTTTGCTTGAAGCCACGGCGCTGACCAACAACTAAAGCTAATACCAAACCAGAAATTCCTGAACTGATGTGAACAACATTCCCGCCGGCGAAATCGATTGAGCCGATTGCATCTAAGAAGCCGCCACCCCAAACCATGTGGGCCAATGGTGAATACACGATAACCAACCAAGCGGCAATAAATAAGAAAATTGCTGAGAAACGCATCCGACCAACAACAGAACCGGTAATAATTGCTGTGGTAATGAGAGCGAACATCATTTGGAATCCAGCAAATAATCCATCTGGAATTCCTTCGCCTTTACTCATCGAAACACCGTTTAAGAAAAGATTGTCTAAGTTCCCGATAAATAGACCGTCTCCACTAAAGGATAACGTGTAGCCAATGCCAATCCAAATTACTGAAGCTAAGCCCATAACGCAGATAACCATCATCATGGTATTTAAAATATTTTTGCGTCGTTCTAAGCCCCCATAAAAAAATGCTAGTGCCGGCGTCATCAAGAAAACCATCGCCGAACAGATAATAATAAATGCAATATTTGCTGCTTCCATAATTCCAACTCCCTTTTAAGTAAATTAATCAACCTTCAATTGATTATGTTAGATATAGTAACATCAAATTCCGGATAAAACTAGATTATTTTTGAAAATTATCAGAAAAAATGAAAAAAGCTCTCTTTTCGTGTTAAGTTTTCTAACACTAAAAGAGAGCTCAACTTTATTTATTTTTCTTTTTAAGAGCCCTCAGCATTTTCAACGCCCGTTTTCGAGTTCTAATATTCGGGCTCTTTAAATTGCGATAAGCTGTTGATAAATTTTGTTTTTCCATCCTACTTCACCTATTCTTTCTGTAAATTAATGTTGCTTAGTGGGCCATCATCTCTTGGGCAATTTCAAAGCCGGATAAATCTTCAGGATAATAAGTCGGCCAGTGATCCATCTCTGCTAATAAAGCTTCTTGACTGTCATTGCCAAAATAAATATGGAAATGAGCCGCTTTCGTTGAAGTAATATCATGATCACTAAATTGAACATATTTGAAGGCGCCACTGCTGTCATCAAGTGCCTCAAATAAGTAGCGCACACCACGATTGCCGGCAGCATAATTTAAAATTTGATAGCCGGTATATTGATACTCACTGGAAACAGTTTGACCGTCTTCATCTGTAAAGCTCATCGTATCTTCCGTGATCTCAATTTCATTGATGGTTGTCTGGTAGCCTGTTTGATAGTAGGCAAAATACTCGTCTAGTGTTTTACTCGAGTCTAGCTTGGCTTTATAGGCCATCACCTGATCTAATGAGCCATCTTCTAAATACGGATAGACAGATTGCCAGTTACCTTGCCAGTCTGATAGAGGGCGATTGCTTACATCACTATCAGCGAAATAACCGTTGTAGACAGTTTGTTCTTTTTCGACAGTCGGTAATGTCGAAGTCCGTTCATTATTAATGGTTCTAGTTAAGGCCGTCAGATTCTCCTCCATCACTGAAATATAATCTTCACCTGCTGCCTGCTGCTCCTTTGTTAGTCCTTCTAAGGGATTTAAAACTAATAACTCCACACCGGTTTCCTCTGCTAAGGTGCGGGCTACAGCTTCTGTGGCATTTTCCTCAAAATAGATATACTGCAAATCCTGCTCCAAAACAAATTCCTTTAATTCAGCTAAACGACTGGCAGAAGGCTCTTCATTTGCTGATAACCCAGTAATCGGCACTTGCTTCAAGCCATATTCTAAAGCTAAATAACCAAAGGCTGAATGCTGTGTGACAAAGGTTTTCTGAGTGGCGTTGCTAAGTTGATCTTGGTAAGCCTCATCCAATGCTGTCAATTTTTCAAGATAGGCTGCTGCATTCTCTTCAAAGGCCTGAGCTTTTTCAGGATAAGCCATCATCAGTTGATCACGAATCGCCGCAACTTCTTTGATCGCCAAACTTGGTGCTAACCACACGTGGGGATCTAATTCATGGCTGTGACCTTCATGACCGGCCTCATCATGGCTATGCTCGTGTCCAGCCTCATCTCCAGGCAGTAAAATCATGCCTTCTGTTGCTTTCACCACATGAACATCGCCATCGGCTAGCGTACCTTCAATCTCTGGTACCCAAGTCTCCATATTTTCATTGTTGTAGACAAAGACATCGGCATCCTGGATATCTGCCAAATTTCTGGCACTTGGTTCATAATCATGGGCCTCTGTGCCAGCTGGTATCATCAGCTCGACTGTTCCCTCATCACCAACAATATTTTTAGTAAAATCATACATGGGATAAAAAGAAGCAATCACCTTGATTTCTCCTGTTTCGGTTTGCCCTTCTGTTTCCCCACAGCCACTCAAGCCAATCATTCCTAATAAAACGAATAGTCCCGCTAAATACTTTTTCACTGATATCTCCTTTTGAATCCCGAATTTTTTTGTTCAATCAATTACGATTTGCTCAACCCAAAGCGTAATGTTTTCGATTTGAACAGAAGGAGTTTACCAGAGGCTTTTTGACTTGTCAAATTTTTTACAAAAAAAACTGTGACACAAGTTTATTCAAATATAATTTCTCCGAAAACTATTCAGTATGAGCTACTAAATATTGTTCTTTTGTCATTTATAATCTTCAAATGACAAGTCACTCATACTATTTGTCTAGTAAATCTGATGATTCACAGGAGACAAATGGCAGCATTCGGATAATATATTTGTATAAAACTTCTGTCACAGTCATGCTTGACTAGTTAATTTTCATTTAATTCATGGTATGCATTATAAACGATTTGTTTTTTTAAATCATTGCGGCGGGCGGTTTCTTTAATGGCATCTTTTGTGGTCAGACCATTTTCGATCAAGGCCGCCACCTGCTCTTTTAAAGTGCCTTCAGGTAGAGCAATTGTTTTTTCACCAGTAAATCCGGCCACCAAAAGACAAATCTCACCTTTTAACTCCGTTTCTGCTAGATATGTCTGCAGCTCTGCTAAACTCCCCCGCAGATATTCTTCATGAATTTTAGTGAGCTCCCGACAAATTACAGCTTCCCGTTCCCCAAAGACCTCCAGTAAGATATCAATTGTAGCTTTGATTCGGTGGGGGGATTCATAAAAGATACTAGTGGTTGATTCTTCTAAAATTTCTTCAAGAAAAGCCACCTGGTCTTTTTTCTTACGGGTTAAAAATCCATAAAAGGTAAAGGGCTGTGGGTTTAAACCAGATGCGATTAAAGCTGTCACTCCAGCAGTCGGCCCCGGCAAAGCGACAACGGAAATATTTTCCGCTAGACAGCTTTTGACCAGTTCATGACCGGGATCGCTGATTGACGGCATGCCGGCATCACTCACCTGAGCAACATCTTTGCCGCTCTTTAAAAACTCAAGCAAATAAGGAATTCGCTCGCGATAGTTATGCTCATGTAAACTTTTTTGCGGTGTTTGCAAATCAAAATGATTCAGCAATTTTTGCGTGTTGCGGGTATCTTCACTGGCAATCAGGTCAGCATTGCCTAAAGTTTTGACGGCTCTAAAAGTCATATCCTCTAAGTTGCCGATTGGCGTCGGCACTAAATAAAGAGTGCCCGCTACCTGCCCCTGCTGAAAGCTTTTTTGTTTGTTCATTGGTCGTTCCCTTCTAGACGAAATAAAGGCTGTGCTTTAGTTTGCCAGACAACTATCCGAAATCACCACTACTCAGTCTTATTCACTGAGTAGTTTTCGGAAATATTTGTCAGGTTCACAACTAAAGTCACAGCCTCTTTTGTTCAATTTTTTTTACATTGGTTCATTCACCGGCGACTAATCTTATCGCCGTTTTTTTTAGCCAGCTAACTAAGCAGTTAAACTTTATCGCTATTTGGTACTCTCGCGATAGATAACTCCTGAACAAAGCAGACAAGGTTCATCATTTTCCCGTCTGGAACCATAGAATTCATTGCAGACATGAAAGCCGTCTTCGTAAATTTTCTCCAGGTTCATCCGGGATTGCGACAGTCCAGCCGTCTTTTTAGCGCTGGCTTCTTTGACTTGATCCAACTCCTGTAAATGCTGCCGTAGACGCTGATTCTCCATCTCCAAGGTTGCATTTTTTTCTACCAATTGTAATAAAGATTCCTTCATGCGAATCAATTCAGCCAAGGAATTGCTTAATTCAGTTTCCAATTCGTTCAATCCGTCATATAGGGATCGTTTATCCAATTGTTTCACCTGCTTTGGCTAAGGCTGTAGCTTCTTTGATTTCTTCATTGGTGAACTCGACTGCTGCTTCATGGCCTGCTAAGCGGACTTTGACAATCCGACTAAGCATATTTAGCCCAACAACCCGACCTTTGCCATCTGGCGTGATAACTTCTTTGCCATAATCCGGCATTTCTTTTTTGGCAACTTTGTACTCGTCATTTTCATATTTCAAACAGCACATCAAGCGACCACAGAGACCGGAAATTTTGGCAGGGTTTAAAGATAGCCCTTGATCTTTTGCCATCTTAATTGAAACCGGAATAAAATCCCCTAAAAAGGTTGAACAGCAGAGCTGGCGGCCACAAGGACCAATCCCGCCTAAAGCCTTGGCTTCATCTCTGACCCCTACTTGTCGCAGCTCAATCCGCGTGCGAAAAACCGCAGCTAAATCTTTGACTAATTCCCGGAAATCGACCCGACCATCAGCGGTAAAGGAAAAAATAATTTTACTACGGTCAAAGGTGTATTCCACCTGAATTAGCTTCATTTCTAAGCCATGTTCTTTGATTTTTTTCTTAGCAATCCGAAATGCTTCTTTGGCATCCTGCTGATTTTCTTCAGCTTTTGCCAATTCTTTCGACGAAGCCTTATGTAAAATCGGCTTCAATTCCTCCGGTAAATCCTCCGGCGCAAATTCCTTTTTAGGAATCGCCACGGTCGCCATAAATTTGGCCTGTTGAGATTCGACAATTACTTTTTCATCGTATTGATACTCGGCTTTACCAGGGGAAAAATAATAAATGTGTCCAGCTGGACGATAACGAACTCCGACAACTTCTACCACCTAAAAGCCTCCTTAGATTAGAGATTTTTTTTAAGAGTCTCGGCTGTGATTTTCAAAGCCAATTGCTCACAGACATTTTGAAAAGAAACATTGGCACCAAGTTTTTGCTCAGCTGTCAAAATCAGCTGAATCTGTTGATTAATGTCGGCAATTTTTTGCGGCAGACCTTGCTTGACTGCCTCCTTTAAATAACCTTGGTAAAAATGCAGCAAAATACTCAAGCCCTGCTGCTGCTGATTTTTTTCTTTAAAAATCGTCAACAATTTCTTTTGGACATAGATAAAACTTTGCAAATCACGGTTTTTCAAATAATTAAACCATTGCGTCATAGATTCTTTAGCTTCATTAAACCATTCATCTTGGGAGATTTCAACTGCTTTATCATAACTATTTGTCAAATCGGTTAAGAGGGCAGCCGACTGTTTACCGATACCTTGCGCCTGTAATTTTTCCTGCAAAATTTTTTTTGAGAGACTCTGAAAATGCAAAATCTGACAGCGGGATTGAATCGTCGGTAAAATCCGTGCCAGAGCCGTTGTCTCCAAAATTGCCAAGAAACCACCAGCCGGTTCTTCTAAAAATTTCAGCAGGCTGTTGGCGGCGCTGAGATTCATTTTCTCTGCATCCTTTAAAATGAAGACCTTGTGCTGGCCTTCAAAGCCACTCTTAGAAAATTCCGTCTGCAGCTCGCGAATTTGATCGACTTTAATCGTCTGACCGTCAGGCTCCACCACTAACACATCTGGATGAATTCCTTCATCAATTCGGGTGCAGTTATTGCAGACATTGCAGGGCTGGTCATTGATTTTTTGCTGGCAGAAAATTTCTTTTGCCAGCCACAACGCCGCCTGATCTTTGCCGGTCCCCCGGTCCCCTTCAAAAAGATAAGCATGGGCTAATCGCCCATGCTTCACACTTTTTAATAATAGAGCGGAAACTAGCGGCTGTGTTTTAAAAAAAGCCGGTGTTTGTTCCATGTTAGCTGCTCCTTATTTCTTCAAAAATTTAGTGACTGTTTGACTGCTAAAAATGGCAGCCAGCTAATCGTGATGCTTCTTAATACTGATGGAAGCCTTCAACTGGCAAGACGAAAACTGTCGCGCCGCCAACTTCCACTTCCACTGGATAAGGAATTTGTCCATCCATTGAAATATCTAACGTCACAGGTGTCGAAACATATTGTTTTCTCGATTGGCAAGTTCTTTCGATTAACTCTAACGTTTCCGGGACCCGCTCGTCTTCAATTCCGACGATAAACGTGCTGTTGCCGGCTTTTAAAAAGCCGCCGGTTGAAGATAATTTTGTTGCCCGAATGTTGGCATCAATAAATTCATTGGCTAAACGGTTGCTGTCTTTATCTTGAACAATAGCTAAAACAATTTTCATAGTTCTACACCTTCCTTTTAGTTGATTGAAAAATACTCAGGATAACGGGTTAAAATGGCATCAAGGCATTCATTGACAACGGCTGGCAAACTCTGGGTTGCATTGACTTTAGTAATTCGTTGGGGATTTTCTTCTGCCAAACGCAGATAAGCGTGGCGTACCCGCTGATGAAACTCCAAGCCTTCTGAATCCAAGCGATCCACCTGATGGCGGCGATTAGCCCGAATCCGGCGCAGGCCAGTATCAGAATCAACATCCAAATAAAGCGTAAAATCAGGCGTTGTCCCTTCAGTCGCAAATTCATTGATTGAAGCAATAGCCGCTAAACCAATTCTGCGGCCAGCTCCTTGATAAGCCATGGAGCTATCGACGAAACGATCACAGAGGACAATTTTGCCATCGGCTAAAGCCGGGAAAACTTTTTCAACTAGATGCTGGCGCCGAGCTGCTGCATACAAGAGAGCTTCCGTTCTTTCATCCATCGTTTCATGACGTGGATCTAAGATGATATTGCGAATTTTTTCAGCAATTGGAATGCCCCCTGGTTCGCGTGTTTTCAATAAGGGCCGTTTCGCTCTTAATTGTAATTTAGGATAAAGCTCTTCTAAGACACTCGTCTTGCCAGCTCCATCTGGTCCTTCAATCGTGATAAATAATCCGTTCACGTTTTTGCCTCCATTTTTTCTAACCTGTTAAATTTATTGTAAAGGAAAACTGTAAAAAAAGATATACTAGAGCTCACGCCGGCCTTCCACAGCCTTTAATAACGTGACTTCATCGGCATATTCAATATCGCTGCCGACTGATAAGCCATGGGCCAAACGAGTCACTTTAATCCCCGCTGGTTTAATCAAGCGGGAAAGATAAATCGCCGTAGCCTCGCCTTCAGTCGTAGCATTCGTAGCAATAATCACTTCTTTGACCTGATCGTCATGCAGTCGCTGAATCAATGGTGCAATATTGATATCCTCTGGCCCGGTTCCTTCCATCGGCGACAAAACACCGTGGAGGACATGGTACAGGCCGTGATACTCCCGCATTTTTTCCATCGCCATCACATCTTTGGGTTCTTCCACCACTAAAATCATGCTGCGATCTCGGGTGGTGTCTGCGCAAATCTCACAAGGATCATCTTCAGTGATATTGCCGCAGATACTGCAAAAATGTAAATCCCGTTTAACGCTCAAAAGGGATTTGGCAAATTCATTGACGACCTCATCCTTCATATCGATTGTGTAAAAAGCCAAGCGGGTGGCGGTCTTTTGACCAATCCCCGGCAACTTCATGTAGCTGTCGATTAACTTAGCTATCGGTTCTGGGTATTGCATAATTTTTAGCTCCTTTGACTTGTCTGCATAAACTAAAGTCTAGAAGCCAGGCATACCTTTCGTGTATTGTCCCATGGTTGCTTCTGTTTCAACTTCAATTTTTTCTAATACGTTGTTGACTGCCATCACAATTAAATCCTGCAGCATTTCAACATCTTCTGGATCAACGACACCTTCATTGATTTCAATGTCCTTCATCTTACGGTCGCCAGTAAAGACTACCTTGACTAAGCCATTTGTCGCTTCTCCGGTGAATTCTTTTTCATTTAAAGCATCCTGTGCCTTCACCATTTCTTTTTGCATCTTTTGTACTTGTTTCATCATGCCTTGCATATTTCCCATGCCTCGCATCATCTTCATCACTCCAATTTTATTAGTTTTAGTTAATCATCAACAACTGTGACCAAAGAGCCAAATAATTTTTGAGCCTCTTCGACACTTTCTTCGCTGTTTTGCGGCATTGCCACCTGATCTTCATTGCCGATTTCAGCAATCTGCTGAGGCTGCTCTTGAGCAATCGTAACAAAAGCCTGCCGCAGCTCAGGCCACGCCTCTTTTGGAATAAAGAGGGGCTCTGGTGCGTAATCCGTCGTTAAACGGCTGAGGTTATTTTGCAGCGTCGCCTTTAAATTTACATCATCTGTGGCCCGCTGACAAATAATTTCATATTCAAAGGCCAGTAAAAACTTATTGGGACCGGCAGCAATTGGTTCGCTATGGCGCATCAGCGCTTTTTGCTGAACCGGCAGCATATCCAATAAATCTCCCCAGACTTGCCGCAGCTGATTCAAATTGTCTCGAGTAGCCTCCTGCAAAATTTGGAAAACCTGCTCTTTAGGAATCCGCATCGTCGCTGTTTTGCGATTTTCAGCTTTGCCGTTTGTAGCAGGCTTTGCAGACACTGGCTGACCAGTGTCTTTTAATTGCTGCAATTCCTGTTGCAGCTGACTGATCTGCTGTTTCAATTGGCTGATTTCAGCCGTTGAAGCAAGCATCTCACCAGATGCTTGACTCTCAGCAACGAGTACAGGATCTGCTACTGGGCTGGCCGATTTTAAAGTCGCCAGCTTAACAGTGACAACCTCCAGATAAATATTCGGACTATTTGTAAAACGAACCTCACTTTGAGTTTCATTCAAAAGACGAATGTATTCGTATAAAACTTCAGCCGGGATTTCTTCAGATAAATTTTTAAAACTATCCGTCAGTTGACCGGACTTCTCTTCAATAATTTTTGGCGCCTGCTGATACATCAGTAAATCTCTGCAATATAAAAGCATGTCCTCTAAAAAGCGGCGGGCTTCCTTGCCTTCAGCCAAAATTGCCGTCAAGCTTTCTAAAGCTCCTTCCACCTCATGATGAAAGGCTTGGCTCAGATATTGATCCATCATTTCATAGGTCAAACTACCGGTAACTGCCATTGCATCCGCCAAGGTAACTGTCCCACCACTGAAGGAAATTGCCTGATCCAAAATACTTAAAGCATCCCGCATCCCGCCTTCTGCTGCTCGGGCGATTACGAAAATCGCTTCTTCTTCAAAGGCCACATCAATTTCTTTTAAAATATGTTCCAAATGCTCAACGATATCCTGCACCCCAATTCGCTTAAAATCAAAGCGCTGGGTTCTCGAGATAATCGTCAACGGAATTTTATGGGGCTCTGTTGTCGCTAAAATGAAGATAACATTTTCTTTGGGCTCTTCCAAAGTTTTCAACAAGGCATTAAAAGCTCCAGTTGAAAGCATATGGACTTCATCAACGATATAGACCTTGTATTTAGCTTGAATAGGTGCATAATTGGCCCGGTCGCGGATAAAACGAATTTCTTCGACGCCGTTGTTACTAGCAGCATCGATTTCGATGACATCCTCCTGCCGACCTTCGGTAATCGACAGACACATCTCACAATGATTGCAAGGCTCCCCGTCGACACTGTTGGGACAATTAATCGCTTTAGCAAAAATCTTAGCGGCACTGGTTTTCCCTGTCCCCCGCGGTCCCGTAAACAAATAGGCATGGGACGTTTTATGCTGGATAATGGCATTTTTTAACGTTTGGGTAATCGCCTTTTGCCCGACAACATCAGCAAAGCGCTGCGAGCGCCAGACCCGATATAAAGCTTGATAAGCCACGGCCTTCATCCTCTCAAAAAATCACTAGTATCTATTATAAGGGATTGCCGATAAAAAAACTACACTAAATCCCCAGCAAAATCTTCCCGTTGAAAGACTTAAGAGATAATTTATTTTTAAAGAAAATCTCCTTCATAGCCCACAAGAATCCCTCCTTGTTTACGTTGGGCTTCTAAAAAAAAACACGCTTTCTCCGCCTTAAGACCTACCGCTTAAAGCCTAGTGCTATGGTATACTAGGAGTAGCAAATTTTTTTGTAAACTAACCTGAGGAGGCTTTTCATATGGGCTTAATTAAAGCAGCAACAAGTACAATTGGTGGTGGCTTAGCAGATCAGTGGCTCGAGGTCATCGAACCAGCAGAATTAACCGAATCCACTTTGGTGACAACTGGCATGCAAGTACGTCAGGACAGCAAGCGGGGAAGTAATCGCAAAGGGACTGAAGGGGTGATTACCGATGGCTCTGTCGTCCATGTTTATCCAAATACCATGATGCTGTTAGTTGATGGCGGCCGAGTGATTGACTACACCGCTGAAGAAGGCTACTACACTATCAAAAATGAGTTGGCGCCTTCAATGTTTAATGGCGATTTAAAAGACGCCATCAGCGAAACTTTTAGCCGTTTCAAATTCGGTGGCACCACTCCGCAAAAACAACAAGTCATCTATATAAATTTACAGGAAATTAAAGGTATCAAATTTGGCACCGCGACACCGATTAATTATTTCGACAATTTTTATAATGCCGAATTATTTCTGCGGGCTCACGGGACTTATTCAATCAAAGTCACTGACCCGATTTTATTTTATGCCAATGCGATTTCCAAATCTGCACCGCAAATGGATGTCAAAGATATTAACGAGCAATATATGGCAGAATTCTTAACAGCCTTACAAGCCGCTATCAACCAAATGTCAGCTGATGGTCAGCGGATTTCTTACATCCCATCAAAAAGTATGGAACTTAGTCAATATATGGCGGATGTCTTAGATAAAAGCTGGCATGAATTACGGGGCTTAGAGATTGTCTCCGTTGCTGTGGCTAGCATTTCTTATACAGATGACTCCACTCGCCTAATCAATATGCGTAACGAAGGCGCTATGCTCGGCGACCCTGGCATTCGTGAAGGCTATGTTCAAGGATCTGTTGCTCGGGGAATTGAGAACGCTGGTAAAAATCCAAGCGGCTCTGGCTCTGCCTTTATGGGCGTAGGCATGGGCATGAACATGGGGGGCGATTATTTAAGTCAAGCTTCAAAAAATAATCAAGAAGCTGCCCAAAATCAACAGGCTCACCAACATAATCAGACTGGCGAGCAAGCGAGCAGCAATGAGGCTACTTGGACCTGTCCAAATTGCCAGACAGAAAATACCGGCAATTTTTGCACCAATTGCGGCACACCAAAACCGCAACCCAAAGCGGCGGTTAAATTAGAAATGCGCTGTAGCGAATGTCATGAAATTGTCGATTTAACTAACGGCATTCTTAAATTCTGCCCTCATTGCGGCAAACCGTTTGTCGGAATTCCGGTAGAGTAAGAATACTTTGCACCCTTGAAAGACTGAAGCCGCTCTGAGCAATTCAGCCTACTGAAAAAATACAGCAGATACAATCTGTTTCAGTCTTGATTGACTTATACCAAAAGAAACGAGGCCTTTTATGGATGTCCTGACATACAAATGTCCAAACTGCGGTGGCCCTTTAACCTTTAATCCGGAAGATCAAAAATTCCATTGTGATTATTGTTTGAGCATTTTCACCGAAGAACAAGTTAGCGCAGTAGCCAGCCAACAAGCGGCTGCTCAAATGGGCTCTGACACCGCTACTCAGACGATTGATGCAACCGACAGCGAACCAACTGCGGCGGCCTTTACTGAAACAGAACCGGTTGAAGAGGCACAGCTGGATTTATTTTTATGCCCCAGCTGTGGCGCTGAAATCGTCACTGATACCACGACAGCGGCAACCTACTGCTACTATTGTCACAATCCAGTCGTCTTGTCAGAACGCTTAAGCGGGAAGTTTTTACCGGACAAAGTCTTACCTTTTGCCGTTGAAAAAGAAGAAGCCGTTGAAAAATTTATTGCTTGGACAAAAAAGAAATGGTTTGTCCCCAAAAATTTCTTTAATGAAGCGCAAATCGAAAAGCTGACTGGTGTCTATTTTCCTTACTGGGTAATCGATGCCAATTTAAAAGGCTCCCTCTCCGCCACCGGTACAGCCATCCGTGTTTGGCGGGTGGGCGATATTGAATACACTGAAACAAAAATTTACCAAGTGCAGCGGAAAGGCAAATTAGCCTTTTTCGACCTCGTAAAAAATGCTTTGAGTAAAAATACTCAGCAGAAGATGGTCCACATGGTTCAGCCCTTTCCATTAGAAAAGGCTGTTAAATTTAAGTCCCAGTATCTTTCCGGTTTTCAAGCGGAAAAAAGAGACATTGAAATGCAGGCACTGCAGGAAGAAGTCCGTGGCGATTTAAAGGATTATAGTGAAGACCTGCTGCGGGATACGGTTGCCGGATATGCTACAGTCACTAATGTCAATACAAACATTGCGATTGAAAATGAAAACAACCGCTATCTATTGCTGCCGGTCTGGTTGGTGACTTATCGTAGCAATGGCGACGGCAAAAAAGTTTATTTTTACGCTATGAACGGTCAAACCGGCAAAGTCAGCGGCATATTACCAATCAGTTTTGGCCGCCTCGCCTTAGCTAGTTTAGGAATTTTTGCTGTAGTCCTACTGATTGCTTTGATTGGGGGCTACTTTATATGAAAAAGCTCTTTTTAATTTTAAGTTTTTTGCTGTTTACCTGTCTTTTAGTTCAACCTGTCAAAGCGAGTGCCAGCAGCGTCGAAGATAACGCTGGCTTGTTCACGACTGAGGAAATTACCCAGCTTGATGAGGCTATCGACAACTTAAATCAGCACAGTGACGCTCAAATGTTTATTGTCACTAGCTCTACCAGTGTTGGGACAATTCGCAACTACGCAGATAATTACCTGCGGGACAAAGTTGGCAATAACAACAATGGTACGGTGCTAGTCATTGACATGGCTTCGCGAGAGGTCTACATTTCAACTTCAGGAAAAATGATTGAAACCATCACGGATAGTCGTCTAAACAAAATCTTGGATAATGTGCAGGGCAGCCTGCAGGATGGCGATTATTATGGGGCAGCCAATGATTACGTCAAAGGCGTGCGTCGCTATTTTGTAAAAGAAGTTACTTTGATAGAAGGAATTATTGCTGGTGTGATTGCCGTAGTCGCTGGCCTAGCCGTCTTTTTCACCAATCTTTCCCGCTATCAATTAAAGTTCGGTGGCTACAAATATCCTTTCCGAGAAAAATCTAGTTTGGACTTAGATACCCAAACGGATCAATTAGTTAATTCCTATATCACCACCCGTAGAATTCCCCGCAACAACAATAACGGCGGCGGTGGCTTCGGCGGCGGCAGTTCGACCCACTCCAGCGGCGGCGGCACATTCGGCGGCGGTGGACGCAGTTTTTAAGCAAAATAAAAACAGTTGCTATTGACAAATTTCACGCTGAAGCTTGTCAAAGCAACTGTTTTTTTATTTAACTTTGTCAAACCACCATTCGAGTCCTAAGGTATCATAAATGGTGATAATCTGTTCTTTACCATCAATAAAGAAATCCTGCTGCAGAGCATTCAAATGCTCCTTTAAAGCATCAAAGCTCGTCGCATCAACATCAAACTTCAAAAAGTCCAAGCCGTGAACTTCTTTTGTTGATAGCCGGATCGGCTGGCTATCTCCTTGATGAAGCCCCACTTGAAAGTGACCTTCATTTAAAACAAAGAAGCCATGATTTTCATCTTGGGCAGTCAAGCCTAAGATATCTTGATAAAAATCCATTTGTTGCGCCACGTCTAATACGTGCAGATGAATTTTGTCAAAACGAACATCTTTAGAGAAATGAGGCATTTCGCCTTTTGCTTGAGCCAAAATAGCCGCTTCAGAAAGATTCTCAGTGGTTTCTCGCTGACCTTCTTTATGCTCTGAGCAAAAAATTTCAAACTCATTTCCTTCCGGATCAGTCACGACAAAGCCAAGACGACCGTGATTTTCCAAAGCTTCTTTGATTGGATACTCAGCTTTTTTTAGTCGGGCATAAATTTCAGCAAATTCCGCCTCAGAAGGAATAATCATGGACACCCGTGCCATTTTCCGGGGTTGCCCCGTAAATTCATCGGCCCGAGGACTCTCCTCCAAGACTAGCAATTCACTGTCTTTATCAATTGTGCCAAAAATGGCTAACTCATTTTCTTCTCTCTTCAAGTAGAAGCCTAAAGTTTGAAAAAATTTTATTTCTAAATCACGATTTTTTACTCGAATAGCCAAACTTTTCAATTTCGTGGCTGGACTCAAAGCAAATGTTGTCATGCAGTTTCTTCCTCCTTTATATCCCAAAAGACATTTTACACATCTTAGCCTTTTTAAACAAGCAAAAGCCTGTCTGAGGGCGATTTTTTTTGAAGAAAGAGGAATAAAAACAGCACATTTCGCAAAAATTTATTTCATCTCTAAATAAAAACAGACTAGCTAGCACAAATTTTCAAGCCATTAATTTACCTGATTTTTTATGTGACCTTCTAAAAAGCCTTTGACGTTGTCGACAGCAATCCCCATTGACCGCTGACGGCTCTCTACTGCCTGCCAGGCAATGTGAGGAGTCAAATAGCTATTCGGTGCGCTAAGCAGCGGATTATCGGCTTTAATCGGCTCAGTAGAGACTACGTCTGCTGCAAAAGCCTGCAGTTTGCCAGATTTCAAGGCTTCCGCTACGGCTGCTTCATCAACTAAGCCTCCCCGAGAAGTATTTAGCAAGATAACTCTGTCCTTCATCATCTTTATAGAATCCCCATTAATCATTTTTTCAGTGTCGCTGTTTTGGGGGACATGCAGACTGATGATATCCGACTGCTGATATAAATCCTCCAAAGAAACCTGCGTCAGCCAGTCTTCAGAAAATTCCTTCGGGCGATGATTATAGAAAATAACTTTCATATCAAACGCATGGGCAATCTTGGCGGTTGCTCTAGCAATATGACCGAAGCCAACCATCCCAAAAACTTTCCCCTGCAATTCCATTAAAGGATGTTTAGTATAGGAAAAATCAAGACTATTCGTCCATTCGCCAGCGTGAACTGACTGATTATGCAGACCAACCTGATTGGCGATTTCTAATAATAAAGCAAACGTAAACTGAGCCACTGCCTCGGTAGCATAAGTCGGAATATTGGTCACGACAATCCCACGTTTTTTAGCCGCTTCAGTGTCCACCACATTATAGCCGGTCGCTAAGACGCCAATGTATTGCAAATTAGGTGCGGCAGCCAATACCTGCTCATTAATCGGGGTTTTATTCGTCAAGACTAGTTCAGCGTCGCCAATTCTTTCGCTGATCTCTGCGTCAAGATACGCTGTCCGCTCGTAGATTGTCACCTCACCTAAAGCCTTTAAGCTATCCCAAGACAAATCTCCAGGATTTAATACATGTCCATCAAGTACCACAATTTTCATTTCAGCCACCTACAATTCAGTATATTTTTGATGCGAAGCCCGACTTTTTTCCACCGGATATTTCTCCGCATTTTTGACTAATTTTTCCGCAATAATCTGCTCTATATCAAAATCCAAATTATCTGCTAGCATATAAGCATAAATCAGCACATCAGCTAATTCTTCCTTCAAGCGCTCCTGTTGTTGGACAGCTTCTTCTGCCGTCTTCCATTGAAAAAGCTCTAGTAACTCAGCCGCCTCCAAAGAAATCGACAACGCCAAATCCTTTTCATTATGAAACTGTCGCCAATCACGATCATCTCGAAATTGATTGATTTTATCCATTGCGTTCATTTTATCTAACCCCACTTTGATTTCAGTATAGCGAATAAGCCACCAGAATGCCAAAATTACTTTCTTAATTGCAGAAAAAGTTGCAGCGCATTTTTCATCAGTGCGAAGATTTTTTAACTTTGCTATACTAATAGTATCAATAAGGAGGCCATGCTATGAATCCATTACTAGATGAACTACTGAAACAACAATCCGAATTATACAATAAAGCACTTCCCGTTTACGAATTAGTTACCACCCGCAACTTTGATCGCGAACGGGCCTTACTCACCACCAACGAGTTCTATACTGATTGGCAAAAATTAGAAATCTTTTTATGGTTGCATCCAGAAATAGCCAACCAAAAGGAAAAAAACTTTCTTGCCGCGCTTGACGCCTTTTACGATGAACTAAAACAAGTCTTATTCAAAGAAGAAAAAGACACGGCTCAACTCTACAGCAAATTGAGCCAGCTAAAAGACGCCTTTGAAGCCTCAGATTGGTTTGACAAATTATAAAGAAGGATTTGATTCAGATGACACCAGAAGAAGTTTTAGAACGCTTAAAAGAAGAATTAGGTATTCCTCTTTTCAACGGCAAGATTGACGAAAAAACCTATAGTGAAGAAGATTACCAAAAACTTAAAAAAGAACTCAGTGACTATTTTGATAATTATGTTCGCAATGTTGAAAACTAGCCCATCGTCAATTAGACAGCAAAAAAGCATTTTTCTAGATTAGAAAAATGCTTTTTTTGCTACTCTGCTCTTTTTAGCCAAAATACTTTAAAAGATTCATTATTATAAAATAACATAATAGAAAATGACTAAACTTTATTTAAATAACACATCATTACTCAAAAAATAATCTAGATAAACAAAAACCGCTGGTTGGTTAGGCCAGCGGAAAAGGAGTTTTTACCCCAAAAGGAGTAAAATGAAAAATAAAAAGGTTGTTGTTGGTTATGAATTTATAATACATCAAAATATCAGAAATTACATAATAAAACGATTAGAAAATAATTAAATTATTCACTTTTAACGGTTCAATAATATTTTTGTCATTCTCTCAATTGAAAAAACGATGACATCAGAGGCTTCGTCTTGCTTTTGCTCCGCTTGATCAAAGCCTTCAATGTTGACAGTTGCTTCATCTGGATTGATACTTTGAATCATTTCTTGACAACCCTCGACATAATTCATGTAAGCCTTTTCGAATTTTTTATGGATGCCCATGACTTTAGCTGGCGGCCGCAAAGTTTTGACTCTCTCCAACATCGTCTGATATGAACTAGTCCCCGTTTCAAATTCATTGATAATTTGTGACAATTTTTCTGTAGTCAAATCAGACAACTGATCATTATCAATTCCATTACGAATAATTTCGTAACTTGGATTCATTTCTCCACCAATCTTTTCAGTATCGTTAACAATGTCATTAATTGCCTGCACATAATAATTCAAATTTGGTCGCATAGACTCTTCCTACTTTCAGTTATTTACATTTTAAGTTACTCTCTCAAATTTTACCAAAGCTCCATGCTAATGCCAACCTGATTTATTGAGAAATTTTAAACAGACGGTTTGCATTTTTAAGCACATCAAAATAGACTGTTACAATGGTTTCATGAATGGGGGCATAGATATAAGTTTCGTAATTGATTAGGAATACTCTGATTCAAACGTTATCCTGACCGCATTGTCGATAAATTCAGAAAAAATGTTTTCGAAATCTGCTAACTGAAGAAAAAAAGTTGCTAGAGAAAAGAGCTGTTAGCAACTTACATTATTTCTAGTATTTTATTTTGCTCCACTAATATCAATTGGGAAAAAATCTAAAATTATATAAAAAAACCAGCAAACAATATACTTAATTGTCTGCTGGCATAAAATCAAAATTAATAAATTACTGTCTCCTAATAGTAATACCTTCTGAAAACAAAAAAAGATAGCTCAACTATCTTACCTTAGAAATAACTCCGGCAGTAGGACTCGAACCTACGACATCATGATTAACAGTCATGCGCTACTACCAACTGAGCTATGCCGGAATAAACAACTGCGTGGCGACGTCCTACTCTCACAAAGGGCAACCCTTCACTACAATCGGCGCTAAGAAGCTTAACTTCTGTGTTCGGCATGGTTACAGGTGTATCCTTCTCGCTATCGCCACCACACAA
>NZ_JBTXLV010000014.1:0-50376 GCF_054871765.1 Enterococcus sp. LJL120
GATCACCGTACCGGTTCGATTCCGGTCCTCGGCATAGTGTGAAAACACCATGCACCCATAGCTCAACTGGATAGAGTGTTTGACTACGAATCAAAAGGTTAGGGGTTCGACTCCCTTTGGGTGCATTGTAACTTTTAGCTACGAATCAACTTAGAGGAGTAGTTTTTTTATTTATCCAATTTTAAATAGTTACTAAACGGGAAGTAGCTCAGCTTGGTAGAGCACTTGGTTTGGGACCAAGGGGTCGCAGGTTCGAATCCTGTCTTCCCGATTGTAGGTTAATCAGTAGATTGACCTATTTTTTTGACCTAAAAATGCGATTTCTTAAATTATGATTAAAAAATTTTGGTCATTTTTAACGATAAACCTTGCAAAGCCTCTAAAACTGCGAGAAAATAGCATAAGTGAAACAAGCTATTTCCTTTGCATTCCTTGTTAAATCAGCTATAATTAAGGTCAATATTAGTCAAAGGAATGATTATTATGAGCTCTCATAATACCTCAGATTTAATTGAAGCTTATTTGAAGCAAATTTTAGAAAATAGTGAAATAATTGAGATTCGCCGAACTGAGATGGCTGAACTATTTAATTGTGTACCTTCTCAGATTAATTATGTAATCAATACTCGTTTTACGATTCAGCGGGGGTATACTGTTGAAAGTAAGCGAGGTGGCGGTGGCTATATTCGGATTGCTAAGGTTACAATTACCGATAAACATGTTTTCTTGGAGCAATTGGATCAGTTAGTCGGGCTGGAATTATCGGAAAAAAATGCAGTAGCCCTGATTCAAAAGCTGTACGAGGAACAAGTAATTGGCCGTAAAGAAGGTAATCTGATGCTCAGTGCTATTTCCAAAAATGCTTTGAGCCTAAGTTCAAAGGAAAATCAAATTCGGGCTCAGCTGATGCACTTATTTTTAGAGCGACTTAGCTACGAAGAAAAGGAGTGAAGTAAATATGGATGAATTATTTACAGAACGCGTCCGAGTGGTACTTAATATCGCTCAAGAGGAAGCAAAATACTTTAAACATCAATCTGTTGGATCAGAACATCTACTATTAGCATTAATTTTAGAACCAAATGGAATTGCCGGCAAAACATTGCGTCAAATGAATGTTGAAGAAGGCGATGTCCGGGAAGAAATTGAACATTTGACTGGTTATGGAACAGTTAAAAAATATCCTGAAGGCAGTTATTTGCCGTATTCTCCACGGGCAAAGCAAATTTTTGCTTACGCTGGGGACGAAGCCAAGCGCTTGGGAGCACCAAAAATTGGGACAGAGCATATTTTATTAGGTCTATTGCGGGATGACGAAATTTTAGCTTCTCGTATTTTGCAAAATATTGGTCTAAGTTTGCCTAAAATGCGCCAGTTGTTACGGAAAAAAATGGGAATTAGCGATGTGCAGGGGAATAACCAAAATGGGCAAGCCCGCCGTCGTAATCCCAATAATGCTAAAGCAGCTGCACCACAAGGAACGCCAACTTTAGATAGTTTGGCCCGGGATTTAACAAAATTAGCTCGGGAAAACCGTTTAGATCCAGTGGTTGGTCGGGATTCAGAAGTCCGCCGTTTGATTCAAATTTTAAGCCGTCGGACAAAAAATAATCCAGTCTTAGTAGGTGAGCCTGGTGTCGGTAAAACTGCGATTGCAGAAGGTTTAGCGCAAAAGATTATCAAAGGTGAAGTGCCCGAGGATATGCAGCAAAAACGTTTGATGATGCTGGACATGGGGGCTTTAGTCGCTGGTACGAAATATCGTGGTGAATTTGAAGACCGGATGAAAAAAGTCATCGATGAAATTTATCATGATGGTCAGATTATTCTCTTTATTGATGAGTTGCATACGTTAATCGGTGCTGGTGGGGCTGAAGGAGCAATTGATGCCTCTAACATTTTAAAACCTGCTTTGGCTCGAGGTGAGCTGCAAACAATTGGTGCAACGACTTTAGATGAGTACCAAAAATATATTGAAAAAGATTCCGCGTTGGAACGGCGCTTTGCTCGTGTGCAAGTCGATGAACCGACAGCTGATGAAGCTGAAGAAATCCTGCGGGGCTTGCGAGCTCGCTATGAAGAGCATCACGGTGTTGAAATTACTGATGAGGCTCTACATGCGGCTGTTCATTTGTCGATTCGTTATATCAATTCTCGTCAATTGCCGGATAAGGCGATTGATTTGATGGATGAGTCGGCGGCGAAAGTTCGTTTAGATAAATCAGATACCCCTTCTGAACTATCTCAATTGCAGGAAGATATCATGATTTTGTCTACTGAAAAAGAGTTGGCTATTCAACAGATGGACTTCGAAAATGCTTCCCGTTTACGTAAGAAGGAAAAGAAACTGGATCAAAAGCTGCAAACTCTTTTACAACAAGAAGAGAAGGAAGCTTCCGGTTACGCAGATAAGGTGACGGAAGAGGATGTCGCTGGTGTGGTTTCCCAATGGACGGGTGTGCCGTTGCAACAATTGGAGAAAAAAGAAAGCGAACGTTTGCTTGATTTAGAAAAAATTCTGCATCAACGGGTTGTTGGCCAAGACGATGCTGTCAAAGCAGTAGCACGGGCCATTCGCCGGGCCCGCAGCGGTTTGAAAGATCCCCAAAGACCAATTGGCTCCTTTATGTTCTTGGGACCAACTGGTGTTGGGAAAACCGAATTGGCTAAAGCTTTATCTGAAGCGATGTTCGGCAGTGAAGATTCATTAGTCAGAGTTGATATGTCAGAATTTATGGAAAAATATAGTACCAGCCGTTTGATTGGCTCCCCTCCAGGCTATGTTGGCTATGATGAAGGTGGCCAATTAACCGAGAAAATTCGTCAAAAACCTTACTCAGTAATTCTGCTGGATGAAGTTGAAAAAGCCCATCCAGATGTCTTTAATATTTTACTGCAGGTTTTAGATGACGGTCACTTGACGGATGCCAAAGGTCGTAAGGTTGATTTTAGAAATACTATTTTGATTATGACCTCTAACATTGGCGCAACGGCGATTCGTGAAGAAAAGAATGTCGGCTTTAACGTGAAGGATTTGACCAAAGATCATGATGCAATGCAAAAACGGATTTTGGAAGAATTGAAAAAAGGTTTCCGCCCGGAATTCTTGAATCGGATTGACGAAACGGTTGTCTTCCACTCTCTAAGTGAAGATAATATTCATGATATCGTGAAAATCATGAGCAAGAGTATTATCAAACGTTTGGCAGAACAAGATATCAAAGTTAAAATCACGGCCGCGGCAATCGCAGTCATTGCTAAAGTCGGCTTTGATCCGGAGTATGGTGCACGGCCAATTCGCCGGGCTTTGCAAAAAGAAATTGAAGATCGCCTCAGTGAATCTTTGCTTTCTGGGCAAATTAATTTAGGTGATACCGTGACAATTGGCGCAACCAAAGGGAAAATTACGGTCAACGTAAAAGACCCAGTTGTCGATCGTGAAGCTCAGCCAGTATAAAAAATCTGGCGTTTATCAATTTGTATTGATGTAAAACCAAAACCAATCGAAAATCTAAAGCAGTATCCAGCACAGTGTCTGTGTTGGGTACTGCTTTTTTTAATTTTGAAGGGATTATAAAAAATAAGCAGTGGAAAGTTAAGTATACCTGAGATTCAGAATCTTTTAATTGCTTTACAGTGGGGCAATTACTTCTAAGATGTTGAGCATCTAGTAAATATTTTGCAATTGGCTTATAAGTTTGGCTATATTTTAAATCGATGTGAGCTCTCCATAACTTTGTTGAAGAAGATGTTCTATTAGTCGTGAATCAATTAAAAAAATGGGTTGGCATCGTTGTGAAAAAAAGTTTAGGTATAGGCTAAGCTTAAAGGCTAATTTAAAATCATTATAAAGGATTGGAAAGTTTGTGAGTCTGTGATACTATAAAAAAGTTCAAAAGTTATTTAAAATCAGCAATTTATGAAATTGCTTTACGAAATCTCTGCTGAGAGCTGATTTGTTGAAATGAGAATCAGTTAGACTTAGCCGTAGTAATTTTTTTTAGAATAAGTTAATCATTTTTAATAATAAGGATATTTTTGTAGGAAACAGGAGGAATAGCTGTGATTGAGATTCGCAGTACTGTGGAATCAGTGGCGCAGGCGCAGGCGTTGCTGGAGGCTGGCGTGGATGCCATTCAATTTGGCGAGGCGGAGTTTGGTCTGCGTTTGCCCCATTCATTTTCCCGCGCTGAACAGCAGGAATTAGTAGATTTGGCTCATTCGTTTGGTAAAAAAGCCATCATTGTCGTCAATGGTATTATGCATCCGGAAAAAATGAAAAAAATTCCGGAATACTTAGCCTTTCTGGCGACGACAGGTGTTGATCAAGTAGTTGTCGGAGATCCGGGGATTATTTATTTAATCCGTAAAAATAATTATCAGCTGCCTTTTATTTATGATGGGGAAACTTTGGTTACAAGTTCCCGACAAATTAATTTTTGGAGTAAAAAAGGTGCTGTAGGTGCTGTCTTAGCCCGGGAGGTTCCCTTTGACGAGCTGGTGGCGATGAAGGATAATTTAGCGGTGCCGGCGGAGATTTTAGTTTACGGGGCGACTTGTATTCATCAATCGAAACGCCCGCTATTGCAAAATTATTATAATTTTAAAGGCCTTGATGAAGCGACGGTAAGAGAGCGGGATTTATTTTTGTCTGAACCTAAGAAGGCGGACACCCACTATTCAATTTTCGAAGACAGTCATGGCACGCATATTTTTGCGGATAATGATGTCAATTTGCTGCGGGAATTGCCACAGCTGTTTGAAAATCACTATACAACTTGGAAGTTAGACGGCATTTATGCCCCGGGGGAAAATTTTGTCGAGGTGGCTAAAGTTTTTGTCGCTGCCAAAGCGGCTTTAGAGACGGGAGCTTGGTCCGAGAGTTTGGCAGATGCATGGAATGAACAAATTCAGCATTTGCATCCTGCTCAGCGGGAATTAGACAGCGGCTTTTTCCATATTCAGGGAGCCGATATTAAATAAGAGGTGGAACATGACAACGGCAAAAAAATTAAAACGACCTGAAGTGCTAGCACCGGCAGGGACGTTAGAAAAATTAAAAACGGCGATTCACTATGGCGCCGATGCGGTTTATATTGGCGGCAATGCCTATGGTTTGCGCAGTCGTGCCGGAAATTTTAGCTTAGAGGAGATGGCTGAAGGGGTGGCCTTTGCCAAAGCCCACAACGCTAAAGTTTATGTGGCGGCCAATATGGTGACCCATGAAGGCAATGAAGAAGGTGCTGGCGAGTTTTTCCGAGAATTGCGGGATGTGGGTATTTCGGCGGTGATTGTTTCCGATCCGGCTTTAATTGAAATTTGTGCAGCGGAAGCACCGGGCTTGCCGATTCATTTATCGACTCAAGCTTCAGCGACCAATTATGAAACACTGGAATTTTGGAAGGAAGAAGGCTTAGAGCGGGTGGTTTTAGCCCGGGAAGTTTCGATGGCGGAGGTGGCGGAAATCCGCCAGCATACGGATGTGGAAATTGAAGCCTTTATTCACGGAGCGATGTGTATTTCTTATTCGGGACGCTGTACGCTTTCCAATCATATGTCGATGCGGGATGCCAATCGTGGCGGTTGTTCTCAGTCTTGCCGTTGGAAATATGAATTGTATGATCTGCCTTTTGGTGGTGAGAAGCGTTCTTTGACAACAGCGGGTCCAGTTACAGAAGAATTTTCGATGAGTGCCGTGGATATGACGATGATTGAACATATTCCCGACCTGATTGAAAATGGCGTGGACAGCCTGAAAATTGAAGGCCGGATGAAGTCGATTCACTATGTTTCAACGGTGGCAAATGTCTATAAAGCGGCCGTCGACAGTTACATGGCCGATCCGGAAAATTATGTCTGTAAGCAGGAATGGATTGATGAGCTGTGGAAGGTGGCGCAACGGGAATTATCGACTGGTTTTTATTACCATACGCCATCTGAGGAGGAGCAATTGTTTGGCGCTCGCCGTAAGATTCCTGTCTATAAATTTATCGGTGAAGTGCTGAGTTATGATGAAGCGACTCAGATTGCCACGATTCGTCAGCGTAATCATTTTTCTGTTGGGGATGAAATCGAATTTTATGGTCCGAATTTTACGCATTTTTCTCAAAGTGTAACAGAGATGAAGAATGATGAGGGAGAAGCAATTGACCGGGCTCCGAATCCGATGATGATTTTGACGATGCCGGTAACGCAGCCCGTCAAAGCTGGCGACATGATTCGCAAAAAGAAAAACGATTAGTTAAGTTCTGAACAGCTGCAGCTAGGCAAACGTTTGCTTATGCTGCAGTTTTTTGGTAAAGGAGCTAATCTTGAGAATATAGATTTTTCAAATGAAATGTTATAATGAAGCCATAATAGGGCAAAAAAAGCTTGTAAATCAGTTGTTTGCGCTGTGAAAAGCGAGAAAAAGTGCAACAACTTAGTAGTTGCGAAAAAAAATTTACGGATTTTAATTTTGTAAAGACGGATTTAACGACAAGCAAAGAGCCCAGCAAACAGGAGGAAGAACATGGAAACCTACGATTATATAGTTATCGGCGGCGGCAGCGGTGGGATTGCTTCGGCAAATCGAGCTGGGATGCACGGCGCTAAAGTTTTGTTGATTGAAGGCCACAAAATTGGCGGTACGTGTGTCAATGTCGGCTGTGTTCCCAAAAAGGTCATGTGGCAGGCTAGTGATATGCTGGAAATGATGAACCGTGATGCTAAGAGCTACGGAATTGATGTGGAAGTAAAAGGCTTGGATTTCCAAGGGTTAGTAGAGCGTCGGGAAAAATACATTGATTTTTTACATACCGCTTACCATCGTGGCCTGGATAGCAATCATGTCACATACCTAAAGGGCCATGCTAAATTTGTCAATGAAACAACAGTTGAAGTAGCAGGTGTCCAATATACAGCGCCGAATATTTTAATCGCTACTGGCGGCCATGCCAGTGGGATGAAAATTCCCGGTGGCGAGTATGCAATTGACTCAAATGGTTTCTTTGAGCTGACTGAACTGCCTCAAAAAGTGGTGGTTCTTGGCGCCGGCTACATTGCGGCTGAGTTAAGCGGTGTGCTGCATGGTTTAGGTGCCGAGGTGCATTGGGCTTACCGCAAGGAACGGCCGTTGCGGACTTTTGATAAAATGCTGCAAGAAGGCTTGGTGGAAATTTACGAACAGGCTGGTCTGCATCTCCATAGTCGCTCAGTGGCGGCTAAGATTGAAAAACACGAAGATGAGTACACTGTCTTTTTTGAAAATGGCGAAAGTTTAACGGCAAATTGTGTCATTTTTGCCGGCGGACGTAAAGCCAATATCAAAGGCTTAGGTCTGGATAAAACGCAAGTTGCCTTAGATGAACGAGGCTTTATTAAAGTTGATAAATTTCAAAATACCACCCAAAAAGGGATTTATGCGATTGGCGATGTGATTGGCAAAGTGGATTTGACACCAGTCGCGATTGCCGCTGGCCGTCGCTTGTCAGAGCGGCTGTTCAACGGTCAAGAAAAGCTCTTTTTAGATTATGATTTGATTCCGACGGTGATTTTCACCCATCCGCCGATTGCCACAATCGGCCTAACGGAAGAAGCTGCTTGGGCCAAATACGGCGAACAAGAGGTGAAAATTTATCAGTCTAAGTTCACGCCGATGTATTTTGCTTTGAATGAACACCGGCAAAAAGCCATGATGAAATTGGTCTGTGTTGGGCCAGAAGAAAAAATTGTCGGTCTCCACGGTATTGGTGTCGGTGTCGATGAAATGCTGCAGGGCTTTGCCGTAGCCATTAAGATGGGGGCGACGAAAGCTGATTTTGACAACACAGTGGCAATCCACCCGACTGGTTCGGAAGAATTTGTGACGATGCGTTAAATTATTTTGAGTTAATTTATTTTATTTTGATAGATTGAAGGCCGCTTTCGCTAGATTAGGGCGGCCTTTTCAGCTAATGAACGGCAAAAAGCGACTCTTTAAAATAGGAGTCGCTTTTTTGCTTTAAAAGAGAATTAAAAATTTAAGAAGCAGAGGGCTGATAAACTAAGCTTTCTGCTTCTTTTTTGATGTAAGGGAAAACCATAAGAGATTAATATGATTGACCTTTAAGTAAAGCTACATCTTGGCCTGTTGTTGGATAAATTCCTGCAATTTTTCATAGGAATTAATTTTTAGCAGCTCTGGATAAATAGCAGGGTCATCAAAAAAAGAAATCAAGGCTTCATAAATATTGAAAAACAATTTTTTATCGTGCTTACTGATGGCGGGTAAGATCACCAGAGAAATCTTTTGACCGCCCCAGTCCAAGGGCTTTTTCAAAAAAGCCAAGGCAATTTTTGTCTGATTGGCCGCCGAATGAATCGAGTGGGGGATGGCAATTCCGTCATAGGCTGTCGAGGCCGCTTGTTCCCGCTCTAAAACTTGTTCGAAAAAGCTTTCTGAAACGATTTCTGCTCGGGTGAAATTCCCGCAAATCAGTTGAATTAAATCGTGTTTTTCTGTGACATCTGGATGGAAGTAGCAGAATTTTTCTTGGAAAAAATCGGTAAAATTATCCAGCAAAATGCGACGTTTTTGATAGGTCCGCAGTTCAGCTATTTCCATCGTCAGTCGGCGTTTTTGCTGCCGATTTAAAATCGGCGCAATCGGCAGAACTAGATAGCTCTGACTTAAACTTAAGGGCACCTCCAAGGTGGTAATCAGCAAATCAAATTCCTCCTGCTGAATTTCGGACAATTGGGAAATCACTGAGATGATATTCAGCTCGTGGCTGAAATTATCATTGAGGTATTGATACAATTCCACATCCAGCTTCATATATTTGGGACACAGGAGCACGGTCCGGATTTTATAGAGATTCTGCTGTTGATTTTCCAACTCAAAGGCGATGTGCATAGCAATATAGGCCACTTCGTCTTCGGTCACAGAAAAGGGATAAAATTCCTCTAGTTTTATGGCGATGGCGACCGCCACCGTGAAGACAATCGGGTAATCTTTTTTGATGGTGTTGACCATCGGATTTTTGATAAAACTATTTTCCTTGCCCCGGGCAATCAAGCCACTCAGATGCAGAGAAAAAGGCACAATAAAGCTACGGTCAGTTAAGCTGATGCCAAAGGTTTCCTGAATTTCGGCAGCAATTTCACGAATCTGCTCAAAGAGGATGGTGCCAACAATTTCCTCCACCTCCGCCAGATTATTCGTTGGGACAAAGTTGGCATTGGCCTGAAATAAAACATGGAGTTCTTCCCTTTCAGACGGATTTAATTTGATCGAAAAGGCCGCCTCTAGCCGGTCAATTAATTGATTGACCAGCAGGGCTTTTTCTTTTTCCAGCCAAACGCTAGAGGTTTCCCGCGCGACGAGGGTGTGGTGATGGCGAATCGAGTCGACTAAAATTAAAAGGTGCAGCACCAAATTCGTATAAGCAAATTCATTGAGGGAATAGCGGCTTTCTTCAGTGACTTCGGTAATTGCCGTGGCGATGATTTCAATATCCACCGGGTCAAAATGCTCCGCTAAAATTGCTAAATCAATAAAATGATTGGGCATCTCCTCAAAGACCAATAGTGAAATCAGCCGCCGCCGCTCCTTTTCATTCCCCTCAATCACAAATTCTTCTCCCCGCAGGCAAAACTGCAAGTCAGCATTGCCATAGGTTTTATTCATGCGGGCAATATCTTGGCGAATGGTCGATTCGCTAATGAACAATTCATTTTCCAGTTGAAATAAATTAAGGCTGCGCTTTTGAATCAAGGCCTCTCGCAAATAATAATTGCTGCGCTCGGTGAAGGTTTCCGGCATCTCATTGACTTCATTTTGCGACTCGCTGACCAGCTTTCGGCCTAAATCCTTATCAATTAGATAGCCGCTGTTGGAGGATTGAATCACTCCGCTGCTTAACTCGTTGATTTCCTTGACATAATTTTTAACGGTGCGGGGGGAAATATTCAAACTGGCCGCAGTGACTTTGGAGGAGACGGGCTTGTCTTGTTTCAAGAGAAATGTAATGAGGTGTTTTTGTTTGTCTTTCATAAGCGTCACTCCTACAGTTAGTAATAATTCCAAATAAAAAAACACCGACTATTTTATTAAAGTCTTGCATATTGATTATAACATCATTCCTTCTAAAATGTAGTCGTTTACAATAACATTCATTTGCACCGCTTGAGGGCAAATGAATAATTGTTTGCCCCCCTTTGAGGGAGCATAATAGGCTCATCAAAACAAATTGATTGCCGGTAGCGAAGCTCTTCAGACAAAGTAAAATTTTCCGGCATCAGACAAATCAGGAGGAAACAAAAATGGAAAACGTGAATATTTTACTCTGCTGTGGAGCTGGTATGTCCAGTGGTTTCTTAGCTCAAAAAACGCGGAAGGCCGCTAAAAAAAGAGGCTTGACTGCGACGGTGGAAGCCCGCAGCGAAAGCGAAGTTGCGCAGTATTTGCCAACGATTGATGTTTTATTATTAGGCCCCCATTATGCGGCCTTTAAAGATGAAATGGCGGAAACAGCACGTCCCCACAACGTAGTAGTCAACGTCATTCCCCAAGATATTTATGGCATGTTAGATGGTGATGGCCTACTGGATTTTGCCCTAGCACAACTGGCAACCGCTAAAAGTTAATGGAAAATTAGCCAGACTTTTTGACAGACTGGCGCTGATCAAAAAAGTCTGGCGCTAAATAAAATTAGGCAACACACTTAGGAGGAGTAAACTCATGAAGAAATTTATGGATTGGTTATCGAATTCCTTTGCCCCGAAGGCGAAGAAATTAACACAGCGGCCCTCAGTGGCAGGCTTGTCCAGTGCAATGCAAAAATTAATTCCCTTTATCTTAACAGGCTCCATCGTCTTCTTTTACAATGTGTTTCGGTCATATATTCCGGTCTTACCAGATCTAAGCAATATTTCAAATTATTCCTTTGGGTTAATTGGCTTGATTGCCGCCTTTATGGTAGCCAATCAATATATGGAAAAATTCAACCATCGGCAATATGCCATCACTGCTGGCATTGTTTCCATCTGTTCCTTGATGATGTTTTTACATCCGGTAGCCGCTGAAGAAGGTGTTTACGAGATGGACCGCATCGGACCGACGGGCATTTTAATCGGCGTTATCGTCGGGATGGGCGTCAGCGTGATTTTTCATTATTATGCTAAATTGAAATTATTTAAAGAAAGCAATGTGCCAGACTTTGTAATTGAATGGATTAATAATATCATTCCGATTTTTGCCAGCTTAGCTTTTTGGGCAGCATTAACCTTTGGCCTGAAAATCGATATCTTTGCCGTCATTATCGGAGCCTTTGAGCCGATTCAAAGCTTTGGCCAATCCTTACCAGGCTTGATTCTCTTAGTTTTAATTCCCGCCTTCTTTTATTCAATGGGAATTTCAACTTGGCTTTGGTCAGCCATTCAAAATCCGATTTTTATTGCCGGCATTGCGGCGAATACTTTGGCGGTGCAACAGGGCATGGACCCGAGCAATATTGTCACCAATGAAGTGGTTTACAGCATCGGCTTAATCATGATGGGGGGCACGGGTGCCACCTTAGCGTTAAACATTATGATGCTCTTTTCAAAATCGAAAAAATTGAAAACGCTGGGTCGAATTTGTATCTGGCCATCAATCTTTAATATCAATGAACCATTAGTCTTCAGTACGCCAGTGGTCATGAACCCATTATTGATGATGCCAATGTGGATTAATTCAATTGTCGGCAGCTGCGTGGTCTGGTTTGTGATGAAGGGCGGCCTATTAAATATTCCAAGTGAATTAATGCAGCTGGCACAGATTCCTGCACCGATTTCCAGTGTAATTTTAACTAGCGATTTTAGAGCAGTCCTTTGGTATGTCTTGTTATTCGGCATTTACTTCGGCGTTTGGTACCCATTCTTTAAGGTTTATGAAAAAGAAGTCTTAGCTGAAGAAATTGAAGAAGCTAAGGAACCAGCCTTTATTAATACAACTGAATCAGTGGCTTAAAAAAAATTTAGCCACTGAATAAAATAAAAAATGAAATAGGTGAAAAAAATGGAAGCATTTGAAGAAAAAGAAAATGAATTGATTCCGGTGGCGATGCAGATTATTCTGCACGCCGGCAATGGTCGCACGAAAGCCCAAGAGGCCATCAAAGCCGCTAAAGCCAGTGATTTTGAGGCCGCCCATCAGTTATTGAAGGAAGCCAAAGAGAATATCACGCTAGCACATCGGGCCCAGACCGACGTGATTCAAAATGAAGCCCGTGGGATAACCTATGCGCCTTGTCTACTCTTTACCCACGCTCAAGATCATTTGATGACCATTTCCAGTGAGGTCACGTTAACCAAAGATTTAGTGGAATTGTTTGAATTAGTGATGGAAAAAGCAGGTCTGGTTCATGAAAGTTGAGACGTTGAAAACACAGGTGCAGCTGGATGTCCTTAATTAAACGTCAATTATTTTCAGCAATCGGCGCCGCAATTGTCGGTATCGGGGTCGGCTTATGCGTCTTAACCGGCTTTGGCGCCGATGCGTTAGGTCTTTTATGGCAGGGAGTGGCCAATGTGCTGCCCCTGACAGTCGGTCAAGCGTCCTTATGTATCACTGGTATTTGTTTAGTCATCGTCTTTTTTATCGACAAAAAAGAATTAGGTTTGTCGACGATTATTAATCCTTTGGTGACTAGTCTGGTGACAGATTGGACGATTCAAACGGTGCAATTACCGCAATTAAAAGTGTTGCTATTGCTGATTTTGGTCTTCGGCATTTCCTTGATTGGCATCGGCAATGGCTTAGCTTCAGCAACCAACACCGGAAAAGAAGGGTACATCGCCTTGAGCTTTGGTATCAGCCAAAAGCTGCACTTTGATTTAGCGAAAGTGCGTTCAGTGATGGATTTAATCTGTTTTATTCTGGGGATGATTTTAGGCGGTGGCTTGATGATTGGACCAATTTTAGGCGTTATCCTGATTGGACCATTATTAAAACGCAGCAATCAATTTTGTTTCCAGCGTTTTAAATTTTTAGCAAATAGCTAAATGAAAGAACGGGTAACCTAAGTAATTGCCGAAGATGAAAACAATTTTTTTAAGTCAAACAAAAGTTTATCTGCTTTTAAACCAGCCTTTTAAAAAGGCTGATAGAAAGGTAATTTGAAGCGGAACTGGTAAAAAGCATGACTAACAGCGGCTAGTAACACAACCCTAATAAATGCTTTTGAGAAAAGCCGCTGACGAAATCGGCTTAGATATAAAGCTGAAATGTCAGATGCCAGCCAGTTCCCTCATTAAAATTTAAAACATAGTAGCAATTGATGCAGTCCGCTATTGGCTTCATCCTTAAGCAACAATACATTTAAAGGAGCGAGACAATGAATAAAGAATTTCCAAAAGACTTCCTGTGGGGAGCAGCAACTAGTGCGTATCAAGTGGAGGGTGCAGCTTTACAAGACGGCAAAGGACTGTCTCAACAAGACGTGATTAATCGTGAACGCCATGAGTTATACGGCTTTGCTGATGCCAGCATTGCCAGCGACCACTATCATAAATACAAAGAAGACATCGCCTTATTCAAAGAAATGGGCTTTACCAGCTATCGCTTCTCCATTGCGTGGTCCCGCATTTTTCCAAATGGCGACGATCAAGTAAACGAAGCCGGCATCCAATTTTATCGGGACTTGATTAAAGAGTTAAAAGACAACGGTATTGAACCAATTCCCACTCTATATCATTATGACTTGCCGTGGGCTTTAGTCGAAAAATATGGCGGTTGGCTTTCCCGGGAAGTCGTCAAAGATTTTGAAATCTTTGCCAAGTATGTGGTGAACGAGTTCAAAGATGATATTAAATACTGGATTACCTTAAATGAACAAAGTATTATCGTGCAATATTGGACTCAAAAATGTTATATTTTACCGGAATTCCAAGACAATAATCAGTTGCGTTATCAAATTAATCACCATATGAATTTGGCGCAGGCAGTCGCAGTTAAATTGGTTCACGAAGTTGGCGGCTTGGCTGGCCCGGCCTTGGGCTATGCGCCGGTCTATGCCCGTACCTGCAAACCAGAAGATCAATTGGCAGCCATCAACGCCAACGATTTGCGCAATACCTATTATTTGGATGTTTATTTCAAGGGCTATTACAATGTCGCTGCTTTGAATTATTTACAAGAGAATGACTTAGCGCCTGTTATGGAGGCGGGGGATGAAGCCTTCTTCGCAGAAAATATTTCTGATTTCTTCGCCATTAATTATTATGACAGCAGTTGTGCACAAGCTTGTCCAAAAGATGCTGAACGCCGCTGGTCCGGCTATAATCTCAGTGGTAAAAAAGGCGATATGTCCGGCTTTGAAACCCATCCTGGCTTTTATCAAATGTGTTCAAATCCTGAACTAGAAACAACTGATTGGGATTGGGCGATTGATCCAACTGGCTTGGAATTTGTCTATCGGGACTTATACACTCGCTACAAAATTCCATTTATGATTACTGAAAATGGTCTGGGGGCCTATGATGAATTGACCCCGGATGGCAAGATTCACGATGAATATCGCATCAAGTATTTGAAAGAGCACATTGCCGCGACCAAACGGGCAATGGATCGGGGCGTTGAAGTCATCGGCTATATGGCGTGGTCGGCTTTGGATTTATTATCCACTAGCAATGGCTACCGTAAACGCTATGGTCTGATTTACGTGGACCGCACGGATGAAGACCCTAAAGACTGCGCCCGCATCCGCAAAGATTCCTTCTATTGGTATCAGCAAGTCATTGCCAGTCGCGGCACAGACTTAGCCGTAGACAATTTTCTAGCAGTTAGTGAAAAAGAATAATTTAGACAGTTAGTTTGTGTTAAGTTGAAAAACAGAAAAGCCCGTTAATCATTGGTTCTCAGTGATTAACGGGTTATTTGCGTCTTTGTTAGTAACAGACATAGAATAAAGCTGAAAAATCATTTCCAAGGCCTAAAATTTATTCTATGATAAATTGAGAGCTTTGAATGTTGAAGCAGATTAGGAGGATGGGCCCCCATGAAAAAACGCCGCTACAATATGAAAAGGGTTCAAAAAAATTATTATAAAAATGCTCAGTCGGGTTTGGTCATCTTACTATTCCTAATTTCCTTCGCAATTATTAGTGGATATATCACTTTTCAAACGATGACGGTAGGAGATTTCGGTATTAGTATTGTGATGCTAATTTTAACACTATTTGCTACGACCATCGTTATTTTTACTGCTAAAGTATCTCTAAAGGCCTTTAGAAGAAGAAAACAACTTTTTGATGAGCGCGTTTCGCAACAGCTATTTCAGTTGTTAGAAGAAGAATTACAAGATGAAGCGAGTCAATATTTTGAATCCGTCTGTGTTGGGCCTAGTTATATTATCAATTTGAATCCTGAGCCTTTTCAGGAAGTATTTTCAGAGCGGGCCAAGCTTTCTCGTATACAAGTCGACAAGGTGCGAGCGGGGACTAAGTACCGCTATTGGAGTCATCGGATTTGCATGTATGTGCCGGGCAAGAGTATGGAAATATATATTATTAATGAGCAGGTGAAAAATGATTTTTTAGCGATGGTGGAAAAGGGGAGGGATGGTGTGGAGGTTGGTGAGAATACATGAAACACGCACATATTAGAGGTGCTATTTTTTTTCAATGCACTGAGATATTTGAGGTTGAAAAGCTTCTTTTGTCCGATGTATAGTATAAAATGAACGGTTAGATTCTATTTAAAAATTGTAGTTTGAGAAATTTCGGCTTTTAGTTCAGACATATTTTGCAGATAGTAGATGTCTAATCTCAAGGAATCTATATAGGAAATGAGGTGTGCTATGAGCTTAAAAAACGAAGTAATCATGGCTTTAAAAATCATGAATCGTGAAACTGAAGAAGGCTCAACTTCTCAATATATCGCTGATTATTTACATGTGAGTAGAAACAGTGTTAGTCATCATTTGAATCGATTAACTGAAGAAAAATTAATCAAAAAAAGTAAAGGGCGACCAGTATATTACCAATTAAATGAAAAAGTAAATAGCAAGAGAATAGCAGAAATTTATGGCAGAGATGGCAGTCTCAAAGAAATTATCGATAAAAGTATTGCAGCATTAACTTACCCATCAGAAGATTTGTCGTTAATATTTACTGGACAATCCGGAGTGGGAAAAAGCTATTTGGCAAACTGTATTGTTGATGAATGCAAATCTAGAGGATTGATTGATGCAACAGCTTCCTTTTTAACCTTAAATTGTGCTGATTATGCTAACAATCCTGAACTTCTTTCTGGAAACTTATTTGGCTACCAGAAGGGGGCTTTTACCGGTGCAGATCATGAGCAAGAAGGTATGTTAAAGAAGGCGGACCAAGGAATTTTATTTATTGATGAGATTCATAGGCTTTCGGCGGAAAATCAGGAGAAACTTTTCCTGTTTATGGATAAAGGTCAGTTTTCGCCGTTAGGAGACTCTACAAAAATTTATCATTCAAATGTTAAACTGATGTTTGCGACTACTGAAAATATTGAGGAGGCCTTATTAACAACTTTTAGAAGAAGAATTTCTTTAAAAGTTAAAATTCCTGCTTTTTTAGACCGTCCTTATGCAGAACGTAGACAGATAGTTCTTGGTATTTTTCAAAATGAAAGTATTTTAATTCATAAGGAAATTGCCGTTTCAGCGGATATTGTCCAATTCTTTTGTGCATCAAGGTTCGAAGGCAATATTGGAGAAATTAAGAGCATCATAAAAATTATTTGCGCTGAAGCATATGCTGCTGAAAAGAAGCAGCACAGTGTGGAAATATCTGCAAAAGATCATCCTGATTTTTGCATACAAAATAAAGAATTTACCGATGAGAAGTTTTATTATCTTAACTTAACAGATTCAACAGATTTGGTGGGAATAGATTTTGTTCCAGCTGATTTTAAAATTGATAGCCGGAGTATTTTCAAAATCGAGGAGTCAGTCATTTCCATATTAAAACAAGCAACTGGTGTCCCAGAAGATAAGAATCTTGCAATAGAGTTACAACTATTCAGAGATAGGTGTTTGAATCAATTAGGGATTGAAGTGTTTTCAAAGGATTTTCAAAATATAAATACTTTTTGGGAAGTGTTAAAAACTGTTGGTGGAAATAAAATTTTTTCTGAGACAACCTTCGAGGCACTTCAGGCTAATGCGTCTTTAGCGTATTTTTTTGCTACCCAAATGTTTTCTGAGCTGGGATTCTCAAAGTTAGGACTCCCTGAAAAAGACTGTCTTTGCTTCTTCACAGTTATGATTTTACGAAAATCGTCACAAAAGAGAAAATTGCCAGCGATATTACTCGCTCATGGGCAATCTACAGCAAAAAGTATCGGAAGTATGGTAAATCAACTTTTAAAAGAGCCAATTTTTGAAACAATAGATTTGGATATTGATAGTTCGGTTACGGATATTTTAAATAGTATTCACGAATATATGAGTATAGTTAATACGGATGAGGGCTTAGTTTTTATCGTTGATATGGGATCTCTTGAGCAGCTTTACGTTCCTTTAAAAAAATATATTAAAGGTGATTTGCTTTTGATAAATTATCTATCTACCCCGATTGCCTTGGATGTGGGGTTAAAAGTACAGCAAGGAATCACCATTGAAGATCTGGCTACATCTCTAGAAGGAAAGCATCAGGTTTCTGTCAAATCATATGAAGGTTTTGCCAAGGGCAAGAATATAATTATCTCTTGCATTTCGGGAATGGGGATAGCTCAAAAAATTAAACAAATTCTTTCACTTTTTTTATCAGATATCGATTTAGTGACAATGGAGTATCAGCAGCTGACGGATAACTTGAAATATTCTCCTCAATTTTTTAAAAATACACTATGTGTTGTTTCGACAAATTGCATTAATAGTTCCGATGTTAAAGTGATTAGTATTGAACAACTACTTAATGGAAATGACAAAGATAAACTTTTATTATCTATACTTGGGGATTATCAATATCAAAAGCTGATAAATGAATTAAATATTTTCTTTTCAATTGAAGGAATTAGAATGAATCTGGCAATTCTCAATCCTGAAATAGTTATAAATGAGATGGTTCAGATTATTGAGAAGCTTGAAGCCTATTTTGCAACAATGTTTCAATCTTATCTAAAACGTAATTTGCTCAACCATTTATCATTGATGGTTGAAAGGGTAATTTTGGGCCATGAGACTAGTAAACACAAAGACTTTTATTCTGATGAAGAAGCCAATTTTTTTAGTACAGCAAAACAGATATTTTTAGAAATAGAGAAAAAGTATAATATAGTTATCTCAGATGAAGAGTATTCATTAATCTATCAAATAATTTCTGTAGCTCAATCTGAGTAATTTTTGATAATAGTGTCGTAGAGTCGTGGGAACACGACTCTAATTTTTTTACAAAAACGTTGTAATTTGGGGTTTAATTTCAAAATTATTTGGCACAGTTCTTGCTAATATAAGTATATGAGAAAGGGGGGATTTGATGAATCAATATTTAATTGCAACACATGGCTCAGCAGCGAAAGGGATTAAAGAGACCATTAAGATTTTAACAGGGATGGATAAAAATATTTTTGAAATAAGTGCCTATGTTGCTGATTTGGATTTGGAAACGGCTATTATTAATTTTTTTAAAGAAATCTCAGTGGAGGATTGTGTGGTGATTTTCACTGATTTAAACGGCGGCAGTGTCAATCAAGCTTTTATTCCATATCTCGAAAGAAATAATATCCATATCATCACGGGCTTTAATATCCCATTAATCTTGGAGATTATTTTAGAAAAGGAGCCTTATACAAATGAAAAGTTGCAAAAGAAAATTGATATGTGTAAGGAGCAAATGGTACTAGTTACGCAACAACAGATACCAATCTATGAAGAAGATGATTTTTTTTAAGGAGTGTGTGAAATGATTAAAATGCTGAGGGTAGATGAACGTTTAGTTCATGGACAAGTTGCAGTTGCGTGGTCAAAGGTGTTGGGGATAACCCATTTAGTAGTCGTGAATAATCGTGTTTTCGAGAACGATTTGCAGAAGAGTACATTAAAAATGGCCGTACCTGAAAATGTAAAATTCATTGTAAAGGATGTGGCTGGTGGAATTACTTTATTAAATGATTCCCGAACAGAAACAATGAGTTTGATGGTTGTTGTAGAAAACTTCCAAGATGCATTGGAATTAGCCAAACATGTAAAAAATATTGAGCTAATTAATGTTGGAAATTATGGATTGTTGCCAATCAATCAAAAGAGTGGAGAGCAGACTGAGCTTGCACCAGCGGTTAGAGTTAGCAAAGTTGATGAGTCAATTATTAAAGAGATAGCTCAGTTAGATATTCCTTTTGTTGCCCAATTAACACCAGACTCAAATAAGAAGAATTTAAAGAAATAAGAAGGAGGTAAAGGGTATGTTGAATGCATTTCTAGTAGCGTTAGTTTATTATGTCGCAACATGGTTATCAACCATGGGAGGTATTTTCCATCTGAATCGTCCAATTGTTGTAGGGCCATTAATTGGTCTGGTTTTAGGTGATTTACAAACTGGTATTTTTTTAGGAGCTACTTTTGAATCGGTCTTCTTAGGTGTTATTGCAGTTGGAGGATCAGTGCCAGCAGATGCTACAACAGGTGCGATTATGGGGACAGCTATTGGAATTTTGTCTGGAGCCGATTCTTCTACTGCTCTAGCTATTGCAGTTCCAGTGTCAATGTTAGGTGTGTTATTAACCCAAGTAACGTATGCTTATACGCCACTTCTTTTACCTAAAATGGATGCTTTGGCAGAAGCTGGTGACGAAAAAGGTGTTGTTCGATATAATTTTACTATTTCCCTACTATTTCCGCTGTTAACCACTGTTGCTATTTTCTTCGCCGTTTTACTAGGAGTTGATGCAGTACAAAGCTTGCTAAATTCTATTCCAGAATTTGTTACGGATGGTTTTACAGCAGCAGCAGCGATGTTGCCAGCAGTTGGTTTCGCAATGTTATTAAATATGCTATTTAACAGTCGAATTTTTGCTTTCTTTTTCTTTGGCTTCGTTTTAGTTATTTATTTGCAATTACCAACATTGGCAGTAGCTATTATCGCTGTAGTTTTCGCTTTGTGGCAATTTAATTTGATGAGAAATAATAAGCCTGCTAGTCCAGAGGTAGCAGCGGTTGATGCACACTTACAAGAAGAGGAGGACTTTTTCGCATGAGTAAACAAAATAAAATTGATATCTCTGAAAAGAAAATGCTAAATCAGATTTTTAAAAATTCATGGTTTCTTTTTAGCTCCTTTACAATGGTAAAAATGCAAGGGTACGGATACGAATACTCACAATTACCCGCAATCAATCAATTTTATCGAGAAAATCCAGAAGGGAAACGGCAAGCCCTCATTAGACATTCGAGCTTTTTTAACTGTACTTATGAAACTGCGCCTTTTATCATGGGGCTAACTGCAGCAATGGAAAAAGAGAACAGTATTAATCCAGATTTTGATCCTGAATCAATTAATGCTATCAAGGCTTCGTTAATGGGACCTTTGTCAGGAATTGGTGACTCTATCTTTTGGGGAACATTGCGATTAATTGCTGCAGGAATCGGAATTCCTTTGGGTCTTCAAGGAAACATATTAGGTCCAATCCTCTTTTTGGTAATCTATCATCTGCCTTCAATATTTACTAGATATAAATTGTTGCATATTGGTTATGAATCGGGAACAAATTTTCTGTCCAAAGGATTCAAATCGAATGTATTTGAGAGTATCACTTATTGTGCAACAATGGTAGGGATGATTATGGTGGGGGCAATGACAGCTTCTAGCGTGACAATTACCACGCCACTTAGTATTACTATGGGCAGTGGAGAGGACTTGGTAATTCAAGATATTCTAAATGGTATCATGCCTGGGTTACTGCCCTTAATTTTAACTCTTTCAGTATTTTATTTAATAAGAAAAAAAGTTAAGGTAATTTATTTGCTTTTCGGGATTATTGTATTTGGGATTCTTGGCGCTTTGATTGGAATTTTTTAGGAGGATAGAGAATGTCAAAAAAATTAATTATTAATGCAGATGATTTTGGAATGTCAGAAGCTTTTAGTCTTGGAGTCATCAAAGGTTTTAGAGAAGGCGTAGTTTCTTCGGTATCAATCATGGTAAATTTACCAGCTAGTGAACATGCTGCGAAGCTGGCTAAAGAAAACCCGGACATGTTTGTCGGGTTGCATACCAATTTAGTATTAGGAAAGCCTTGCTCTAATCCTGATGAGATTCCCTCCCTTGTTGATGAAAAAGGGATGTTTTTAGGCTCAAAAGAATACAAGACTGGTGAAAGAGCATTTGTTTATGAAGATGTAAAAAAAGAAACGGTCGCACAAATGCAGCGTTTTGAAGAATTACTTGGATATGCACCACAGCACATCGAAGGTCATTCGGCAATGGACATTCATGTTGGCAAGGCATTTTATGATATTGCAGTTGAAAAAGGCATCCATGCGAGTATGTTTGTTGGTGCTGCTGATGTTGAAAATTTAACTGATTATTACCCAGTACGAATGAGTGAAAATAATATGCTTGTTTTAGACCCAGGTGTCTCTGTTGAGAATTTCACAAATGATTTCTTTAATATCCTTTCCAATCCTTCTGATGATGCTATCGAGCTCCATTTTCATCCAGGCTATGTGGACCAGTTTATTATTAATCATTCTACATTGGTATTACCTCGTTGTCGTGACTTGGCAACCTGTTTAGATTCAAGAGTTAAGGATTGGATAATGAAAAATAAGATTGAGCTAATCAATTTTGGAGATTTAAAAAAATAGAATGAAAAAGGGCATTTACGACTTAATAAAGTTAAAAAGTCGTGAATGTCTTTTTTCGGTACAAGTATGGTTGCATGTTAGTGTACAAAAATCTTAAAATAGTTCACTGTCCAACTGACGGGGTGCGCACCACACGTTCCGCAAAAGCTATTTCAGTTATTAGAAGAAGAATTACAAGATGAAGCGAGTCAATATTTTGAATCTGTCTGTGTCGGCCTAATTGTATTATCAATTTGAATCCTGAGCCTTTTCAAGAAGTATTTTTAGAGAGGGCCAAGCTTTCTCGTATACAGGTCGACAAAGTGCAGGCGGGGACTAAGTACCGCTATTGGAGCCATCGGATTCGCATGTATGTGCCGGGCAAGAGTATGGAAATATATATTATTAATGAGCAGGTGAAAAATGATTTTTTGGCGAGTGTGGAAAAAGGGAAGGATGGTGTGGAGGTTGGTGAGTAACTGTATTTCACTGTATATGTCATTGCTTTATAAAAGAAAACTTGACAAGGGTTTTGAGGAAATATAGTGAAGAGTTTTTAAGATTATTTTTACTTAAATTAGTAGTATAAACAGTCTTTTTTTAGTATTGTAGTGAAAAATTATTTTATAAGAGATGGACATTTTTACTCGTAGATATTAAAATTTAATTATTAATTTATTTTTTTTGATTCTAAAGGATAAATTTTTGACAAGGAAAGCAAAGTTTTGAATTAAATTTTGAAGGAGTTGAAGTTTTATGAGATTTCGAATGTCCCTTGAGATTATTTCCCCAGTCGATGCAAATTTTGAAGAGCTAGAGTATGTTTTGCCGATGCGCTATCAATCCACCTTTTTATCAGTCCTGAAACGTGGACTAGAAGCAATGTCGCCAGAATATTATCAGCAATTGTACGTTGAGAAAAACCAAGAGAAGCTATTTTCACAGGCACTCATTTTTCATGGAGCGGTATTTTCTAAAGAAGAAATTCATTTAAAAACTAAAAACATTACTTGGCTGTGGAGCAGTCCGTTGGCGGACCTTTCGATGGCTTTTTACAATGCCTTCGCTTATTTGAAACAGCAAAAAGCCATTCAGCTGACAAAGGAAATCCAGATTCGCGTGAAATCAATCGCCATGACCTATCAAGATACCATTAAAGAAAATAGTGTTGATTTCAAATTAGCATCACCTCTGATTGTTCGTGATCATAATCGAGAAACTAAAAAAGATTGGTTTTTAAGTTTTGAAGATGAAAACTTTGAAACAGTCTTAAAGGCCAATTTGAAACGAAAATTGATTCCTCACCTTGGTGAAAGTGTGCAATATGACATCGATAATTTGAAATTTGAGCCGCTTAACATGAAAAAAAGTGTGACCAAAATCTATGAAAAATTTTGTCAGAGCAGCTTAGGTTCCATCCGCGTGACAGGTGAGCCATATTTGCTCAATTTTATTCGGGATGCCAGCTTTAGTTCTAGGAGTGGTTTATTCAATGGTTACCTTGATCAATTGGGCGTCGGGAGGTGAGCTAAGTGTCAGACAATTTAGAAGAAGGCTATCTTGAATTAAAGTTGAATTCATGGATAGAAAATGCCGCAATCTGTGGGTTAGTCAACATTTTAGGAAAAGAAAATATTGAAATTTTGGACCAAAGCATTAAGGTTCCAATCTCAGAACTGGAGTCATTTGAGCAAAAATATTTCAGTTATTTTTCCGAACGATACAAAGAAACCGCTTCACTAACTAAAATTTTAGCCTACCAAGAGATAAAAGAAAAGCATGAACTGGACAATTTTGTTAATTTTGATGAGCAAGCTTTGAAAAACTTAGCAAAATATTGTACTGAAATTTTAAAGCGCTTTGGAACGGGGGCCAGTTACGTAACTGTATATCAGCTTTTGAATCCTTCGATTGATATCATCAGCTTATTGAAACAAGCGGAAGACCAAGTTAAGCTCTTGAAAAATGTCTCCTCAGACAAGGACGACTATCTCCCTATCGTAAAAGAAATTTACAAATTGTTGACTGAGATTTTCGATTACTACACTGATGAAAAGAACTATCGCTATCTTGCTGCTAAAAATCAGATTTATTTAACGATTCGAAACGGTATTGATGGAGTGTCTTTCTTGAATCCGGCTGAAAGTAAAGGAGATATGTTTCAAAAATATCAGGAGCATTTTTTGGTTCCAGTAGAAGAATATTTGGAGACTTCCCACGAGAAAGATAGACTGCATTGTACAACTTGTGGACGCTCGGTAAAAAGTAACAAATTTTCTTTTGGTTTTATTAACACACTAGGCTTTGATACCGGCAAGAAGAACAGTAATGCTTGGAATTACACCAATGATTTGGTGATGTGTCCGGTTTGCCGACTAATGTATACGTGCATACCTGCCGGGATTACCTATGTGTATCGTCAAGGTATTTTTGTGAACGACAATCATTCAGTGTCAAGTCTGCTAGATGTCAATACTGGAATTTTATTGAATGTGATGGAAATGAATGATAAAGGGAAGAGTGCTAGTGAAAAAAACACCTATGCAGCTCTGATCAAAACACTGCAGGAAGTGAGCTTTAATAGTAATTTAAAAAATTTGAATGACATTCAAGTTGTCCGTTATGAAAATGATAAATACTATTTTAATATTTTGCCACGGAACGTGTTAATGACTTTAGCAAGAGCCAGAAAGGAAATAGCCAATCTGAATAGCACTGGCTACACACTGAATGGGACCTATCAGAGTCTCTACCAACAAGTGATTTCATATTTGATAAATAGTACGAATTTATTTTCTTTGATTAATCTGATTTTAAGGACAAAACTTAATGGTGACACTGTTTATATGAACGACTGGCAACTGACTGATTTGATTTATACTAACCAAATATTCTTGGAGGAGTTGATCGAAGTGACGGAATTAGATAAGGAGACATTACTAAAAATTCGAGGAGTTGGCTATGCTTTTAAAAGAGAATATGATAATGAAAACAAGCCGAAAGCAATTGCCCTGCGCTTATTAAATGCCCTACGAGCAGATGATAGAAATGGGTTTATGAATCTATTACTCAATAGCTATCTATATATTAATAAGCCTGTCCCAAAATATTTTACAGAAGTGTTTTTAGAAGACGAACGCTTTCAAACAATTGGTCTAACATTTGTTAGTGGAATTATTGGTGAAATTAAACAAGGAGATGGAGGAAATGACAATGAGTAAAGGCTTAACTTTAACAATGATTTTTCTGGCAGAAAGTGCCAATTATGGTGAATCTTTAGGAAATGTAGCAAGTTTGAAAAAAATTACTCGAGGTCATGGGGAACAATATACTTACATTTCTAGGCAGGCTCTTCGTTACAATATTGTCGAACAACTTGGAGAGCCGCTGGCGACTTTAAAGGCAGAGGGAAGCGGGGCTAAGCAGGTCATTCAATTTGATAAGACAGCAACAATTGATAAATATCCAGAGATCGATTTCTTTGGGTATATGAAGACGTCTAAAGGTGACAATGCAGCGACACGTTCTGCCAAGGTTCGATTATCAAATGCAATTTCTTTAGAGACTTTTAAAGGAGATACCGATTTTCTGACCAACATGGGCTTGGCGACTCGTCTGCGGGAAAGCGGCGAGGAAAAGGCACAGAATTCTATTGCACAGGCTGAAATTCATCGTTCCTTTTATCGTTATACCGTCACAATAGATTTAGATGAGATAGGCATTGATCAAAACGCTGAAATTCAAATTGATAACGCTGAAAAATCCCGCCGGGTACAGCAATTATTAGAAACGATTCAATATTTGTACCGGGATATTCGCGGTCGTCGAGAAGACTTACAGCCTTTGTTTGTCATTGGTGGGTTGTATAATCGTAAGACACCATTTTTTGAAAATGTGGTGAGTGTTAAAAAGAATAAATTGGATGTTGAAGAGATTCAAGAAGTATTATCAGAAGAAATCAGTAAAGATACGCTGGTTGGCGTGGTCAAGGGTGCTTTTGAAAATACGGCTGAAATCCAACAGGTTTTACAGAGTCAGAAAATCCCCGATACATTTGCTAGTCTAAAACAGAAGGTAGCGAAGTATTATGAAGGGGATTAAGTTAAAAATTCATCAAGATATGGTTAATTATCGCAGGCCGACAAGTTTTCAGATGCGGGAAACATATCCTTTGCCACCCATCTCGACGGTGATTGGCATGGTGCATAATTTATGCGGCTATGATAGCTATGAGCCAATGGATGTAGGGATCCAAGGGAATTATTTTTCAAAAGCAAATGACCTATTTACACGATATGAATTCAACAATGGTACAGCTTATGACAAAAAACGTCATCAATATGAAGTGAATGGTTATGGAATTGGTCGCGGGATTGGCAATACGGAATTGCTAGTGGATGTTAATTTGATTTTACACATAATTCCTGATGATCAGACAAAGGTAGAGGAGATGTATCATGCGCTGAAGTTTCCTAAAGAATTCCCTTCCCTTGGTCGTCGAGAGGATTTGGCAAATTTTCAAAAGGTGAAAATAGTTGAGATAGTAGAGCGAGATTTTGAGGATGGTTGGAGTTATGAAGATAACCATCCAGACCGGGCAATTTACATTCCCATCAATTGGATTCGAGATATTCAACTGCGCAGTCAACTGGATAGTCTTGGGGTAACTGGGGAGACTGGTACACGATTTATTTTGCCAAAAGTTTATCAGCTGGAAAATATCGGCAGTAAAAATAAGCCCAAATTGATTCGTAATTGGGTGGAGCAACCGGAAGTTTTGTACGCCAGCAGCTTTACAGTAAGGGATGAAGTTGACATTTTATTTGATTCAGAGGGGGATGTTGTTTTCCCAATTTAATGGAGGACCTATAGAAAAAATATTTTTAGCCAAATCAGATGGTGAAACCATCATTGAACACACTGAAAATTTGCTTGGAGAGTTAGCCCGTTTAAAAAGTTATTACCCGAGTATCCCTGTAGATTGGGAATTATTGAAAATGGCTTGCCAGTATCATGACTTGGGGAAAATCAATCATCTTTTTCAAGAAAAACTCGAAGATAGCAGTAAGCGTAAGGAAAATGAAATTCCCCATGCTCTGCTAAGTATTAGCTTATTACCTATAAAAGCACTGCGGCGAAGTTTGGATGATGCTGATTTAGAAACCTTAGTTTACGCAATTGCCTTGCATCACGAGCGAGATTTTTCTGAAGTGAGAGAAAATCCAGAAAACTACCAAGAGCAAATTAAGCTATTGACGAACAGCCTAGCTGATTTTGATTTTGAAAAATTACAGCTAACACCTCCTGTAGAAGCCAAACAGGTTAGTAAATTTATTTATAAAGTTGATTCACGGCTAGGGACTAAGGACAAGGCTTTTCATCAATACGTAATGTTAAAGGGCTTGTTAAATCGAATTGATTATGCCGCCAGCGGTCATTATCAAGTGGAGTATCCACCGGGTTTTTTAGAAAATAATATGGACAAAGTTGTAGCGCAATGGCGCACAAAAACACCTCAAGCTGATTGGAATCCTATGCAGCGCTTTACATTTGAACATCAGGAAGAGAGTTTGCTGATTATTGGGCAGACTGGTCTGGGTAAAACCGAAGCTGGTCTTCGCTGGATTGGTGGCGGTAAAGGATTTTTTACCTTACCACTAAAAGTTGCCGATAATGCAGTATTTGAAAGAGTAGAAGAAATTGCTGATGAAAACCGAGTTCAAGAAGAAGTGGGACTACTGCATTCCGATAGTTTAGCATTTTTATTAGATCGTGAGGATGGCACCCCTGAAGAGTTGGACAATTTAGAAAAATATTTAAGCGAAACTCAAAGCTGGTCCCTACCGCTAACCGTAACTACGTTAGACCAAACCTTTGATTTTGTTTATCATTACCGTGGATTTGAGCTGAAACTAGCTACATTAGCTTATTCCAAGATTGTAATTGATGAAATTCAAATGTATTCTCCAGATCTGTTGGCTTATTTAATCAGAGGGCTTAAAGAAATCCAGGATTACGGTGGTAGATTTCTAATTATGACGGCAACAATGCCAGAATATTTAGTTGACTTATTTAACTCTCAAGGGTTGAAGTTTACTAGACCGGCTGCACCATTTTTAGATGAAAACTGTTTAGAAAGGCATCGGCTAGAGCTAACGGAAAAGCAATTGGAGGCGGCTGATGTTGCTGAGCTTTATCAGGGGGACAAATTATTAGTTATTTGTAATACGGTTAAAAAGGCCAAGCAGCTGTATCAAGAGCTGCAGAAGCAAAAGCTAGCTGTTCCAATAAAATTATTGCATAGTCAATTCACCAGAGCAGATCGGAAAACCAAAGAACAGGAAATTTTGAATTTTACGAAAGATAATTTTGACCCAGGAATTTGGATTGCAACACAAGTAGTCGAAGCTTCTTTAGACATCGATTTTGATATGTTGATTACAGAGTTGTCCGAATTAAATGGATTATTCCAGCGGATGGGACGCTGTTATCGCAAAAGACCATTAGGAAATTTAAAAACGGCGAATATTCATATTTTTATCGGCGGAAAGAAGGAAGTGACTAGCGGCGTTAGCAAAAGTGATCAAGCGGTAGTTCATAAAGATATCTTTGAGCTGGCCCGCAAAGCGCTGCTTGAACAAGGAAACGGCGTGTTAAATGAACAGCAGAAATTAGCGATGATTGCTGAGACATATACGACACAGACGATGCAGTCACTAGAATATTATCAAAATATCAAAAAGATGATGAGCTGGCTGGCAGCGACTGAAAATGATGCCCCTAGCAAGGAAAAGGTCAAACAGCTGTTTCGAAATATTAACACAAGGAATGTGATTCCTTGTGATGTTTATAAAGAGAAGAAAAATGAAATAGACAGTTGTATTGAAAAATTACTTCTGAAAAATAATGACATCACCCCCGGATAAAGGTCGCAGTTAAGAAAAGATAAAAAGCTCGCTCGAGTTAAACTAGAGGATTACATGATTTCAGTGCCGGAATGGATGTACAAAGACAGTATTCGCAATGGAAATATTCGCTGTAAAAAAATTAATCAGTATTTCTATTTGGAATTTATTAAAGGTGAGTATCAGAGTGATTCTGGTTTTCAATATATTAAAAGTACAAAAACTGAAGACATTGAGGACAGAATGTTTTAGGAGTAAGCTTATGAGAATTACAGGAAACATGATAAATTACTATTTTGTTTGTCAGCGTAAGTTGTGGCTTTTTTCCAAAGGGCTTAAATTTGAAGATGAGAACGAGAATGTTCAATTGGGTAAGCTGTTGGAACAAGAATCTTATAAAAATCAACGAAAGCAAATTTTGTTTGATGGTACTATAAATATTGATTTCTTAGAAAATTGGCGTGTTCTCCACGAGGTGAAAAAGTCCAAGGCAATTGAACCCGCTGCTGTTTGGCAGTTGAAATACTATCTCTACTATTTGCAAAAACATGGCCTTCAAATCGAGCATGGCTACATTGACTATCCCAAAATCAGGGAACGTGTAGAAGTCACGCTGGATGCCGATGATTCCCTCGAACTACAAAATATTTTAAGGGATGTTGAAAAGCTTGTATTGCAATCGGTGGCACCTATAGCAGAAAAAAAGCCAATTTGTCCAAAGTGCGCATACTACGAATACTGTTTTTCATAGAGGTGAGAAAATGGAAAGTTACTACCTGTATTCCAGCGGCACTCTAAGCAGGAAAGATAATGTTATTCGCATGGAGGCTGCTGATGGTCGGTATAAGGATTTAAAGATTGAAATGACAAGAGACATCTATCTGTTTGGGGAAGTTACGACCAATACTAAATGTTTAAATTATTTATCCGAAATGAAAATCCCGGTACATTTTTTTAATTATTATGGGTATTACACGGGTACATTTTACCCCCGTGAAAAAAATGTGTCAGGGAAATTGTTAGAAAATCAAGTGCTTAACGCTATTGATTTACAAAGGAAATTAGTAATTGCGAAAAGAATTGTCGATGGGGCGACAGCTAATTGTTTACGAAATTTGCAATATTATCGCCGACGGGGCAAAGAAGTTGAAAAGCAAATTGGTGAAATAGAAGCCGTTAGAAAACGCATCAATCGCGCAAATGCCATTGATGAACTGATGGGGATTGAGGGAAATATTCACCAAAGCTACTATCAAGCTTGGGAGACTATTTTTAATGGAGAAGCTGAGTTTAAAACTAGAGAACGCAGACCGCCTGACAATATGGTTAATTCCCTAATTTCATATTTGAATATGCTGACCTATAGTGCCTGCTTATCAGAAATCTATGTAAGCCAGTTGAATCCGACAATCAGCTTTTTACACAGCAGTTCTGAGCGACGTTTTTCTTTATCATTGGATATTGCCGAAATTTTTAAACCGCTAATTGTGGATCGCCTAATTTTTTCACTGGTGAACAAAAAAATTATCTCAGAAAAAGATTTTGAAAAAGGATCAATGGGGAATTATTTAAAACAGCCGGCTCAGCAAAAAGTTCTCCGAGCCTTTGATGAGCGTTTGAATGAAACAATTTTTCATCGTGAGTTGAAGCGGAAAGTATCTTATCGGAAATTAATGCGTTTGGAGTGCTACAAACTGATTAAGCATTTGATGGGAGATCAAGACTATGAGCCTTTTAAAATTTGGTGGTGACTTATGTATATTATCTTAGTCTATGATATTTCTCTTGAAGAAAACGGTAGTAGAGTTTTGCGACGTGTCTTTAAAATTTGTAAGAAGTATCTAACCCATGTTCAAAAATCGGTTTTTGAAGGAGATATAACGCCTGCAAAGCTTAAGAAAATGGAACAAGAGTTGAAAGAATTTATTCGAGATGATTTAGACTCGGTACTAATCTTTAAAAACTCAAATAAAAAATGGTTAGAAAAAGAGTATCTTGGTATTGACAACTCAGAAATTTTATCGAATTTCTTTTAATCTGTCGAACCTCAGTCCTCCAGAAAATAGGCCTTCTCGACAGACTCAAAAATAAGAGCTACAAAAAGTCTTTGTAACTTTTTTTGCCAAAATCACAAGTAGAACTTCTAGATTTTGGAAAGGTCGACAGATAGGGTGCTTTTAAACCTTATTGGACAGGTTGTTTTGTTGGCAGTGTCTGAATTTAAAATAGTGGAATGTAAATGAAAAATGGCGACGTGCCAATTTGCTTGGAGTTGAGGTCTGAATTTAAAATAGTGGAATGTAAATTCAAGTACATAGCCGGCTGTAGTGATGTATGTGATTGTCTGAATTTAAAATAGTGGAATGTAAATTACGGTTAGTTGGAGTCGGGCAAAAGGTTAAGGATAGTCTGAATTTAAAATAGTGGAATGTAAATATAGTAAATTTACAGAACGCCGAATCCCACGTTAGTGTCTGAATTTAAAATAGTGGAATGTAAATGAATCATCTTTGGCCACCACGACTTTAGTTAAAGGCGTCTGAATTTAAAATAGTGGAATGTAAATAAAATTATTCAAGCGTATTTATTGATTATGTCACAGTCTGAATTTAAAATAGTGGAATGTAAATCATTGCGAGAGAAACGCTTTCATCGGTTTTCCAATGTCTGAATTTAAAATAGTGGAATGTAAATTTCGTAAAATCCAATCATTGGGAATACACAGCGACGGTCTGAATTTAAAATAGTGGAATGTAAATCCTGCACCGCCTCCGGCATGTCCACCAACTAATCCCGTCTGAATTTAAAATAGTGGAATGTAAATAGGTTTCAGAGATATGGCACAAGAAGTCCCTGTCGCTGTCTGAATTTAAAATAGTGGAATGTAAATTGCTTTCATCAGCAATGTATATGAAGGAACATAGGTGTCTGAATTTAAAATAGTGGAATGTAAATAGAAATTACTGCTCCAGAAGGCTATTTGAAGTCTGAGTCTGAATTTAAAATAGTGGAATGTAAATAAAGTAACAACTATCAGAACTCAAGCGTTGCGATACGTCTGAATTTAAAATAGTGGAATGTAAATCTAGAACCTAATAGTTCAGCTTCAAATAATTGACTTGTCTGAATTTAAAATAGTGGAATGTAAATTTGCTTTATAGAGTTTTTCTCTAACCAAAGTTATCACGTCTGAATTTAAAATAGTGGAATGTAGATGATTGCGGCGGCGACGAGGAAATTATGAAACAAATGTCTGAATTTAAAATAGTGGAATGTAAATAAATGAGTGAACATTTATGATACATTTCAAAATAGCGTCTGAATTTAAAATAGTGGAATGTAAATGATACCGCTAATGAGTGGGCAACGGTTTGGGAGAGGGTCTGAATTTAAAATAGTGGAATGTAAATAAAGGATTTAGTATTGATATAGATTTACGGACAATGTCTGAATTTAAAATAGTGGAATGTAAATTGGCACAAAGAGGACGCCATTTCAATGATGCCAAGTCTGAATTTAAAATAGTGGAATGTAAATATATCTAGGTCAATATCCCCTAGTGAGCCGTACATGTCTGAATTTAAAATAGTGGAATGTAAATCTGGATAAACCGGACTCCCTCTATACTTCTGCAAGGGTCTGAATTTAAAATTGTGGAATGTAAATAAAAGCAAGTCAGTTGGGAACTCTCAAGTCTTAAACGTCTGAATCTAAAATACTGGAATAAAATCAATCAATTTGTAAAAATCTATGAAATTCAAAACCACCACATGGAGAAAAAAGGGAGTAAAAAAATGGAAAATACTAATAAACGTCCTATCATCATCGACACAGACCCAGGTATTGACGACGCAATGGCACTAGCTGCGGCTTTGTTTTCAAAGGAGCTAGATGTTCAGCTTTTGACTACTGTAGCGGGTAATGTTTCTTTAGAAAAAGTCACCCGGAACCTCTTACGGTTGTTAACTTTTTGGGATTTAAAAATTCCAGTGGCTAAAGGAGCCAGTCAACCGTTGTTGAGAGCTGCCCGTGATGCCAGTGAGGTTCACGGTGAATCTGGTTTAGCTGGGTTTGATTTTCCTGATGAGCATCAGGAAAACCTGTTGCCAGAATCAGCTGTGGCAGCGATGAAGCGTGTGTTGATGGCTGCTAGACCAGTGACGATTGTTGCTTTGGCGCCGCTGACGAATATTGCTTTATTGCTGCGGGAATATCCTGAAGTTAAAGAAAAAATTGCAGAGATTGTGCTGATGGGGGGCACCTTTGGTCGGGGAAATTTTGGCGCTTATACAGAGTTTAATATCGGAGTTGATCCAGAGGCGGCCCGGATTGTTTTTGATAGTGGACTGAAATTGACAATGGTACCCTTGGAGATGGGCAGCATCGCTAAAATTTATCCAGGGGAGAGTCAGAAAATGGCGAACCTTAATCAGACCGGACAAATGCTTTATTCTTTGCTGCAGCAATATCGTAGCGGTTCACTGGATAGCGGCTTGGAAATGTATGACAGCACCGCTATTGCTTACTTATTAAACCCTTCAATGTTTACTGTGGAAAAATTGTCGGTTCAGATTGAAACTCAAGGGGAGTACACAGCCGGGGCGACAATTGTTGACTTTACTGATTTTTACCAAAAGCCGACTAATTGCCAAGTTTGTGTCAACTTGGACAGTGCTAAATTTTCCACTTGGCTCTTGACGGCCTTAACAAATTGCCCTTAATTTCCTGCAAAAAAGCCTGTGACATTAGTTTTTTAACAGCTGAAACCCGAACAATATTTGCTCCTGCGGTCTAGTAGATCCTCGTCGCAAATTAACAATATCTAGTGGTTCTCACTAGATATCGTTCGAAAATTTTAGCTCTGTTTTAACTAATGTCACAGCCTTGGTTAGCCAATCGTCGCTAAACTGATTTCGCCTGAAGCTAAGACCTGCTGACTGCCATCGGTTAAGTCAACAATCAATTCACCTAAGTCATTGATATCAACGGCGGTACCTACATAGGTTTGGTTCTGTCGATTGTAGCTAACAGTTTTGCCCAAAACAAAGGAATGTTCCCGATACAAATCAATAGTATTTTGCGGCTGATTCAAATAAAAGAAAAACTGATTCATGATTTCTGCAATTAATTGATTGCGGGTAATCGTTGGTTTGCCATCCGGGAAAAGCGAGGTCGCTTTGGCTTGCAATTCATCAGGGAAATCTGTTTGCGGAATTGCTAGGTTGAAGCCTAAACCAATGATAATATGAGCAATTTCCATCGTATTAACATCACTCATGGCTTCCGATAAAATGCCACAAATTTTGCGGCCGTCTAAGTAAATATCGTTGACCCATTTAATCTGAGCTTGTTTGCCGGTTAATTTTTCAACGGCTTTAACGACAGCGACTGCCATCACAACCGTGTATTGTGGCAGCTCGGAAAATTTCTTATAGGGATTTAACAGTAGACTTAAATAAATCCCCTCTTTAGGCTTGGCTACAAAGGGCCGACCAAAACGGCCTTTTGCGGCTGTTTGAGTTTCTGCTACGAAAAGCGTCGCTTCGACATGGTCTTCAATCGCGGCTTTTTTGGCATCCTTCATAGTTGATTCGGAGGTTTTTAACACCGTTACACGCTCAATTTGGTTATCGGCTGTAAAAAGCTGGCGAATTCCAGTGGCTGAAAGATGCTCAGGGGCAGCTTCTAAGCGATAGCCGTTTGCTTCATGGGTGATTTCAAAACCTTCTTTTTCAAGGGTTTTGATGGCTTTCCAGACACTGGTTCTGGAAACGGCTAAGTCTTGAGCCATTTTTTCGCCGGATAAAATGCTGTCGCTGGTCATTAATAAGTCTAAAACTTTTTCTTTAGTGGTCATAGGCTCCTCCGCTAGTTTCATTTCTCCTAGTTTAGCAGATTTTAGGAAAATATCCGACTTTAGACAGATGTTTTTTTAACAAAATATTTATATAATGAATTCATTAAAAATCAAAGTATCTTTTAAACAGGAGTGAAAAATATGGAGAAAAAGCAGTATGTCTGTGAGAAATGCGGCAATAACCATTACGAAGCCGATCAGTTTCAAGCAACCGGTGGGAACTTTGCCAAAATTTTCGATGTGCAAAATAAAAAATTTATCACTATCAGCTGTAGTCGTTGCGGCTTCACTGAGCTATATCAAGGTAGTACCAGCGATGGCTGGAATATCTTAGACTTCTTGATGGGCGGTTAACCAAGACTGCTCACTTCTACTCAAAAAAATGTGCTCCCAGTTCGGCTTGCTTGTGGACTGACCTCAAAAAGTTAGATTTTTGGTCTAACTTTTTGGGTCACCACATGGCCTGATTCTGGGGGCACATTTTATTTTGTAGCAATGAAAGAATTTTCCGATATCGATAATAAAAATCAACTATAACGTTACAAGTTAATCTAACACGCAAAAATTAGCTTAACAAAAGCTGGTCGTCTTTCAATTCGGCACCGCTATTGCGATGGAACATTTCCATCAGCTCGGCGACGGTCAGATTTTGTTTTTCCTCACCTTTGACGTCGACAACGATTTGACCCTGATGCAACATGATAAGACGAGTGCCGTAGCGAATGGCATCCTCCATATCATGAGTCACCATAAAGGCGGTCAAAGCTTGTTCACGAATCAATCGTTCTGTTAGCTCCATCACTGTAATCGAAGTTTTGGGATCGAGTGCGGCGGTATGTTCATCCAGCAAAATTAATTCTGGTTTTTGCATGGTAGCCATCAGTAAAGTAATCGCTTGGCGCTGACCGCCGGAAAGCAGGCCGATTTCGGCACCTAAGCGCGTTTCCAAGCCAAGATTTAAAGTTGCGAGCTGTTCTTTAAAATAATTGCGATCCTTGTTTTTCACACCGGCACCGAAGTTTCGTGGACGACCGCGTTTTAACGCCAAGGCCAAATTTTCTTCAACAGTCAGCCGGACAGCCGTGCCCATGCGGGGATCTTGAAAGACGCGACTGATTTGTTTGGAGCGGCGCATGACGGATTTACGGGTGACATCTTCACCATTGACGATGATTTTCCCTTGATTGACCGGCAATGTACCAGCAATGCTGTTTAAAAGAGTCGATTTTCCGGCACCGTTTCCGCCGATAATCGTAATAAATTCCCCTTGGTTCATCGTTAAATTAATGCCCCGTAGGACGTGATTTTCATTGACGGTGCCTTGTTCAAAAATTTGGTGTAGATTTTCAATTTTTAAAATAGTTGTCATCTAGGCAGCTCCTTTCTTAGGGGCTTTTTTGCTGAGGCCCAGTTTTTTGCGGACTTCCGGCAAGGCCAAGCAAATCGTCAACACGATGGCTGACGCTAATTTTGAGTCGCTGGCTTGAACATTTGTGGTGAAAACCAATGCCAGGATAAAGCGATAAATACTAGCTCCTAAAACAATCGTCAAAAGACGAATCAATAGCGGCTGATTACGGAAAATAACTTCAGCGATAATAATCGAAGCCAAACCGATAACGATGGTGCCGGTTCCGGAGTTCAAATCGGCAAAATTATTATTTTGCGCCAGCAGAGAACCAGATAGCGCAATGCAGCCGTTGGAGAGGGCGTAGCCGATTAGTTTCATATTGTCTGTGTTAATGCCGTTAGCCTGACTCATCTCGATATTGTCGCCGGTGGAACGCATCGCCAAACCGATTTCTGTTTTAAAGAAAAGCACAAGGAGAATGATAACTACTAAAACGATGATAGCCCCCGTCACGATAATTGACAGCTGTTTAGTCCCTAGAATTTCTTGAAAGAAGTTAAAAATATTATCTTGGCCTAACAGGGCGATATTCGCAGCCCCCATGACCCGCTGAGTGACTGAATATAACCCAGTCATAGTAATAATTCCGGCTAGTAGCGCAGGGATTTTTAATTTTGTATGCAAAAGGCCAGTAATTACTCCCGCTGCGGCGCCACCGATAAAAGCATAGATGCAGGCGAGCAGTGGAGGCGTACCGTTGACAATGTTAATTGCGGCAATTCCGGCACCTAGAGGATAGCTGCCTTCAGCCGTTAAATCCGCCACGTCTAAAATTCGGTAAGTCAGAAAAACACCAATCGCCAATAGCGACCACAACAACCCTTGGGCTAATGAACTTGTTATCAGGGATAAAATATCCATTGGAAAAACTCCTTTTTATAATGAAATATGTACGAGGGGCCTGTGGCATTAGTCTTTTTAAAAGATGAAATCCCGAACTATATTATAGTTGCTTCTGCGGTCCAGTAGGTCCGAATCGCAAATTAACAATATTCAGTGGTTTTTACTAGATACTGTTCGTAAAGTTCGGTTCTGTTCTAACTAATGTCACAGACTCCGCAATAATTATTCTGGGGCAACGATGGTCGCTGGATCAATTCCTAAAGCTTCCGCCATGTCTTCATTGATCACTAGTTCTAATTCAGTAGCACTTTCAACCGGGGTGTCTGCCGGTGTCGCTTCGCCGCTTAAAATGCGGGCTGCCATTTCGCCGGTTTGCACGCCTAGAGAATGGTAGTCAATACCGTAAGTTGCTAATCCGCCGTTTGTTGTTTGATCAACGGAGCCAGTGACCACTGGCGTTTTGCTCTCTTTGACTACGTCACCGATAATAGCCGCAGCACTGGCAAAGGTATTGTCAGTTGGGATGTAGATTGCATCGACTTGGCTAGTTAAGCTTTCGGTTACCTGTTGCACATCATTGGTAGAAGTGGCTGTTTTCACAACGACTTCAATGCCAGCATCTTCTAAAGCCGCTTGGGCTAAATCAGCTTGGATTTTTGAATTGGATTCGCCTGAGTTATACATAATGCCCACAGTTTTGGCATCAGGCACAATACTCAAGAGTAAAGCGATTTGTTTATCAATTGGCACCATATCAGTTGTACCGGTGACATTGCCGCCAGGTTCTTCTTCAGAAGCTACTAAGCCAGCATCGACTGGATCAGTAACTGAAGTGAAGGTAATTGGAATTTCAGTTGTTTGATTAACTAAAGATTGAGCCGCTAAAGTAGCAATCCCTAACAATAAATCAGGGTCTTCACTGACTAATTGCTGGCTCATACTCATTAAATTATCTTGGCCGTTTTGGGCATTTTGATAATTGACGGTGAGATTTTCCCCTTCAACGTAGCCGTTATTTGCTAAGCCTTCTAAGAAACCTTCATAAGAAGCGTCTAAAGAGTCATGCTCGACTAATTGTAAAACGCCGACTGTGACATTCTCACTGTTGCCGGCACTTCCTGAAGTGGCGCTGCCGGAAGAGTCATTGTCCGATGATCCGCAGGCCCCTAAACTAATTGTCGCCAATAAAGCTGCTGCTGTTAAAACTAATTTTTTCATTTTCATTTTTACGTCCTCCATTTTTTCAATCAAACAAAAACGTCCATTTAGATAATTTCTAAATGGACGAAAATAAACTATCGTATCACGCCACTTAGAAATTAATCTACGCGGCTTTTTGCTCATTGCGAATTTCCCTAGCCATCATAGATACAAACTGAACTGCTTGCCGTTTGTATCCACGTATGAATACAAACCTATCTAAAATAGCTAAAGTATGTGTGTTGATTCAACTGTTGTGTCGAAATTTTTTGAAGTGTCTGCATAATAATTTCTCCTTCTTGTTGAATGTCTAAAAGTATACATGTAATTAAATGGCATTGTCAATAGAAAAGTTAAAATTTTCTGAAAATTCGTTGAATTCATTTAATTTGAAACTTATTTATTCCTCATTTTTTGAATTCTAAAAGCTTTTGTTAAGCCCAGCGTGACAACCAGAAAACAGTTGACTTTCTGCTATAAATATTATATTATATATAGACGCAAAAACGAAGTGAATTAAAAAAGGCAGGAGCGAAATATTGTCCGTTCCGGCTTTAGCATAGGAAACAAAAGTAGAAGCACTAAGATTTTTAATCTTTCAAAACGCCTCTGTCTTTTGGTTTTTTTTATGCCCAAAAGCCGCAAAAAATGCTCTTTGTTACGTAAAAATAATATTTGAAATTATTTCGTAACAATTTAGCTTCCTTTTTGAAAATTAATCTAGAGGAGTGAATAGCTTGGCTGGACAAGACGTAGCATACGGGAAACACCGCACACGTAGAAGTTTTGCTAGAATTAGTGAAGTTTTAGAATTGCCAAACTTGATTGAGATTCAAACAAAATCTTATCAGTGGTTCTTAGATCAAGGACTGCAGGAGATGTTTGAAGATATCTTGCCGATCAACGATTTTAACGGAAACCTGTCTTTAGAATTTGTTGGCTATGAATTAAAAGAACCGAAGTATACGGTCGCAGAAGCACGGGCTCATGATGCCAATTACTCTGCACCATTGCATGTCACTTTACGTTTAACCAATCGTGAAACAGGTGAAATCAAATCCCAAGATGTTTTCTTCGGTGATTTCCCATTAATGACTGAACAAGGCACGTTCATTATCAACGGGGCTGAACGGGTTATCGTTTCCCAATTAGTGCGTTCTCCTGGGGTTTATTTCCATGGGAAAGTCGATAAAAATGGTAAAGAAGGCTTTGGTTCAACTGTGATTCCTAACCGCGGCGCTTGGTTGGAAATGGAAACAGATGCCAAAGATATTTCCTATGTCAGAATAGACCGGACGCGGAAAATTCCTTTGACTGTTTTGGTACGGGCCTTAGGTTTTGGTTCTGATGATACAATTTTTGAAATCTTCGGCGACAGTGACAGCTTACGCAATACTGTTGAAAAAGATTTACACAAAAATGCTAGCGACTCACGGACTGAGGAAGGCTTGAAGGACGTTTACGAAAGATTGCGTCCCGGCGAACCTAAAACCGCTGATAGTTCTAGAAACTTATTGACTGCACGTTTCTTCGATCCAAAACGTTACGACTTAGCTAACGTAGGTCGTTATAAGGTCAACAAAAAATTAGATTTAAAGACTCGTCTGTTGAATTTAACTTTGGCTGAAACCTTAGTTGATTCAGAAACAGGTGAAATCCTTGTTGAAAAAGGGACTGTTTTAACTCACCAAGTGATGGATGAGTTAGCGCCGCACATTGACAATGGGTTGAACTCGATTACTTACTACCCAAGTGAAGATGGGGTTGTTACTGAACCGATGACTGTTCAAGTGGTGAAGGTGTATTCACCAAAAGATCCTGAACGGGAGGTCAACGTAATTGGTAACGGCTATCCTGATACCCACACTAAAACAGTTCGTCCAGCTGACATCATCGCTTCAATGAGCTATTTCTTAAACTTAATGGAAGGTATCGGCAATGTTGATGATATCGACCACTTAGGAAATCGCCGGATTCGCTCTGTTGGTGAATTGCTGCAAAACCAATTTAGAATTGGTTTAGCGCGGATGGAACGGGTTGTTCGTGAAAGAATGTCAATTCAAGACCAAGAAACTTTAACCCCACAACAATTGATTAATATTCGTCCAGTTGTGGCCAGCATTAAAGAATTCTTTGGTTCTTCTCAGTTGTCTCAGTTCATGGACCAAACTAATCCATTAGGGGAATTAACCCACAAACGCCGTCTTTCAGCCTTAGGACCTGGTGGTTTGACCAGAGACCGGGCCGGCTATGAAGTACGGGACGTGCATTATTCCCACTATGGCCGCATGTGTCCGATTGAAACGCCTGAAGGACCGAATATCGGTTTGATTAATAGTTTGTCCAGCTATGCGAAGGTCAATGAATTTGGTTTTATCGAAACGCCTTACCGTCGTGTCAACCGGGAAACTGGTCATGTGACGGACACCATTGACTATTTAACAGCTGATATCGAAGACCACTACATCGTAGCGCAAGCGAACTCACCGTTAAATGAAGATGGCAGTTTTAAAGAAGAATTAGTAATGGCTCGTTCTCAAAGTGAAAACTTGGAAGTAACGATTGATAAAATTGATTACATGGACGTTTCACCTAAACAAGTAGTTGCCGTGGCGACAGCGTGTATTCCTTTCTTGGAAAACGATGACTCCAACCGGGCCTTGATGGGTGCCAACATGCAGCGGCAAGCTGTGCCGTTGATCCAACCTCGTTCACCTTTTGTGGGAACTGGGATGGAATTTAAAGCAGCCCATGACTCAGGTGCTGCCTTACTGTGTAAACATGATGGGGTTGTTGAATTCGTCGACGCCTCTGAAGTCCATGTTCGTCGGGACAATGGCGCTTTAGATAAATATTCTGTGACTAAATTCCGTCGTTCAAACTCTGGTACAAGCTACAATCAACGGCCAATCGTGCATTTAGGCGAAGAAGTTGAAGTTGGTGATACTTTAGCAGATGGACCTTCAATGGAAGAAGGCGAATTGGCTTTAGGTCAAAACGTCTTAGTTGCCTTCACTACTTGGGAAGGTTACAACTATGAAGATGCGATTATCATGAGCCGTCGTTTAGTTAAGGATGATGTGTATACTTCCATACATATTGAAGAATATGAATCAGAAGCCCGTGATACTAAGTTAGGACCTGAAGAAATCACTCGGGAAATTCCTAACGTCGGGGAAGATGCCCTGAAAAACTTAGATGAAATGGGTATTATCCGTATCGGTGCTGAAGTCAAAGATGGTGACTTACTCGTTGGTAAAGTAACTCCAAAAGGGGTAACAGAATTATCAGCAGAAGAACGTTTGTTACACGCTATCTTTGGTGAGAAGGCTCGTGAAGTTCGTGATACGTCATTAAGAGTTCCTCACGGCGGTGGTGGTATCGTCCACGATGTGAAAATCTTTACCCGTGAAGCCGGTGATGAATTGTCACCAGGCGTGAACATGTTAGTTCGTGTTTATATCGTTCAAAAACGTAAAATTCATGAAGGCGATAAAATGGCCGGACGTCATGGTAACAAAGGGGTTGTCTCACGGATTATGCCGGAAGAAGACATGCCATTCTTACCAGACGGCACGCCAGTTGATGTCATGTTGAATCCTTTAGGGGTACCATCTCGGATGAATATCGGACAAGTGCTGGAATTGCACTTGGGTATGGCTGCTCGTCAATTGAAGATTCATGTGGCAACACCAGTCTTCGATGGAGCCAATGATGATGATGTTTGGGATACAGTTCGGGAAGCTGGTTTAGCTAGCGATGCCAAAACTGTGTTATACGATGGCCGGACTGGTGAGCCGATGGATAATCGGGTCTCTGTTGGGGTTATGTACATGATTAAATTAGCCCACATGGTTGATGATAAATTGCACGCCCGTTCGATTGGACCTTACTCACTAGTTACACAACAACCATTAGGTGGTAAAGCGCAATTTGGTGGACAACGTTTTGGGGAAATGGAAGTTTGGGCCCTAGAAGCATATGGTGCAGCTTACACTCTTCAAGAAATCTTAACTTACAAGTCAGATGACGTTGTCGGTCGGGTGAAAACTTACGAAGCCATCGTCAAAGGTGAACCAATTCCAAAACCAGGTGTGCCTGAATCCTTCCGCGTATTAGTGAAGGAATTACAATCCCTTGGTTTGGATATGCGAGTTCTCGACATTGAAGAAAAAGAAATCGAACTTCGTGATATGGATGACGAAGATGATGACTTGATTACTGTCGATGCTCTAACAAAATTTGCTGAACAACAATCAGCAAAAGAATTGGCACAAAAAGGTACTGAAGCTGTTGCTGAAGCACAAGAGGACCTAGTCCAAAGCATCGAAACAGCAGAAGACTTCGAACAATAATCTTGAAAACCTGTCGCAAGTGTCAGCTTTTCAAAAACTGAGTCGAGAGACAGTCAAGTTAGTCTAAGCGGGCTTCATTCGTTGAAGTCCCTAGGCTGACTCTGCTGATCTTTCTCAGTGGGTCATCAAATGAAATGGAGGGAACCCCTTTTGATCGATGTAAATAAATTCGAAAGTATGCAAATCGGTTTGGCTTCTCCAGAAAAAATCAGAAGCTGGTCTTATGGCGAAGTGAAAAAGCCAGAAACCATTAACTATCGTACTTTAAAACCCGAACGTGAAGGGTTGTTCTGTGAACGCATCTTTGGTCCAACTAAAGACTGGGAATGCGCCTGCGGAAAATATAAACGTATTCGTTACAAAGGTATCGTCTGTGATCGCTGTGGTGTGGAAGTCACTCGCTCAAAAGTTCGTCGTGAACGGATGGGTCACATTGAGTTAGCTGCACCCGTTTCCCACATCTGGTACTTTAAAGGTATTCCTTCAAGAATGGGTCTTGTTTTAGACATGAGTCCTCGTGCCTTGGAAGAAATTATCTATTTTGCCTCTTATGTGGTAATCGATCCAGGTAATACGACCTTAGAAAAGAAACAATTATTAACTGAACGTGAATACCGGGAAAAACGTGATCAATTCGGTCAAGAATTCCAAGCTGCCATGGGTGCTGAAGCCATTAAGAAATTATTGGACTTAGTTGACTTAGATGGTGAAGTTGCGGAATTAAAAGAAGAATTGAAGACTGCTCAAGGTCAAAAACGGACCCGCGCGATTCGTCGTTTAGACATCTTAGAAGCTTTCAGAGCTTCTGGTAACCAACCAAGCTGGATGGTTATGGATGTTATTCCAGTTATCCCGCCAGACTTACGTCCAATGGTTCAATTAGAAGGTGGTCGTTTTGCGACTTCTGACTTAAATGACTTGTACCGTCGGGTAATCAACCGTAACAACCGTTTGAAACGTTTATTAGATTTAAATGCACCAAGCATCATCGTGCAAAATGAAAAACGGATGCTGCAAGAAGCCGTTGACGCCTTGATTGATAATGGTCGTCGTGGCCGTCCAGTCACTGGACCAGGTAACCGTCCATTGAAATCTCTTTCCCATATGCTAAAAGGGAAACAAGGTCGTTTCCGTCAAAACTTACTAGGTAAACGGGTTGACTATTCAGGTCGGTCAGTTATCGTAGTGGGACCATTTTTACAAATGTACCAATGTGGTCTGCCAAAGGAAATGGCGATTGAATTGTTCAAACCATTTGTGATGAAGGAATTAGTTTTTCGTGAACTAGCTTCTAACATCAAAAATGCTAAACGTAAAATCGAACGGCAAGAAGATGAAGTTTGGGACGTTTTAGAAGACGTCATCAAAGAACATCCAGTTCTTTTGAACCGGGCACCTACGCTTCACAGATTAGGTATCCAAGCCTTTGAACCAGTTCTAGTTGAAGGTCGTGCTATTCGTTTGCATCCACTTGTGTGTGAAGCCTACAATGCCGATTTCGATGGGGACCAAATGGCAGTTCACGTACCGTTAAATGAAGAAGCGCAAGCGGAAGCCCGCATGTTAATGCTAGCGGCTCAAAACATCTTGAACCCTAAAGATGGTAAGCCAGTAGTAACGCCATCTCAAGATATGGTCTTAGGTAACTATTACCTAACGATGGAAGAAGATGGTCGTGAAGGCGAAGGTATGATCTTCCGTGATATGAACGAAGCAGTCATCGCTTGGAGAAATGGCTATGTCCATTTACATTCACGGATTGCCGTTAATCCAAACAGTCTTGGTGACAAACCATTTACAGACTGGCAAAAAGAACGCATGATGGTGACAACTGTCGGTAAAGTTATCTTTAACGAAATCATGCCGCAAGAATTTCCTTACTTGAACGAACCAACTAATTCTAACTTGACGGAAAAAACGCCTGACAAGTACTTCGTGGAAGCTGGGACAGATATTCCGGCCTTCATCAAGGAACAAGAATTAATTGCGCCATTCAAGAAGAAAAACTTAGGAAACATCATCGCAGAAGTCTTCAAACGCTTTAAGATTACCGAAACTTCTAAGATGTTAGATAGAATGAAAGACTTGGGTTACCGTCATTCAACAATGGCTGGTATCACAGTGGGGATTGCCGATATCATGGTACTTGCTGAAAAGCATGACATCATCGAAAAAGCCCACAAACAAGTTGAAAATATTACCAAACAATTCCGTCGTGGTTTAATCACTGATGACGAACGTTATGAACGGGTTATCGCCGTTTGGAATGCTGCCAAAGATGAAATCCAACAAAAACTGATGGAAAGTTTGGATGCTAAGAATCCAATCTTCATGATGTCAGACTCTGGAGCCCGTGGTAACATCTCCAACTTTACTCAGCTTGCTGGGATGCGTGGTTTGATGGCCGCTCCAAATGGTCGTATCATGGAATTGCCAATCATCTCTAATTTCCGTGAAGGCTTGTCCGTCTTGGAAATGTTTATCTCAACTCACGGGGCTCGTAAAGGAATGACCGATACCGCCTTGAAGACTGCCGATTCAGGTTACTTGACTCGTCGTCTAGTTGACGTGGCCCAAGATGTAATCATTCGTGAAGAAGACTGTGGCACTGATCGTGGTCTAGATATCCAAGCGATTCGTGAAGGTAATGAAATTATCGAATCATTGGAAGAACGTTTAGTTGGTCGGTATACTCGTAAGAGCGTAATCGATCCAGCAACGGGTGCTGTTTTAGTCGGTGAGGATCAAATCATCACGGAAGACTTGGCTCGCCAAATCGTTGATGCTGGTATTGAAACGGTGACCATTCGTTCCGTCTTCACATGTAATACTAAACATGGTGTATGTAAACATTGTTATGGCCGCAACTTGGCAACTGGTGCTGAGGTTGAAGTGGGTGAAGCAGTTGGTACCATCGCTGCCCAATCTATCGGTGAACCTGGTACTCAGTTAACCATGCGGACATTCCATACCGGCGGGGTTGCCGGCGACGATATCACGCAAGGTTTGCCGCGGGTTCAAGAAATTTTTGAAGCTCGGAATCCTAAAGGGCAAGCTGTCATTACTGAAGTTACCGGCGAAGTCATCGACATCTCTGAAGATGCAGCGACTCGGACTAAAGAAGTGACCGTCAAAGGTGAAACTGATACCCGGACTTACACTGTACCATTTACAGCTCGCATGAAAGTTGCTGAAGGCGACATTATTCACCGTGGTGCGCCATTGACAGAAGGTTCAATCGATCCGAAACAATTATTAGTTGTTCGTGACGTATTGTCTGTTGAAAACTATCTATTAAGAGAAGTTCAACGGGTTTACCGGATGCAAGGGGTAGAAATCGGCGACAAGCATATCGAAGTAATGGTTCGTCAAATGCTGCGTAAAGTCCGCGTTATGGACCCAGGTGGCTCTGATATCTTACCAGGTACTTTATTAGATATTGCTGACTTTAAAGATCGTAACTATGAAACGCTAATTTCTGGTGGTGTGCCAGCTACTGGCCGTCCAGTTCTCTTAGGTATCACAAAAGCTTCCTTGGAAACAAACAGCTTCTTATCTGCTGCATCCTTCCAAGAAACAACTCGTGTCCTAACAGACGCTGCCATCCGCGGTAAGAAGGATCCATTACTAGGCTTGAAGGAAAATGTTATCATCGGTAAGATTATTCCGGCTGGTACTGGTATGGCTCGCTACCGCAATATGGAACCAAAAGAAACAGTTATTGCCAGCGAAAATGTCTATAGCATTTCTGACATTGAAGCGCAAATGGCGGCTGAAGATGCTTTAAACAGCCAAAATATTTAAATTGCTTTTTAAACAAGCCCCTCGCACTTTGAGGGGCTTGTTTTTTTGTCTGACGGAGAATAGAAGGGAAACCGCTGACGCAATTTGTATTCCAAGAGATAAAAATAAATTTGGAAAAGCAAGAAGAATGCAGCTATAGATGGTAAACTAATAATAGAAAAAAAGATAAACTTGTATAAACAGTAGGATTAAGTAACTGCTAATCTTAACTAGAATCGGGTTTCAAAAAGGGGAAGTAGCAATGAATCAGATAAAACCAAAAAGTTTTGTATATCGCTTTAGCTGGGTAGCTGTTTTACTGGCGGCTTTAGGTCTTATTTTCATAGGAGTGGCGGTAATTATGCAGGTTGTACCGATAGACTCAGATCATTTTAATCTGTCGGTCAATGGCGTGCGCCAGCCCTATAATAGCCAGAATTTGCGCACTTTTCGGTTGGTTTTTTTGGCAGCTTTTGGTGGTATCGGTGGCGTTTTGCTCTTGGTGTCGGTGATTCTTTTTGCCCGGTCAGCCCGCAAAAACCGCCGCATCGAAAACTTGCGAGCCACTGGTAAAAAAGTGCTGGCAGAGGTAGTCGATTATAATTTTTCTGGTGTGACGGTTAATAATCGGCGAGCGACCTATCTAATTTGTTCCTATCAGGCTAAAAGCGGCGAGCATCTAAATTTCAAAAACCCTTTACTGCGGCGGGACCCCACTCCGTATCTACCAAATGGAGAGGTGATTGTCTATTATGATAAGACCAATTTGAAAAATTATTTTGTGGATATTGATGGCAGTATGGAAAAAGTGGTTGAGTTATAAAAGAGCTGTCTGAATTGCGACTTCAAAAATTTGTGACTTTTATTTTTTTTAATTTAAGTAACAATCCAGTAAGATGGAAGTAGCTCCTACGTGAGTTATCAATTTACTTGTTGGCAAATTTTTTATATTTAACCAAATAAAAATAGTTGATTTCTTTACAGGAGAGCAGGTTTCCTGCTACCATTTAGCTAAATAAAATTTTTGAGGAGTGTTTGCATGAAGATTGCATTGATTGCCCATGATCGCAAAAAAGCCGCCATGGTTAAATTGGCGACCGCTTATGAACCGATTTTAGCTAAGCATGAATTGTTTGCAACGGGAACGACCGGCTTAAAAATCATGGAGGCAACAAAGCTAAAGGTCCATCGATTTAAATCGGGACCGCTGGGGGGCGACCAGCAAATTGGCGCTTTGATTTCAGAGGACTCAATGGATCTGGTGATATTTTTGCGGGACCCGCTGGCTTCTCAGCCCCATGAGCCGGATGTCAATGCCTTGATTCGCTTGAGCGATGTCTATGAAATCCCTTTGGCCACCAATATCGGGAGCGCCGAGGTTTTAATCCGCGGCTTGGCGGCAGGCTTTTTAGATTTTCGGGAATTAGTCAGCCATGAGACGGTGGAAATCTTAGCAGAAGAAATCTAAATTTAAAGGAGCAAATAAGATGGATGAACAACGAGTAGTACCCTTTTTAACATTTAACGGGGAAGCGAAGGCGGCTTTGGAATTTTATGCGGCTAATTTGCCAGAAGCCGAGATTTTATTGGCGGAACCATATGGCACTGACAATCCGCATATGCCAGCAGCAGAAGGGCAACGGATTATGTATGGACTGCTGTCACTCTTAGGACAGAAAATTATGTTTTTAGATATGGACAGCCAGAATCCAGCACCGGCATTTAATTGGTCCTCTTCTTTATACCTTGAGTGCCGCAGTGAAGCAGAATTTGATTTAATCTTTGCTGCCTTTGCAAAAGAGGGCAGCGTCATGATGGGGCCAGAAGCAATTGGTGATATTCGCAAGTGTGCTTGGGTCGTCGATAAATTTGGAGTAACTTGGCAACCAGTTTGGCGATAAAAAAATAGTTTGCTGCTTAAAGAGGCAGCCCTTTTTCAGTGATGAATGTGGTCCTGAAAAAGGGTTTTTCTTTATGCAGAAAACTACTTTTGGCTGATTTTTGTTAAGTTTTTAAAACCTTTAATAAATGATTAACCCGATAACGCCAGCTACACACATCAGTAAGATTGGGTTGACCTTATATTTTTTTAAGGCGAAAAAGGCGATGCCAAAGAGAATAAGCGCCTTGAAATCAATATTGAGCCAAGGAATACTTGAAAGTTCAGAGCTGCCGTAAAAGGTCAGCAAAATAATCGTCAAGGCGGCTGAGGCAATCAGGCCAACGGAAGCAGCCTTCAATCCTTGGAAAATATTGCCGACTAAAATTGACTCTTGATGGCTTTGGAAAAATTGATATAAAGCCATTGAAATAATCACACCGGCAGTGATGGCGCCTAATGTGGCCATAAGCGCCCCAAGAACTCCTGCCAACTGCATACCGACAAAGGTTGAGGTATTAACAGCTAAAGGTCCCGGAGTCATCTGGGAAATCGTGATAACATCGGTAAAGACCTTCTGGGTAATCCAGCCATTTTTTTCGACGACTTCCGCTTGTATTAGCGGAATAATAGCGTATCCGCCGCCGATACTAAATAAACCAATTTTTAAAAAGTTCCAATACAGTTGCCAAATCATGCTTGCACTTCCTTCCTCCGGTTAAAGACGACTAGCAGACAGGAGAAGACTAAGATTAACGCGACATTGACTTGGAAAAAAGCATTGAGAATAAAGCTGCCGGCCACGATAATTAATAACAACAGGCTACGCTGACTGCGAATAGCCGTGACCATATCCACCACTACTTCTAAAATCAAAGCGGCAACGGCGGCCTGCATACCGGTTAGCACGGCATTGACCGTTGGATTGGCAGCAAAGGCTTGATAAAATTGGGCAATCACGCCGATAATTACCAGCGGCGGTAAAATGCCGCAGACTAGAGTAATAACAAAGCCCGCCCAACCAGCTGCTTTTTTACCGGCCAAAACACATAGATTAATCGCAATCGCTCCGGGAGAGGATTGCGCTACGGCTGCCATTTCCACTAAATCGGCTTCAGTGAAGAAGCGCCCCACGTAATATTTACGAATCATCGGCACCACCACATAGCCGCCGCCGAAGGTAAAGGTGCTAATAATTAAATTAATGCGAATTAACCATAAATAATCTTTCAACGTTTTCATTTTTTCACCTCATCTAATCAGTATAAAGGTGTTTTAATGATTAGTGAAATGATAAAATGTAGGATAAGACATGAATTATTTTCATGGGAAAGTGAGTGGCAATCAGTTATGAATTATCGACAATGCGAAATATTTAGGGCGGTTGCCCGCCAAGAAAATTTCACCAAGGCGGCGAAGCAGCTTTTTATGACTCAATCGGCCGTTTCTCATGCGATGGGGGATTTAGAAAAAGAAGCCAACACCCAACTATTGGAGCGGCTGCATCGAGGAGTTCGTTTAACACCAGCAGGGGAAATATTTTTGCAGGAAATTCTGCCTATTTTAGAAAATTTTGAACGGGTGGAAAATCATCTGCCGCAGCTGGCCCAACAGCTGCCATTGAGAATTGGCTCCTGTATGACCTATGCCAAAAGTGATTTACCATCACTAATTCAACAGCTGCAGCAGGAAAAAATCCGCTGCAAGGTGACCGTTGGACCGGCTGGGGAAATTGCGCAGCTGCTGGAGCAAGGTCAGATTGATATTGCTTTTTTAGAGGGGCAACGGACGCTGGAGGGCTATCAGCAAAAACCGCTAGCCAGTTATCCCATCGGTTTTTATGCCAATCAGGATTTTATCGACCGGCATAAAGTGAAATTTTCTTTTGCGGAAGTCTTGCAACAGCCGCTGTTATTAAGGGAGCGAGGCAGTGCTGTCCGTGAAGCGCTGGAGGCCAGTGTAACCCTGCGAAACTTTCAGCTGCGACCGGCGTGGGAAAGTAATGACTCAGAGGCGCTGATTGAAGCGGCCTTGCATGGTGTCGGCATCGCAGTGTTGCCGGAGGTTCTGATTGCCGCTGAATTGGCAGCTGGAACTCTAATTCCCCTGCAAATCCCGCAAGTCAAACTGGAAAATCCGGTAGCCGCTGCGATTCGCAGCAGCACAGAAATCCCGCAAATTCTAAATTTATGGCAGCAATTATAGAATTTACGGGAATTAATATTTAAAAATTTTTTTCTTAGCTTAACACCCAGACTGTAGACAAAGTCCAACTTCTGGATGAAGTCTACAGTCTTTTCTTTTATAATAGAATTATGAAAACGAATTTAAGGAGAGAAAGCCTATGATGTCCAAACATGATGCCAATGGTCGCAATCA
>NZ_JBTXLV010000015.1:0-38119 GCF_054871765.1 Enterococcus sp. LJL120
AATTATACCGTTCATGTGTATGCGACAGCTTCTAATGGGCTAAATCGATCAGTATCATTTGGAAAGATGATGATTAAGCGACCTAATTTTTCATTGGACACGACAATTACTGATGTAAAGGGAAATAATGAAGAATATCTAATCAGTGCGAATGTCAACAACTATCCAGGTATTAAATCAGTCCGTTTCCCAGTCTGGAGCAACACAAACGGACAAGATGATATTCGCTGGTATACAGCAACCTACAATGCCACTACTAAACGATGGGAAGCCAGAGTGAAGGTAGCAGATCATAAAGACTCAGGAAAATACAATGTGCACACGTACGTTGATTTCTCAAATGGGGCAACGGAAAGCTATGGAACAGATGGCTTTACTGTTGACACGATTGACATTAGTGGGACAGCTACTATTTCTACGACAGATTTTGGGAAAGCACAGATTAACATTACTACTGTCAGCAAGACTTCAATTAGAAGTGTTCGTGTGCCTGTGTGGTCTCAAAAAAATCAGTCCGATATTGTTTGGTATGAAGCTAAAAAAATCAGTGATGGACATTATCAAGTAAATTTTGACTATAGAAATCACCAATTGAATATTGGAAAATACAACATTCATGTATATGCAAGTGGAGTTAATGGCGTAGAAAGGTCAGTTGCTTTAAGCTCAATGGACATCCCAGGGCTCACCGGAAGTAAAGAGCAGGTTGATTTCTTTAATAGCATTTTGCCGACAGTGAAAAAAACAGCAGATGAAAATAATCTATATCCTTCTGTAATGTTGGCACAGGCTGCACTAGAATCAGCATACGGCAAGAGTGATTTAGCTCAAAATGCAAACAATCTTTTTGGGGTTAAAGGGGCATATCTAGGGAAATTTTATGAGAAGGAAACTTCGGAGATTATTAATGATAAGTTGACTTCCGTTTTCGCTAAATTTAGAAGTTATCCATCGCTTACTGAATCAGTTTTAGACAATGCTTTAAAGCTGAGACTAGGACCAAACAGTAACTATGGGGATATTTCGTGGAATCCATTGTACTATTCAGGGACTTGGCGGGAGAATGCCTCAAGTTACCAAGAAGCAACAGCAGCATTAACAGGAAAATATGCTACAGATCCCACTTATAATGTTAAATTGAATAATATCATAGATCAGTACAATTTATCGTCTTTTGATTATTAAGACGGATTAGTTATTAATTTAGAGGCTATTCTACAAAATATTGATAAGTGGCTTACAATTCTAAATTTTACTTGAAAAAATTACTTTGCAATGAAACAAAGATATCAATTTTGGGTTGTATTCATTTTGGATAGACCGACGGTGAAACAAATTAGTAAATTATTGAAAACCATAATGAAATGTAAATTTTTATTTACAGATATATCAGATTTAGTAAGATGCAAAAAAACCAGAAGTTGGCTATTCAAACTTCTGGTTTTTTATTTTGGCTAGAATCCCAGCCACTTACTCAAACTGAAAAAATGATTTAATCAATTTGCATTTTTTAATCGTTACTTCCGCTGCTGCTTGCCAGCATTTCTACCACGGCCGTTCTTATCACTACCGCCTGCATTGCGATTTTGAATCGGTTCAGCTGGTGTTGGTGTGACATCTTTTCTAGGTGTAACAACTTGTTTTGGCGGGTTTTTCTTTAATTCTTCTTGAATTTGGGCTTTGATTTTTGGACGCATCATAACGTTGGTGATAAAAGATTGGATACAACTGAAGACCCCACCGACTACCCAGTACAAAGTAACGCCGGCTGGTGCGCTGATAGACATAAAGCCAATCATTAATGGCGAAACAATCATCATTGAACGCATAGTTTTCTTTTGTTCCTCAGGCAAGCCAATCATCGAGATAAAGCTTTGAGCTAAATAAGAAAGTCCAGCAATCGCCGCTAAGACATAGCTCACATCACCTAAATTAATACCGAAGAAAACAGAACCGCTGATGCCTTCTGTATAACGAGCCGCAAAATATAACGCAGAGAAAATCGGCATTTGAATAAGCAATGGTAAACAACCGATACCGCCAAACATACTCATGTTGTTGGCTTTATACAATTCCTGCATTTCACGATTGGCTTCCATTTGTTCTTCTTGCGAGGTTGCCGCTTTAACTTTTGCGTTAATGGCATCCATTTGTGGTTTGATTGCTTGCATTTTTTCTGACTGAATCAATGATTTACGGGACTGATTGATTCCTAATGGCATGATGATAATTCGCACGATAATCGTGATAAAAATTACCGCCCAGCCAAAGCCCCAACCAAAATCGTTGGCTAAGTATTGCATCAAGCTGCCCATCGGACGGACTAAGAAGCGATAAATTATACCGCTTGTATCGGGATTTCCGTTTGAGTCTGTACCAACACAGCCAGACAAAGCAAGTAGTAAAGTGACCATCCCGGAGCCAAGTAAGACATTTTTAATTCGATTCATTAGTTTCTTCCTCTACCTTAAATTTCACACTTTTTAACTATACTAAAAAAGTCGCCTGATTTCAATTCAACATTAAAAAATCAGGCGAAAGTCTTAGGTTTTTCTAAGAGTGGAGGTGATACAGGTTTTATCTGTGAAAAAATGCTGTAGGTTAATTAGGATTTTACTTTGACTTGCTAAAAATCGTGGGTGATTACATATTTATTGTGTTTAAAACAGGTTTGATTGGCTAGAGTAGTGTCTAAAAAATTTATTGTCTATTTAAACAAGCGAAAGCTTTTCTTACAAAAAATGACTTATCCAACAATCCAAAGCAAATCCCGTTACTAGTTGAGAAAAAGAGAATTTCCAAAAATTTAGACTGCTTCTACCTAAAACTTATCGATAAGAAACATTAAATTTCTTTCCTTCTTTCAACTCAGGGGCTTCTTCCACGGTCATTTCAGAAACCTTGCCACTAGGGGAGGGAGAAGCTTTTAGGCGTTGCAAAAAGAGCTCCATCACAGCGTCGTCTGCCACGGCTTCGATTGAAACGGAGCCGTCATCTTCGTTCCAAACGGCACCAGTCACACCTAATTCATCGGCGACCATTTTGGTGGTATAACGAAAGCCGACACCTTGCACACGGCCTTTAATATTAATTCTCAATTTTTTCATGGGGCACCTCTTTCTTAAATCGTTTTCTTGTTTCTATTATGAAAAAAAAGGCGGTTGATTTCAAGTTTTTTAAAAGGTAGGTTAGAAAATAATCTGCTTTTTTCTGATAGGGCTCCCATGCTATAATAACGCGAGGTGACGTTCATGAAGGAAATTTTATCCACAAAGAATACTTGGATTAAAGAATTAAAAAAATATCAAAAGAAAAAAGTGCGGCAAACAGAAGGGAAATACTTGCTGGAGGGCTTTCATTTAATTGAAGAGGCGCAGAAAAATCAACAGGAAATATCTGCCGTCCTAGTCAATCAGCGGGGCTTGCAGGAATGGAAGGCTTGGCTGGCGGAATTTCCGCCTGAGAAACTTTATTTTGTCAGTGATGCCGTGATGAATAGTTTATCAGAATTACCTACGCCGCAAGGAATTTTAGCGGTGATGGAATTAACCGACAATCAGGCGACTGATTTTAGCGGGCGCTGGTTATTATTAGCAGAGGTGCAAGATCCCGGTAATGTCGGCACGATGATTCGTACCGCGGATGCTGCTGGTTTTTCTGGAGTGATTTTAGGCGAAGGTACCGCGGATATATATAGCACCAAAGTTTTACGGAGTATGCAGGGGAGCAATTTTCATTTGCCGATTATCGAAAAACCAATTTTAGAAGCCATCGAGCTGTTCAAGTCAGCTGGCAGTCCAGTCTATGGGACTGAATTAAATGAAGCGGCTGTCAGTATGACTGAAGTCAAACCGTTACAAAATGCAGCTTTAATCATGGGTAATGAAGGACAAGGTCTTCCTCAGGAAATCTTAAGTCAAACCAATCAAAACATTTATATTCCGATTTTGGGTCAAGCGGAATCCTTAAATGTAGCAGTTGCAGCTGGCATTTTAATGTATGCCTTAGCACTGAATAATTAATTTTTGTGAAAAGACTGCTGAAATAGAGTTGTAAAAAAATTTCAGTTATCAGCTAAAATTTAGCTGATTTAAAGCTCTTTCCAAAAAATTTAGTTCTATTTGCAGAAGGATTTTCTTTACATTTTTCTTAAAAAGATTAAGGAATCTTAACAATCAAGACCGTTAGGAGTAATTTCACTGGGGGCGTGCTATACTGAGTAAGTGTTAGAATGATTTCAAAATTAAAGGTGGCCTTTGTGAATGACTTTAGCTTGGCAAGATGATAAAGAATATATGTCCTATGTGGAAGATTTGTTAGCAACTGACGAAGTGCAAAAACTGGCAACTTACAAACAACATGTGAATTCAACTCGTTTAGAACACTCTTTAAGTGTCTCTTATTATAGTTATAAATTAGCAAAACGCTGGCATGGCGATGCTCGAGCAACTGCACGGGCGGGCTTATTGCACGATTTATTTTATTATGATTGGCGGACAACCAAATTTGATGAAGGCTCTCATGCCTATATGCATCCCCGGATTGCCGTTAAAAATGCTGAAAAAATCACAGAATTGTCTCCGTTAGAAAGAGACATTATTGTGAAACATATGTGGGGAGCAACGATTGCACCGCCTCGTTACAAAGAAAGCTATATTGTAACAATGGTTGATAAATACTGTGCAATTAAAGAAGCTTCCGAGCCCTTCACGCAAAATATGCGGAGCAAGTGGCAACACATTTTTGCCCGAAATTAAAAAGTTTACCGAGGAAAATCGAATGAGATTTTCCTCTTTTTTTGTTCTAGTTGGAGAATTCCTCCTTGAAAATTTCGACAAATAAGCTTAAGATGACGGAGAATTCAAAAGTTTGGAGGAATTATAGTGAAGCTTAATTATTTAATTGTGGCTGCCTTTGCCTTTATTGGCGGAAATGTGCGCTACTTAGTCGACTTTATTTTCCCAAAAATTGGTGATTTTCCAATCGGCACACTGATGGTCAATCTTGTTGGCTGTTTTCTTTTTAGCTGGCTGGTAAAACATATTATGGTGGATCGAGATTGGAATGGCCGGTTAATTCTTGGCGTCGGCACCGGTTTTTGTGGAGCTTTGACAACTTTTTCTTCCTTCGCTTTAGATGCAGCACAATTATTGTCGGGCAATCATTATTTGTTAGCTGTAATTTATTTGGTGGCTTCAATTTTTGGGGGATTGTTGATGGCATTTCTCGGTGAATATGTGTACTCACCAAGGAGGCTAGCCCAATGAACTTTCTTTTAGTCGGCACTGGCGCTGCGATGGGGGCTTTGATTCGCTACAGTATTAATTTACTATTTGAAAAGCTGCCGCATCCTTACCCCTTTGCTACCCAAATCATTAATCTCAGCGGGGCCTTTTTATTAGGCATTTTCGCAGGAATGAATTTATCTAATAGCTTATATTTATTACTGGGAACGGGTTTGATGGGGGGCTACACAACTTTTTCGACGCTAAATTTTGAGCTGTTTATTTTATTAAAGGAAAATCGCAAATTATTTTATTGGTATTTTGCGATTACGTATGTGGTGGGAATTGTCTTTTGCTTTGCCGGTTTAGTTGTTGGGAAAATCTTAGCTTAACATTTGAAAAATTTAAAAAATTAATCCCAGCGCTTATCAGATTCTTGATAAGAACTGGGATTTTTTTATGAAAAGAGTAGACTGATTAAAGCAAAAAGTATTACGAAAACTAAGAAAAATAAAAACACGGCGATGTGGCGCTTTTTATTTAAAGCGACAATGGCGACAAACTCCCGCAAAAAAGCATTGGGCAGATAATAGCCGGCCGTTTTGGCACCGATGCCGTCTGCTTTGATTTGGGCTTGGCGAGCAAATAAGCCCGCCCGAAAAATATGGAAATTATTCGACGTAAAAATTGCATTGTAGGGTTGTTGGGAACCGGCGTCCATAATTTCTTTGGAGAACTTCATATTTTCCAAAGTGGTTCGCGAGTTGGTTTCCATCAAGATATCCTCTGCAGCAATCCCTTGTTCAATAGCATAGGTCCTCATCGCTTCAGCTTCTGAGACACTTTCATCGCTACCTTTACCACCAGACATTAAAATCATGGGCGTCTTCATGGTCGCTCGCTTTTGGGCTTTATAAAACTGAATCGCCTTATCAATTCGCTTTGCTAAGAGCGGAGTAACGGTTTTGCCATCAAGCAAGCCGGCTCCTAAAACAATAATATAATCTTGATTGTATTTAGGGCGGTTAAACTGATAAAGGACTGAAATTGTTAGAAAATTGTAAAAGACAACAAAGAAATAGCCCAGCATCAATGGCACAATGAAAAATAAAATCGCTACCCAATCCGGCAGATGGGAGAGAACAAAGAGTTCAATTAAAAGAAAAATCGTCAGACCAATGCCTAAAAGTAGCGTCAGCAGATTCGCTAGAGAAAAGGATTCTTTTTTTAAGACGAGATAGCTGTTCCAATATAAAAAGAGAATCAAGGCGTAAATGCCAAAGGCCAAGGTAAATAAAATGGCCAGACCAATCACAGACAGCAATCCGCCAAGAAAAATACTTTGGGCCTCAAACATGACAAACAGCAGGTAGCTACCAAAACTCATTAAGAAAAAATTGAAAAGTAAGCCATTCACTAGCCGCCGCTTTTCCCTAAAATAACTCAAGGCAAAGATGCTGAAAAAAACTGACGGCAGCAAGAAATAATAGCTGCCTTCACGAAATTCCAAAAATAAGGTGTAGGCCAACAATGATAGGCCTGAAAAAAGCAGAATATAAAAGAAGTTGCTATTTATCAGTTTCTTTCGCTGCCAAAAATAAATGCCAATGACACCCAATAGGTATCCGATAAAAAAAATAATTTCTAAATTAAAATTCATAACCAAGCTCCTGTACTCAATGAACTGACAAGTAAATCTCTGTCTGCTTTATAGTATAGCAAAAAAATCTTTGAAACAATAAAAAAGTGGCGTGCTACCAGACTTTTTCCAGATGTCTTAGCCAAAGTATATTTTGGGCATCTCTGTGGCTAAAATTCTTAGGAGCATCTTTTAGTGTTAGATGATTAATTTGGAAAAAAGTGTTTGAATACTTTTTTAGTAGATTAGACTTAGGGTTTAGAATACAACTGCAAGTTCAATAAAATCCTCTGTGAAGTATTCAATTTTTACTGGCAAACAAAAAGCAGATAGCAGCTTATCAATCAAGCTTGCCATCTGCGTTCTATTTGTAAAAGCTTAAGTTTAGTTCTTTTAACCGATTAAATCATTGAGCCAGTTCGTGAGGCTGCGGGCGATTCTGATGAAAAAATTCGCCTTAAGCACTTCTTGAGTGGTGACTAGTTCAACGGTTTGAACATTGTCGGCTTCATTGAGATAACCAAGGGTGTCATCGGGGTTGGTGACAGTAGCGGTGCCGACAGTCAGGCCGTTACTGACTGGAGCCGCTAACTCATTGTCAGTGACTAATGAGTCATCTAAGCTAACGTCATAAGCAACATTGCTTGAATCTGCGCCATTTTTCACCCATAAAGTTACGCTACCTTCAACGGTAATCGGCACGGTCATTTCTTCGCCATCAGGTACAGCCAAAGTTTCTAGGTCGGGAACTGTTGCATCATCAAGACTTATTTCCTGACGGGACCAGGTGTTGTAGCAATAATCCATTAGTAGTCCCGTTTGAGTAAAACGGGCGCCGGTATCTGTATCAGTGCCACCAGCATTTAAAATGACGGTGATAACACGAGTGCCATTTTGTTCCATGGTGCCGACAAAACATTCGCCAGCAAAATCAGTTGTGCCGGTTTTTAAACCATCGACGTCGGCTTTTTCATATAAAAAGCCCGGCAGCATCCAATTCCAATTGGTCATTTCTGTTTCAGAAGCTGTGCCGGCCGAAAAAACCATCGAAGTTACCGCGGTGGTCTCTAGGACTTCCGGAAAATCATTAATTAAATGCTGGGCAACAATCGCCACATCTTTAGCGGACATCATATTTTCATCATCGGCAGCACTGCCGGGATAAATATTTTCCCCAAGATAAGAATTATTCAGACCTGAGCTATTGACGATTTTTGCATCGTCAATGCCCCATTCTGTTAATTTGGCCTTCATCATATCGACAAAATTTGCCTCACTGCCGGCGATATATTCGCCCATTGCGGCAACTGCGGCATTGGCCGAAGCGATTAAGCCCGCTTGATAAAGTTCTTGCACGGAATAAGTCTGATTGGTATATAAAGGAACATTTGACAGCTCCCAGTTTAAACTCAAGGCGCCGGTGTATTCAGAAATGGGCACCTGATCTTCCCAAGAAATCGTGCCATTATTCACACTCTCTAAAATTAAATAGGTGCTTAAAATTTTTGTGACAGAGGCGATGCCCACTGGGGTTTCACCATTTTGATCATATAAAATTTTGCCGGTTTCGGCATCGATGGCAAACGCAGCGCCAGCATTGACGGAAAAGTCGCTTTCCTCCGCTTTGACCGCAAGCGGACTGACAAACAATACCGTAACAAAGGCTAGTAACCAAGCAATAATCTTTATTTTTTTATGGGCCATTTCCAAACTCCTTAGATGAATCGTGCCATTTTTTTTAGACAACATACTTATTTTAAAATACCGTTTTTAAGTGTATCAAAGCTGACAGGGCTAGGCAAGCCGTCAGAACAAACTTAATAAAAAAGTTTGAGAAGAATAGGGGAAAACGCAAAAAAATCTGCAAATACGAGTAACGCCGCATTTGCAGATTTTTATTCATTTTTCGTTTTAACGGTCATCTTTTTTAATTCTAACAGGTACTTTTTGACGTTGACTTTCTTGATTGGTATACAGCACAAGTCCGAAAAGTGACAGGCCGCTTAATACAACTAAACTTAAGACACTAAAAATAATTTCCATAACTTTCCCTACTTTCTATCTTCCAGTGAATGCTTCACTAGTCCTTCATTTCTTAAATACATTATAACATGACTTTTGTTAACTCTATATGAATTTGCCCGTAATTTATGAAGAAAAAAGCGTTTTAATAAAATGTTAAGAATCCGTCTTAGAAAATAATCGTTACTAAAGAGATATTAAAGAGGCTAGCGATAGGATGGGTGCTAGCCTCAAAGGAAAATGAAAAAAGATAATTGGATTAGGTTGGGATTACCTATGTCAAAAGAATAAAACAAGTAACTTAAATGAAACTTAAAATAAGTTAGTTAATTAAAAATAATTTGAAAAAAATTTGTAATGACAACTTTTCACCAAAATCTAACGTGAATTTTTCATTTTTGAAATATGACAGAATCAAGCGACTTTATTCTTTAGGGTGGACCAAAACTGCTGATTTTTTTCCTTTTGCAACACACGGCTGATGACGACAAAGGCAATTGCAAAAGTGATTAAAATTAGGGCATTGACGGTAGCACCTTGATAAAAACTAGAATCATACTGACTGGTTTCGGCAATCTGACTGTTTAAATCTACAAACCAGTAGGTCGGGGTGAACATCGCAATATTTTTAACAAAACCCGGCAAGTATTCCATTGGAACTAAGACGCCGCTAATAAAACAACTGCCCAGAATATAGATGTTGTTGACGATGGTGATCACCATGTCTCTTTTAGAAAGCTGAGCAATTAATTGTGAGAAGGCGACCGCTGTCAAAAAGAACAAACAGCTGCTTAGACAAAAAAGTAAAGTAGTAAAGGAAAATACCATACCAGTAATCACAAAATTATAAGTTAAAAAGACCAACAGGGTAACCAAACTAAAGAGCAACAGACCTTTTCCCAGCTGCCCATTAAAATTTTTAGCAGAAAGCGGGGCCAACCGATTCCGTTCACGGATTTCTGGGCGGTTAAAACTTAAATAAATCGTAGCAATCCCGGAAAAGATTGTAGCGAAAAGTCCATAAGCCAAAAGATTATAGATATTGGCAGCAGTTTGGCGCCAGTTGTTCTCAGCGTATGTCGAATCGCTGACCAGTGTTCCAGTAATTTTCAGATTCTCAGCTGTTTGTTTTAATAAAACAGGGAGTGTCTCCTCTGGCTGTACTTCATTTAAAGTCTGCAAAGTATTGAGATATTGATTGACTCGCGTTTCTAAAAAGCTTGTTCCAAAACTACCTGGTTGCGTTTGGACTGCTAGTGTTGCATCCATATTTCCCAGCAGAAAGTTTTCACTAAAGTCAGCGGGAATCGTTAAAATATAGTCTGTTTTCCCAAAATATAACGCGTCATCACGGGCTTTTTGATTATCCGCCAAAGTAACTAGCGTGCTTTGGCTCGCCAGATAATCTGATAAGCTTTGGCCGATGTCTCCTTGATCGTGGTTATAGATGGTAATTTTTGAATTGGTTAAATCCAGGGTAGGGTTGTCCGTAAAATTTCTTGCATTAAAACCGGAGATTACCACATTGATTAAAACAATCAGCAGCAGACTCCAGCGATTTTTTTTGATGATATAGAGCATGGCTTTAAAGATACTCATACTGTGCCCGCCTTTCAAAGAGAAATTCGCTGAGGGAGAGCAGGGCTGCCAAAGCGATGAGACAAAAGAGATTCACATAAAAGGAATCCAACGATTGATAGTAAAGGAGCTGATAAAAACTTTCGCTAATTAAATTAACAGGATTTAAATAGTTTAAAAACGGCAGATATTCGGCAATTAAATCCCGTGGATAAGAACCGAACATACCGGCAAATAAGCTCATAAGCATTGTGAAGGCTAAGCCGACATTTTCTTGTTGAAGAAGGGGAATCTTCAAACGATTAGCCAGAAAGGCCCCTAAAACGAGCGCATTGTATGAACCGAGAGCGGCAACCACTAAAATCCATTGCCAACGGGAACCAAAGTTGACTTGATAGACCAGATTGAAAAAGCCAATTACCAAAAGAATTTCTACAAAAAATATGGTGAAGGCAGCACAAGTGTTGGCAGTATTGACCAAAAGCTTATTGGCAGGAATCAGTGAAAAGCGAATGCCTCTAGCTGATTTATCGGCCTGCTCATCCACGCTATTTTTCAAGCCCCAGAGAAAGCCAAGCATGCAGGCCATGCCAATCAAAGTGAAAAAGTAAAAACTTTTTTGGTCGTTGGCAGAAAGCTCTCCATCTGTTTGCAAATAATTTGTCGGCTCCAAAAACTTAGCCAACTGTTCATCAGAAACTGTTTGACCAGTTGCAGTAATTTGTGCCAGTAAATTTTGTTGCTGCAAAAATTGATCTAAAAAAGCTTGCAGCAATTTTTGTGGCGTTTGATCGGAATTAATTTGCAAAGAAATTTCCTGATCAGAAAAATAATAAATTCCGCTGACTTCGCCTTCTTCTAACGCTTGTTGGGCAGCTTTTTCGCTCATGGAAACCGGCTTGAACAATGCCGTCCCTTGATTGTCGATGCTGCTGAGGGCTTTTGCAAATTGGCTTTCTTCAGGAGCTGCTTGACCGACAAAAGCGACATCACTAGCAGTTACGACTTCAGCATTGTCAATATTGCCAAAGGCCGCTTGGAAAAACCAACCGAGAATCAACGGAAACATCAGAGTCCAAAACAGTAGGTCTCGTCGTTGCAGTAAAATTTTTAAACGAAAGCGATATAAGTGCTGAAACATCCAATCCCCCCTTTAATCCCGCAAAGCTTTGCCGGTAATTTCTAAAAAGACATCGTTTAAAGTAACTTCTTGGGTATGAATACTGCCAAAATCAAGCTGCTGAGTGCTGAAAAAACTCAGCAGTTCCAATAAAGTTTTCTTTAAATGAGTGGTGTGTAACGTCAGAAAAATCTGGTCGTATTCTGTTTCGATAATATCGGGTTGACCAGCTAAATATTTTTTCAAGGAATCGCTGAAAAAAGGTAGCTCAATCACTAATTTTTCTGTAGTGCGAATCATTTGCTTCAGCTCCTCTTTGCTGCCTTCAGCAATAACTTCCCCTTGATCGAGAATCACAATATGATTGCAGAGGCTTTCGACTTCCTCCATATAATGAGTCGTGTAGACGATGGTCGCACCTTGCTCATTTAAAATCCGAATGCTTTCGAGAATTTTATTGCGGCTTTGCGGGTCGACAGCGACAGTCGGTTCATCTAAAAAAATTAATTCTGGTTTATGCACAATGCCACAGGCAATATTTAAGCGGCGCTTTAAACCGCCGCTAAGCTTAGCGGGAACAAAATTACGAAATTCCTCTAAGCCGACTAACTTGATGACTTCAGCCACATGCCGTTTACGAGTTGCTTTATCAGCAATATAGAGCCCGCAGTAATAATCGATATTTTGCTCGGCGGTCAGCTCTAAAAAGACAGCGACTTCTTGGGGAACCACGCCAATACGCCGTTTTAAATCATATTTATCAGGGGCCATCTCTTCGCCAAATAATTTTATCGCCCCCTTGTCGTAGCTTAAAAGTGAAAGCATGCAGTTGATGGCCGTACTTTTGCCACTGCCGTTTGGCCCTAATAGGCCAAGGCGTTCTCCTTTTTTGACCTTCAAGTTAAAATGATTTAAAGCCATCAAAGAGCCATACCGTTTCACGAGATTTTCCACTTCAATAATCATTCAGCTACCTCTTTTCTTTTTCTTGTTACTATGACTATAATAAATAAAATCAAGCTAACCTAGTGTCTGCCAGCCAAACAGCAGGTGACAATTGTCACATTAAGGAGCCCTATGAAGCAGTTACCCTATCAAAATATTTGGGAAAATAGTTTTTTTCTGCTCTTTGCAGTCTTTCTATTAGTCGGACAAGTTGCCGCAGGAATCATTGTTCTGTGCTTATTAGCAACCCTGATTCTTTGTGGACTGATTTATTTAAAGCCTGTGAATTTTTTAAAAAAAATTCTCGTTACTTTTTTTCTGGCAGTGGGATTATTTTATCCGCTAGTAATCGTTTTTTTACCAACGGTGACCGGTTTTTATCTAACCGTCACGCCGCAAAAAAATTGGCAACAAATCAGTCTTGTCCTGATGACCGCTACAGTTTTGTTGGCCGACTTATCCAGTCAATTGAAAATTTTAGTTTTATTACTGATGGTAGCCAGTAGCTATTTGACTTGGCGCCGCCAGTTGCAAACCGACATTCAGCAAAATTATTTGCGGTTAAAAGATGATAGCTGGGAGCAACAGCATATCTTAACAGAAAAAAATAGCCAGCTGCTGTCCACCCAAGAACAATTGATTGAATTGGAAATCACTAAAGAGCGCAACCGTATTGCTAGAGACATCCATGACAATGTCGGGCATCTATTATCTAGTGCGCTTCTGCAACTTGGAGCTATTCAGACTTTAAATCAACAAAAAAATTTACAAGAGCCCTTGTCATTATTGAATGACACAGTCAATCAGGGCATGTCTAGCATTCGCAACAGCGTACATAATACCTATCAAATTTCTGTCACATTAGCTGACGGTCTGCAGTTACTCCTGCAGGATTTTTATGGGGCTGAGGTGAAAGTTAGCGGCAATTATCACGATTTTCCGCAAGAGTATGCTCAGCCTTTGCTAATGATTATTAAAGAAGCTCTAGCGAATGTTATGAAGCATAGCAACGCTGACACAGTGATGATTGAATTTAGTCAGCTGCCAGCGTTTTACAAGTGCACGATTCAAGATAATGGAAGCTTACAGAAAACGAGTCAGTCACAGGGCATTGGATTTTTGAGTATTCAAAAACGCTTGGAAGGTTTTAACGGGCAGCTGCATACTCACGCCAGTGAAAAAGGGTTCTCGTTACAGGTTATCTTGCCGAAGCTGGATAAACCCAAAGAAGATGAGGAGGAAGTTGAATGATACGAATTGTGGTCGTTGACGATGATTATCTAGTCACTACTTCTTTAAAAACGATAGTTGAGGCTGACGGCAAGATTCAGGTGGTAGCCAGCGGCCATTCTGGGCAAGAGGCGGAGGTGCTTTATCAAAAATGGCAACCAGATGTCCTTTTATTGGATATTCGGATGGCAGAAGGCACTGGGATTCAAGCTGCTGAAAATATTTTGACTGCCAATCCGCAGGCAAAAATTTTATTATTGACGACTTTTTCTGATGAGGAATATATTCAAAAAGCGTTAGAAATTGGCGTCAAGGGCTATTTAATTAAACAAGATTTGTCCGCAATTGTGCCGGCAATTTTAGCAGTGGTCAATCAGCAGGTTGTCTTTGGCAGTCAGATTGTCGAAAAGCTGCCGAGTATTTTAAAACCGGCAGCGGCCAAGCCTGATTTTTCCTTATCTGAACAGGAGGAAACAATTTTAATTCAAGTGGCCAACGGACTGAATAATAAAGAAATAGCCGCGGCCTTATTTCTCAGTGAAGGGACCGTCCGCAATTATATCAGCCGGCTATTGGATAAATTGGACTTGCGGGATCGTACGCAGCTAGCTGTTTTTTATTATCGGGAATACAGCAAATAAAAAAACACCTCAGAAATTTTACAAGCCAGCTGACATGACTTCAACAGTTAGATAAAAAATCTAGCTGATTGAAAACACGTAAAAGCGTTGTAATTTCTGAGGTGTTTACTTGTTAGGGCAGAATAATTTTGACAGTCTTGATTCCCGGCAGTTCCACAATCCGGTAATTTTCCTTTTGGACAAAATGACCTTCCACCCCAAAGCGTCTTTTTAAATCCCTCAAAATTTCTTGGTCAGTCCATTGGCGGGCCGGATAATGTTGGACTAAATTTTCGCCGATGATAAAAACAAAGTCATGGTTTAAGGCAGTGGAAACTGCCTCAGGTAATTTTTCTAAATAATTGGCTTGCATTGGACACCTCCATCTCAGTCTATTTTAACGGATATTTTTGCTTCTTGCACAAATTTTGCTGACAATCGAGCCTTTTTTCGGTACACTAGCTCTTAGGCAAAAAACAGAAAAGAAGGTCGTTCATTTTGGATATTTATTTAAAAAAAGCAATTATGCATTTAATCGATAGAGAGAGTAATTTACCCGTGTTTTCTCAAGTTGAATTAGACTTGACCACCGAATACATTCGGGATTTTTTAACGAAAAAAATTACTAAGGTTTCTTCTGCCCAGACCAAAACGGGGATTTTAGCAGAAGATAGTGCAGTTGCAGAATTATTGCAAACTGTCTCAGAGGATTTTATCAGTGTCAGCGAAAAATTGACGGAGCGCTGGTTTGGCTTTTATGGACAGAGTGAAGATGGCCCCAGTGCCGATATTTTTGTCGTGCTCTATGAAGAAGACACTCAGCTTTATTTGGCTTTCTTGAAGGCCAACTATCACGAAGCTTATACCCATTATGTCGATAGCGAGACTGGGGCGATTGAGAATAAATTGATTTTAAATCGCGGCATTTTAGGTTCAAAAACCCAAAAGGCGGATGAAGCGCTGATTGTCAACGTCAGCAATTTAAGTTTTGAGCTGATTGAAAAACGCTACACCTTTTCTGGCGAGAAAAAAGCCTATTTTTCTGAATCCGTGATTGAAACTCAACCAGCGCCTTCCCTTGAAGAAAATACCAAAGTCATCAAAAAAGTTGCTAAGCAAATCGGTAAAAAATTTGACGAAGATGAATTTGAAATCTTAGCCGATGTTAAAGAAGCTATGTATGACAGCATCGAGGAAACCGGCTTTGTCGAAGCCGAAAAAATCGCCCAAAAAGTTTTCAAGGATAATATCTCCGCCCAAATGGCCTTCAAAGAAGAGGTTAAAGAGGCTGGCTTTGTTGAAGAATTACAGCCGGTCAAAGAGATTCAGGAAATTTCCGAAAAACGTTTTGGTAAACAAAAATTCAAACTCTCCAACGGAATTGAATTGATTGTGCCGGTGGATGTCTATCGCAATCCAGATTTCATTGAATTTATGAATAATCCAGATGGCACGGTTTCTGTCATGATTAAAAATGTGGATGAGGTTATTAATCGTTTGTAAGTTAAAGCTAGTTTGTTGTTAAAAAGAATTTTGTTCGTGTTTCATCAGGTCTGCTTGACAAGGGGGATTAGCGTGAGAACATTTGAGATTAAAGAAGATTTTTTGCTAGACGGCCAGCCAATTAAGCTGATCAGTGGGGCCATTCATTATTTTCGGATGACGCCGGGCCAGTGGGAGGACAGTTTATATAATTTGAAGGCGTTAGGGGCCAATACTGTGGAGACCTATATCCCATGGAATTTACATGAACCGCTTGAAGGTCAATTTGATTTTTCTGGTTTAAAGGATGTGACGGCCTTTATTAAATTAGCGCAAAAAATGGATTTGTTAGTCATCCTACGGCCATCGGCTTACATTTGTGCGGAATGGGATTTTGGCGGACTGCCCCCTTGGTTGTTAAACTTTCCGGGAATTCGACTAAGATCAACAGATGGGATTTTTATGGAAAAAGTCAGCAATTATTTTGCTGTTCTTTTGCCCAAACTAGCGCCGCTGCAAATCTCTGAAGGTGGCCCCGTAATTATGATGCAAATTGAAAACGAATACGGCTCCTATGGCATGGAAAAAGATTACCTGAGAGAAACTAAAAAAATCATGGTGGATAATGGCATCACAGTACCATTATTTACTGCGGATGGAGATTGGCCAGAGGTCTTAGATGCCGGCAGTTTGATTGAAGAGGATGTTTTTGTCACCGGAAATTTTGGCAGTCACGCCCAGGAAAATGCTGCTAAAATCCAACAGTTTATGGCGAAGCACGGTAAAAAATGGCCAGTGATGTGCATGGAGTTTTGGGATGGCTGGTTTAATCTATGGGGCAATGAAATTATTCGGCGCCAGCCAGCTGAGGTTGCCGCCGAGGTTAAAGCAATGCTGACAGTGGGCTCAATTAATTTTTATATGTTTCATGGAGGCACCAATTTTGGTTTTTATAATGGCTGCAGCGTCAATCAAGGAACCGATTTTCCTCAAGTGACGAGCTATGATTATGATGCACTGTTGACGGAATGGGGCACGCCCACAGAAAAATATTTTGCAGTCCAAAAAGCGATAAAAGAAATTTGCCCGAATGTTTGGCAGGCAGAGCCCCGCAGTAAAACCTTTACTAATTTTGGTAGTTTCCCTGTAAAGGACAGCGTCTCCTTGTTTAACACAATTGCTGAGATGTCAACAGAGCAGCGGTCAGTTTATCCTTTAACAATGGAAGCAGCGGGTAGTGGCTTAGGTTATATCCTGTACTCTGCTGATTTAAAAAACTATCAGCAGGAAAATCGGCTGCAGCTAGTGGAGGCGAGTGACCGGGGACAAATTTTTATCAATAATCAGTTTCATAGCACGCAATACCATGAAACGATGGGTGCAGAAATACGGTATCATGACAAGCAGCAAAAAGAGAGCACCAATGTAAAAATTTTGCTGGAAAATTTAGGCCGGGTTAATTACGGTTATAAATTAAATGCGCCCACTCAACAAAAAGGGCTGCGGGGCGGATTAATCCACGATATTCATTTTCATCAAGGCTTTACTCAGTATGCCTTGGATTTTTCTTTTGAACAATTGGCAAAAATTGATTTCACAGCCGCCGCTGATTATCGGCAGCCTTCTTTTTATAAGTTTGAGGTAGAATTAGCTGAGCCAAGAGATAGTTTTATCGATTGCTCGCATTATGGTAAGGGGATTGTCGCCATTAACGGATTCAATTTGGGTCGCTATTGGCAGCTGGGGCCGACTCAGTATCTTTATTGTCCAAAGGAGTTTTTGCAGCAGGGGCTAAACCAGATTATTATTTTTGAAACAGAAGGCGTAAAAATTGACACCCTGAGTTTTAGCGACCAACCAGTCTATGGAAAAGATTAATTAAAAAAAAAGGCTGGTGTAGCATTTTATACTTCTTATAGTACTAACCATACTAAAAAAATTTGCGTCGTTTGATTTATGCCGTGGAACTTTTTGAGATGAGTCAAACAATTTGAAGAAAACAAAAATGAGAGCGCCCACTTTTTGGGTAGCTCTCATTTTTAGTATTAATTCAACTGTGTCAAAGCCTGATCAGGCACATCGTCTTGACTGACTTCTTCCCAGCTGATAACGCCTTTGCGTTCATTGACTAATAATTTCAGATAGGCATCTTTTCTTAACGGATTTTCCCGGCTTTCATGGAGGGTTACATCTTTTTCAGCACCATCTTGGTCGTAAGCCGCTTGATTGTAATCGTAAAAGGTGAACGTTTCGCCGCTGTCGCTGGTTTCTGTTGATCTTTCACCATCCGTCACAATTTTCGTATAATAAGTATCGCCGCCGTAGTAGTAATTATAAGCAAAATAGCTGCCGCCAATAAAGACTGCCAAAATAGCGATAAAGCCAATTATTTTTTTCACATTCTTCACCTCGTAGACTATTATAAACAAAGCCTACCGAAATGCCATCTTCTCAGCCCATTTTTGGCTAACAATTTTGTTAGATGAAAATAACTAAATTGTTTAGATTCTCTTATGATAAAGGTCTTTAGTTTGTAGATTGGCGGCTTTGTGCTAAACTATGGACTGTAATCTTCTAATGTAGCTTTGAGGTTGTAAAAGAAACAAAATCGCCGGCAGCTTCTGCTGAAAAGTCGTTTTAATTGACTCTGACTAGTTTTGACCTATAATAACATCATAAGCTTCATTTTACGGAGAGAAGCCAACCCTGATTCTTGAAAGAATCAATTTATAGGAGGTATTTTAGATCATGGCAAAAGAACATTATGATAGAAGTAAACCACACGTTAACATTGGTACAATTGGACACGTTGACCACGGTAAAACAACTTTAACAGCAGCCATCACTAACGCTTTGGCTAAAAAAGGTTTAGCCAGCGCACAAGATTACGCAAGTATTGATGCCGCTCCTGAAGAACGTGAACGTGGAATTACCATTAACACTGCCCACGTTGAGTACGAAACTGACAAACGTCACTACGCGCATATCGATGCACCAGGACACGCGGACTACGTTAAAAATATGATTACTGGGGCAGCCCAAATGGATGGAGCTATCTTAGTTGTATCCGCAACAGATGGCCCAATGCCACAAACTCGTGAACACATTTTGCTATCTCGTCAAGTTGGCGTTAAGTACTTAATCGTTTTCTTAAACAAAATCGATTTAGTAGATGACGAAGAATTGATTGACTTGGTTGAAATGGAAGTTCGTGAATTATTAACTGAATATGGTTTCCCAGGCGACGATATTCCAGTTGTGAAAGGCTCTGCTTTGAAAGCTCTTGAAGGCGATGCTGATTACGAAAAAATTATCTATGACTTAATGGATATTGTGGATGACTACATTCCAACTCCAGAACGTGACACTGACAAGCCTTTATTATTACCAGTCGAAGATGTTTTCTCAATCACTGGTCGTGGTACAGTTGCTTCAGGTCGTATCGACCGTGGTGTGGTTAAAACTGGTGATGAAATTGAAATCGTCGGGATTGCTCCTGAAACTAAAAAAGCAGTTGTAACCGGTGTGGAAATGTTCCGTAAAACTTTGGATTACGGTGAAGCCGGCGATAACGTTGGGATTTTACTCCGTGGTATTCAACGGGATGAAATTCAACGTGGTCAAGTTATTGCAAAACCAGGTTCAATTACACCGCATACTAAATTCTCAGCAGAAATTTACGTATTGACCAAAGAAGAAGGCGGACGTCATACACCATTCTTTAACAACTACCGTCCACAATTCTACTTCCGGACAACTGACGTAACAGGTAACATTATTTTGCCTGAAGGCACTGAAATGGTTATGCCAGGCGATAACGTTACAATTGATGTTGAATTAATTCATCCAATCGCTGTTGAAAACGGAACGACTTTCTCAATTCGTGAAGGCGGCCGGACAGTTGGTTCAGGTATCGTTACTTCAATCGAAAAATAAAAATTTTTATCCTGATTCCTTAATGGAGTCAGGATTTTTTTTTGCCAAAAAGTAACAAATGTACTGCAAAATTTGTGAAATTAATTTTAAATTTTACTACTAAATCAGAAATCATAAGGATATAATAAAATAAAAGCGTTTACTCTTTTGAAAAATGTTTGAAAGGGGTTTTAAGATGGGTAGTATATTAAATACTCTGAAGATTTTTAAGGGCGGGGCAGCGGTTCCCCACCATAAAGAAACTGCCGAGTTTGCAACTCGCAAAATTGCGGCACCGGAGATGGTCATTCTGCCGTTACAGCAGCATATTGGTGCGGCTTGTGAAGCAATCGTCAAGAAAAAAGATATCGTAGCAATCGGACAAGTCATCGCCGAAAGTTCAGCGATGATTTCGGCACCGATTCATACACCTATTTCAGGAAAGGTTAAACAAATAAAACCGATTTTATTAGCCAACGGTCAAACCTGTGACGCCATTTACATCGAAAACGATGGCGAAAATACTCTTTTTACTCCTAAACAACCACAAAAAATCACAAACTTAGCTGAGTTACTCACTGCGGCCCGCAACAGCGGCATAGTTGGTATCGGCGGGGCCGGTTTTCCTCTTCATGCCAAATTAACAATTCCTAAAGAGCAGCAAATTGATTTTTTAGTGATTAATGGAGCCGAGTGTGAGCCATTTATTACTTCAGATTTTCGGGAAATGGTGGAAGAACCAAAACAAATCATTCGCGGCATTGAAACGGTTTTGAAATTTCTTGAAATTCCCAAGCAATTATCGGCATTGAAAAAAATAAACCACAGGCCCTTGAACAGTTGCAGGCGGCAATTGATTTAGCTGGAGCCAAAAATATTTCGGTGATGGCCTTACCGAGCCGCTATCCCCAAGGGGCTGAAAAAATGCTAATCTACGCAACAACTGGCCGCAAAGTACCGATGGGCAAGCTGCCTTCCCATGCCGGCTGTCTCGTTTTAAATGTTTCCACCATCTCTCAGTTTCAACATTATATAGAAACCAGTCAGCCATTAACTAGCAAGCGTTTGACGATTGCCGGTGATAATATTAAAAAGCAACAAAATGTGTTAGTGCCTATTGGGATGAAGCTTGCCGATGTCATCGAAGACTGTGGCGGTATGTTAGAAGCAGAAGGCAAAGTAATTCTCGGCGGACCAATGATGGGAATTGCTCAATATTCCTTAGATTTGCCAGTTACCAAACAAAATAACGCCTTGTTGGCTTTCAAAGAAAAATCTGCTGCACTGCCAGAGGAATACCCATGTATTCGTTGTGGACGTTGCGGGCAAGCCTGTCCACTTTCTCTTTTACCAATGCAAATTGAACGGGCTGTCAAGCTCAAGGATGCTCCTGATTTGGAAAAATTACAGGTTGCAAATTGTATGGAGTGCGGTTGCTGTTCGTTTGTGTGTCCTTCTAATCGCAAATTAGTTCAATACATGCGTCAAGGAAAATTAGTGCAAAGGGAGGCGGTTAAATGAGTCAGCTACAAGTGTCAGCATCACCCCATATTCATAATGGCAGCTCGACCCCGACAATTATGCGGGATGTCGTGATTGCTCTCGTACCAGCTATTATTGCCAGCGGAATTATTTTTGGGCCACGGGCATTATTACTTATCGCTGTGACCGTTGCTGCCTGTGTGATTAGCGAATATCTCAGTCGCAAAATTTTAAAACGCAGTAATTCTATCAGAGATTTGACAGCGGTCATTACGGGGATTTTATTAGCTTTAAATCTGCCGGTTAGCTTGCCCTTGTGGATGGCGGCATTAGGCGGTGTGATTGCAATTGTAATTGTTAAACAATTTAGTTTTCTTATATATATTGATTTAATAGGCTTTCAGAAGGGTTTTGGAGGTAGTGAATACCACGTTGAATACCAAATTTAAGATTCCATGAATTTCAAGAAGTTAATGGCTGTATTCTTTTCTGCGGCTTTTGTGACATGCGTATAGATGTTTAGTGTGGTTGTGACCTCAGTATGACCTAAACGGTCTTGTACCTGTTTAATAGTTGCTCCAGATTCAAATAGTAAACTTGCATGGGTATGCCTGAAACTGTGTGGAGTTATATTGTATGCGTTGTAACGTCTTAATATGCCGTTGAGGAATGCATTATAATATAATTCGTTTTTATCATTACTGAATACTAGCTGATTTAAATCAGACTCAATTCTTAGCCCTCTAGATAATAGTAATTTCTTTTGTTCTAATTTCCATTTTTTCAATATAGATAAAGTAACCTCGTCAATTGATATTACTCTTTCTGAGCCCTCTGTTTTAGTGTCAGTCAAGATTTTAGAACGCTCTAAGTAACTAGCTGTTTTAGATATAGAAATGGTCTGTTCCTTGAAATCTAAATCACTCCACGTTAGTGCGAAAAGCTCGCCTTTTCGCATCCCAGTAAAAGCCAACATCCGAAATATGGCGTAAACAGAAAATTCCTCATTTTGCTGAACTTCTTCTAAGAATTTTATAAGTTCATCTTTGTCTAAGTACCCTTTATTATCTAATTTGCTTTTACGCTTTATCTTAGGTAATATAACTTTTTCCATAGGATTAAATTGGATTATTTGTATCTCTATGGCGTAATTCAATAATTTTTGCGAATAAGATTTCATCGATCTATATGTCGCTGGAAATTTACTAGCCCAATCATTCATGGCTGATTGGCAAGCTTGAATTGAAATTTTATTTAACCGCCAATCTCCCATAGTTGGTAAAATTTGATTTTTAAAAAGATACATTACTCTGTTTGCTGTACTTTTTTTGACTGTGTTTGAATACTGGAGAAACCAGAAATCGTATAGTTCTTGAAAAGTAGCGAAAGTCTGAGTTTGAAACCCTTTTGCTTCAACTTCCAATTGTAACTGTGCCAGCGCCAATTTGGCTTCCTTTTGAGTTTTAAACCCTCTGCGGGTAGTGCGTTTAGACTTTCCCGTCAACGGGTCAACGCCTAAATACGCGTTAAACTGGTAGGCGGATGAACCGTCTTTTTTTGTGTACTTTTTTATGTTTGCCATTGTATTCACTCCTTTGATACAATAGAAATGTAAATGAATCTATCCATTTGTTTACATTGCACGCTCCTACTGTCGCACGTGGGGGCGTATTTTTTTTAATTTAAGTTTATATCAACTGTTTCGTCGTTCCAGAAACTCGCTTGATATCTTAATTGTAGCTTTGCAGCAGAACTTGCTTCGCCAACTAAATTACCCGTCACGGTTGCTCCCGGGTCTAATTCCCCGCTGTTAAGAGTTTCAACGTTATCAAGATAACTCATCAAAGTTTCACTTACTCCATCTGCATTCAAAGAATAGTCAAAGGGATTGTATGATTGTTTTTCGTCTGTATTATTATTAATAGTAATATTGACAATAACAAATTGCTTTCCAGAATCCGGTTTCACATATTCAGAACCGTCTGAGAAATCCACCGAATTGACTCTGATTTCATACCCTTTATAACTAACTGTGTCACCGACATTGTAGGTTTCTGCTAAAACATCTGTAGATTCCTGCGTGCTACTAGATGTTGTTGTTCCCGAATCAACTTTTTTTGTCTCGTTCTTTGAATTGCTACCTAATGCACCCCCTACAATAATAACCAGTACAATTACTAAAAGCCAAAACCAGATCTTTTTAAAAAATGGCTTTTTTTCCTTCATTACATACTGTTTACCGTCTTCACCTGTTACTTTTCTCTTTCCCATTTAAATTCTCCTTGTTATAATATATTTACGAAACAACCAAAACCCTAACCGAAGCTGCAACTTCGGCTGGGGTATTTTTATTTGCGTCCTTTAGATTCGCAATTCTTTCCACCACCGCAACCGCAGTCAGATTTACTTCGAGAATATACCGCATAGACCACTGCAATCACAATGATTCCGAATATTATCCATGTTGCCATGTTATCCACCTCTTTCTATTTCACAACTTTACCAAGAATACGAACCTTTTCAGGTTCTAACTCTCTATCGTCGTAGTCACCATTTAACGAACGTAAGATAACCATGTTATCGTCATAGTTCATATACACCTTTTTCAACGTCACGCCAGTTCCTTCTATCTCAACTATAGCCATTTCACCATTTTCAACAGTCGGCTGTGCCTTATAAAAGACGATATCGCCGTTTTGATACTCAGGTTCCATCGAGTTACCTTTGACCACTAATGCGCAATCAGCTTTATCCGGCACGCTAGTTTCAACTGTTGTATCTAAATCTATGTCGCCATAAGCAAGTTCTGTCGGGTTGGCCGCTGTTGCTCCATACAAAGGAACGATTTTTTTATTTTGCTGTTTTAGTTGAGCTTCAGCAAAAGAGTAGACTTTCGCTTGTCGTGTTGGTTCTAACTTGTTGTAGATTGATTCTATAGAAGAATTAGTATTCTCTCCACCAAACATCAATTCTTCGACAGAAACTTCAAATAGGCTTGTCAATTTCTCTAGATCATCAACCATCGGGCTACGGTCACCTTTAATCCATCTTGATACCGCAGATTCACTTTTGTTCAGTTTGATACCCAAATCTTTCATTGTTAAATTGTTTTGTTTTCTATAATAATCAATCATTTGTGGCAAAACAATTTCCCTCATGATATTCGCCTCCGTTCTTTATTCTTGAATTTATTATATCTTAACAGTTAAAAAATTCAAGATAAAACTTGACAATAAGTAAATAAATTGCTTGACATTTTGGCAAGTGAGTTTATAATTGGGTTATAAGTTGATGAGAGGAGGGTTGAAATGATTAAGGAAAGAAAGACTTACCAACCGCTTGACGACTTGTTAGACGAATCAGGATTAAAGAAAAAAATAATTGCAGAAAGATTAGGAATCGATTATTCAACTTTTTATAATTGGCGAATCAAACCTAGCGTGATTTCAGCGGTCGAACTTGGCGAACTCTCAGATATAACTAGAATTGATTTTATGCGATTTTATAAAGTTGTAAAAAAATTTAGCTCTGAACATGACAAATTGTCAAGTTCCGCTTAGAGCATGGAGGTGCAACATGAACGAACAGAAAAAAACTCCTTCGGCAAAAGGAGTAGAAGTAAAAATAAAGTTGAAAGACCAAATTTTTACGAATTATGTTTCTCAAATTCATCAAGAAGCGCCAAGTAGAAATTTTCTTGCAACTTATCGGCAAAAGATAGTGAAACAGACTTTGAAAACTGTTCGAACAATTCGTTTACGTTTGAAAAACGTTCCTCGTCGTTAAAATCGACGTTGAAATTATCGCTATTAACTAATTTGAAAACAGTTTGCCTAAAAATATCAGTAACATCCATATTAATATTGTTCATAATTTTCACCTCGCTTTCTATTGAAAGTATATCAAAAATTTCTTCATAAAGGAGGTTCGACATGAATCAACTAATCAAAGTAACAACAAACGAGAAAGACGAACAGCTGGTTAGCGCTAGAGACCTTCACAGAGGGTTAGAGGTTAAAACTCGTTTTAGTCAGTGGGTAACACAGAATTTCAAACCCTTTAGGAAAGACGTTGATTTTAGCTCCGTAGTTACAACTACACAGCAAAACCAATATGGCGGCTTAAGGGAATTGCAAGACTATGCCTTGTCTGTAGAAATGGCGAAACATATCGCTATGATGACCGGCACAGATAAAGGGTTTGAAATTCGTGATTACTTCATCAAAGTGGAAAACGCTTGGAACAATCCGGATATGGTTGTAAAACGAGCAATGCAGATTCAACAAAGAAAAATCGAAGTGCTACAACTTGAAAATGCTGAACTCAAACCTAAAGCGCTCTTCGCTGACGCAGTAGCAACCAGCCACACTTCAATCTTGGTTGGGGAACTGGCAAAAATCGTTAAGCAGAATGGCGTAGACATGGGCGGTAATAGATTGTTTATCTGGTTGCGTGAAAATGGTTATCTCATCAAACGCAAGGGCACGGACTATAACATGCCTACTCAGAAGTCAATGGAGCTTGAACTATTCGAAATCAAAGAAAGCTCGCACGTCGGTTCTGACAGTGTAACACGCATTACCAAAACACCTAAAGTAACTGGCAAAGGTCAACAGTATTTCTTGAACAAATTCTTGAAAGATAAAACAGCTTAGGAGGTGTAAACATGCCGACAATCGAAGTAACGGAACATGAAAAAATGCTGCTTTTCAGCCTTAGAGCAATGATTGAAGCGAACAATACTGAGCAACTAAAAGCGGTTGAAGAAACTTTCTTCGCTAAGTCAAAACAAACATTGTTTACCAAAGCTGAACTCGCTGAAAAGTGGGATTGTTCCATTGGAACAGTAAGCAAGATTCTTGATGATTCCAACGTGAAACCTTGTGGTAAGCGTGGCAAGAAACATGAGTTTTCGCTTAAACAAGCGGTTGAAGCAAAACAGGAACATGATAGCGCTAGTTTGTACCAGCATGAAGTTTCATGGCGGGCTAGGGCTATGGCATAAATCAACATAAGGAGGCACAACATGAACGAACCAAAATCACCAATTCATATTACCAAAGAAGTTGACAGTTTCGAAAAAGCAAAAGAACTCCTAGCCGACCTAGAAGTTCTAAACGAAACGTATTTAATACAGTTGAATTTAGCTATTGTTCCTCCGGTAAACCTTGAAGAGTTTTATAAACCGATTTAATAACGGTGTTAATTGATTCAAGAGACATAGGAGCAGTTTGGTGCTTAACATTATTAGAAGCAATTTCCAGTTTAACGGAATTAGCTTCAATGCAAGCTTTGACAATATCAACAGCTAGTTCTTTATCAGTTTTAGGCATATAGTTTCACCTCACTTTCTATAGTGAGTATACCAAAAATCAACATAAGGAGGATGACAGGATGGAACAAAACAATAAACCAACAGTTATAAAAACCAATCTTATTGACAACGAAACAAAATATGAGTTACCTAACGTAACCTTGGTTCTCACCAATGGGCAAGATTTAATCGTTGAAATCGAAAAAGCCCAGCAAAAAATGGCTGAGCTAAATGAGATATTAAACAAATTGCAAAAATTTAGTCCAGAATTTTATCAAAAATGATTGAAACTGGCTCGAAGACATCTTTGGAATCTGTTCTTAAAAAAGGAAATTTCAAGCCTTTGATATCTAGGAATTCAACATCTTCTATAGCTGATTCGATACTAGACACTTCTATTTTGGATTTAGTAACAAAGTTTTCAAACTTTTTCATCGTTCCTATCAAATCTTGTTGTAACAGATTTCTTTTGTCTTCAAACGGATCGTTATTCAGAAAGTTATTAAAAAAGCTTTTTCTAAATTCAATATCATGCGCATTTTGTTCAAAGGGATTTGATTTGTAAAAATTTGCAGTCACATAGTGATTTTTAAAATAAAAGACAACTTGTTTTTGCTTAAAATCATCACCGAATAACATTTCGAAACAATACAAATATAGAGCTGATTTATCAATATTCATTTTCTCACCACCTTATCAGTTAGTTCAGCAGACCACTTGCTGATAAGGAAATTATACCAAAGGAGGAGAGGTATATGGAGAATCCCAAAAAACCATTGCTTATCATTATGGACGCAGATGATTTGGAAGAAGCCAGAGAACTTATCCGTAAAACGAATGATATTCGTGACTGTTACGAAGTGGACTTTCTTTTCTCGGATTCAGGAAAAAACATCAGTTATAGCTTAAAAGAAAGACTGATAAAAATAGAATACAAAAACAATAAATATATTGAGAAGGAATCTGACTACATGGAAAAAAAGTTATTGGCTAGATTGTATGCAACAACACCTAAAAAGAAGATGCGACAGTTGCAGGCGCTCTGTTATGTGTCGTTTATGCTAAATATCGTCTTATTGGCTTTCTCAGCTTGGGCGGTGCTTAGATAGTGCTAAAAGCATATAGAGAATGGCTCAAGATGTACAAGCAGATTGTGTTAGAAGAAGGCGGATTTTGGAAGTGAGGTGAACAATATGGAATGGACAGCAAAAGAACTATTTATACTCGTGGATAGCTTAAAACGTAATTTGATTTGGCTGAAATCCGATTTATATCGAGAGGTATTTAAAGTTGGTAGAACTAAAGAAGATTTAGAAATGGAAATTCTGGAACTTGAAATACTTTTAGAAAAATTATCATCTTGGAAATTTAGAGAAAAAAACTGACTACCGCCGGCAAGCAAATAGTCAGAATTGGAATGTTTATTTCTAAACAGTATACCACAGAAAGAAGGAAATTAAAATGTGGACAGGCGATCAGTACGACAAATGGTTATCCGATCCTGAGTGTTACGCCTTTGTAAACGTTAGTGCTGATGAAGACAAGAAGTATCTAACTGAACGATATGTAGAAGATGAATACGGAGACAATACAGCCTTTGAGAGAGACGATACCGGGCAATTTATCGAAGATAATAATTTTGTTTTCCTGCTCAAGTTCAGCAGAGCGGAGGGCATCGTAACAAATGAACTTGCTACCGATTTTTCAATTGGCGATTTAATTCAAGAATATGGATATACCAGTCTGAATGAAAACATCCAATTTTTAGGTATTGGTTCAGTTGTTAAAAAATATCTAAAAGAAATAGGTGATTATAAGTGAGCGAATCAGAAAAAAATTATACAACTGCTTCAATAGCCGAAGCTCTTGTTTTTATTCAAGAACATATAAAACAGCCAGCGAAAGGTCAAACAGCCAATGTGACAACTAAAAATGGTGGGTCATACAGTTACAGCTATTCGAGCCTTGAAGATGTTCAGAAGGCCATCAAAGCTGCAGCTAAAGGTACAGGGCTGACATATGTGCAAATGCCTGTGAAACCGACATCTTCAGATATCGGAGTGCATACTTGGTTGTTACATGGCAACGGAGATAAATTAGATTGCGGAGTTTTCACGATGACAAGAGACGGAAGCGCAAGAATGAGTATGGCTCAAGCTGAAGGTTCCGTTTTAACGTTTTGCCGAAGATATACTCTTTCATCAATCTTTGGCATAACAAGCGACAACGAAGATGGCAATGTAGATGGAGATGTTTCAGTAGTCGAGCATGAAGCTATGTTGCTTATCAATGAGTATATGAATGACGTTGCAATGATAGCAGGAATACATGTTGATGAGGTTAGAAAAACTGTGCTGAAAAAAATTGAAGAGCAGGATTTCAAAGACATCAAACAAGCGAAGCGACAACAAGCTATTGGAGTCTTGAAAACATTGAAAATCAAAGCCAGACAAAAAAAAGATAAAGAAACATTAGAAAAATTGAATGATGACTAACCACTTAGTCGATACCTATTCAGCGGTTGTAAAATTCTTCAAGGGGAACGAGATAAAAGCTGAAATCAATGAGCAAGTCAACTTAGAGCGACTTAAAACAATGTATAGCGGCTATGAAGGCGAGCGGATAGTTGAAATTAGGTTTGTTGACCCTAGAAGATTTACAGTACAGCAAAGATTATTCTGTTTTGCCCTTATGGGCGACATATACAACGCTCAGGGGCAGCCAGTTGATAGTTTGAAGGAATACTTCTACTTTCTGTTTGAAGGCCTCACAGGGCGAGCTATAAGCCTTAAAGACGATTCTAGCTCTACGGTTAGTGATGCAAACTTATTAGCTAACATAATTTTGGATTACATCTTCGAGAATCATATACCGTTCAGAAACGGCTATGAAATACTCCCGGATAATCAAGAATATTATTTTTATAAATGTATCACGAAAAGAGTTTGCTGTATTTGCGGTCAAATTGGTGCAGATATTGACCACTTTGACAAAGCTCTTGGCAGACGCAAACGAAAAGAAGTAGATCATACAGAGTTTACCTTTGCTGCTTTGTGTAGAAAGCATCATACAGAGAAACACCAAATCGGGATTTCTGCTTTCAAAGGGAAATATAAAGTCAAAGGAATTAAATTAAACAACGAAACTATCAAGCGATTGAGGATTGGAGGATAAAGATGCAACAGCGAGGCTACTACGCAATAATCCCTGCAATTGTCCGCTATAACAAGAAGTTAACTGGAAATGCTAAGTTGCTTTACGGGGAAATTACTGCCTTAACAAACGAAAAAGGTTTTTGCTGGGCTACTAATCAATATTTTGCTGAGTTATACGGGGTAAGTAATAAGTCAATTAGCCTTTGGATTAAGCAGTTGAAGGAAGAAAAGCTGATTACTACAAAATTGAACTACAAAGAGAATTCTAAAGAAATTGCGAATAGATTTATCTGGTTATTACCGCTACCAATGGACGGAGAGTTTTACGAAAATTTCCCTACCCCTATGGAAAATAATTTCCCTACCTCCCCCCAAAAAGGTAATGACCCTATGGAAGAAAACGTAAAAGAGAATAATACATTTAATAATACAATTAATAACTATATATATAAAGACGACTTCGAGCTGATTTGGAAATTTTATCCCAAAAAGACATTAAAGCAAAAAGCCTATCAACAATTTATGAAGAAGGTAACCGATGATAAATCTCTTGCGCAATTCCGAAAAGGCTTTTCTGATTATCTTGAATATATCAAATTAAACAGCGATTGGTATTCTCCTGCGGAGCTTTTCAGATGGATTCGTGATGAAAGGTATAACGATGAATATGATTTAACACCAAAGAAACAGTTTGGGAAAAGAAATCAGTACAAACGCCGTGTAGAACCAAGGGAGCTAAGCAAGCCGCCGGTTCGTGAGCTGCCTAGCGACGAGGAAATCTCAAGAATGATTAGGGAGCGTGAGGAGAATGAGCAACTTTGATTTGGTAAAAAAACTTAATTCGCTGTTAGCGACTGAGATTGCAGAATTTTGCCAGATTGCAGTTGACCAGTTCAAAGAACACATTCTTAACGGCGGATTAGACAATGACGAGCAAGGCAAGAAGTGTTTCAACAAGTATTTCTGGATGTATTTCATGACAATTTGGAGCATGAAAAATAAGCCGTGGGAGTTAGAAGATTTGTTTCAAAGGACCTATGACGAAAACAGAACGTTTGCGGTGGGTCTGATTAACAAGCTGGAGAAGAAAGAGGGTTGAATATGTCAGATATATGGTTGTCGATTCTAATTATTTTTGTATTCGTATTGGGGTTCATATACGGATATGTAACATCCAGAGTAAAGATTTACAAAATAATACGTGCAGCTCTTGAAGAAGAACCAATACCTGATGGATTAGCACCTGCTAAAAACTCGAGAAATTATACAAGATTAGCGGCTGGTTAGACTGTATATGCTTTATTTTGGACAAGCTGGAGAAGAAAGAAGGAAATTAAATGCGTGAAATTAAGTTTAGAGCGTGGGATAAAAAAGGCCAGATGTATCACGGAGAAGATGTCAGTTTTATTAGAGGGCGCTTTGTAAAAAGCTCTTATACAGCTTGCTGGTGGTCAGACGAAGCGCAGCTATTATACGGGCAACAGTACACCGGCCTAAAAGACGTCAACGGCGTTGAGATTTATGAGGGGGATATAGTGGTTATTCGATATTCTGAACATGGATATCATTACTGCGAACAAATTATTTTTGAAAATGGAGCGTTTTTGGCTAGTGATGAAGACTGGCTATGCAATGTTTATGAGTATTGTGAAGTATGTGGAAATATCTACGAAAATCCTGAGTTGTTGCAGAACGACGGAGCGTTTGAGTGAAAATCATAATCGATGGAGAGCTTGCGGATTTAAACACGTTTATCAACGAGCAACGCAAAAACAAATATGGCGGAGCCGCTATGAAGAAAGCGAACACAGCGAAATGTGCGGCGGCGTTTACACCTATCCGAGCAAGAAAATTGAAGTTGCCTATCACAATCCATGTAACGTGGGTTTGCAAAGACAAACGCAAGGACAAGGATAATATCGCCTTTGCGAAGAAATTCTTGTTAGACGGCATGATTCAATGCGGCTTGCTCAAAAACGACGGCTGGAGCGAAATAGCCGGATTTACAGATAGCTTTGAAATTGACAAAGAGAATCCACGGATTGAAGTGGAGTTGGAGGAAAGCAAATGAAAGAGCCAATGCAAATAAGTTCACTGCAGTTAAAAACGCTAATTGAGCTCAAAGAAAATGATTTTCGACATAAGTTCGGGAATGATTTTCTTATGATGTCTGCTTTCGATCACATAATTGTCCAATGCGTAAAAATTGTTTTTGACTTTAGGTATTGCAGTAACCCGGAATGTAAATGCTCACCTGAAGCAGAGCTTCGAAAAACATTCAGCTCTTTAACAGGCGAAGACATTCTAAAAGAACTAGAATCTATAAGTTATAGCGATATCAAAGGTTTCACAAAGCAAATTAGAAGCCTGTTGAACAGAAAATAAATTTTTGGAGGAAAGCAAATGAGAGGTGAATTTATTGAGCCACAACATTAAACTGATTTTTTGGAAAAACGTAGAGTATTACAAAACGTTAAATGGATTACCATGGCAATCGTTGATACAAGGGCAGCATATAGATGTATCCAAAGAGATATATCTGAATACGACTCTAGATCGAATCGAAAAAATTGCAAGAATTTTAGATATCGGCGATTACGACATGTTATTCGAAGTCGGAATGCCTAGTGATAATCCGAAGAAATATAGCGGTGACTCAATCATTAAGCTGTTTTGGGAAAATGTAGATTGGCACAGACAGAACAAAGAAATTAACTGGTCGAACCTAGTTGGAAGTATTGCAAAAGGTGCGCAAAACCACGAGCAGAATATCTCTCTTGAAAAAATACAGAAGATTGCTGAAAAGCTAGAAATAGATGAGTATGCGATTCTGTTCGAAAGTATTGAGTAGATAAACTGTGGCTTTAGAAGACTCAGGAGGTCTAAAATGAAAAAACGTCATCGTAAAAAGGAACTAAAGAAAATTGCAGTAAGCTTGTACGATGTTCAAACAAATCCAATTGACGCTGTTCAAAAAGCATACAGCATTATAACAGCAGCTTATCAGTGTGATTCTTCTGTGAGAACTCGATTGATAATACAAATCGAGCATGACCGAGTAGCAGAGTTATTTCACGGAGTCCGCTCGTTGTGGCTTTAGTGGATTTTCGAGAAAGGTTTAGTCCGCTAGGAAGGGGATAGAAAATGAGTTACCTCAATATGGAATTGAGTAGAGAAGAAATTGAACGGATTTTTGAATACCTATCAGAAGGTATTGATGACTATGTGGAATATCACGAACAGCATGAAGGAACTTATGAATTTGATTCAGCTTTAAAAGCAAGATTTGAAAATGCTTTGTGGGATGTATCGAAGTTTGATGAAGACTAACGTGGGGTTTTAGCCCACTCAAATAATGGAAAAGAGGTATCACAATGAAAATTGTTTTGAATAAATGTTTTGGCGGTTTCGGATTAAGTCATAAGGCAAAAATGGAGATTTTCAAAAGAAAAGGAATCATAGTTTTTCCATATACTCACATTTGGAACTCAAAATCTATTGATAGAGATTACTGGGAAAGATATGAAGGACAGAAGCTAGGGAGTAGTCTTAGTCAGATTTATTATCTTGAAAAAGACCCTGACGTTGAAAACTTTGTTATGAATTGGGAAGACGTATCGAATAAATTTGGGTTTGTAGATGATGATTACGATGAAACTGAAATGCGTAATGATGAGACACTTGTTACAGTTGTTGAGGAACTTGGAGATGAAGCTGATGGGTCTTTTGCAAATTTGAAAGTGGTAGAGATACCCGAAGGTGTTGATTGGGAAATCAGCGATTATGATGGTGTTGAGACTGCACATTACGGTTTTCAAGCAGGTAGTGTTTAATCAGCTAAAGGAAGCTTTCACAGAAAGGGTGAGCAATATAAAAAAATTCAAAATGATTCTTAAATCAGTAGTTGATTTTTTGATATATCTTTCTGACAGCATAGAAGAAAGTGGTAATTCTTATGATCGGCGTAGGAGAAAATTCTATGTAAAGGGAAGGGTTTAATAAACTACCTGACAAAAATATCGGACAGTTAAAGGAGAAAAAAAGTGGATTATATTTATAAATGTCCTCATGGAAAAATATATAAAAACGAGTTAGAAACAAAGGAAAAATTCTTCAAAATCGAACTTCCTTTTAAAGACGGCAACATGTATCTAAATTTTGATGTTGAAGAAAATATACACTTAGACTCTAAACACGCAACTAAATTCACTTTTGGTGAAATATGTAATGACCCAATTTTGAAAGTATTTAAAGAATATGCAAAAGCAGTTGAGTAGGTTAACTCACGCTTTTACCGACAAATAAAATGAAAAGAGGGAATACATGAAAAACTATAAATTAATCCTAATTATTTTGGGAGTTCTTGCGGCTTTAGGAATTACTGTTTTTGTTTATGGTAAATCCGTTGAAAATAAAGCAATTGTGCTTGAGGAGTCTATTGCAGAATCCAATGCTGCGATTAGTAAAGAAGAAAAACGGAGAGTGGACCTATTTACTAACCTAGTGGATGCGGTAGAAAGTTATAACGATTATGAAGGCAGCGCATTGGAAAGCATCGTGGAGGCAAGAAAAAGCGCCGAGTCTGGTAATTTAACTGATGCATCAGAAACATTATCGGTTGTCGTAGAGCAATATCCAGAATTAAAAAGTCAGGAGAACTACCAAAACATCATGCAAGAATTTTCTATCACTGAAAATAGAATTGCCGATTATAGGGATAGCTACAATGATTTTGTTAAACAGTACAAGCGCTTTGTTAGGAAATTTCCAGCTAAGCAGTTCCTATCTCTAAACGGGTATGAATCAATAGATTTTAAATATTTGGAATTTGATGTAGACGATCAAGCAACAACTGATTTATTTGGTAAATAGCTATGAGGGATATTGAGATTACTAAAAGAGAATTAATAGTTTGTGTGATAATCTCTTTAATTTTACTAGCTGGCGGATTCTTATTGTCAAATAAAATTTTAGAAAGTTCAGTTGACCAAGAAAAAGTATATGCTACAGCTATAAAAATAAGAGAAAAAGCCGAGTATGATTACTCCTTAAAAACTCAGCAAGGGAACATAATGGTTTCTGCATCCTTTACAGCTATTGATCCAGTTTCTTTTGATGAAATAGATGGTGAATATGCCTATGTGTCAAAAACTAAAGAAGTTTACACAATGCATACTCGTGAAGTTGCTGAGTATGATTCTGATGGAAAATTGAAGGGATATAGAACTGAAGTATATTGGACTTGGGATTATTATGGTACAGAAGAAAAGCAGTCAAACACTATCAGTTTTTATGAAAATCAGTATGATTCAAACCTGTTTTCTCTGATTCCAACTTCAAGCTACGGAGATTATTATTACGAGAGGTCAGATGTCAGATACTATTACAGAGTTGTTCCGAAAACGTTTGAAGCAAGTTTTATCGCTAAAACCGCTGAAAATGGTATCAAACCAATCAACAGTAAAAAGATTGAGCTGAGTACAAGAACACTAGATGAAATGATTAATCATGGAAAAAATATCGTCAGAACAAATACAATTTATTTCTGGATATTTTGGATATTAATAATTATTGCCGTAAATCTAGGATTTGTATATTTCGACAATAAATACCTTGAGAGGTAGGCTAATCACCCCTTTTACAGACTAAGGGAGGAGACTTATGAACCATATAAGAAAGAAGACTAGAGAGTAATTAACAACCTTACTACTAGCAACATGCCAAAAAGCCGCAAGGAGATTGTCACTCAAGTTAAAAAAACATGTAGTAAGTCAGGCGGGTTGACGGATGATGAAATAAGCAAAGTTATTTTGGAGGAATTTGATGAATACTATTAAAGAGGTAGGTGTGGCGAAGTGATTGAATATGCTATTTACAAAGGCGACACCTTTATGTTTATCGCTCCACTGGCTGAGTGTGCAAAACGATTGGGAGTTAAAGAAGATAGTGTCAGATTTCTTGCAACGCCAACAGGCAGGAAGCGGTTTGAAGCGAGAAAGAATCCCTCTAAGTGCTACACGGCAGTTAAACTGATGCCAGGCGAATAAAAAAAGCGCCAAGCTCTCGCCCAGCGCCTATTGAAACAGTCAATTTATTATACCATGGAGGGCGCTAATGGAGTTAAAAAATATTGAACCTTCTGAACTTGAAAAGTTTAAAGGTAAGAATGCTGTAGTAATTATTTCAAACGGACAAATGAAAGTAGCTGAGTTACCTGATTTTGGAACAGTGAACATCGTCTGTAAAGATAATAAAGTGAAACGAGTGAAAGAAGAAAAGGAAACACTATTTCAATAAAGTCCTACCAGACGACTGGCGGACACGGATTGACAGACTTATCTGTTGATTTGTGTCCGCTTTTTACTTTTCTAAAGGGGGTAACAAACATGGACCAAGAATTAGCCAAAGAATACATAAACGATTTGAAGCCGCTGAAAGCCATTTTGAAGCACCTGAAAGTGAGGCGGGATATTTATCTTAAGCTAGTAACTGAATGCGAGGAGAATCAAGAATGGGAACTTGCAGCTGATTTTGAAAGTGACTATCAAGATTATAAGCTTCGTGCTTCTCAGATTAGTTCAATTATCTCTAGTAGTGAGTTTTCTATAAAGTGGCTGAAGACGGGGCACGAACCGAAAAGCTACTCCGGGGAAAGTAAAATACCTTATGAAAAAAGAACAGTTTCAGTTTCTGATGTGGACCAAGCGTTAATTTTTATGAACCAATTCAAGTATCAATATAACCAATTGTCTAAAGAGGAATTGGCAAAAGTAAATGACTATCTAGCTCGGTTAACACCTCAAGAAAAGGCAGTCTATCTTTCGATTAAAGGGCAAGGCAATTCTTATACGCAAACAGCTATCTACTTGAAAGTTTCTAAGGCAGCAGTTCAACAGTATTTGAAGCGTGGAGAAGCTAAAGTTAAAGAAAATCTTAAGATTGGTGTGCAAACTAGCCTGTTTTAGCGGAAATCGCTCGAAAATCGCTGTTTTTGTCATACGGCAGCAACCTATATATAAGGAGAGTTTCACTGTAGATGCTTAACTTAAATTTTGAAGGGAGGAAGTCTCCTTTCTCGTAAAGTTCGCTTCGATGTGAAATACAATTCAGCCCGTAATGACTTGCGGGCTGTGTTGATTAAATGAATGTTTCACGTACATATAATCAGTTATTAGCCACAACAGCTCAACACTACACACCGGTTAAAGATTCTGTTAGTGCGACTAACAACTGATTACAGTAGCCAAGACTGCCGCGTCAGCGACTTTGGTTACTATAAAAATAAAGCAGGCTGCGGAAACAGGCTGTCGGAGATAGTTACAATTAAAACTCATTTTATGTTAAGGGAGTGACGTTCACTATCATTTCCTTTAGTCTGAGCTATCTCCATTACATACAGATCGCTTCGGCGGTCTTTTTATTATGGCCAGAAACCTACATTTTCGATGGCCGATTAATTAGCAGCCCTCGTGGCTGTTTTTATTTTGTACAAAACCGGTAGTTTAATAGATTTAATTAAAGTAGCTCAATCCTAAGCACCACAAGGGATAGAGCTACTTTGTTTTAGTATTGATTATACTATGTATTCAATAGTGGAGGGAGGTAATCAACTGTGGTACTAAGAGCTGATAGACAAGGCCCCCACCGGGTTGCTTTTGATAAGAATAAGAAGAAGCTATTAAAGATTCAAAACATTTGTGGGATTTGTGGTAAGACAATTGATAAAAAGTTGAAGGCACCTGACCCAATGAGTCCGGTTGTCGATCATATTGTACCGATTAATAAAGGTGGACACCCATCAGCCATTGAGAACCTGCAGCTAGCTCACTGGAGTTGCAACAGACAGAAGTCGGACAAACTGTTTAATAATAAACAAAATGAACCCAAAACATTAGGAAATAGGAATTTACCGCAAAGCTTAAATTGGTCTGAGTATAGACCATAAAGTTTAAAGGTGAAGAATTTTAGAGAAAATACATAAGGGGGGTACCCACCCCACCGGCGGCTTGCCCGTACTTCACGCCGTCACTGTACATTTTTTCTCGCGCGACATTTTAAGGAGTTGAAAAAATGGAACCAAAAGGTATTGAATACTTACGAAAAAAGCTTGAAACACATAAACAAAGAGTGGATATGCGCTATAGGCAATACGCTATGCAATACACTGATAGAAGTGTAGGCATCACTATTCCAGAAGAAATTAGACGACGATATCGCTCGGTTTTAGGTTGGTGTGCAAAGGGTGTTGACAGCCTTGCGGACCGTTTGGTGTTTCGAGAATTTATCAATGATAATTTTGAAGTGAATGAGATTTTTCAAGCGAACAATCCAGATGTGTTTTTTGATAGTGCGGTGCTTTCAGCGTTGATTGCATCGTGTTCTTTTGTTTATA
>NZ_JBTXLV010000016.1:0-35371 GCF_054871765.1 Enterococcus sp. LJL120
TCAGTCACCATTAAAATTTATTAATGGAAAATATGGAAAATTTTATGGATGCACAAACTTTCCTAGATGCCGGTTCACCAGAAGAATGGGAGAGTAGTTGTGTATGATTCTGATACGTTGACTTTAGTGGTGTTAGTATCAAATTTTAGACAGCTTTTCGTAGAGACAAGAATAAATTAAACTTATCTACAAGAGGATGAATTTTTATGACCCGATATGAAGAAAATTTTAAACAGATGATTGTTGAACTGAATCAAACTGGACGTTCTGTTCGAGGGTTGGCGAAAGAATATGGCTTATCTAAAGCAACGGTTTACAAATAGAAAAATTTATATTTACCTAATCAGTCCACAGGACTGACTGGAAAAGAAGTGGCCAAACTGAGAAAAAAAAATGCTCGTTTGAAAGAGGAACTTGAAATCTTAAAATAAGCCGCAGCCATATTCTCTCGGAAAACCTAAATTCGCTTGTTCAATTTATTGAAAACTGGTGTAAGGATTACACTGTTTCTTTGTTGTGTCGGTTATTAGAAATCCCTAGAAGTGTCTATTATTTTTATAAGAACAAACCATTGACAGTTACAGAAATCAGAAATAATAAGTTGAAAAAGAAAATTTCAACAATTTTTTTTACGAATGAACAACGCTATGGTGCCACAAAGATCCATCAAGTTTTATTAAAAGAAGGTATTTCTGTATCTCTTAAACATGTCCAAAAGCTAATGAAACAATTAAATTTAAGGTCGATTGTAGTTAAAAAATATAGACCTCAAAGGTCTAATAAACCGATTATTTCAAAAGAGAACCTCTTAAATCAGGACTTTTCTACTAAGACTATCTGTGAGAAATGGGTAGCTGACATTACTTACATTCCTACTAAGAAAAATGGTTGGTGTTACTTATCTTCAATCATGGATTTACACACGAAAAAGATTATTAGCTATACATTTTCAAAACGAATGATTGTGGATTGTGTCATTCAAACGCTGAACAAAGCAAAAATGCATTATGACATTCCAGAAGGAATGATTCTACACACTGACTTGGGCAGCCAATACACAACCAGAGAAGTGGAACAATGGCTTGAAACCAACAAAATAAGGCATTCTTATAGTAGAAAGGGAACACCTTATGATAATGCTGGAATCGAATCTTTCCATGCTTCATTGAAAAAGGAAGAAGTCTACACGACTAGCTACTCAGATTTTGAAGAAGCAAATCGAGCGCTATTTAGCTACATTGAAAGATTTTATAACCGAAATCGAATCTATAGCTCGATTCACTATCTAACCCCACAGGAGTTTGAAGAGTTGGCAAAAGCAAAAATGGCGTAACCGTCTCTACTAACATGTGTCCAAGATATTGACTCAATTCCAACTTGTTACGAGTATCAATCCAAACAAAATTATATTTATTGTATTCATATAAACCCTTCACTTTTACTTATAAAGACTCATCTAGATATTCCAATATATCTCCAGAGATTCTTCATTAAGAAATTGCTCTTTTCTTTTTGTATATTTTTTTAGCCGTTTATTAAATCCTTTAACTAAATTAGTCGAATAAATCGTCCAAATCACCTTTGGTGATTGGTGTTTCCATAATTTCTGTTGTAAAATTAGTCATAAGAAAGTTTTCCTATAAAATTTTGGTTGTCGTAACTTTAATTTTACAGAATGGACTTTCTTTTGTTTATACCAAATTTCTATTTACACAAAATATTTTACGCTATAGCCACCTCTTTATGAGTTGGTTTTTTTGATATGGTCAATACGTCTACTATATATTTAATAACATTTGAATTTTAATTTTTCGCTATTTGTGATATATGAAAAAGATTTTGGCGCAATTTCCTTTACTAAAATATTCCGAATATATTGACATTCAGCAAGTTTTTCAACAATTTAGAGAAAGATTCATCTAACCTTGGTCCTTTACGTCTAAATAAAAGGAGACAAAAAGGAGATTTAGAACTAAGTTTCTGTAGATTGATTTGGTATTCTTTATTTAATAAATAAAGAAGGGTATGAAAAGAAATGAAAAAAAAATTAACTTTAAGTGCTTGTTTATTTGCATTAATGATTGTAGGAACAGCTTGTAATGGAAGTAATAGTCAAGAAGGAACTGAAGATAATCAAGGAGGACAAAAACTTACATCGAAAGATGTTGTCAGTCAAAAAGATGAGGTACTTGATGGAGAAGAAGTAACGGTATATGAAATGAAAGATGGATCTAATGTTATATTACCTAAAGGAGTAGACATGGATGATGCAGGTGCGGTCATACCTGATGAAAAAAATATTCAATCATACTCATCAGAAGATTTAGAAAACGAATAACTATAAAGAATTAGACAGTTGAGGAAATAGATATGGCTAAAAAAATTGTAAAAAGAAAACGACTCCTATTCATGATACTTCTATCTGTAATTTTTGTAGTTATTTTTTACTACTATGGAAGCAACATTAAAAGTTCAGTATCATCAGCTGAAATAAAAGATGTTCATACTACTTATGAAAAAATTTCTGTTAAATCGCTTCAAAAGAATGATACATATGGAGAATCTGCAGTAACCTTGGCGGGTGCAATAACCGCAAATAGCATATCAAAAATAAAAATAGACCCTTCTAAAGGAACTGTTGAAAATTTAGCAGTAAATGAAGGTGACAATGTTGCAAAAGGACAAGTGTTATTTAATTATAAAAATGTAAGCATGGAGTTAGAGCTGAAAGAGGCTGAAGCGGTCTTAACAGAAAAAAAACAATTGCTATATAGTGCAGAAGATACTGAAACGCTCAAATGGGATATGTATAACAAAGCAAGCAGAACTTATACAGAAGATCAAGCATCTGAGTTGGCTGATTTGAAAATGCAAGCCACAATAGCTAGCAACGATATTGTAAATGCCAAAGCTGCGGTTGACACTGCACAAATAACATATCAGGCAGCTGTCGAAAATTCCGAAAAGAATGTTGTGACAGCTTCAACTGATGGTCAGATTAAAAGTTTAAATAAAGAACTTTTAGATAAATCAGATGATGAGAAAAGTAGTGACAACTTTATTGAAATTGTTGATAGTAGCAGTCTTTATGTAAAAGGGAAAATTAGTGAGTTTGATAGGGAGAGTGCTTCTTTAGAGCAACCAGTCGAGATTATTGATCGAAAAAATCCTGAAAATACTTGGAGAGGGAAAGTCACAAAAATAGGCTACTTAGTTGCCGAGGATGGGAAATCAGATGATACAGAAGAAGAAGAAAATCCTAATCTTTCAAAATATTCTTATACAGTAAAATTAGAAGAAACGGACAATGCGCCATTACTTGGTTCAAATGTGTATGTCAAGTTATTATCAGATAGTGAATCTCAACTAACGCTTCCAAAAGATTATGTAAAAGAAGAAAAGACAACAGAAAATGGACAAGATAGTAAAAAATATTTTGTTTGGAAAGTAATCAACGGGAAAGTAAAAAAACAAGAGATAACAATAGATGAAGATAAGAGTAATGGGGAAAAAGTAGTTATTATAAGTGGGATTAGTGAAGAAGACAACATTATTGAAGCCTCAGATGAGGTAAAAGAAGGAATAGAGGTAAGTTAGTGTGTTGAAATTAACTAATATTTCGAAATCATATAAACAGGGAGACTCACAAATTTCTGTATTAAAGAATATCAATCTTACAATCAAAAAGGGAGAATTTTGTGCAGTCATGGGACCTTCAGGTTCGGGTAAATCCACATTAATGAATATTTTGGGTTGCTTAGATTTGCCAACTGAGGGAATCTATGAACTCGATAAACAAAATATCGCTGAGCTATCTGAAAATCAGCTTTCTGATATACGAAATAAAAAAATAGGTTTTATTTTCCAGAATTTTAACCTGATGCCGCGTTTAACAGCACTTCAAAATGTAGAATTACCACTCATATATTCCAAAATTTCAAAGGAAGAACGAAAAATAAGAGCGCTACATTTGTTGTCAGAAGTTGGGCTTTTTGATCGGAAAAATTTTTTTCCATCAGAATTGTCAGGAGGACAAAAACAGAGAGTCGCTATTGCTCGAGCATTGGTCACAAATGCTCCTATAATTTTGGCAGATGAACCAACGGGCGCGCTAGACACGACAACGGGAGAACAAATTATGACTATTTTGAAGGAATTAAATTACAAAGGCAAAACGATTATTGTTATAACTCATGAGTTGGAGATAGCTAATTATTGTGAACGGCTCATTGTGATTCGAGATGGTATTTTTCAATAAGAACAGGAGACTAAAGATATGGAAATGTTGGTTATTTCAATACGTTCTGTTTTTGCACATAAAATGCGGTCAATCTTAACGATGCTAGGAGTAATTATTGGCATTGCAGCTATCATTAGTATTTTTAGCATTATCGAAGGAAATACTGCTAATATGAAACGACAACTTCTAGGTGGAACAAACAATACAATGGAAGTAATATATGATCAAATATCTAGATTTGACAAAGGGGAAGCAAATAGTAGCCAAGCAAAAAAACCATTGTATATACCTGAAATATCGGATGAAATTTTAAAAGAACTAAAAAAAGATAGCAATTTAAAAAATATTGGGATTGGCTATGCGGTGAACCAAGCAGCTTTCTATAAAACTAAAACAATTTATGGTAAATTTTCAGCAGCAAGCTCAGACTATATCAATATGAAAAACTTAAAACTATTAGATGGACGAATGATTAATGACCAGGACCAAGCGCAACGAAAGCAAGTAATTATCATAAATGAAGAAATGAAAAAACAATTGCCTAAAGAGGTACAAATTGGTAGTTATATAGAGATTAATGGCACACCTTTTCAATTAATAGGTATTTACAGAGAAAAGTTGAATGAGCAAGTATATAATTCAGAAAAAACCGCTTTTGTACCATATAATCAGTGGAATAATATTTTTGAGACAATCGATAACCAACCAACAGTATTAGTACAAACACAAAGTATAAACGATTTACAATTAGTTGCCACTAGAGTAGCTCAATCATTAAATAAAAAATTCCCTGAATCTGATTATGTTTTTGGTATTGAAGACTATGACCAGTATACACAACAGATGGAGGAGTTTAATAAATCAAACTTCTATTTACTAGCAGGGATTGCTAGCATTTCTTTATTAGTCGGTGGGATAGGTGTGATGAATATTATGCTAGTATCTGTTACAGAGCGTACACGAGAAATTGGAGTAAAAAAAGCGCTAGGTGCTCGGAGAACGCTAATTTTGCAGCAGTTCTTGGCTGAATCTGTCATATTAACCTTAATCGGAGGAATGATTGGAATTGTCACCGGAATAATCGCAGGTTTGGTTATCGTAAATATATTAGGATTTCCTTATATTATATCTGTGTTAGCAATTTTTGGAAGTTTAGCATTTTGTTGCTTGATTGGAATTTTATTCGGCTTACTACCAGCTATCAAAGCTTCAAAATTAAATCCTATTGAAGCATTACGTTTTGAATAGATACTCCTATATACCTGTTGTGCTAGTTAATTTTAAAAACATAAAATAGCTTTGCGATAAAATTAGCTCAAAACCAAAACGAAATGAGTGAATGTTCCATGCAAAGCCAACTACAGAATACCCAAAGCTATTCAGATTTTCAAACCACTTATCACACTATCTTAAAGAAGGTTGAAGGATTATATCGTAAATTTATCCCTGATTTAGTTCGTTTCAGACGAAATGTTGCCGAACAAAAAAGCCTGATTAAGTTATACAGTTGATTGATGAATAGAATTTTCGTGTTGGAAAAAACATAGGACTTTATTTAGAAATCCCAATGTAATTTGGCAACCCCTACTCTCCCTGGCAACGGGGTTCCAATTAAAATGGAAATGGATTTTTTTGAGATTTTTTTTTTGAAGGGAACTAACTTTTCAAGGGTTTCAAAATAGGAAAAAATAGCTGTCCTGAGAAAAAATAGCCATCCTAAACAACACCAAACTGGAAAAGCTGTTAGGAAGTTTTTCAGTAAGAAATGTTATACTCGATCTGTTGGAATACTTTATAAGCTAAAGGGGAATAAATAATGAATGTATTGGTTGTAGAAGATGAAATTCTTATTAGTCAATTGATTCAAGATTTCTTAGTTGAATCTGGCTACAGTGTTTCTGTTTGCTTGGATGGTCAAGCTGCAGTTGAAAAATTCAACCAAAGTAAATTTGATTTAGTAATTTTAGATATAATGCTGCCAGGAAAAAATGGATTGGATGTTCTTAAGGAAATTCGTAATATGTCAGATGTTCCTATTGTTATGTTGACAGCATTAAGTGATGAACAAACACAAATTATTTGTTTTAATCAAAACATTGATGACTATGTGACAAAACCTTTTTCTCCTACAGTCTTAGTAAAAAGAGTGGAAAATATTTTAACTAGACGTAGTTTAAAAAGAGAAGATAAAATAGTCGTTGGAGAACTTGAAGTGTTTATGAATAACTGTGAAGTCAAATATAAAGGAAAAACTATTGAATTAACAAAAAAGGAGCTTGATATTTTTACCTGTCTTATTCAAAATAAAAATTCTATTGTCACAAGAAAAAATATTTTAAACTCTGTCTGGGAATACTATGACTTTGCAGATACGAGAATAATTGATAACCATATTCGAAATCTGCGCAAAAAAATACCAAATGTTAAAATCACTACCATTAAAGGGATCGGTTACAAATTTGAAGGTGTAATATGAAAATTTGGAAGAAAAATTTTTGTTATACATTGACTATTATTATGTCTACTATGTTGATATCAATAGCTTTTTTTTATTTTATGATTCCTGTTTATTATCAATTTAAGCAAAGTACCTCTCTTAGTAATGATCTTTCTGAAGCCATTGAAGAAATTGAAAAGATGCCAATTGAAGATGCTGTCAATTATTTAGAAAAAAATTTTAGTAATACTAACTGGGTGCTAACTGATGAACAGAATAATCAAATGTATACTGGCAATTTGATCAGATGGGATGATGAAGAAACCTCGAATATCAATAGTTTCGATGTCCCCAGTTCATTAGGAAGTTCAATTGTGGCTGAAAGAATAATAAAGGAGTTTTGGGACGATAATGGTGATAAATATTTTTTGAGTGGATTCACGTTAACACAACCTATAATAGAAGCAAGTAACGTTATGCTAGAATTACTTCCTATAATTTTATTAATAACATTGATCATAGGTATAGTCTCGACATATATATATTCAAGAAGTTCTACCAAACGTATTTTAAATATATCGGAAATAACAAATAAGATGGTAAAAAAAATAGATGTAGAATGCGATATTTCAGGAAAAGACGAGCTCGCTGGTCTAGCTAAAGATATCAATTTACTAAATAACACACTAAAAAATACGATAAGAGCTCTTGAAGTAGAAATTTCAAAAGTAGAAGAAATTGAGCGTAACAAGGAATATTTTGTTCAAAGTGCGGCTCATGAATTAAAAACACCAATAACTATAATGTCAGGTATTATTGAAGGAATGAGATTAAATGTCGGTCGCTATCAAGACAGAGAAAAATACCTTGAAATCTGTCAAGATTTGTTATCTACTCAACAAAATTTGATACATAACATATTTTCAGTTTATAAAGATGAGAGGATAAGTGAACAAGGTAAAGCAACAAAGTTTTCTCTTAAGAGCATTGTGGAAGACTTAGTTAAACCTTATAAAATTATTTCAGAGGCAAAGAGAAAACATTTTACAGTGGATCTTACCGAAATAAATATCATAGCAAATAAAGAACAAGTAGAGCGTTTGCTTTCTAATGTTATAACCAATGCATTTCAGTATTGCCAAGAAGATGGTCAAATTAATATTAAACTTAAGAAAAATTGTTTCATTATTGAAAATTCATGTAAACCTTTAGAACCTGAAATTTTAACTAAAATATTTGAACCATTTTATAGACCTGATTATGCTCGTAATCGTAAATTGGGAGGAAATGGTCTTGGTTTATTTATAGTCAAGCAAATTTTGGATACGAACAATTATACTTACAAATTTGTTCCAAACAACAAACAAAATGGGATGGTTTTTACGATTCAATTCAATAACTTTTATGAAAAATAAATCTTTAAAAATCTTTATAGTTTAAGAATCTATGAATGTAAAAGGAGTGTTCTATATTGAAAAAAATTTTTTTTATAGTATTTTTATTAGCAAGTATTGCTTTGACTGGTTGTCAGATCAATCATGCAGAAAAGGGGAATTTATCAATGAGTGATCAAACAACATCTTCGGTAAAAGAAACAAAAGGTCAGACAAGTTCTTCTAGCGATTTAGTAGGAAATGAAAGTAAGTATGCAACTGAAGGTGATGTGTTAAAAAAAGAGGATACAATGATTGAGCAAAGGTCTTATGTCCTATATACGTTTAAAGGTAATAAATCTGTAGCCCTTCCAAAAGATGTATCCCTTGAGGAAGCTAAAATTGATTTATCTGTTCTTCCAGAGATAGGAACACCAAAAGAAGAATTAGAAACAGGAAAATGAAGGTTGGATCAAAGTCGGGACCTTTTTCCGTTAAATGTGATCAGTTATAAAGAGCCAACAAAAACAATACTCTATCGTTTCTATATTTTTTGCTTAATAGAAGAAAGCTCAGCTTCCAGTTGAGCTCTTTTTGCTTTCTCTCTATATAAGGTAGCCACACTAATACCAGTTTTATTTGAAACGGTCTTGTGCTGCTTCAATAATTCCAGTGCTAACTCTAACTGGTCTTTGCTGAATTTTTTTTGTCGGCCTTCTCTGAAATTTGGATTTAGTGTAAAGGGCCACAATAAAATGTAGGAAAAAGGGCATTGAAAATGTAGGTTTTTGGCCATTAATAATTGTCTATTTAATCCAAATTTCATTATAGAATCTGGTCTAACTTGACTAAGAACCTTCTAAAGGTGTGATGTACGCCTTTAGAAAGCCTGAGAGGAAAGGATGCGGCTCAGCCAAAGGCTATCACACCTTAGTTCCAAGTAAAGTTATACCTAATATAGTGTTATTAAACGTACCTACATCTAATCTGCTTTTCATTGGCCTAAAACCTACATCTTTTTTTGGCCTTTTACAGACGGCTTTTCAAGGCAACAAAAAATATCCGCAACAGACCGCTCGAAACCACTTGCGGAAGCTGTTTTTCAGTTATTCCATAAATTTTATACGCCCGGCTGTTTTGTACGCAATATTTCCATTACTTGTGGTGGATTGGTTGAAAATGGAGCTTTTCAATTCTCTCTATTTGAAGAACCGGAGCAGCAATTGAAAGAAGAGAAACTCGACTCGCTCATTGACGAGATTCGTAATCGCTTTGGTTTTACGTCGATTGTGCATGGTTATTCTGCTTTAGAAGCTGGAACCGCAATTAAACGGGCGTCTCAGGTCGGTGGCCATGCAGGCGGCAGTGAAGGAATCAATCAAGGAGGAGCCAAAGATGAGTATTAAAGCTGAATTTTTTCGCCAGTATCGAGATAGAGGCTTGTTAAAGTATCAAGGCTTCTTTTTAAGTGAGCATACCGCTACCCTATCAAGCGACCACACAACTCGTCATACGTCAATCAAAGCTTTACCTCAACTCACAGAACAAGAATTACAAGACGTTATTGAGGAGGCATTACTAAAAGATCGAGCTGTTTTCATTCAGCTTGACGAAACGGATTTAGAAGGGAATGTCAGACCTAACGTGACAGGTAAATTAATTGGCTATGATGACGTGGCACTTTATGTGGGAACTACTGCAATCCCTTATGACACTGTTCGTTTAATCGGTTTATAAAATTTAAAGGAGTTACAGCATGGTTAAAATGAGTCATAGTAAGAAGAAAATTATCTCTCCTTCTTTTATCCCACAAATTCTTAATAAAAACTGGGAGACCAAAGAGTAAAATGAACTAGAGAAGCTGGTGAAGGATGTTGACAATAAGAATACAACACAAAAAGACAGCAGATGAAATAATCATCTACTGTCTTTACTTATAGTAAAATATAAAAAATAAAGTTTCTTTTAATGATAAAAAGCTACAGATTGAACCCGTATTTTTAATGACTATAAAAAGGATACAAAGATACAAAGATAAAAGGATACATGTATCTTATTTCGGGGTGAGGTTTTTAAGTATCCTTTGCTCTCTTTCAGACATTTTATTTTCTATATAAAAATGGACTACTTCATCTATAAATTCATAATTTTTTAAACTTTGCATGGTAGCTATTGTCTTAACAAGATTAAAAGTATCTTCACTCACTTTTATATTTTTTCTATTTTCAGATCCCAGCTTTTTTTTGCTATTAAGAATTACTTTATCTGTTCGACTTGTGTTTGCTTCCTGTTCAATTTCTGGACCTTTTGGTATGTCTCGATTAATTAAACCCATTAACATTCAGCTCCTTTCCAAGATTAGTTAATTTACTCTGAGTTAAAGAATACAAAGGTTGATACAAATAATTTGTAACGTCTCCTTCGTCTTCAAATAGTTTAATTCTTTGTTCTAACTCTTCAAAAATATCTGCAAATAGAGCAATCATTTTCTTGTCATGGTAGTCCTCGAATTTGAACCCTAACCTAGCATACCATTGTAATCTTGCATGATTTTGAATGATAGTATTAAATACATTATCTCTTCCAAAGGTTTCAATTGTTTCTTCAACTAATTTTTGGTGCATTGGTCTTTTTTGTTGCAACAATGCCGGTAGTACACCAGCGATCTGAATAGGTACTTGACTTCCAAAATCATCTACTAAAGTTTGCACATAATCGAAAATTAGTCTTTGACTACCTTCGAAAGAAAATTGTTGTGTTTCTTGAACAACAACTAAATAGTCACAACACACCATTGCGTTATCAACTTTTAAGTCTGTTGAAGGCGGAACATCAATAAAAATGTAATCATAATTGTTTTCGATTTTAGAGAGTAACTTTTTCAAATAAAATGTTCTATCTTTAGTATTATTAAAATTTTCAGTCAGAAACTCTGTATAGAGCCTCATATCATAGCCAGAAGGAATTAAATGTAAATTTGAGTTTAACTCAATTATAGAGCTTCCTAAATCACCGTCTTCTAATGCTGCCATAATAGTTTTTGGAATTTTTTCTAAATTAAAACTTTTAGATAAAAAAGCAGTAGCATTCGCTTGAAGATCAATATCTATAACTAATACCTTGTGCATTTTTACTAATGCAGCGACTAATGCAGTCATGCATGTATCTGTCGTTTTCCCAACCCCACCCTTTTGTTGACCGAAAATAATAGTCTTTGCCATATCAATTCCCCTTTTTCTGTAATATAAATTTAACATTGGATACATGTATCTTTGTATCCTTTTTCTTGTTTTCTAGTATAACTTAAAGTCAAACAAAAATAAATAGAAAATGTATCTTTTTTATAAGTATATAACATAAAGCTTGCTATAACAATAGAAACATCAAAGATACATAAAAAGATACAAGGATACATTTATCTTTGTATCTTTTTATCTTTCGCTACTTAGATACAAAGATACATAAATCTGTTCATCTACGCTATTGCAAATACTATCGAGCTATTATATGTTAAATGTATCTTTTTGCATTTATAGGTTTTAGCTCTCTACTATTACTCGTACACTACTAATATTTTAAAGGAGTTTTTAACAATGGAAAACTTAACTGAGAATTACCTAGAAACTCAAAATATAAATGCTAAAGGTTATGGTGTTATGCCAAAACTAGTAATGCAAGACATACGGTTGACTATTGAAGCAAAAGCTATTTATGCCTATATTGTAACTTATGCCGGGGCAGGAAATACCGCATTTCCTTCTCTAAAAAAAATATTATGTGACTTATCTATTGCAAAGAATAGATTTTACAAACATAGAAAACTTTTAATCGATTATGGCTATTTGTCTGTTACACAAGTGTTTAACGACAAGAGAGAAATCGTAAAAAACATTTACACCCTCAACCAATTCCCAAAAGAGCATACTAAAGAAGAACCAGTAGCGATTAATATTTCAAATAGCGACCCTATGGTTCAAAATGAACCATACCCTATTCATCAAAATAACGCACATAAAAGTACCAGTATTAAAATTAACACAATAAAAGATACAGATAAAAAAGATACTAAAGTGATAGATACTAACAAAGAACAGTAACTGGATCAAGAATTGTTAGCCAGCTTTCACTTGACCAATACGCAAACCTTTTTGACAGAGAACAGTTTAAAATTTATCGCCTTATTTTCTAAAACCTTTGACCAAGCTTATGAGACCGTTGGCATTATTCAGCGTGCCAAAAAGAAGGTGGAAAAAGAAACGGGTATTGTCGTCATCGGAGAAGATTGGCAAGAAGAAATCGAGTTACATTTACGGCGTGTGGTTCAAAAGATACGAACAGACCACACAATTAAAAATGCGGATAATTACATGTTTAAGAGCTTTTGCTATTTCTTTCAAGAGTGTTCGCACCGACTAATGACTACTTCTCAAAAAAGAAAAACACACGAAGTGCTTATGTACAATTTTTTGGAAGGAGAATCTTTGTGAAACGGGTAGAGAGCTTTAAGCTTGGAGACGTGTATATTGTAAAACCGAAGGATTTAACCAACTAGCGGAAATGCGTTTGTAGACTTTTGACTGGGATTCTCAACAATTTATTGCACGTTCTGGAAGGGCTGATCAGGCAGACTAGAAACGACAAAGTGCCGCCTAACAAAACTGAAAACAGGACAAGACAGAAAGAGAGGGACAAATGAATCAATTTGATGTGTATTGGATAAGTACACCAAATCCACTAGGGACTGTAGCTAATGGGTGTGAGCGAGATATTGAGGCCAATTCTGCACAAGAAGCACTTGAAGAATTACAAACACGAATACAACACAACGACGTCGGTTAGAAAATCATGTAGAAATAAAAGCTTATCGGATTGAAAGCCATCTAATTTATTAGTAGACACAAAAAGATAAGATACGTAATGAATTTGTTCTTGAGTTAGACCTAACAACTGAAAATAAAATCAATACAATTACCATGTATGATGTCCGATCTGGATACTAAAAGGGTAATTAAATTGACCAATAATCGTTAAAACGAAAGGAGGCTCTTATGGATGTTCCAAAGGTCAAGTTGACCACTTCAATACGAAAAAAATATTTGAAACGAACGGTTTTAATCGTCTTTATTTTGATTCTTTTTCAACTGAGTGGCGTTCTATCTGGTCTATTTCAGGCAGACAAAAGTACCCCTTTGTACATGACATTCTCACAAGGAAATGTTCCCATAACTTACTTAGCAAATGGCTATGACAAGGACGAAAATCAATTCATTTTTGCGTTTTAAATCCCTACAGATAAGACCAATCCGTTAGTAAGTTTTGAATTATTTGCGAAGGCAGATAAGATTACGGCGGACTATTTACCAACGGAAACGACAAAGGTTTATGAAGATTTTTTTATCGTTCGAGTACAACTTCCTACGAAGTGGAAAAAGATAAGTTATGAGCTTTTTCCGGTAGAAGAAGGCGTGGAACCGAGCCTGGCTGCAACGGATAAATTTGAATTGTTTAGCGACGGGTTAACAGACTATTCGCTCACTATACAAGAAGGAAAAGTGGCCTATTTAGAATCAAAAATTAAGCTAGCTGAAGACGAAAATGAGTCATACAAAACTAAAATTTCTGAGCTAGAACGAGACGTTGCGAAACTAGATTCTGCTAATTCTGATTTAGAAAAATCATATGAACAATTAGCTGAAGCGGACCAATCTGCTATCCAAGAAAAGATAGCTAGTAACACATCTACCAAGGAACAAAAGCTCAGTGAAGTGACCGATATTGAGGAAGAAATTTCCTCGAATGAAGACAGGATAACCTCCTTTGAGCGGTTGCTGGAAGAAACGCACTCTCCAAAAATAGGTCCGGCAGATAAGCCCATATTTGCCGCATGTGAAAAAAAACTGGGCCCTAGAAAAAACCAAACCGCTCTGCGGTTTACTCCAATTTTGGGGTCAGGTTTCCCTTATGCTCTTACTAGATTTCCTTGTGAAATATGAAGATTCTATGAACATGTGTTGATGTACACTCGTTGTATTGAGTCGTTGTTCCATCTGAAAAATGAAATGAGGTGACCCCTATGGGCGAGATAAAAGTGAGAAATTTACCTAAACAAACCGTTGCAGCTTTAGACGAAAAAGCCAAACACGCAAACACTTCCAGAGAAGAATATGTGCGCCAATTGTTGGTGACACATGGTGAGTCAGCTAACCTACAAAACATGAGTCGGACTTATGATTCTCTTGTGCGTGAATGCTTGCTTGTCATTCAAGCAAACACGACTATGATGTCGGACTTAATTAAGACAATTGGATTGGAGGATTAACATGAAACTTACCTATCGAATCGACGTACGACTGTCGCCTGAGTCCACACCAAAAGCGTATGGATTTTGGTCGGAGTTTGAAGAATCCAATGAGGATTGTAAGAGCCATTCAGAACTTCTTATTCGGTTAATAGAGTTGTATAAAAGTGCCAGTTTGTTAAGCACCAACTTTGATCTTCTTTCCAACTTAACCGCAGAGAAACTGGCTCAGAAATTTAGAGTAATTGAACCTCGCACAGGTACTACGGAAAAAAATACCAGGGTACTTTTGGAAACAATGAATGGCTTACTCTTTCACTTGGGAATCAACGGGTTTATCACCACAGATCAGTTGCACACTCAAGCACTACAAGCGGCTGAAACAAAAGTCGCAAAAGATGTCGATAACATCAATAAACGTAACCTAGAAGCCAAACGTGAACGAGAAGCTGGTTCTTCATGAGCAACAGTAAAGTAGGAATAGTCACCGTCTCAAAATTTACCTTTAGTGGATCAAAAATCTATGGCTCCTATTTAGATTATATAGATCGTAATGAAGCGTTTCTGACAAATTTCAGTCGAGTTCAGCCCCTTTTCTAGGCGGCAACAGTATAGATATTTCAGACGACGATTTGTCTTTTTGATTTTTACAGGATAAAGCAACAAGCCTCGAAATTCTAAAGCTTGTTTTTCCGTTTGGAAGCTGACTAATTTTATTTATGATATACTAAACAGGTAGAAAAGTTATGACGGTGGCTATCTTTGAGAGGTGGTGGTGCTTATGAATGTAAGTGCTGAAATCTACGAAAGGAGAAGCCTTTTGTCTGCATTAGAGACAATTCAATTGTTATTGAGTTTTGGTATGTTTACCATTGCTTTGATAAAATTGATTGTGGAATTGCTTAAACACGACAAAAAGAAATAACCGTCAACTTTAGCAGGGCGACGATTATTTCTAAAATCTGTTAAAACTTGCTGCCGTCTTAAACGGTTCTACTTGGAGGGCATATTATCGTATGTCCTCTTTTATTATACTCATTTTAGCATAAAATTGCTGTGGATGAAAGGAACAAGTCCGTTTTGTAAACGATATTTTCTATTTATAAAACGACTTGTTCTTTATGTAGAATCTCTCAGTTGGATGAACGGGCCAACAGTTTTATAATCATTTTTTGCCTGACTCCTGGATAAAAAACTATCTCGTTGCTACATTAGGATATCTTTTTGCACCCTCCAGTATGATAAAATGAGACTAAACGGTGGGTTAAGGAGAAGTGGATGACTTACGAAAGTGAAGCAACGCTTGAAAAAAGGCTAATTCAATTATTGACATCTAATGGCTATGAACAAGTTAAGATTCCAGATGAAGAGGCATTACTCAAAAACTTTAGGCGACAGGTGAACAAGCACAATGAACAAGTACTTTATCATTTGGCTGATAATGGAACGATGGCTGTTGTTTTACCCCATGGGGTCTTGTTTAGAGGCGCAGCTGAGGGAACTATTCGCAAAGTATTAATCGATAACTATAACTATTTGGATGCCGTAATTGGCTTGCCTGCCAATATCTTCTTTGGGACTAGTATCCCTACCTGCATTTTAATCTTTAAGAAATGCCTTGAACACGATAAAGATATTTTATTTATTGATGCCTCTAACGAGTTTGAAAAAGGCAAGAATCAAAATCGGTTATCGGATGCACATGTGTCAAAGATAGTAGATACCTACAAAAATCGTGAAACGATTGACAAATATAGCTATGTGGCACCGTTAACTGAAGTTGCGGAGAATGACTTCAATCTAAATATTCCTCGTTATGTCGATACCTTTGAAGAAGAACCTGACATTGATTTACATGCCGTTCACCACCAATTACAAGCAATCGATAAAGAGATAGTGGAGAGAAATGCCGTATTGGACCAGTACTTTGAAGAATTAGAGGTGACCTGGCATGAGTAAACAACGAAAGGTACTAGAACTTCGCTTTCCGGGGTTTACTAATGATTGGGAACAGCGTAAATTCAAAGACAATATAGTATCAATTAAAACTGGAACTAACTTGTTGGGTACAGAGACAAACAGAGGGTTACCATTATTGAAGATGGGAAATATCCAACGTGGATATTTCTTATTTAAAAAATTAGAATACTTTGATGAAAAACAAACTATTGAACCTGAGAATATTGTTAAATTTGGTGATTTTTTATTTAATACTAGGAATACTTTAGAGCTCGTGGGAAATTTGCATACAATAGTAATATAGCCTGTTTTATATTTGCTGGGATTAATACAATATTTTTTAATTATCTCTATAACACTGAACAAATGTTAAATCAAGTGAATGCTAGAGCAGTTGGAACTACTAGTGTGGCAGCAGTTTATCCTCGTGATTTGAATTCAATTAAATACCTTTTACCTAGTATCGAAGAACAAGAGAGAATAGGTATATTTTTCAAACAACTCGACGATACTATCGCTCTTCATCAGCGTAAGTTAAGTTTACTACAAGAGCAGAAAAAAGCATTCTTGCAAAAAATGTTCGTTTGAACTCTATAAAGTATAGCTTATCAAATAATTAGATTACTATTAACAACAGTCGTATTAACTACATTTGGGTTTGGAAATATTACGATTATGTTTAGTAGAATATTTATAAAAATGCTAATGATGATAAATCTCTATGTTACTGGTATGTCAATGCAGCCAGAATCCTCTTATGGTGTAGTTAATCTTGGACTAGGTAGTTTTGGTTTGATTTCTTTTGGAATCTATAGCCGTTTTAAATTGATGTCCAACGAAGCAACATAGCTAAATGAACGACCTAAATTTTCCAAAAAATATTTTCATAAAATTTAACGATGAGGTGATACTTTGGTTTTAGACAATAAACTAGGACTAACAAATTCCGCTGAATTAGCGAAACAAGAAGAGCTATTAACAAAAAAGCGAGCCAAAGAGCTTTTTGAGTCTGGTAAGATAAATGACCTTGAAATTGGGACGTTTAAAGGATTAGCCGACATTCACCATTTTGTATTTCAGGATATTTACGACTTTGCAGGAAAAGTTCGCGAAGTCAATATTGCAAAAGGGAATTTTCAATTTGCGCCACGTATATTTTTAGAGCAGTCTTTAAATTATATCAATCAATTACCGCAAGAAACCTTTGATGAAATTATTGATAAATATTCAGATATGAATGCAGCTCACCCGTTTAGAGAAGGAAATGGCCGAGCAACTCGAATATGGCTAGATTTAATTCTGAAACATAAACTGCACAAAATAGTGGATTGGAATAAGATTGATAAAGATGAGTATTTAAATGCCACGATCCGTAGCACGGTAAGCACTAACGAACTAAAATATCTGATTCAACATGCCTTGACAGATGATTTGAGTAAAGAACAATTCTTTAAGGGAATTGATGCGAGTTATTACTACGAAGGCTATTACGAAATTAAGACTGAAGACATCTAAAATGGGAGTAGAAAAAACTTTGAACCAGAAACAAAAAAAGGGGATACAAACATGACTGAAAAAAATTTAGAACAACAAAACATGCAGCTGTTAGAGATACAAGGAGAGTCCAGAGAACAACTGATTCAAAAATTAGCTTAAAATTATCTTAGTACAGGAAGGTACATGAAAAACCAAATGAGTATTTCCCCAACAGTCATGTCAAGCGTAATTGCAACAAGTGGAATAGGCCTTACTGCTATTTCTTCAAGTTTTTCTTCAACATTGTTCATGGCAACAGCAAATCCAGATTTACTTATGAAACTGTCTAGTGGGGGAGTAGGATCTTCAGTTATGGGAAGTGGAGGTATTGTTGGTCAAGCTGGTTTTATTCCAGTGGCAGCCTCGTTACCTATAGTAGCCCCAATTATCGCTATGCAAGTAATGAGCACGTTAGTTATCATGGAACAATTCAAAGTCGTTAATAAAAAATTAGATGTTATCCAAAAAGAAATCGATCAAATTTTATTACGTCAAGAAGTAACAAGTATAGCTGATTTGTCTTCTGCTATTGACGTGGTAGATGAATTGTATACCCAGTATTCAACAATCGGTCATTTTTCCCAAGATATGATGATTCGATTGGCTTTAGTAGAAAGAGACGGTGGAAAGTTAAAAGCTCGTTATGAAATTCTTGATAGTCTCAATGAGAATACAGCTTCAGCATATAAAAACAGTGATGCTTACTTTACTCTTCTTTCTAGCTTATTGCTTTTACGTATTAAGTATTTAAGACTATGTTTAGATACTCAAGAAAATCCAGAATGCATTAAGTATTCTACAGTTAATTTTCAAAATATCTTAGAACATACATTATTTGTTTATGGAAATTTCCGTAATCGTAGTAAAGCACTAAAAAAATTGAATGATTCAGAAGGAGATTCCAATAATAAAAAAACTTCAGGTAAGCTAACTAAATTTATACAGAATGACACTAAAAAAGATCTTATTAGGGAAGAGTATATTTCAATGCTAGAAATTGAAAATAAAATAACTGAAGATTTTGGTTCTGCAATACAAGAAATGAGAAAACTTCAAAAAATTGATAATAGAAACAATTCAGATGCCAACTTGTTATATTGGCAAGATACGACTGGAGTACACTGCATTGCAACGAATGAAGATGTACTGTCTTTAAGTGACTAAATCGGTGCTTTTGTTCTTATTTACTCATAATAAAGTAATAACTTATTGAATATTGACGTATATTGGCCAATCCCAATCTACTAAAATAACAAGCTGACGGACATTCTAGATGAACCTAATAATCAAATGGCGGAAGCAAAGGAAGAACGTTATACGCATAATTTATTAGTGAAGAATGTAGATAAAAAAGAAAAAAACTGAATTGGAAGATTCCATTTATAGTTCAAATAATCTTGAAACAGGTTCAATTGGATTTAATAGAACCGGGAAGGCTGTCATATCAGCTGTTAATAGTATATTTGAAGCTAAAGTGGTACAAGTGTAGGTAATTACCATAATTTTGTTGCGATGTATGACGGATGGACAGACTGTGTTAAATATATTAAATACATTACAGTCCCAAGTACTTTGAAAAGTTATAGCACAACAACTTTTTCTAAAAAGATTTAACATATTTATGAAAGAGAGTTATTTACACAGATGAAAAACGCTCGTTTTACAATAGTAAGCATAATCTGTACAGTTTTCTTTCTTTTTATTATTCTGGTCATAATGAATAAAGGAGATAGTGAAATGAACGATTATCATGCCAATGAGTTACCTCCAGATTATATTGAAGCTAAAGTTGATTTAATAAAAGCAGAAGAAATTGATGTGATTATACTAAATAATAAATCGAATCATTATAATGCTGGAGAAAGGATTATTCTTGATTTTTCTTATCTATTGGATGATGAGGGGAGAAAGTTTTCTGTGAATAAGAAAGTTGCCTAGTTGTCTCAATTTAAAATAGGCGAACAAATATCTGTTGATGTTTCTGTAGGGGATACTTATGAAACTGATAATTTGAGATTTATAACAATAGAACGACCAACTTATATAAATATTCTCGACTAAGATTTTAATTTATAAATGTGAATACTATTTTAAACTCTAATCTTCAATTAAGACTTAAATAATAATTAATTAGCAAGACTGAATAGTAAATTAGTATCTAGCCTTGTTTTGACAGAAAAATATCCTTGATAAGCGCTAAAAATTGGGACTCCGTGAGATAAAGGATGTGCTGACCGCTAGATGTCAAGGTATCTGCTCTTTGTATCTTCTTTGAGGGTTTTTCTTCTTCTAACAAATTAACAGGTCGAGTACCAATTACTAAGATTGTCGTCTGTGTAGTGACGGCAGTCTGAGGTTTTCCATTAAGCGCATACACTAAAGCATGGGCTTGTTGTCGAGTAAAATGAGTTAAGGTGCCTGTAAAAACAACATACTGATTAAGTAGATCCATAGGGTATTCTCCAATCTATAAATAGAATAAAGAAAAAGCCACTTGCTCGTGATAACAAGTGGCCAGGGTTCCCGATATTTGGGGGTCGGGATAGAATCAGTTTAGCATATGATAAAAAAACGTCAAATAGGTGAATAAAAAGTTATAGAGAAAATAAAAATCGTGGTATAATTTTAATGGGGCAGGCGAGAGAATTCCAATACCTTTTCTACGCAAGTTTTTGAACCCAATCTTAAATCATTGCTGCCTGCTCCTTTTTATTATAACAAGGTCTCGTTTTAGCATTTGAAAGATTTCACAAAGTTTAGTTGAACGAAAATGTTGGTAGAGTAGGCTTCTTTTTTTGTGAAACAATTAGAATTTACAGTTTCACAAAGTGAGCAGGAGTGAGCCCTACGGAAACGGGCTTCTTTTTATAATCGGCATTATGTCTACTTACTCGTCAAATAACAATTCATGCTTTTAGTTACTTCTTTTTTCCTTAATAGCAGTACCACTGCCATATACAGTCATTAAAGTGATATTACTATCAATGATCTGTGAATATTGGAATTGAACTCCAATGAGGGCATCAGCATTCAATGCTTCAGCTTGATTCTCTAAATCTTTTAATACTGCTTCTCTTGCTTTCTGAATATCAATTTCATAATTAGTTGTCCTTTTACCTAGTATAGCCTTAACTCCACCAGTAATATCTTTTAAAATGTTTACACCTGCCGTGTATTGACTGAATACTGGAGAAATTGTGGAGATGCTTTCAAATTCAGGCATAACGTTTAATGTACTTATTTTCATATGGAATGCTCCTTTCGGTTAAACAATTATATATTAGGTTTGATGTTTGTACTAGAAGTTCAAAAATAAAAAGCTTGGTATAAGGAGGCTTATGTCAACTAACTCAGCGTTTAACGGATTCCAATAATTAATTGATTAGAAAACGTTCACCAAATACAAAAATGGGTAAAGTTCTGAGTTGTGACAAAGAATTAAATTTACAGACACTATGACTTAGTCTAGATAAATCAATAGATAGTAGATTAAAAATCATTCAATTTGTTTCTCGCTTCTTAAAAACAAGCACAGTTAACTTTCTTGCAAAATGTAAATCTCATGATATACTTGACGTGGCAATTAGGAATTCTCCGAAAAACCCACTTGGGCACATAAATTGTATACACTAAATTTATTACTCAAAGGAGAATTCTTATGAAAACAAGAGAACATCAAGTTAATAATTGGAAAAAAAATATAGCATACTTATTATCATCTCAAGGGATTTCTATGATCGGAACGATGTTAGTGCAGTATGCTATTATTTGGCACGTCACGCTTTCTACAAATTCAGGACTAATGACTGGGCTCGTCACTTCTATTGGTTTATTGCCAATGGTTACTGTGTTGCCTTTTGCCGGAGCTCTTGCAGATCACTATAATCGTAAAATGATTTCCATTATCTCAGACAGTGTAGTTGCAGTAGTGTCTTTGTTAGCGGCAATAGCCTTGCTGATTACGAACAACTTAGAAAACAACATGTTCTTACTAGTAAGCCTAACCTTTATTCGTTCAGTTGGACAGGGGTTTCAATCACCGACTGTGTCGGCCATCCTACCACAGCTGACACCTAAAGATTCCTTGGTGCGAATTAACGGAGTTGATCAAACTATTCAAGCTAGTATGATGCTAGCTAGTCCGGCATTAGCAGCAGCTTTGCTAAATTTTTTACCGCTAGCTTTCATCCTACTCATTGATTTTATAACTGCTACAATCGGTGTTTCTATTATGTTAACAAAAGTACATATACCCAGCATAGAAATTTTGAAAAATTCTCAAATAAATATAATTGATGATATTAAATCAGGATTAACATATTTGAATGCTCATAAAATTTTAGTCGCCTTAATTGTGGTAGGATTTATTGGAAGCGTGCTAGCTACACCTGCTTCAAACTTAGCTCCACTACAAATTACGAGAGAATTTAATGATGGGCTTTGGCAATTGTCAGCCATCGAAATTGGTTTTGCCGCAGGGATGCTAATTGGCGGGGCAGTAATGAGTGTGTGGGGAGGATTGAAAGATAAATTAAAAACGGTCGCATTAGGCTATGCTCTGTTAGTTATTCCGTTCCTTACACTTGGAATAACTTCCCATTTCTGGATATATTTTCTTATGATGGTTACTATTGGTTTCGTTGTTCCAATTTCGCGAACAGCCATGGTCTCTTTCTTCCAAGCATCAACTGATTCTAATCATATGGGAAGAGTCATGAGTATTGTCACCATGACTATTAGCTTTGCATCACCTGCTGCACTACTGATAATTGGACCGTTGGCTGATACTATTTCAATCAATTTAATAATGATTGCTGCCGGCATTCTACTTATTCCTTTGGTAATCTGGCTTGTATCTGGAAAACATTTCACAGTATGACTGGCATAAGTAAATAGAAATCCTTACAATCTAGCTAATTTTTGAATTTACTAAAGACGGATTTCATCTATTCAAATAAACAATACAATTTCTATCACTGCCAATCTGATTAGGTTGGTAGTGATATTTTTAATAATTGCGATAATTTGTAAAGATAGGGTATACTCAAAATTTACTTTTGGTGGAGTTGATACCTCGCCCTCTTTCGTGTAAATTTTGAGTATAAAATGAATAAATTCAAATAAGGTGAATTCGATGGCAAAAATCAGATACGTTCGAGTTTCTAGTATAGGAGCCTAAGGTCTTGGTTGATTTTTAGGACATTATAGCGCTGTTTACCCGTAAAAAAATAGTTAAAGTTTTCTTGTTGAATTGTCAAATTGTTATTGAACATTTGCTTTAAAAAAATTTTTTATGGCTTTCGCATCTTTTAAGGCCAACAATTGGCTACGTCTCTGTTGATTAGAAACCATTTTATAAAAATTTTGAATGGCATTTTGATGATGAGTATTATTTATAGGGGCAATCATTAATAAACCATAAACTTGATGCTCTTTTGAAAAATGTATTGGATTTTCTAACTGCAGATAACTTAGTCCTATTTTTTTTACCCCATCAGAAAAACCAGCATGGGGAATCGCAATACCTGGAGCTATGACAAAGTAAGGAAATTTCTCATCATAACGGGACAATATTGTATCAACAAATCTTTGTTCAATTGAACCGAATTTCAAAAGCGGTTCTGCTACTGCTTGGATTGCTTCGTTAAAAGAAAACTGCCGTTTAGAATATTTTATAAATTCTTTTGATAACAGTTGGTTAAAATTTGATTTAGTTCCCAATTCGAATAAATATTCTTCATATTCCGAAGTATCTAAATATTTTATTAGTTCTTTTCTTAGCTGTTCTTCATCAAGACCCGCACTGTTTCTCTTTACTAGGGTTATGATTTTCTCTATATTCAATCTCGGTCGCTGGTCAAATAATTCAATATTTACTTTTTCTATTAAACGTAATTTTGCTTCTTCATCTAATAAATTTGATACTACAAATAATTTTTTGGTAGTTTTTAAGTACATTGTTGAGAAGATAATTTTGATATCACTATAAACAAGCGGATTATTATAGTAATCTCTAGCAGAAACATTAGCGGCAAAATCAATCATAGGAAAAATCTTACTAATTGTTTGAAAAAGTAGATTAGATACGGAAACACCATTTTCGCAAACAACAATTGCTTGAGGTCGCTTTTTATGGCTCGAAATTTCATTTTTTGTCAGGAAACTTTGAAAGATTAAACTAACATAAATAATTTCAACTTCAGTAAATTTAATCACATAAACATCTTCAATGAACTTTAAAGCTTCTTTCACTCTTGGGAAAATGCTACTGTATTGCCCAACGACTTTTTCTATATTTTGATCTTCATAAGGTATGCCATATTTCAAACGGTAAATGGCTGGACTTAAATGTTGAAAAAGCATTTCGATTAATTTTTCTCGCTCATTAAAAGCATATACTGAATGAACTTCAAAAAAAGAAACCACTTGATCAATAGTATCTCGCAATTTTTTATTTTCTCCTTGCTTTGATCTGATTACATTTGCACTGAGAAATTGTAAAATTATAAAACTTTGATCTTGAATAGCTAATCCTTCAGAAATTTTTGTTTCTTTAAGCACTGATTCAATTCTTTTGTAGTCTTTTGTTGTAGCCAAACTATCAATATCAATAATTTCTGGAACGAAATAATTTTCACTTCTATGTTGAATAAAGGGAATCAAAATTGATAGTAGCTTTAATTGTCGATTAGAAAATTGAGTATTTAATAGTTTTTCGGCTTTAAAAATTTTTGTTTGATAACAATCAACGGTTTTGTTTAAAAAATTGAAGTAGTTACCCAACATCGTTTCATTCCAATTATGATTAAAAAGTTGATGTAGATTACTTATCAAAATTTTTTTAATTTCCAATTCTGCACCTGATAAATAATAGCCATCTTTACGAGAATAAAGTAATTGTATTTCTTTTAATGCCAAAGTGTGCTTCAATTCATTAACATCAGTCATTACAGTATTTTTACTAACACCATAAGTATTTGCAAAAAATCCTAAGGAAGTCTGTTTATGGATAAAGATTTCTAGCACAATTAAGTTCTTACGAATGTTCTTCTGCGGGTGATCTAATGATTCACCTTGAATCATTTTTTTCAAATTATTCACGCTATCATGATTTAAATTAAGCCATAATCTTTTCTTCTTTCTTTCAACTGGGAAATAACCTTGTTCAGTCAAAAGTTGATTGATTTGCTTTATTAAATGATTTGCTTTTGAATCATCTAACTGATATTTTCGTTTTATTACTGAAAGCTCAATTCCAGGATGATCAACAATTTCTTGAATGAGTGCTAACAGCAGCAATTTCATTGTTAGACTCCTTTCTACATTCACTATGGAAAAACCTGAAACATTAATCAAATGACTATTAGTCTCAGGTTTTTCAAAAATATAAATGAGTTGTAAAATATTCAATTTATTTTGGTTTAATTAACATGTCACTAAATCCATGTTCTAAATACTCATTAACAACTTTTTTTAATAAAAATGGTGAGTTAGGAATAGCATCCATGGTAGCTCCAGCAATATGTGGTGTTAATGTCACATTCTCTAAATCTAATAGCGGATCTCCAGGTGGAATTGGTTCGGTCCAACTGACATCCATTGCGGCCCCAGCAATTTTTTTAGCTTGTAATGCAGCTATCAAATCTTCCTTTACGACTAAGTCTGCTCTACCAGTATTAATTAAATAACTATTGGGTTTCATTAATTGAATAACGTCACGGTTGATCATATGTTTAGTTTCAGGTGTCACTCGCATATGAAGAGACACAACATCAACTTTCTTAAACAAAGTTTCTAGATCCTTTAAAAATTCTACATCTAGTCCTTCTTTTACTAACTTTTGTGGATCAATAAATGGATCGTAAACAAAAACTTTTACTTTTAATCCATTCAAACGAGCAATTACTTGCTTTCCAATGTAACCTGCACCGACAATACCAACAGTTAGATTTGCTAAGGTCGTTGTATATTGATCATTCGCAAAAGTTTTCTCCCACCGACCATCCATAATAGCATGATGCGCTCGAGCAATATTACGGGATTCAGCATAAATCAAACCAATAGTAAAATCTGCAACGGGTTCAGCATTACGAATAACATGTAAAAATGGAATTTTTCTTTCTTTAACTGTTTCTAAGTTTACATTCTCTAATCCACCGCGACAAGTACCAATCAATTTGAGATCTTTTCCAGCTCGTAACATTGCCTCAGATATTGGAGCATAGTGACAAAAAAGATAATCTGCATCTGATAGGCTAGTCAAGATCCCATCTGGGATGTTCACCGACTCTGGACCGTATCTCTCAATTTTCAAAATTTGCTCTTGAAATTCATCCTTGGTTAAATCTGAATACCATTCAAACATCTCAACTTTGGTTACAGTTTCTGGTAGATTCATTTCCATAACTGCTTTTTTTAAAGTTTTAGAACTAACTAAGGCATCGCCAATAACAATTACTTTCACTGTTCTTCACCTCTAAGTTTCTTTTATTGAGTCAGCTACATCTGATGATGCACTGGGTAATTCACCTGCATTTTCAAGATAATTTATGATACTTGTTTTTTTGGTTTTCACAATCACTAACAATACAATATAGAAGACTACAGATAATCCAATTAGCAATGGATTTTGTGTTAAGAAAATCATGAAAAGTGATCCTAAGAAATAGTTTCCCAAAATTACAAAACTAGCAATCAACAAAGCACCTTCTGGAATTGTTACACCAACACTCTCCGCCACAGCAGTAAATGTTGGAGCGACAGCCGTAATAATGTACAAATTAATTGTTAACAAAATAGTTCCAGAAATAAGAGATTTGAAAATATTTCCTTTTGAAATAGCAATAATTGGTTGAATAATATAAGGTATAGCAATTAAATCCACCATTGGTAGTGCTTCGTTACCTGGTGCAATAATTGCAATGATTAAAATAATTGGAATTAGTAATAAGCCAGTTAATAAAGTTGCCGGTTCTCCATAACCAGCAGCATCATTAATTGCCAAATACCATTCCCGTCCTTTACCTGAGCTTTTGGCTGACTTTTTAGTCGCATCTGTAATACTGGTAAATGCTGATGCAAAAATACCAGCAATTTTAGGAAAGATAGCCATAATAGCAGCTGTGGCTACACCGACTGAGGCAATTTCACCCCATGCAGCCATCTCATCTATACGCATAAAATTACCTGCAAAACCTAAAAGAAGACCTAAAATGAATCCTAATGTGATTGGTTCTCCCAAAAATCCTAAACGTTTTTGAACATTTTCTGGATTCCACTGAATTTTATTAGCACCAAGTTTATTCAAGATCCAATCTACAACCATCGCAAAAGGTACTTGTGTCACATCGTGAGGCGCACAAATTGTTGTTCCAGGATAGCCATAATAATTACTCCACCGTTTCGCAACAACTTCCGTAAATAATAAAACAAATAAATTTGCCAATACCATTAAGCCAATTGATAAAACTAAATTATTAGTAATGATATAGAGCATTGATCCCCACACCATGAAAGAATAATTATTCCATAAATCAGACGGTAAAAATATATTTGTAAATTTGACTAGGAACAATCCTAAAGTAAATATAAGACCTAAACCAAGATAAATCATTCCTACCTGAGTGGAATAAGCTACAACACTGGTTGCTTGCCAACCCGTATCCAATATACGCAGATTGACCCCAGTATGTTCTACCATACGATTAACTACAGGAGTCACAATTGGTGTGTAAGCACCGATTAACATGTTAAAACCAGTTAATCCAATTCCTGCATTTAAAGCTGCCTGAAACGCTCGTTTAGGTTTTACTTTTAAAAACATTGCAATAATGAAGATAACAAACGGTACAATAATGGATGCTCCGAAAGAATCCATGATATTTGATAATAACTCAAGCATTGAAACTCTCCTTCCATTTTTTAATCAGCTAAATTTTTAATCGTTTCTAATAATTCTTCAATAAATTCATCTTCTCCCATACCTGTTAAAAAACCAACAGCATTAATTGTTGGAATATCATACTCACTAATTAATGGACTGGTATGAACAATCAAATCATAATTACTCGAACTAATTAAAGAATCCACACCACCCGGACTGGCTTCGACAGTTTTAGCCGAAATCCCGTTGTCATCTAAAAGATCTCTAACTTTGTTGGCGATCATTGAGCTTGTCACGGTTCCCGAACCACAAACTGAAATAATATTTAATGTTTTCATAACTATTCTCCTCCGCTATCTTGAATTATTTTTTTGATGTATTGATAAATAGCTATATTGTTTTTTTGTTGTTCCAATATTTCCATGGCCTCTTGATTATCAAATAAATTCATCAAGGTCTGTAAAATTTTTAGTTGCATATCATCTTTAGTGAATCCTAAAATAAATATAATTTTTGGATAAACTAATACTTGATCTGATGGAAAAGTTCCCATCTGATGAAAAACTATCTCAGAATTAGGTTTTAAAATCGTGATAAACGGTTTTTTCACATATTTTGAATCTGTATGAGGAATTGCTACATTTAACGTTTTAGTAGCCAAACCGGTAGGAAAATTATTTTCTCGCTCATATAGCTTTTCCGCGTACTCTGATGATACATAACCTTTTTCATATAAAATCGTTCCGATTTTATCGAATAAGTTTTTAAGATTATCAGCTGAAATATCGCTAAAAATCAATTCTTCTTGAATCATTTCTGCTATATTCTTACTCTTATTCACCATGTGACACCTCACTAACTTTTCAATTATTTTTGACCGTAGGATTTAAATTTTTCCAACATAAGAGTAACTTCTGAATCATCCAAAATAATTGGGTCACCAACACATTTGGCTCTCCAGTAAACTTCAGCCATACGTTCGGTTTCTTCAGCAATCGAAAAAGCATTTGCCAAATCATAAGAACAAGTCAACAATCCGTGATTTGCCAAGAAACACGCATAACGATCTTCCATTGCTTTAAAAGAACTCTCAGCCAATTCCCAAGTACCAAAAGATGCATATTCAGCACAACGGACGGTATTTCCACCAGCGATAGCAATATAATAATTTGAAGCTGGTAAGTTCCATTGTAAAGTTGCCAAAGTCGTGCTAAAGGGTGAGTGAGTATGAACTACTGAGCGAACGTCCGAACGTTTTAAATAATAAATTCGATGCATGTCTAATTCGCTAGAAGGCTTTCTCTTACTGTCAACAATCTCACCATTTAACTTTGTAACAACTACATCTTCAGGTTTTGTTTCAAAATAATCAATACCGCTAGGGCTAATCGCCATTAAATCTAGTTCTGGATCGTAAATACTAATGTTTCCCCCAGTGCCTTTAGTTAAACCACTAGTGATTAATTTTTTTCCATATAATACAATTTGTTCTCTAGCTTCTTTCATTAACATTTAAATCTCTCCTTTTTTATTATAAAAAAAGTATAAAATATTTAAAATTTGTTTTGAATGCGGTTTCATACAAAAAAAAGAAAAGTTTCTAATTTAAACTTGTATGGGACTTGCAACAATTGGGGGTTCGGATGTTTTTATGGACCATGTTTAACAAATATATCCTTGCTTTTTCCGATATTGAAGAGGACTTAGTCCTCCTAAAGATAACTTAATCCTTTGATTATTATACCAATGGATGTAGTCATCCAATTGATTTATAAACTGATTGATTGTTGTGTTTTCCCAATCACATTGGTAAAATACTTCATTTTTTAATCGTCCAAAGAAACCTTCGCACGCTGAGTTATCTGATGAGCAACCGTTTTTAGACATGGAACGAGGCAAGTTCGCTTTGTTCATTCGTTCGATCCAACCAGGCCATCGGTAATGAGCACCACGATTAGAATGAACGATTGGACGCTCCTGGTCTTGAAGGGTAGCGAGTCCAGCATCTAACATAGTATTCACTAACTCTGCATCAGGTTTTGTTCCAATAGTCCAGCGAATAACGGCGCCATCATAGCAGTCACTCAATGGGGATAAGAGGAAATCAACAATTATTACTACAAATATCCCACTTTCTCAATGGTCGGAAATATTTGGAAATAAGAAATTAATCAATGCATTATTGGACCGATTGGTCCATCATTCTAAAATTATTCAAATTACAGGGCCATCCTATAGAATAAAAAGCTATAGCGAAGAAAAAGCGAAAGCAAACAAATAAAATAGAAAGGTTACATACCTACATTTTCAATGGCCCAAAACCAAAATTTTACCGTGGCCCTTGACAACGATTATTTATATTTCCCGAAACAACTACTCTTGCCTGTTTGAGACCTTTAAAAAGTCAGTTCCTTTCCGGAAAGACCCTCAAACAAGCCATTACCTTTTTCTTTAGAGCCCTGTTGCAAAAGTGATCAGGGATTACTGACAAATATTGAGAATTCTAAATTATTTTCTATGTTTTTCCAGCACGAAAACTCTTTTCTTAAGACTTGAAACAACCGTATCTGATTCACAATTTCCCTTAAAGTATTCCTCTCATGAATGCTTTCTAATAACTACTGAAATTATTTTCGTTCAACTTTTGTTCCAGTATTTTTTTAGTATAGATTTTGCCGTAGCTCTGGTTGGTCAACGCAATAATTTGTGTCTCTAAATCTTGGCCCAAGATACTTACCCAAGCATAGCCATAAATCATGAAAATTTAACTACTTTCTACTACATTTATGAGAGTAAGATATGATAGCCTAGAAATCCTTATTCTATCACAGTAAAAAAAAAGCTATCAATACTTTTTAAGTTTTGATAGCTTTTTTCATAACTATCTGATATCCTCTCGAAAAATAAAAGAAAAATGCGACAAGTATGCCTAGTCCTTTGGTAGTTCTATTTGAAGGAGCAGAATAGTAGTTGTAAATTTTTAATCATTCTTACATTTAGCAAGATAATGATATAATAAACACGGGACAAATTTTTTTCTTAACTGATAAGTTACTTTACAAAAACGAGGTGCCTAATGGAAATTATTTTAGTTCGTCACGGAGAATCTTTATTCAATCAGATTAATAATTATAAAACTAAAGATCGATCTTTTTCTGGTCAAAGTGACGTACCTTTAACTGAACTAGGCCGTCAGCAAGCTCAACGGCTTCGAGAATTACCAATTTGGAATACTGTCGACCAAGTTTATTCTTCTCCTTTACAACGAGCTTACGAGACAGCTATATTGGCTGCCGGCTGGAAAGATATTATTTGTGACAATCGTTTGAAAGAACGTTCCTTAGGAATTTTTAACGGGAAGTCTATCCAAGATTTTCCTGAATGGCTAGAGTTTTTTGATAACCATAATATTACACACAGTTTTACAGATAATGCGCCTGAAGGAGAAAACTATACTGCTGTTGAAAAACGTGTTAAAGCATTTTTGGCAGAGCTGCTTCTTAATGACCCAAATAATAGAGTCGCTATTTTTTCACATTTTGTTGCTATAAGACTTATGGTAAAGGCGCTATTAAATTTAAGTAATGAGACAACTTTAAAGTTAAAGATTATAAACAGTAGCCCGCTATACTTTAGAGGGGAAACAATGGGCAACTTTGAAGAAATCAACGAATGAATCAGTCTATTTAGCAATATTAATAGTCGCTTTGAAAAGGTACCGAACTTTTTTTGCTCCTTTTCCTCTGGCGGTCTACTTGTTATAATGTGCATTATGTGAACTCGAAGATTAAATAACGTTTAAATTTCATCTTCTAGCAATACTGCTGTGCCAATTACAGCAGGTAAAGCCTTATCTGTCATAGAAAAGGATATGCCTAAAACAGCATTTGCTCCCATTTTTTCAGCATTTTTAGTGATATCACTCAGTGCTTGCTCTAAATAATCAGCAATAGCCGTTATACCTCGTATAGCCCTGAGTTTATCATCATATCCATATACAATCCCTAAATCTTTCACAATTTTTTTACCTGGGTAAGTAGTGAGTGTTGATGTAATCATATAAGCCTCCTTAAAATTTGGTAGCTTAATTATATCAAATAAAGAATTCCGCTTTGTATAAGGATAATTATGTAAAGTTGTGACTATCAAATAATTAATATCAAACCACTTATTCCTATTTCTTAGCCAGTTGTTCTGATTCTATTCAAATAGGTCTATTTCTGCTGTATCTTAGTGTAAAAGGAGGTAGGCAAATGGAACCTATGGTAGATATTTTAGACGTATATTCAGAGTTGCAAGTCTCGATTCTAAGCCCAGTATTAGATACTTCTTGCGTTCAACTTATTCAGTATGTAAAGGCTTATTGTGCTACTCAGGAACAAAATTTTTATGTGTTTACAGATATTCATCGTGATTTATATAAAATCAACCAAAATGATATCGAATATGTTGATGTTAGAGGAAAACTTGTAACTCTTTTTACAGAAAGAAAAGAGTATGTAGTTGCAGAGCGATTCTATAAAGTTTTAGATGGATTAGATTCTGAAATATTTTTTCAACCAGGTAAATCTTATGCAGTAAATTTGAAAAAAGTTTTAAGTTTACAACATCATTTTACCGGACAAACATTAGCTCTTTTAAAGAGCGGGAAGACTGTTCCAATTTCTCGTCGGTTGTTAACTGATTTAAAAACAAAACTACTACAAAGTGAGGGGAAATAGAATGAAAAATATTCTTGTTAGTATGTCGATTGCAACTTTAATTTACACTGTAGGCAATATTTTTTATGATCCTGATGCAATCTATATCCTATTATTAGGGCTGGGCATTGGGTTGATGGGAAATATTCACTATGTCAGACATTGGTCAATCCAACTGCAATTCCTATTGTTTATTATGGTATCTATCTTATTCTATATAATTGTTGGGTTAATTGCTAACTGGTTTTCTTTATTCAGCCTATCAATGTTTGCATCGATAGCAATATTTGGCGTATTATTTATGGCTATATGGTTTATTACTTACAAAGATTACTTGAAAACAGTCAGCGAAATTAATCAGCTGCTAAAGGAACAAAGAAATAGTTGAGATATTGTTTTCTAAAACTTGAAACAGAGAAGTCAATTCATTAGTTGAAATGGCTTCTTTAATTTCTTTTGAAATAAGTAGCAGGGTATTTACTAACTCAAGGTTAACAGAAAAAATACTCAGATTCGCTTATACTGTTTGAAAGGGGGACTTAATTTGATAGTTTCTATAAACTCTTATAACATTGATTTAGTTACACAATTTTTTATTGATAATTGGGGCTCAACTACTATGATTGTATCTTCAGGAATACACAAACTAAATGAACTGGAAGGTTTTTATTTTTGGAGGATAATCAAATCGTAGGGCTGATTACTTATAAGGTCAGTCTTAAAGATATTGAAATAATATCTTTAGATAGTCAAATTGAAGGTCAAGGTATCGGGAGTGCCCTTTATCAATACGTAGAAGAACTGGCAGAAAAGCATTGCAAAGATTTAATACTATATACTACAAATGACAATTTGAAAGCCTTAAAATTTTGGCAAAAAAAAGGCTTTAGAATGGTTCACATAGTTTCTGGGGCTGCTGATAATGCGAGAAAAATAAAAAAAGAAATTCCTGATGTTGGGTATGAAGGAATTCCTTTACATGATGAAATTTTGTTAAAGAAAATAATTACGTAAAAGTGCAGTTAATCTACTTGGAATAACGTAACTTATGTAAATTAAGAAGCTAGCTCTTTATGGGCTTGCTTCTTTTTATAAAGAGGACTATGTGAACTATATTTAGCAGCGACCATAGCTATGCTGACAACTACCTTATTTAACTTTGGTCATCTTCCCATACATAATCAGAGTAAAATTTTTGAAAGATAGTTTCTCGAGTAGTCTCATTTTTTTGAACAAAGTTTCTGCTATAGACCTCCATTGAAAACTTAAACACTTTAATATTTGCTTCATTTTTTGAAGCGTATTGGTCTCTATGCTACACTTTTTGAAAAGGCTAAAGAGGTGGTCATTATGTCAGAGATTGTCAACTTCACACCGAATTGTCAGGATAGCGAGCTCTTAAGTAATATTTAACTCCCTGATGGATGTAGGATAGAAGTTGAGACAGATTTTGAGAGAGGGTAAACTAATCTCAAAGGAAGGTGTCTTATCATGCTAAAACGCTACACGAAAGAATTTAAAGAAACAATTTTAGAGTTGCACAACCAAGGCAAATCAGCACGCCAGTTATCTTTAGAATATGAAATTGGATATTCTACTATACTAAAGTGGGTCCAAGGAGCCACTAGAACAAGTCCTGGCGGACTTACTCCAGATGAAGCCAAAGCCCTAAGAAAGCAATTAAAAGAAAAAGACGAGGAACTCTTCATCTTAAAAAAAGCACTCGGCCTGCTGGCAAAGAAATAGAACTCATTGAATTCATCCGTCACGAAAGCGAAGCAGGCCATCATAGTGTATCGAAGATGTGTCGTTTGCTTGGCATATCTAGAGCTGTGTACTATCGAAAAATCAATCATACACCCTCCAGAAGAACAAGCGAACAAGCTTTATTAGATCGTCGAATTCTCCGTGTCTACCACGAAAGTGGTCGTGTCTACGGTGCTGGGAAAATTCGTTATCTACTTGCACAAAACTATTCAGATTATCGGAAGATCAGTATAAAACGTATTCAAAGATCAATGAAGCGCCAAAAGATTCGATCTATTGTTATTAAGAAATTCAAAGCTGGTAAGCCTGCCAAGAAACTCTTAAATAACTATCAAAATTTATTGAAGCAAGATTTTTCTACTACTGGTTTGAATCAAAAATGGGTGGCTGATATCACATATATCCATACGCTAGAAGATGGATGATGCTACCTTTCAACCATCATGGATCTTCATTCAAGAAAAATTATTAGTTATCACTTCGATCGTAATATGACAACCGCTATTGTAGAAAAAGCCCTTGAAGACGCTGTTTCAAATAGAAACGTTGGAAATGGACTGATTTTTCATACCGATTTAGGTTCGCAGTATACAAGTAATGACTACGAAGAAAGACTGAAAGAATTAACTATCACCCATTCTTACAGCCGTAAAGGCTGTCCCTACGATAACGCAGGAATTGAATCATTCCATGCATTATTGAAGAAAGAACATGTGTATCAACGGCCAACGTATCAAACTTTTGAGAAAGCAAGGCGACAAATTTTCAGTTACGTTCAAGGATTTTATAACAACCGCAGAATTCACAGTGCGTTAGCTTATTTGTCTCCTGTTGAATTTGAGAAAAAAATATTGGCTGCTTAGCATAAAAAATCTCTCGTAAAAAGTGTCTCAGCTATTGACTCTAATCCAACAAAAAAAGAAATAGTATCAATACAAAAAAGCAACCTGTTTTAAAAAAGACAGGTTGCTTTTTTGTATTAGTAAGGATTTCAACCGCACCGTATAGTTAAAATGACAAGAAAAAAATTTAATTTTAACTTTATAAATATATCTTGTTTTAGTTAAGAATAAGAATTTTTGGTTAACTTACAATTTCTAATCAAAGTTCTCTTCTTATTTATTATATATTCTCAGTTATTTATTGTCAATACGTTTTTTTTTCTTCTTTACTGACAA
>NZ_JBTXLV010000017.1:0-26280 GCF_054871765.1 Enterococcus sp. LJL120
CTCCGGTGAAAGAAAAAGCGTTCGACTTGCATGTATTAGGCACGCCGCCAGCGTTCGTCCTGAGCCAGGATCAAACTCTCATAATAAAAGTGTTTGCACAATCTTGCGATTGTTAGCTCATTAATTGCTTGCTAGCTTTTGCTTGCAATGTTTATTTTGTTCTTGAATATCAAGAACGCCCTACACATTGGTTCGTTTGCTTCGTTCAGTTTTCAAAGGTCTACATGTTGCGATTTCGCTTCTTAAAAAGAAGTGAATCTGTTGTTTCAGCAACTTTTATATCTTATCAGCTTTTCAACTGATTGTCAACAACTTTTTTAAAAGTTGTTTTTATAAAAAGTGAAATCTCTTAGAGTTTAAAAGCTTTCTCGCTGAGAACATTTAATAATTTATCATGGAAAACCTATCGCGTCAACAAGAAAATTCGCTATTTTTTCCCAAAAAAAGTTGCTAGATTTTCAAACTCTAGAAATAGTTCGTGTTTTACTTAAATGCTTATAATTTCGAAATATATCAGTTCGATTTTTCGAGAAATTCATTCATTTCTCTCCACTTCTTGCTTTTAACATTCGTGAAAACTTTTTTTGAAACTTGCAATTATTTTTCGGAATTCATTATTTGATTATAGTTTGTAGGAACAAAACGGATTTCATATCTTATAACAATCGAATTTTTTCCTAAATAAAAAAAGCAAACCACCATGTTCAGTAGTTTGCTTCATAATAGGATAAATATTTCTTTAAAAGAAAGGAACGCCTTCAAAGGCTACACTGCCCAAGACGGTTCTTAATTTTTCTGGCCGCTCCCAAATATAATCAGCTGCCAATGTTTCCTGCATGTTTTTTTCTTCAATTTCAAAAAGAAATAATGGAATGTTCTCATGGTTAATATTGGTATTGGTTAATTCAACAAGTTGAATATCACTTACATTAACGTGGACGGTTTCTTTTAAAAACCTAAGAATACTGGAAAGTCCAGTAGCTTCATCAGCGAAAGTGGTAATTGCGAAACCCATACGATCATCGTTCTCGTGCATCAAAAACTTTTTCGTGCCATCTTGCAAATGCAACATAATAGTACCTGCAACGCGTTTATTTTTCAATGTATCCACTCCTATTGCTAGAATACTTAGATACTACCACAATTTCAGAAAAAAAACATTAAGTTTTCAAGTGATGACCTACTGCTTTTGTTCAGCTAAATAATCTAAATCTTCTTCAATCCATTCAGGTAAAGCTTTCTCTAATGAAGCAAAGCCAATTTTTTTATTGCGATTGGTAAAATATTTTTTTCGTTTCGAATAATTAGGTGGAAATTGTCCGCTGAGGGTGCGCAAAGACAAGCTGATTTTTTGTGAATACTCGTCAATATCAATGACTTGTACGCGAACTTGTTCACCGACTTTTAAAACATCGCTGATATTTTTTGTATAGCCCGCTTGAATCTCAGAGACGTGAATTAGTCCTTGCGTATCATGATCCAATGATACAAAAGCACCATAGGGCTGAATTCCTGAAATAGTACCAAAATGAATACTGCCAATTTTATAACTCATTTACTTCCCTCTTTTCCAAGAATTCATTATACTGTATTTATGCAAAAAAATGAAGTTTTGTCACATCGACAAGGGAAAGGAAGGCAGCAATGACCGATTTCAATCAAGTAATTAATCGTAAACAGACCAATTCAGTGAAATGGGACCGCATCGCAGAAACTTATCAGGAGGAGGATTTATTGCCTTTATGGGTAGCCGATATGGATTTTTTTAGTCCGGCTTTTGTGACAGATGCCTTTCGCAAGTTTTTAGACACAGGGGTTTTAGGTTATAGCGAGCCATCAGATTCTTTATATCAAGCGATTATTGACTGGCAGCAGACACAGCATGATTTTACTGTGTCAAAAGAAGATATCCTATTTTCAGTCGGCGTTGTGCCGAGTATTGCGGCAGCTGTGCAAGCTTACACTGAAGAGGGAGATGCGGTTTTAATTCATGATCCGGTTTACTTTCCTTTCTCTGCGGTGGTTAAGGAAAACAAGCGCAAACTAGTTCGTAACCCTTTAAAGGAAGAAAATGGCTGTTTTGTTATTGACTTTGCAGCAATGGAGCAGGCGATTCAAGAACATCAAGTGAAATTATTTATTTTATGTAATCCCCATAATCCTGGCGGGCGGGTTTGGAATGCAGAAGAATTGAAACAGATGGGTGAGCTGTGTAAAAAATACGGAGTAATTTTGATTAGTGATGAAATACATCAGGATTTAATTTTTGAGCCAAATCAGTTCACAAGCTTTCAAAATGCTTATGATGCTGCTGGTAAGTTTTCCATTATTTTGACAGCTGCTACGAAAACTTTTAATTTAGCCGGCATTAAAAATTCGATGGTCTTCATTAAAGATCCTGAATTAAAGCAGAAATTTGTAGCGGTTCAGCAAAAGAATCACGACAATGAGATTAATACTTTTGGTCTAATCGGAACTGAAGCTGCTTATCGTGGTGGTGCTGAATGGTTGGCAGAATTACTTGCTTACTTAGCAGAAAATGTCCGCTTTGTAACAGATTACTTCCATGAGCATCTACCGAAAGTTAAGGTGACGACGCCACAAGGGACTTATTTATTGTGGCTGGACTTTTCAGCGTACGGTCTGAGTGACAAGGAGTTAGAGGACTTCTTGGTTCATCAAGCGAAGGTCGTGTTAAACACTGGGATTAGTTTTGGTCCAAAAGGGACAGGTCACATGCGTATGAATTTAGCAGCGCCCAAAGCAACTATTCAAGAAGGCTTAACTAGAATTAAGACAGCTTTTGATTCGCTATAAAAAAAAATGTTCCTACTGATGTCATTCATCAGCGGGAACATTTTTTAGTTCAACAGTTATTATTCAGAAATTTCGATAGTATCGATGGTAATGTCATGCACAGGACGATCTTGTGGTCCTCGTTGAGCGTTGGCAATTTCGTCGACAACATCCATGCCCTCAGTTACATGACCAAAAACAGTGTGACGTTGGTCAAGCCAAGGTGTACCGCCGCCTTTATAGGCTTCAATAATTTCTGCTGGGAAACCGGCACCTTCAAGTTGGCCTAGCATATTCGCTGGAACATTTTCATTATTGACGATGAAAAATTGGCTGCCATTAGTATTGGGACCAGCGTTCGCCATTGATAGAGCCCCTCTTAAATTGAAGGCTTCCATGGAGAATTCATCTTCGAATTTATCGCCATAGATGCTTTCGCCCCCCATACCAGTTCCGGTTGGGTCGCCACCTTGAATCATGAAATCAGGAATCACTCGGTGAAAAATAATTCCGTCATAATACCCCTTTTTAGCTAGTTGAACAAAGTTTTCAACTGTCTTAGGAGCTAAATCTGGAAATAATTGTACTTTAATATCTCCGCGGTTGGTTTTGATGGTCGCTTTTGGACCCGTTGCATTGGATAAATCTAATTGTGGAAATGCCACGTAAATCTCCTCCTTTGATTCGCTGACCTCCCCCGTTAAAAAACGAACAGGCTGCCGCATAATTACTAAAATATCATAGCCGATTTTCTTAAAAAAAACCATAGGGGACCCTTGGACTTTATGAAAAATTGCTATTTCAAGCAAATTTTTTTATGGAAATAATTATTTTTGATAGAATGCCAACAGAGGTCTTAGTCAAAGTGTGACTTTTAATATAGATAGGAAAATAAATTTTGCTGCTTGAGAAGCTTTAGGACTTTAGGTACTTTAGTATAGTAGCTTTATTTTCAAGGAGGAAGAACTATGACAGATGTATATGACATCACCATCATCGGTGCCGGTCCGATTGGGCTGTTTGCAGCCTTTTATGCCGGGATGCGGGGTGCCAAAACAAAAATTATCGATAGCCTGCCGCAAATCGGTGGTCAGCTGGCAACCTTGTATCCGGAAAAGCTCATTTACGATGCACCTGGCTTTGCGACGATTAAAGCCATTGAGCTGATTGAAAATCTCGATCAACAGCTGGAAAAATTTAATCACGACTTTGTTTTAGAAGAGGAAGTTGTTGACCTGATTGCCCATGAGGATTTCGTTGAAATTGTGACGAATCAAGGACTGCATTTTTCAAAGTCAGTTATTTTAGCGTTAGGAAATGGCTCTTTTCAGCCCCGCCGCATAAATTTACCGCTGGCAGATGACTTAGAAAATCATGGCTTGGATTATTATGTCAATGACTTGCAAAAATATACCGGTCAAAGAGTCGCCATTGCCGGTGGTGGCGATTCAGCCATTGATTGGGCTTTGATGCTGGAGCCAATTGCTGCAGAGGTCCATTTAATTCACCGCCGCTCAGAATTTCGTGGCCACGAACACAGTGTTAGCCTCTTAGAAAAATCTGGCGTCAATATTTTGACCCCTTATGTGATTGAAAGTTTGCAGGCTCAGGATGGTGAGTTGACCGCTATTGACCTGCAAAAAGTCAAAGCTGACGATGTTTTACAAGTACCGATTGATCATCTGATTGTCAATTATGGCTTTTCTTCTTCTTTGGAGCATTTAAAAAATTGGGGACTGGAAACCCAACGCAATTCGATATTAGTCAACAGCGACATGTCGACTAATATTCCTGGGGTTTACGCGGCTGGTGATATCACTCAATATCAAGGGAAAGTTAAATTGATTGCAACGGGCCTTGGCGAAGCTCCCACGGCAGTCAACAATGCCCTGCATTATATCAATCCTAAAAATCGGACACAGCCGATGCACAGCACCAGTCTGTTTGCTGAAAAATAGCAGAGAAAAAATGAAATCCTTAACTTTTGGCGAATCTTTTTAAGCAACCGCCATCAAGTTAAGGATTTTTTTACATGCCGTATTCTGCTTGCCATTCTTTAATAGCCGCCGTGACACTCACTAGTAATCCTTCAGGAGTATTAGCCGCAATCCGTTCTCCCTCAAAAAAGGCAAAAGGCTTCATCCCGCATAAGGTGCATTCGCTCATGCAAGAATAAGTCATAATATCGCAATTTTCGCTGACAAAGGCATCGTCAATCACCAATTGGCTGCCAGCAGATAAATTTTGTTCGCAAAATTCTAATAAAGGATCCATAACGCTCCCCTTTCCATTATCTAACAGGGTCTTTCATTGCATTTTACCGAAAATAGTATAACATTGAAGGGGTAAAGATTAAACTATCCAGTTTTAGCATTCAAACGATTAGGAGTGACGCAGATGGTAATTAAAGGTGAAACATTAGAAGAAGTCGCCCGCCAATTATTAATTGAACGGGGCGTAACAATTAGAGACATCGCCGAATTGGTTATGTTTTTACAAGAACCATATATTATGGGGTTACAAATTGAAACCTGCATTGAAAATGTCGAAGGTGTTTTAACCAAACGAGAGGTTCAAAATGCGATTATCACCGGGATTCAATTAGATATTTTAGCTGAGGAAAAACAAATGCTCTATCCGTTACAGCAAATTGTCGAAGAAGATGAAGGGCTTTACGGAGTTGATGAAATTATTGCTTTAGGGATTGTTAACGTTTATGGCTCGATTGGCTTTACCAATTATGGTTATATCGACAAAGTTAAACCGGGAATTTTGAAAAAGTTAAACGATCACGAAGGCCCAAGCGTCAATACTTTTCTCGATGATATTGTGGGTGCGATTGCGGCTTCTGCTGCCAGTCGTTTGGCCCATGATAACCCTGATAAGAGTCAAATCACCCAATAGGCTTTTTGAAAAAAAAATCCGCAAGAACTCAGATTGTCCTTCTGCTGAAAACAGCAGCCCGCAAATAGGCGGGACTTCAAGGAATCTGTGTTTCTTGCGGTTTTTTTCTTTATCGTTAGTATTGCTAAACTACTATCAGTGAAATTTTCATCTGCTATGGTTGCGTCTTAACTGCAGGCGACCTGCGATTACCCCGCTTAAGAAAATTAATTCGATTAAAACGAAAAATAAAATAAAGCAGTGCATAAAAAAGGCCTCTGGTAAAACATTGATTATCGGATCAGTTGCTGGATTAAATAACCAGTCGTCGTTTGCAAAAAACAACTCGTGGAATCTGACAAAGAAAGTATCAAAGCCGACTGCCATTAAAAAGCCAAAAATCACAGGAATTACTAAGGCAACTTGAAATGGCCTAATCAGTTTCCAAAGGGCTTTTTGTTTAACCAAACTGACGATAAACCAAATGGCTGGAATAGCCGTTACGATTAACACAGCGTAATCAAGTAAAAATAATTTTTTGACATCGTAAAAATGTTGAGCACCGCTAGCCGACATCGGAAAATCCGGCAGCGCTAAAGTCGTATTGAAGGGATTATTTAAAAAGGCCATCAGCTGGTCAAAATTGTGAAGCAAAACATCTCGAGAGACATCAGTATAATCTAAAATATTTAAATAGCCGATATCAAAGACGTACAACGGCCGAAAATTAATCGCCACAAACACGGAAAAGCTGATGATAAATAAAAACAGCGCCAGCCATTGCATAAACCGTTTAATCTTCATTTAGTCAATTTTCCATTCATCTAGACTTGCCACTACATAGGTTGGTGCCTCAGGCAGGCTTGGTACAGCTGTTGCCGGTGTGAAGCCGGTAGTGACTAACAAGGTATCAATACCGTTGGCAATCCCCGCTTGAATATCTGTATCGTAGTTGTCGCCAACCATCAAAACAGCTTCTTTATGCAGGCCTAAAATTTCTACCGCTTTTTCCATGATAATAGCATTGGGTTTGCCAATCATCACCGGTTTGGTTTGAGTAGCTGTTTCCACCAAGGCAATGATTGAACCGGCCCCAGGTACTAAACCCCGTTCATTTGGTAAATTTTTATCGGGATTGGTGCCGATAAAAGTCGCCCCTTTTTGAATCGCAAACGTCGCTTCTACAAATTTTTCATAGGTCACCTGACTGTCCAGGCCAACCACGACATAATCAGGATTATCCTGGTCTTCGATAAATCCGGCTTCGGCAATCGCAGTTTTTAGGCCGCCTTCACCGATGACATAGACCCGCTTACCTTTATTGTCAGCTTTCATAAAGTCAACCGTTGCTAAACTAGCCGTATAAACTGTGCTGGCTGGCACTTCAATCGCAAACTCATTTTTTAAACGATTGGCGACATCTGTTGGTGTTTTGGTCGTATTATTGGTGACAAATAGAAAGGGAATCTTGGCGGCTTGCAGCTTTTCAACAAAGCGTTTGGCCGCTGGAATCGGCTGCTTTCCTAAATAAATTGTCCCGTCTAAATCAATCAAGTACCCTTGATAGTTCATTTAATCTTCCCGCTTTCTAATCACAAAGCCTGATTTTTCACCATGAGCTGCCTCAGTGGTGTTTTTTACTGCAGGGTTCGATTGTTTTTTGGGTTCTGTCTTACGATTTTTAATTGTTGGCTTCGTCTTTTTCACAGATTGCACAGGTGCTTTTTTTTCTTCTGTATGGGCTGTGGTTGTATTTTTCTTGCCGCTATTGCTACGGCGGCGACGATTTTGCTTGCGTTCCCGCTTGCCGCCGACGCGCTCAATTACAAAATAAGCACAGCCAAAATTGCAGTATTCATACAGATAATCCTGTAAACTTTCAATCCGTTGGTCGGGAAAAGCCCGCCGATTGTCATTGGCAAAAAAGCCTTTGAGGCGCAGCTGTTCATAGCCCCAATCCCCAACGATATAATCATAGCGAGACAAAACATCACTGAAACGCTCACCGAGTTTTTCTGCATCAAAGCCGTCACGATAATTCGTCGCCAATTTATATTGACGATCACCGATTAATAGCTGATCATTTTCTAGGACCTGAACTGTTTCGCCTTTTTTCTTTTCAGCCGGTTCGCTTTCTTCGGCAATATCTTCTAAGACAGCGGCCAATTCCGCCGTTAAATCATCTTTTACTTCAGCAGCTGGCTGCTTTTTTAATTGATTTTTATTTTTTTCTGTTTCGGTTGTCATAAACTCACCACCATCATTCTTCAAACTGCATTTATTTTATCATAGTTTTGCCTCAGGACAAAGACTGCCTCAAGATTCCTCAGATTTTAGCGGAAATTTTTGGCTAAGGTATTCCGCCAGGACACTGCGAATAAATTCTGGAAAGAGAAACTCAATCTGACCGGCAATTTCAATCGTCGGGAAAAAGGGCACAAACAGATAATGGTCTACTGTGGTAAAAGTATAGCTTCCCTCAGGGTCAATCATCTCCCCCAGCCAATGGACTTGATGATTAATGCGGTCATAATCAATGCCGCTATAAATAATATTGCCGAAAATTTTACCACGAAAGCCCATGCCGACAATTGGAAAATTCCGTAGAAAGTTGCGATTTTTTTCCATCTCCTGCACCAAACGAATCAAATTTTTTCCCGTCAAGGTCACATTGATTAAATGCATCGGATGCGGCAAAGTTCGTTGCAACTGGTCTTGATTGACAACACCAGCCGGAATATCTTCTAGAAACAAACCACTGTTTAGGATGCTGACTTGTGTCTGGCCCCGTTTTTTCACGGCGGCCAAAGTAGCTAAAACTAAAGGATGCTCGCTATCAACATCTACCGCTAATGGATACGGCAAGTCGGCAACCTTGCGGGCTTTTAACAGGTTATGGCCTTCTGTTAGATAACCACTGATTTCCCCTTCATCTTCTGACAGCTCCAGCATTTCGCTAGTTGGCAAGGCTCGAGCAGAAGTTTTCACAATCTGCTTGTTATCAGCTAATTCAATTTTGACTTCCCCAACATAATGGCCAAATTTTTCAGCAGCCGCTAGTTGTACCTGCCCGATTTTCTCCCCTTGAATAAACAAATGATGGGTATGGGAACCAAGAATCACATCAATTTCTGGAAACTTGCGGGCAATTTCGCGATCTGAGCCAATACCTAAATGGCTCATCAGCACGAGCACATCTACTTGACTGCGCAGTTCTGCTAATAACCCCGGCAAGAGATCGTTTGGTTGGCGAATATCCCAACCGTTTGGCGTGTAGGTCAACGGAAAAGGCGCTGTCATGGCAATTAAACCGATTTTGGTTCCCTTGTCAGTCGTAATTATTTTTGAGGCCCGCGCCCAGTCAGGCATCTGCAAAGACGTTTTATCAAACAAATTATCTAACAGGACATCAAAATTAGCATGGTCGTAAAGATGATTTAAATCGGTTTTAGAATTACCGACGCCTTCATTGTTGCCGATGGTGGCTGCATCATAGCCAATCGTGTTCATCAGTTCAACATTCGCCTGCCCATTGGTGGCCTCTGACAGTGGATGCCAGCGGTCAACAAAGTCTCCTAAATCAACGGTGATTACAGTCTGGCCTTTACTTTTGGCTTCAAAGCGCCGCTGTTGTAAAAAGCGGCGAATCTTCGGCCAGTTTTCAAAATGAGAGTGCAAATCATTGGTATGTAAGATTAAAATTTTTTCCATGGAATCACCTAGTTTTCATTTAGTCTAGTTTATAGTAACATAGGTCTGACAAATCCGTTTACTAGGAGGCTGTACCATGAAAATAATGACCCCTATCGGCCCTTTCTGGCTGCAGGCAGATGACACAGGTCTGACCAGAGGGACGTTTACGCCGCTACCTGAAGACTCTGCCGAAAAGACTAATCCTCATCTAGTGCAAGCAAAAAAAGAATTAGTTGAATATTTTGCCGGTCAGCGCCAAAACTTTACTGTGCCCCTTTCGATTAAAGTCGGCACCGCTTTTCAACGACAAGTCTGGCAAGCACTACAGGAAATTCCTTTTGGCGACACCCGCAGTTATCAAGCAATAGCCCAAGCGATTGACAATCCGAAAGCTGTCAGGGCAATCGGTCAGGCCAATCGCCATAATCCGATTGCCATCATCATCCCTTGTCACCGGGTAATCGGGAAAAACGGTCAACTGACTGGTTATATGGGAACTAGCGGCGTGGAACTGAAACGGCAGCTGCTAGCTTTAGAAGGTGTCAACTTTTAAAATAAAAATAAGCTGTGGAAACTCTTTTTGATGAAGAGTTTCCACAGCTTTTTATCTGCCAGTGACAGAGTAATTTTTTTCCAAAAAAGTTTGGCAAGCATTTTTAAGCAAAAAGAAAAAGACCCGAAAGTCTTTGGTATCAATATTTATTAAAGACACATGGCGGCATTCACTTAGTGCTGCTTCCTTCCAGATCTGACACAATTCACAAACCCGCCATTGTCCTGCCTTGCGGCAAAAACTAGTATAACTTATTTTGTTATTGAATGCTAGTCTTTCTCAGAAATTTCTTCGAGTTTGGCAATTTTTTTTCGCAGCTTTCTTTTGTTCCCGCAGCTTTCTAAAAAAATTAGTCAAAATTGCTCCGCATTCTTCCGCCAAAATCCCACCTTCAACATAAGCGCTGTGATTAAAGCGCTCCTCGGTTAATAAATTCATCAGTGTTCCAGCTGTGCCGCCTTTAGGATCGGCGGCTCCGAAATAAACTTCGGCTACCCGTGATAAAACCATGGCGCCACTACACATAGCACAAGGCTCTAATGTAACAAAAAGCTGTGCGTTCTCTAAGCGCCAGTTATCAATTGTGTGACAGGCTGCTTTGATGGCAAACATTTCTGCATGGGTTGTGGCATCCTGCGTGTGCTCTCTAAGATTATGACCTCGGCCGATGATTTCACCGTCTAAAACTACGATTGCGCCAATGGGGACTTCCGCTAAGACTTCGGCCTTTTGCGCCTCCGCCAAAGCCAAGCTCATATAAAATTCTTTTTCAGTTTGTGTTAAGTCAGTCATGGTCTTCCTCCGCTGCTATTTTAGCATGAGATTTCTCCTGCTTCAATTCGCAAAAGCGAGATAATTTCTTCCCAAATTGATATTTTTGATTTGGATTTCGGTTGTCAGACGGAGACGGTTTTCAGACTTTAGTCCCGTGAAGGATAGAAAACATCTGTTATACTTAATAAAAAGGAGGTTGTTCAAATGAATCTAGGGTTGTTGAATATATTGGTAATTGGCATTAGCTTTTTAGTGCCGTTTTGTGTCAGCATTTATTATTTAAATAAAAAACGGGTCAAGTATCGCTGGTTGCTATCTTTTGTGATTGCCTTAATCGCCGGCTCGGCTATTGCTTATGGTATTGCTGAATTTCTATTATAATATAAAAAAAGAACTGCGGTATCAGCCAGTCAACAGAGTGAACCTGTTGCGCTGTTACCACAGTTTTTTTGTTTATCCTTCAAAAGCTGCGTTTAAATAACTAGAAAGTTTGTTTTTTAAATCCTTTTGGGAACCTTTGAAATTTTGTCCGTAGATTTTGACTTTTTGTTTACCATTCTTAATTTTTCCGGAAACGGTAATAATTGATTCTAAGTCTTCATCTGACAAACGGTCAACTAAGTCCATAATTTTTTGGTTGCCGCCAAATTTGTTTTCCACAAATTTTCTAGCTTTGCAACGATTGGTTGCGTAATGTACCTTTTCGATAATTTTTCCTGAAGCAATCACAGTTGCTGTGATGCCCGCAACGGCTGCGATACTAAAACCGATTGCTACTTTTGTAGTTGTTTTCATTGGCTAATCCCCTTTCTCTTACTTATAATGATAGCACATTCATGAAAAATAAGGTATCGAAAGCCCTGCTAAACTTTAAACCGCAAGCCTTTGGGATAAAAGTTTTTGATGACTCCCTGAACTTGTTTGCCAAAGCCGATTGGCATCTTGTCATAAGCTAAAATCAGCCACCCTTGATTGCCGGCAAGCGAAAAAGTTTCACCGGCAACATAATGCTGCCAGTCTTCTTCGGTGATAGAAACTGCTGGCCAAGTAGCCGGCGCTGTCATACTTAAAGCAAAGCTTGGCTCAAAGCGATTTTTTTTAATGGTTCCCAGATGCAATCCCGGGCGAATCAACTTCAATTTTTCAATCTGTGAAAAAGTAAGTCCCGCAGGTAATTGCCACACCTGCTCGCCAAATTTAATCCGTTCTCCTACCGCTGTTAATGGAAAAGTTTCAAGAAAATTGTCTACCAATTGGTTTTCTTCTTTAGTTAACTTTATCTGAGCCTTTTGCGAATTTTTTTGTTTTTTCTTTGATTTATGTGCTTGTGTTTCCTCATTTGTCCCTTGAAAAATGAGTTTTGCGACGAAATGTCCTTCACCGATATTTTTGTGGGGCCAGATTCTGGCTGTCTTGGCCAAATCGGGAACACTGCCCCATTCTGGACGGCCTTGTTCTGTTTCAGGATAATTGATTTCAGCAATGGTTAGCGGATAATTTTCAACTAGCCAGCTGACAATTTCTTCATTTTCCTCTGGCGCAAAGGTACAGGTGGAATAGACTAAAGTCCCTTGTGATTTTAGCATTTTTAACGCCGAGCTTAGAATTTCCTTTTGGCGAACAGCACAAACTTCAGAGGAATTTTCCTGCCACTCCTCAATTGCCACATCGTCTTTTCGGAACATTCCTTCCCCTGAGCAGGGGGCGTCCACTAAAATTTTATCAAAAAATCCGCTGAAGCTTCCGACTAATTCAGCAGGTGCGTGATTAGTTACCAGACTATTGACCCCACCCCAGCGTTCGATGTTTTCACTTAGTATTTTTGCCCGTTTAGTGAAAATCTCATTGGAAACTAAGAGGCCCTGATTGTTTAATTGACTTAAAATTTGGGTCGATTTTCCTCCGGGAGCCGCGCATAAATCTAAGACCTTTTCCCCCGGCTGTGCAGCTAAGACTGTCGCCACCAGCATGGCACTTGGCTCTTGACTATAGACATAGCCGGCCTGATGCAGCGGACTTTTTCCCGAGACCTTGCCCAAAAAGGCATCCTTGGCATAAGGAGCCTTCGGAAAATTGGCAAAGCCGTGGGCGGCGACCATTTCTTGATAGGCTGGTTTCAAAGGATTTTCCCGAAAAGCCTTTTGATAGCTGCCATTCGTTAAAGCTTCAAAAAAGGCAGCGGCTTCGCTGCCTAATAAGGTTTGATATTTTGAAATAAAGCCACTTGGTAAATTCATCAATGGACTCCTTTAAAAATTTTTGGCAAAAAAAGGCTGTGGCATTAGTCTTTTTAGCAGATGAAATCCCGAACCATATTATATTTGCTCCTGCGGCCCAGTAGGTCCTCGTCGCAAATCAACAATATTCAGTGTCTTTTACTAGATATTGTTCGTAAAGTTCGGCTCTGTTCTAACTAATGTCACAGCCTCTATTATAGATTAATTACGTCGGTTATTACCACCGAAAATTAAGATCAAGCGCAACAATTGTAAAAATGTTGCTAACGCTGCTGCCACATAAGTTAAGGCAGCTGCAAATAATACTTTGCGGGCAATTGGCAGCTCATCTTCAGTTAAAATATTGCCAGAGCCTAAAATTGCCAAAGCTCGCCGAGAGGCATTAAATTCGACCGGCAGTGTCACTAATTGGAACAACAAGGCCAATGAGAACATTAAAATCCCAATATTAATCAAAGTTTGGTTCCAAGAGAACAATACACCGATTAAAATCAGCGGCATGGATAATGATGAACCGAAATTGGCAACCGGCACAATTGCTGCCCGAATTTTTAAGGGGCTATAGCCAGTCGCATCCTGCACAGCGTGACCACATTCATGGGCCGCCACACTAATGGCTGCAACTGAGGTCGAACGAGCAGTAGCCTGTGAGAGACTCAACATTTTATTACCAGAATTATAATTATCTGTGAGATTGCCGGCAATTTGCTGAACCCCCACATTGTTAATGTGTTGACTGCTTAAAATATATTGGGCCGCTTGGGTGCCCGTCACATTATTGCGACTGTGAACATCGTCGTATTTTCTAAAGGTACTATTCACATAGGCTGAGGCGGCCATCGAAATAACCATCCCAATGATGACAAAAATCAAGCCTGGACCAAAGCCGTAAAAAAGTCCCATCCCATACATAGGAACATTCCTCCTTCTCTTTGACCAAATTTTACCATAGAATTATTAAATATTTGTGAACAGTGCTCAGTTTTTTTATTTGATTAAAACTCCCTTAAAAACTAACCAAATTTCTTAGCGGCGACACTTGCCGCACCAATCATGCCCGCCGCTGAACCCAATGCGGCCAATTCTAATTGACAAGCGGCTGCAGAAATTTTTAAAGCATGTTTTTGGATTACTTGGCGGGCGGGGGCCAATAATCTTTCACCGGCCTTGGCCATGCCACCGCCAATCAGAATTTTTTTAGGATTATACAAGTTGATGACATTGACTAAGCCGAAGCCGAAAATTTCGCCGGTTTCCTGAAAAACTTTTTGGCAAAGGGCGTCTCCTTGATCAACGCCCTCAGAAATCATTTTAGCCGTCAGCTGTTGCCGATCCTCTTCAAGCCAATCGCTTAAAATACTTGACTGACCTTCTGCTAAATAATCAACAGCTGTCTTGACCATTCCTCTGGCTGAAACATAACGACCCAAACAGCCACTGCTGCCACAAGCACAGGGTCGACCTTCACGATACATATTCATGTGGCCGATTTCGCCAAAACTATTGCTAGCTCCATAAAGCAGTTGCTGATTGATGACCACTCCAGCGCCTAAGCCGGTGCCCAAGGTAATAAAAACAAAATCGCTAAGCTCTTGGGCGGCCCCTAGTGTCCATTCGCCAAAGAGATTCATGCGGACATCATTATCAATCACCGTTGGAATATCAAATTCTTTTTCTAAAATTGCGACGATTGGAATATTTTCCCAATCGGTAAAATTCGGAGAGAAAAGCGAGATACCATTTTCTAAATCCAATAAACCGGGTACTCCTAAACCGATGCCCTGCACTTGATTGGTAGTCAACTGGTTATCCCGCAGGATTTTTTTGATAGCTGTCACTAAATTTTTTAAAACGATTGTGGCACCCGCCAAAGAGTCTGTCGCGGCCGTCTGCTGATCTATGCAAACCAACTCTTGATCAAACAGACCTAATTTGATTGCCGTTCCACCTAAGTCAATCCCCAAATACATTTGCTTACCTCCAGAATTTTTTAAAAATTATCAAGTAAATTTATTACTAAATATTTTACTAAGAAAATTATCCCGAGACAAGCACAAAAAAACTATGGCAATCCTAAGTAGGTAAAACGTTCCAAATAGTTTGTAGAACTGGCTATCATTTATTACTGAGAAAAAAATCCTCAATAATATAACCAACTGTTTGAAGCTGTTTACTGTATTAGGTTTGTCATAGTTAAATTGCTTTTGAAAATTTAGTTTTTCTTCACAAATTCTGATTTTAATTTCATCGGACCGAAGCCATCGACTTTACAATCGATATTGTGGTCTCCTTCAACTAGGCGAATATTTTTAACTTTGGTGCCTTGTTTAATGGCACCAGATGCTCCTTTGACTTTTAAATCTTTGATGACCGTCACACTATCGCCATCAGCTAAGAGATTGCCGTTGCTGTCTTTGACGACTAAGCCGGCTGTTTCTTCAGTCGCGTTTGCATCAGATGACCATTCGTTGCCGCATTCTGGACAAATAAACAGTCCACGATCCTCATAAGTGTATTCTGAATTACATTGGGGGCAATTGGGTAAAGCGCTCATTGATTTCCTCCGTGAGTGTTAATTATTTTCCCGGTACTCTTGACAGAGCCGTTGAATTTCTTGATAAATTTCCTGAACTTCTTTTAAATCGTGGGCATTGGCACCGCTGGCTAAGGGATGACCACCGCCGTGATGCCGTTTAGCCAGCTCATTAATCACTGGCCCTTTTGAACGTAGCCGCACGCGATAATAGCCTTCTGGTTGTTGGACAAAAATCCCCCAAGCTAAGACTTGATCAATTTTTCCGGGAACGGAAACGATGGCGGAGGTTTCTGAATCCACCACGCCGTATTCTGCTAAAACTTCTGAAGGCAGAATCACTTGGCCAGCGCCATTTTCATCTAGTCGCAGATTTTGGTTAACAAAACCAGATAAGCGGGCCACCGACATTGAAATTTGGTCGATTTCTCGATTTAATTTGTTGGCATCAAAACCGTAATCCATTAAAACAGCCGCTGTTCTTAAAGTATGAGCCGTCGTTGCTGGATATAAAAAACGACCGGTATCGCCGACAATTCCGCCGTATAATAAGCGGGCAGCATTTTCGCTAAATTTTAACTCATCAGGAAATTGCAAAACAAAATCGGCAATAATTTCACTACAACTGCTGGCACCGATGTTGACATATAATAAATCGCCATAAGGTTCATCATTCGGATGATGGTCAATCTTGATTAATTTCTCGCCTAAAACATAGCGCTTGTCACTAATGCGGTCGCTGTTGGCAGTGTCCGTCACAATCACTAAAGCCCCTTGATACTGACTTTCTGTTACCTCATCCATCACGGCTAAGTAGTCTAAGCCTTCAACGGGACCACCCACTTGATAGATTTCTTTTTCCGGAAATGAGGTCCGCAAGATTTCCGCCAAGCCAACTTGCGAGCCGATAGCATCGGGATCAGGTCGTTGATGGCGATGAATGATGATGCGGGAATATTTTTTAATTTCAGCTAAAATTGCTGATAGCTTATCTAAGTCTTTCATAAATTCTCCTAGTTTCTATAGTTCTGGATTACAAAGTGCTGTTGCTTTTTTAAATCTACTTGCTTCAGTTAAGATGCTTAAGCACGTTCCATGACCTGACAGACGACTAATGCTTTGGCGACAATTGTATTTTCTAAAAAAACTTCAATATCTAGTTTAGCCGAACGGCGGCCGATTTCCAAGACCCGCGGCCGAATTTCTAAATCACTTTCCAATTGAATCAAGCGCAAGTAATGGAGATTAATTTGTTCAATCAAAATATTGCGCCGCTGATTGGCGACCATTGTCCGCTGAGCAACGTTGGAGATAATTTCACTGAGCACGCCAAAGGAAATTGTTCCGACACTGTTTACCATCTGCGGTGTCACGACAAAATGATAGGAATAATCTTCGCTTTGTTTGCCCTCCTGCTCATCCTCCACCGTGATAACTTCACCGGCAATCTGATCAGAAATAGTGTCCGCAATTTGCGGCTGCCGTTGGACCATTTGCATCGCCTTCATGACATCTTGCCGGCTAACAATACCAGATAAAGTCAAATCATCTTCAACAACCGGCATCACCTCTAAGCCGTCCCAAATCATTTGGTGACTGACAGAGGCGACACTCATGGTGCGCTTAACGTAAATGGGATCTTTAGTCATAATTTTTTCAATCAGCTGGTGGTCATTTTTACCGATAATATCTTTTGCGGTCACAATGCCAATCAAACGCTGATTGCGATTCACCACTGGAAAACGGGAATGCCGGGTCTCTTCTGACAGCCGTTGAAATTCTTTGACACAATCAGAGCCATGAAGGTAAATGGCTTTATCTAAAGGCACATAAATATCTGATACTAGCATAATATCTTTTTTAATCAGCTGATCGCTTAACGCCCGGTTAATCATTGTCGCCACCGTAAACGTATCATAGGTCGTTCGTAATACCGGCAAAGCTAAATCATCTGCCAGCTGAGAAATTTCATCAGTTGTTGCAAAACCACCGGTTATCAAGACGGCGGCACCTTCTGTCAGTGCCAACTTTTGTACGCCTTCACGATTTCCGACAATCATTAATGAACCTGGTGTGATGTAGCGTTCCATCGCAGATTCGGTCATGGCGCCGATAACAAATTTATTTAAGCTTTTGTCTAATCCTTGACTGCCGCCAAGTACGTCCCCTTCAATAATCCGGACGACTTCGCCGAAGGTCAGCTTCTCAATATTTTTTTTCAGCTTGCGTTCAATGCGGATTGTACCGACCCGCTGAATTGTCGAGACTAAGCCGATGGTTTCTGCATCCTTGATTGCCCGATAAGCCGTACCTTCGCTGACGGAGAGGTCTTTGGCAATCCGGCGAACTGAAATTCGTTCGCCCACCGGCAGGCTTTCAATGTGATTTAAAATTAAATCATGTTTTGTTGCCATGAGTCTGCCTCCTAAAATTCAAAGCTAGTGTCCGGCGTCATTAGCCGGCCCACATGTTCTGGTAATAATTGAATAAATGCTTCAGGGTCCTGTTGAATCACGGGAAAAGTATTATAGTGAATCGGTACCACTTGCTTAGCCTGCACTCGTTTGGTAGCTCGAGCGGCTTCTTCAGGCCCCATCGTAAAATTGTCACCGATTGGCAAAAAGGCTAAATCGATGTCGTGGGTCTCGCCGATTAAACTCATATCACTAAACTCAGCAGTATCGCCGGCGTGATAAATCGTTTTGCCTTCAATTTCTAAAATCATTCCGGCGGCTTCCCCCATATAGAGCAACTGGCCTTCATATTCATAGGCAGAGGAATGGAGCGCCGGCACTAATTTAACCGAGCCAAACGGAAATTCGAATTTGCCGCCTAAGTTTAAGCCGTGGCCTTGAATTCCAAAGCGGCCGAAGAAATTAACCAGCTCCACCATGCCAATAACCTGTGCGTGATTTTTTTCGGCAATTTCCCGAGTGTCGCCAATATGATCACCATGTCCGTGGGTTAATAAAATATAATCCACTTTTAATTCTGCTGGATCTACCCGCGTCAGCGGATTGTCAGAAAGATAGGGATCAATTAAAAGTTTTTGATTGTTTGCCAGTTCTATTAAAAATGCTGAATGTCCGAAATAAGTAATTTTCATCAGAAGACCCTCCGTTTAACTAAAATCTGTGCTGTAAAAGTAATACAGTTTATCAAAACAATTATAACAGTTTTCCAAGCATTCTCCAATCAAGCTGACTGAAAGAAGCAAAAATTCCGGTCATTCACGCAAAAAAATCGAAAAAAATTGCTTAAATCAATTATTTTTGAAAGATACTGCGTTTTTGGTACAAGCATCAAAGTTAAATTTTATTGTTCTAAATTATTTTAGTAAAACAAAAAAGCTTGAAACTCAGCGGCTGCTAAGCTCAAGCTTTTGGTTATTTGTTGTCTTCTTCAAAATACTCTTCGTAATCGCCATAATCCTCGAAAACGTCTGCTTGGGTATCATTATTGGTGTCATCCAAGGCATCCATTCCTGTCATCGCCTTATCCAAAGTATCAACCTCGGTGTTTTCCAGCAGCTGCGCTTTGTATTCCTCTTCTGATATGACTTTACCTGTTTTTTTATGTCTGAAAAATCTAGGCATCTTCTTCACCGCTTTCCTTAAGATACTTTTATTGTACGCTATCTTAAAAAAATTTACGACTATTAAGGCACTCGACCAGCAAGCCTTGACAATAAAAATTCAAAATTTTTATTTTTTGACGATGGTTGTCAGCTGCGGTTGAATAAACGCGATAAAATCTTTTACCGACAATTTGATTCCCTTGCCTAATTCACCAGCAGAAACAACGATTTCTGGCAACTCTTGGACTTTTTCGTCAATCAAAATGGGAAATTCTGGATGGTGTTTGCGAATGCCAAAAGGTGTATTGGCGCCATGCTCATAACCGGTTTGCTCGACGACATACTCAATCGGCGGTAAACCGATTTTACGATTGCCGGTAGCTTTGGCAACCGCTTTGTAATCCATCCGTTCTGTCAATGGTACTAAAGCAATCACAACACCTGTTTTATCGCCTTTTAAGACCAGTGTCTTGTAAATAATTTCTTTGGGAAAATTTAGTTGCTCCTCCAGCAATTCTTCTGTGCCATTAACTTCTCGTGTGGGAAACACGATGGCTTCATAGGGCACTTGATTTTCTGATAAATAACTTTCGACTTCATTTTTATCGGCCATTGATTTTTCGCTCCTTGCGTATTCTAAGATAAGTAATTAACAATGCTACAAAACATAAAATAAATGAGCCTAAAAAGGCGATTTCCATGCCGAAAATAAAAATTTCCGGCCGCCCATTGATGTAAGTCGTAACCTTTTGACCATAGGCGACACTCATGGCTTGATAGAGAATCGTAGTGGACAGCGCAATCCCGATTTCCATCCCAAAATTGCGGGCGAAACTATTTAAACTGCCGGCAATTCCCAAATTTTCTTTGCTAACGCTGCTCATAATCATCGTGTTATTTGGTGATTGGAAGAGGGCATTGCCTAAGCCCATTAAAGCTGTAAAGAGGCAAAAATACCACAAAGGTGTCGTTAAACCTAAAAACATATAGCCTAATTGGGCAGCTGCCAAAAGAATTAAGCCAGAGAAAACTAATTTTTTAGCTCCCAGCACATCGGTTAAATAGCCGCTTAAAGGCGAGCCCACCACCATCATCAGTGGAAAGACCATCATTAAAATACCGGCAAAACTGGCGCTGTAGCCAAGGGCATCCTGCAGGTAATAAGGCATGATAACATTGACAAAAAAGTTTGAAGCAAAAATAAAAACTGCCGTAATGAGGCCCATTGTAAAAATCCGATTATCAAAAATTTTGAAGTCAATCAGCGGAGTTGTCTGCCGTTTTTCAAGACGGTAGAAAATAATAAAGGCCGCAACTGCTATCACCCATAGGCCAATCACCTGCCAAGCGGTAAAACCTAGCTCTTGTCCAATAAAAATGCCGCCGAACAAACTGATAATGCCGATTGCAAAGACAATAAAGCCGGCAAAATCAATTTTTTCTTTGCTCTTAGTTAAATCTTTTGGTAAAAATTTTTCACCAATTACAATCGTAACGAGGCCCACGGGAATATTAATCCAAAAAATATAAGGCCAGCTTAAATGAGATAAAATCAATCCGCCTAATCCCGGACCAGTAATTGACCCTAGTGAGACAAAGGCCCCAATCATCCCCAGTGCCCGGCCTCGTTCTTTTAAAGGAAAAATTTCAGTAATAATACCGGAGTTGGTGGCCATCGTCATGCTAGCCCCAATCGCTTGGATCACCCGGCCAAATAATAAAAATAATAGCGAATGATTGAAACCGCAGAGTAATGAGCCTAATACAAAAATAATTGTCCCAATCCGAAAAATTCGAATTTTGCCCCAGCTGTCACCAATTTTTCCAAACAGCAGCAGACAGGCGCAGACCACCATTAAATAAACGGATGCCACCCAGGCAGCTTGATTCATCAATACCCCTAAATCCTTTGAAATAGTCGGCAACGCAATGTTGACGATACTGGAATCAAGGGTCGACATAAAGGTGAACATCGCCACACAGACTAAAATCCACCAGCGTTGTTTTTGAACTTTGGCATCATCTTGATAGGTTTTCATGCCACTCCTTCTTTCTGATAATTTTTTACAAAAGGAAAAGCCCGCCGACATCCGACAGGCCTGTTTCCTAGTTGCGACTGCGCTTGCGCTGCGTTGCCTCCATGATGACTGGTAAAATCACTGGGCGACGCTTCGTTTGTTCAAAGAGATAACGCCCTAGCTGATCACGAATGTCTTGTTTTAATTTGCTCCATTCAAAATCTTTACTTTGCAAATGCTTTTCAACAATTTCACTGATCATCTTACTGCATTCCTTCATCAAATCACGGCTGGTTTTCACATAGACAAAACCACGGGAGGTAATCTGTGGTGCCGAAACAATTTTTTGCTCTCGGCGATTGATGGTTACAACTGCCACAAAAATCCCGTCTTCTGATAAAATTTTACGATCCCGCAAAACAATATTGCCGATATCGCCGACACCTAAACCGTCAATCATCACATTATCTGCTGTTGTACTGCCGGCATAAGCCATTTTGCCTTTGGCGTATTCTAAAATATCGCCGCGGCCGGTGATGTAAATATCTTTATAAGCCATTCCCACTTCATGGGCTAAATCAGCGTGGGCAGCTAGCTGCCGGTATTCCCCTTGGACGGGAATAAAATATTTTGGATTCATAAAGTTTAACATCAACTGTAAATCGTTGGCATTGGCATGGCCGGAGACCCGGAAATTTTCCGAAATCTGTTTGACGACGCCACCTGCACGATAAATCATGTCCTCTGTTTTAGCCACGACTGTTTCCATGGCTGTCGTTGGCGTTGTGGTGATGTAAACCAAATCGCCTTTTTCAATCCGCAATGAACGATGGGCACCATTGGCCATCCGTTGTAGCGATTTAATCGGCTCACCCATGCGGCCGCTTTCTAAAATCAGAATTTCCTCTGGCGAATATTTTTTCATTTCCTTCAAGGTAACTAATAAGTCTTCACTCGGCAAATGCAGGCGATTTAATTTCATCGCCGTGCGGATGATTCTTTCGACATCTTGGCCAGTTAAGACAACTTTACGATTGGCTTTAGCAGCTGCGTTTAAAATTTGTTGAACCCGTTGCAGGTTGCTGGCAACGCTGGCAACAATAATGCGGCCTTCCCAATAGCGAATCGTGTCTAACACTTCGTCGGCAATTTCCCGCTCAGAAGCTGTTTGAACCGTGCTCTCAGCGTTAGAAGAATCACTTAAAAGTGCTAAGACGCCTTCTTTGCCAATTTCAGCTAAGCGACCGTAATCGGTTTTGTACATAGCCACAGCGCTTTGATCAAACTTAAAGTCGCCGGTGTAAACAATATTGCCTTCTTTAGTCTTTAAGTTAATTCCAACAGATTCAGGAATTGTATGGGTCGTTCTAAAAAAGCTGACGGTTGCATGGGCAAAATCAATTTCCGTATGCTCATCAATTACATGAAATTCGTTGAATTGTTTGCTCTCGTCATTAGCATTGACGGATAATTTAGCCAATTCAATGGTCAAGGCTGTCCCGAAGACCGGTACATTCATTTTTGAAACAAAATATGGTAAAGCTCCGATTGCATCAGCATGGCCGTGGGTCAGGAAGACTCCCGCCACTCGGTCAGCATTTTCTTCTAAATAAGTAAAGTCAGGAATCACGACATCAATTCCTAATAATTCGTTTTCTGGATATTTTAGTCCGCAATCAAGGACAAAAATTTCATCCTCCACCTCAACGACATACAGGTTTTTTCCATTTTCCCGGACACCGCCAAGAGGGATGATTTTAATGTTGCTCATTTTTTCACCTCTCTGAAGTAACTCGCCATACATAGGAAAGTCAGCCCTTCTAATAGAAGCGCTGCAGTCCGTTTTATAAGTCGAGAACTTTTAAAATTTGTTCTTTTTCAGTTTCTGAGCATTCCACCATCGGCAAACGCAGGCCACCAGCTGGAATGTGCAGATAATTTAAAGCCATTTTAATTGCCGCTGGCGAAGGAACTGAAAACAGTGCGTTAATCTTCGGCAATAATTTTCTTTGGAGTGCCGCCGCTGGCGCTAAGCGGCCGGCTTCAAGATCTTGATACATTTGATAATATTGGTCGCCGTAAATATGACTGGCCACTGAGATAACCCCATGTCCGCCTAAAACTTTTGTGTGAAAAGCCAAGCCGTCTTCACCGGTGTAGACTAAAAAGTCGGCCGGTGCATTTTCAATCAATTCAGTGATGGCTTCGATGCCAGCACATTCTTTAATGGCAACAATATTCTCTAACTCAGCTAGACGCAAAGTTGTTGCAACCGCTAAGCTGGCAACAGTTCGACCGGGTACATTATACAAAATAATCGGCAGGCTGCTACTTTCTGCTATCGCTTTGAAATGCTGGTACAACCCTTCTTGATTCGGTTTATTGTAATAAGGTACCACGGCTAATCCCGCCGCAATCCCGCCGAGCGCTTCAACTTCTTTAACAAAATTAATCGTGTCGCGGGTATCGTTGGTCCCGACGCCGACAATAATCGGCACCCGATTATCGACTAAGCGAATAACCTCTTTAAACAAAAGAAATTCTTCGTCATGGGTTAAAGTCGGCGATTCGCCAGTTGTTCCAGCCACCACCAAACCTTCTGTATGTGTGCTTAATAAGTGTTCAATTAATTCCGGCAAGCGGGTAAAGTCCACGTTCCCTTCCTCATCAAAGGGGGTAACCATGGCAGTAATAATCGTTGCACTTGTTAACTCCATTTTTCTCGACCTCTCATTAAAAAACTATTTCGCAGCAATTAAGCCCATTTCGTGCATTTTTTCGGCAATTTGAACGGAATTCCAGGCCGCTCCCTTTAAGAGATTGTCTGAAACCACCCACATATGAAAACCATTTGCGACATCTAAATCTTTTCTGATACGACCGACAAAGGTTTCTTTTTGGCCGACAGCATTTAAGGCCTGCGGATAAATTTGTTGACTTGGATCATCCTCTAAAACGGCTCCTGGAGCTGCCGCAATAACTTCTTTAATCCCGGCAACCGTCGCAGCGTCTTTGACTTCGATGTAAACTGACTCAGAGTGACCAGAGACAACCGGAATCCGCACACAGGTCGCCGCCACTTTAATGGCTTCGTCTCCCATGATTTTTTTAGTTTCATTGATCATCTTCCACTCTTCATAAGTGTAGCCTTCTTCGGCAAAGACATCAATTTGCGGTAATGCATTAAAGGCAATCGGATAATGTTTTTTATCACTGCCGGCTGGTAAAATATTAGCGTCAATATCTTTAGTGGCAACCCCAGCTAAAAATTCCTGCGCCTGCACTTTTAATTCTTCAATCGCCTGCGCTCCCGCACCAGAAACCGCCTGATAAGTGGAGACAACAATCCGCTCTAAACCATATTTTTGACGAACTGGTTCTAAGGCCACCATCATTTGAATGGTGGAGCAATTAGGATTGGCAATAATTCCTTGATGTGCCCGCAAAGCTTCTGGATTGACCTCAGGCACGACTAAAGGAACATTCGGGTCCATCCGAAAATAGCTGGTATTGTCGACAACAATTGCACCTCGTTTAACAGCTTCAGGTGCAAAAGTTTTTGAAATCCCGCCACCTGCACTAAACAATGCAATATCAATGCCCTCAAAAGATTCCGGAACCAATTCTTCAACAGTCAGCATCTGGTCTTTAAAAGCTAATTGTTTGCCCGCAGAACGTTTTGATGCTAAAAGTTTAATTTCTTTAATCGGCAGTGTTGTTTCCGCCAACATTTCCAACATCTTGGTACCAACTGCGCCAGTCGCTCCCACAACGGCTATCTTATATACTGCTTCCATCCGTGAATTCCTCCATATACGCCAGACTTTCAGCTCCCGACAAAAAGGCTGGACTTCCTTCATTTATTAATTTGCTTTTCCCATTTTACCACAAAAGTGCTAATTACTATAGGGATTGTCCTGCTAATTTGTAAATTGCTTAAGAAACAGCAGCCGGCTAAAATCAATAGGTTAACTGTTAAACTGACGAAGATAATTTTTTTCAAATAAAAAACCTCCTGCAAACTTTGGGAAAACCCAAAATTAACAGGAGGTAAAAAAGTTGAGGGGAATCAACTTATTCACGAAATTACTTATTGTGTTTAGACATTTTTGCTTTTAAGTCTTCGTAGCCTTCTTTGACATCTTCGCCAATTTCATCAGCTTTTTCTTTGACTTTATCGCCTAAATCACGAGCTTTACTTTTGGCATCGGCGCCTTTGGATTGGACCTTGCCTTCCATTTCTTTAGACTTGTCATCCATTGCTTTGCCGTAAGCTTCTTTGCCTTCACCAGCAACTTTATCTTTTGCGTCATTCATTCGACCTTTTAAATCTGCCATGATTGATTGCCTCCTTTTGTTGATGAATTTATTGTATCATCCACAACCAAAAACGAAGGAAATCCAGCTTATTTTTACAGTAAACTCAGCCAAATTTTAGCACTATTAATCTCATCCATACTGACCTGATGCCCGTAATCAAAGGTATTTGCGCTGATTTCAGCCTGGCGCTCTTCAAAATTATCGACCAATTCGGAAAATGCTGAATCCGAAACAATCGGATCATTTGTCCCTTTGGAGAGCCAAATTTTTTTATCGCTTAAATCGAAATCCTGCGCCTTAACCCCTAAAGACATCGGATGAAATAAAATCGCTTTGTTTAATTTAGTTTTTCGCTCCAATAGCAAATGCGCCGCAATGTTGGCACCATTTGAATAGCCAACTAAAATCCAATCCTCTAATGGAACATTGACCTTTGAGCTGTGCTTTTCAATTTCTGTTAATAAATTATCGGTTTCTTTTTCTAAACTGGGAATGTCAAACTGATTTAATCCATTGCGTTTAAAAAACCGATTCATGCCATCTTCTTGGACATCGCCACGAAAAGATAAAATCGTACAGCTGCCATCAAGGAAACGGGCAATATCCACTAGCGACGTTTCATCGCCGCCAGTCCCGTGCAACAATAATAATTTTTTCCCTTGGCTTTGCCCTTCATCGAAATAATATTCCATGTGCTTAAAACCTCCACTCACTTACTTTTAATAAGTTAATCATAGCATCGGAAATATTTTTTGCCAATTAATTGGCTCAGACTGTAGACAAATAGACTTTTAGAAGTAAAATTCTTCTAAAAGCCTATTTTTTGTTTTACTCATTCAAATTTGGGCAAAAAAATAAAGGCCTTCTGCCTTTAACTTAGCCAGGTGGCTAATTTC
>NZ_JBTXLV010000018.1:0-24356 GCF_054871765.1 Enterococcus sp. LJL120
CTAAAGTCAACGTATCAGAATCATACACAACTACTCTCCCATTCTTCTGGTGAACCGGCATCTAGGAAAGTTTGTGCATCCATAAAATTTTCCATATTTTCCATTAATAAATTTTAATGGTGACTGACAATCAGGACAGATATCTACTCGAAGAAATTTACCGCCTTCTAATATATACTGTTCTTTACAAGCGGGACAAGTAGTGCGGTTAGCTTTTCCACTTTGTGATATAGGAACCATTTCACCACAATCACATTCAAGGTACGCGGCAGAACTAGCCAAGCCCCCAACCGCACTGATTGGTAAATGGCTATAGCTGTAGATATGACGCCCAAATTTACGTTCTTCCCAATCCATAAACTTCCTCCAAATTTACATGAAATTAACTTTTCCTTCTATTATATAAGTCATTTATATGTCGCTAACTGATAGGATTAAAGATCCAAGCTACGAACGGCGACATCTTTGTCTTCCTGTGTAATTCCAATATATCTCAAGGTCTCTCTCTGAGAAGAATGATTCAGAAGTGACTGAATGATTTCGAGTTTTGTTCCCTGCTTGTATAAGAAATAGCCAAATGTTTTTCTCATTGAATGAGGGCCAATATTCTTCAGTCCGATTGCCAATGCAGCCTGATGCAAAATTCTCCAAAGACTTTGCCGGCTTAGAGGTTCGTTTTCCCCTTTTCGACTGAGAAATAAATACCGATCCAATTCTTGTTCCTTGATTTGCTTTGGAAATTCTTCTTGGACATAATCAAGTAATAGTTTTTGCAATTTCTTCGAAATCACCACCGAGTTATGTTTGGCCGTTTTTTGCTCTTTCATGGTTAAGCGTTCTTTGGCAATGACTCGATTTCTAGAAATTTCTAACACATCTGACAATTTGAGTTGTCGTAAATCTGAAATCCGATAGGCTGTATTGATCCCTAAAGAAAACAGAACGACATTTCGCTGTCCAAATGTTCCAGATGCTAAGATGGCTTTCATGGATTCAATCTTTTTTTTGTCCCGAATCGGCTCAACTGTCTTCATGTTTTTCCAACCTCTCGAATGTTACTTAACTACAGCATAGCATATAATAAGTAACATTCAAAATAGATATAAAAAAAAGTAACGCTCGCCTAGAGGAAAGCTACTTAGAGCCACAAGGGTTTACACCATTTTAACGAATGAGACACAATTCGTTTGTGTCTCATTCGTCTTTGGTGTAGAAAATACAGAATATTCTAATATATTTACAAAGAGTTTTTTTATTGTTTTTAATTGAACGTTGTTATTCTTAATAATTATTATTCAGATCTCGCAGTCAAATCCTAGCTATAAAAATTGAGAAAGATAGATTTGCATAGTTTTGAATCAGGTCTTGATTTCGTTTAGGTTACCTATAATAAATAATTGTTCTTTTATTAATTTCTCCGCGAGTAATTTATATAAGATTGCAAAATTTATATAAACTAAATAAAAAGAGCCGTACTTTGGGATAAAATCCCAAAACAGGTGGAGACACTCGTAGAAAGCAATCCGGACGTTCTTATAGTTCCTGATTGATCAACGTACGAAACGGGTGTTTCTGGAGAATCTATGGTTCAAGGGGTTCTAGCAAATGAGAAGTTATCGAGTATGACTGCTAAAAAAATAAAGCTGTTTACGCTGTAGATTACAATTATATGTGGGGATATGGTTACCAAGCCTTAACAGGTATGGAAATCCTAGCAAATGAAATCTATAATTGAAGAACTTTTTTGTCTACAGTAATCCCTATCTGATGGGTTTGTGAATCTATGATAAGACGTATAGTGTTATTAATCAATAAAATTCAGTTAACCAATTTTAGATATCAGTTCTCCATATAATTCTTATATTAATATCAAGGAAGATGTTCATAGTCTCAAAACTAATTTACTCTTCATGGATTTTCTATTACATGAATTTGATTGATCCGATTTTATAAGTAAAGCCAACTCGATGAGTTAGCTTTTACTTTACTTGAGTTACGTTAAACTAAGTAGAAAATGATAAAACTTCATCTATTTTGTAAAGAATACCTCTTTTGTGACTTGGTACGTATATTTTAGTAAGCTAGTATAAATATTGATAAATAGTAGTGGCATATTGTAGCGAAACAGTTATAATTATCTTGAATCAAACTTATTACAGTATAGTGGAACGTGTATAATAGTCATTTGAAAAGAGTGAATGCATAAAATTGAAAAAGAAAAATAAAGTATATATTTGTATCATTTTGTTTTGGGTTGCATTATTATTAGCAAGCATCCCAGATTTAACACGAGATATCTGGCCTATGTATTCATCAGGTCATTACTTAATTAGTTATTTACTAACAATTGATGTTTTTTTCATCAGCTACTTCTGGTTGAACGGCATGAAAGATATTGTATACGTTGCTTACTTCCATGCGTTTAAAAACAAGTGGCTTGAGGAAGAAAAAAAAATTCTATCTGCTAGTTATCCTATGAGAAAAAATCCTGTTATCGCACTTGTTTACACTACAAAGGATGATTTCGATGCGGCAAGTTTAGACTTGTGTTCTAAACAGACATATAGAGGCTGTCGAGTCTACATACTAGATGATTCTAAAGAATCAGAGTACATACAAGAAATTGATAATTACAGCCGAAAGAAAAAGAATGTAACGGTAGTTCGTAGAGGAGAGTCCAAGGGGTTTAAAGCAGGTAATTTGAATTCGTTCCTAAATGCTCATATAGAATTATTCGATTATTTTGTTGTTTTAGATAGTGATGAAATTATTCACAGTAATTTTGTTGAAGATGCTTTAAAATATTTTTACTCTAATGAAAATTTAGGTATTCTACAAGCAAATCATGTTGCAACCAGAAACAAAAATAAATTTATGGAGATATTTCATGTTGGGGTAAATTGTCACTGGCCTACTTATCAAAAAGTAAAAGAAAAGTATGGATTTTTATCTTTTCTGGGGCATGGCGCCATGATTTCTGCTGAATGCTATAAAAAAGTAGGTGGGTTTCCAGAACTCGTTGCCGAAGATCTTTGTTTTAGTATACTAGCAAGAAAAATGGGATTTGATATTGAATTTTCACGTTTAATTACTTGTGAAGAAGAATTTCCTATAGACTACCGTGCATTCAAAATCCGTCATCATAAATGGACGTTAGGTAATTTTGAATTGTTGAGGAAGTTTACCAAAGAAATCTTTTGGAATAAAAATTTACGCTGGTTTGAGAAATTAGATGTTTTTCTGTTTACCTATAACCTACCTTTGACTTTTGTTTTTTTTATATTTTTGGTTATCAATATTCTATGGTTACCACTTTTGGGGCATCCAGCACAATATCCACTTTGGCTAATGATACCAACAATCATATTTTTGTTTTCACCTATGTTCAATGACATTGTTATTATGTTTAAAACCTATAAGATTTTAGGAACTTTGCAGTATTGCTCACGAATGTTTCTCTTGTATGGTTCTCTCTATTGGATTAGTTTTTATGCAGCAACCTGTTCTGTATTAGGCCAAAAAGCCTATTTTTATGTAACACCAAAAGAAGTAAGAAAAACGAACTTACTACAGAAAATCAGAAACAATTGGCAAGAGATTTTGTTTGGTTCACTGTTGATGATAATTACAGTTTTAGTAAACCAATCGTTTCTGCCGTCTATATTAATTGTTGTGCCTAGTCTTTCAGGTATCACTCTAGAAAGACTGTCTGAAAAAGACTACTCTGATAAAGCTTCTTCAAATCCTTCAACTACTACCTAGTTGAAATGATTTTCTCGCAAGCTAAGATTAGATTAAGTATGAGGGTAATAAGAAGAATTGGGCCCAGGCTCAATGGGGTGATCATCCGTAATAGCTGGAAAATAGCAAGGCAATCAAAAAAGAAGAGTGGTGTAAAAAGATTTGTAATCAAATCATAGAAAAACTGTGTCGAACTATTTTTAATTTGTGAATTCAATGAAATCGCTCCTTACAAACGTTATTGTTAGAGCAACTTTACCTCTTAATACTCATAACTAGTTAGTTCAATAATTAAATTATTAAGTAAAAAAGTGAATGACTTAACTAAATTCGATAAAATTTATACATTCTAAAAAGTAGCAATTTAATTAAAAACTGAATCTAACAGTTTCTAAAAATCAATTAGTCCCAATTCAAAATTCCTTATTTAGTGTGGTGAAATTATTTTGATAAAACACATGTTTAAAAAAGCGTTTGAGAACGATTGGCAGACACTTAAAAATGTTGCTCCCTACATTCTAATTTCGATTATTATAATCAGTCTTGCTGTATTTGCTATGAAGTTTTTAGACTTTCTAACAAAAAAAAGAAACAGAACAAAAAATAATGATGAACAAAAGAATATCAAGTAATTTTTTTGCTTTTAGCCATAATTTCCTATAGTTTATACTTTTAAAAAAAATGAACTATAAAACGAATTTTTCAAATCGAGCTATTTTGACATTTTGAAACCTGAACAAGTCGCTATTCCTCCCTCGAAAAAGTTTGTGAAGTTTTTCAGGTGGGAAAGTGAGGACTTGTTATAAAAAAATGGAGCAGGCAGCAATTATTCGGGATTGAGTTCAAAAACTTTCGTAAAAAAGGTAATTGAAATACTCTCGCCTCCCCTTGATAATGAGCCTGGATGTGTTCGCGCTGAATAGGGGCAAGATTTTTGAATACCTGCCACGCACCGATGCAATCACATCCAGGGAGGCTCGTTGTCAAGGGCAATCGGGCTAGGCGCTAAGCAAGTATACATACACTACATAATTTTTGTCAAAATAGGGGTTGCCATTCCATTGAATCACCAAACACTAAAAATGTGCAAGTTTGATTACTATTGAATTTGAGTCAATATCTTAGATACATATTAGTAGAGACGCATACGCCATTGGAACCTACTTGATTAATTCAAAACTGTTACCTGTAATTTATCTTTTCGTATATTTAAGGAATAAAAAGAGCACCTCCAGTGTTAGAAAGTGCTCTTCCTTATCTTAGAATGGCAAATCATTATCAGAAATTTCAAAATTAGTACTATCTAAAAACTGATTACCACTTACATTATCATTTACTGGTGACACAGAATTTGTCGGAGCTATATTAGCTGTTGTAGATAGATTGTCTGGTCGCTTCTGTCGCTTGTCAGTACCCAATGATTGAAACTGGTTGGCAATAACTTCTGTCACATAAACCCGTTGGGCCTTGTTGGTTTTCATAATTTCTTGTTTGAATACGACCTGTAATGCCAATTAAGGAGCCTTTTTTTGAATAATTCGTTAAGTTTTCGGCTGGCTTCCGCCAAATGACACACGAGAAAAAATCAGCTTCTCGTTTGCCATCCTGACCGGAAAAATTACGATTCACCGCTAGTGTAAAGGTTCTTCCAGCCAGACCACTTGCTGTGTACCGTAAGTCTATATCTTTTGTCAGTCTTCCTATCAATTTTAGTTTGCGATTAGTTCACATAATACTCCTTATGCCAACTGAGATAATAGCTGTGAAAAAGATCTCTATGATTTGTAGAGGCTTTTTTGCCGTACTATTCAACTTGAATGATTCATTTTATTTTTACAATAAAGCATAATTTTTTCCATTGAGAAACGTCCCAACGGATCAGTAATAATAGAAAGCGTCTTTTTATTGGAGGATAGAAAAATATTATGCCTAAAAGAACTATAGCTTTCTAGTACATTACTTTTCACAACTATCTTCAAATAAGAAATTTTGTTAGGAATTTCTATATTTGTCTCTCCTATATTTTTAGACGAATAGATAATAGTTGAATCAAAACCTATAGAGTCCACATCTTCCCAAGGAATAGTAATTACTTTTGTAGGTTTATAAAAATTAGCATAATAGTAAACTATATTGTCCTTACTAAGCTTTAGAACCTTAGGCGTTTTACTAATCTCATTAAACTAATTGTTAATAAAAATGTAGAGACAAGCAATTAAAAAAATCCAAACGATAAACTGCACAAGACTGCAAGTAAATCTGTTCTAAGAAAAACTCGGTTACAAATCCTTATCCCATCAAAAACATCGCAATTCCGAAAATAATTGGCAATATAGTCTTCCAGCGACTATATCTTACAATAAAATCTGAGTTCAAATAAGAACACTCCTTTCAACTAGTACCTAGCAAAAACACCATCAATGTGCTAGGCTAAAATAAAAATTTAACAAAAAAAGAAACTCATGACAAAAACTCCTTTAATAGATTATATCGAATAAATTGACCGTATTTCTAGTATAGGAGCCATACTATGGTACTTTGAATCAATCAACAAATTTGGAGGATGTTTATGAAGAAAATTATTTTCCCGGTGTTTTTTTTAATATTTTTGGTAGGATGTTCCCCCTCAACATCCAATTTAGTTAATGATACTGTCCAAACTGAAATAGCTGAATCAAGTGATATTAAGGAGAACCTGTCTTCCACAGATAATCAAGAGAATTCAAATCACTGGGAAGAAGAAGAAAAAATCGCAGCAATTTTAACTCTATCCGATTTTGACATTACTATACTCTCCGATAACTCTGAAAAAAGAATTCTTTTATTTACAAAAGACAATCAAAAATATTATAAAAGTATTTTTGTTAAATCGACTAAATTTCTGAAGATTATAGATCTCAAAAACAATGACACAGAAATTTTTTATGGTGGTTTATAACAATTTTATGTAATTTAATTACTTAGTTCACATAATGTCGATTATCCTAAGTATATTAAATGGTTATGCAAAAAAGCTATCAAAACTTAATGGTAATTACATAAGTGAGATTGGTTTTTTAAGTAGAGAAAATCTGTCGTTAGTGGATTTACCAGTTTCTATTTTTTTCATTTACTAATCATTGTAATTTCCAAAGACTTTTTTTATCTCATCTGCAATCTCTAATGCTTTGTGATTGTGTACATAATGCGGACAGTCAAAAGCGACTAACTTACTAACATCACTTAATTCACTAATTCTTTTTTGGATGGTTAGCCAAGTTGTAGGTTTTATTCCTGTCCCAATACCATTTGAAGAAAATACTAACAATGGTATCTGATTTAGAGACACTGTTTTTACTTTTTCAGCATTTTCTTTAACTGTGATAACCTCATTTAAAACTGCTGTAGAAGTAAAATTTTTATAGAACATCTTATTAAATGCGTTTTTCTCAACATTGGATAGGTTACCGAATTTTACAGCATCAGAATCAATCATCTTAGGAAATAGTTTAGTGAACTTTATTTTAACCATTAATCGGCTAAGTTTAAATCCAAATAGATTAATTTTTAGTATGTCATAGGCTTCATAATTTGCCATGTCAAGTCCAATTAGCCCTTCGACTTCATCGGGGTATTCTTGAATCCACCTCAATGCTTCAAGCCCTGACATTGAATGTGGAGCCAAAATATATGGTGGTTGAATCTGTTTCGCTGCAAGAAGGTAACGAGTTTGTTGCAACATAGTATCTATTTTTCTAGAACTATTAGAATCACTACTAAATCCATAGCCAAATTTTTCTATAACAACAATCTTAAAATTATTTTTAAGATAGAAATAGAGTGTTTTGAAATCTAAGATTGGGCTGCTTGTTAGGCCACCTGACAAAAAAATAATGGTTTTGTTGCCGGTACCTAAAGTTAATATATTCATTTGACCATCTACAACTGGTACTAATTCACCTGGATTATGCAAAATTTAATCTCCTCAATCAGTTTGGTATAAGTTTATCTTTAATTAAGACTATACTCTACTAAACTATGAGTTAGTCAACATAAATTACGTTAAACTAAGTAAAAAGATAACTATCTGATGTATTATATGCATAGAGCTCTAAGAAGCAATTGAAGTTTAGTCCATGGTTAATAAAAGTATGAGAATATCTTATTAAATTTCAGCGAGTAAATTTCTTTACATTGGAGGAAAATAATGAACAATAATTTTATTCACATTGTCAATGCTACACAAAATAATTTAAAGAATATATCAGTAAAAATTCCTAAGCATAAACTGACTGTAGTAACTGGTGTATCCGGATCGGGAAAGTCCTCTTTAGTTTTTGATACATTAGCTGCAGAATCGCGAAGAGAATTGAACGATACTTTTTCCAGTTATATTCAACATATGTTGCCTAAATATGGTCGACCAACTGTTGAAAGAATTGACAACTTACCAGTGGCAATTCCTATAGAGCAAAAAAAATTATCAGCGAATTCTCGTTCCACGGTTGGAACGTATACAGAAATTTATACTTTTTTGCGATTATTATTTTCCAGGGTTGGAAAACCATTTATTGGATATTCGGATTCCTTTTCATTCAATCATCCAGATGGTAAGTGTCCTAAATGTGATGGATTAGGTTATGTAACAGAAATGGATATTCACAAGTTGATTGATTTCAATAAGTCGTTAAACGAGAGTCCAATTGATTTTCCAACATTTGGCTTTGATGCTTGGCGTTGGAAACGTTATGCATACAGTGGTTTATTTGATTTGAACAAAAAGATTAAGGACTATACACCAGAAGAATTGGAACTATTATTATATGCGCCTCAGCAAAAATTAAAAAGTCCACCTAGCCGCTGGCCAAAAACAGCTTTATATGAGGGTATTATTCCTAGAATGAATCGTAGTATTTTGCACAAAGATGATGCTAAACGTCATAAAAAACAGATTGATTCTTTTGTTACAACTAAAATCTGTCCCGCTTGTCATGGCAGTCGGGTTAATGAAAAAGTTCGAAGCTGTAAAATAAATGGTAAAAATATTGCTGATACGGTTAGTTTACCTTTGGAAGATTTAGTTGAGTTTGTAAGCTCAATTCAAGGTGAGTTATCCCAAGAAATTAAAGAAGAAATTATTAGCCGCTTGAAATCTCTAATTAATCTAGGATTGAGTTATTTAACTCTAGACCGTTCTACTGGGAGCATATCGGGTGGAGAAGCACAACGAATTCGTATTGCTAAATATATTACTAATGCTTTGAATGATGTGTTATATGTTTTGGACGAACCAAGTGCCGGTTTACATCCAAAAGATATTGATCGAATTAAATTGGCCTTAGGTACTTTAAGAGATAAAGGAAACACAATTGTTTTAGTAGAACATAATCCACAATTAATTGAAATTGCAGATTATATCATTGATGTGGGGCCTGGGGCAGGAGAATCCGGTGGGCAAATTCAGTTTGCTGGACCTTACACTGAGTTTGTAAAACAGGATACAGCTACAAGTATAGCACTAAGAACCAAGGTTGCTTTAAAAACAAAACCACGTAGAGCAAAAGATTATTTAGTAGTCAACAATGCAAATGAACATAATTTAAAAGGTTTTTCAACAAGTATTCCTTTACAAACTTTGACAGTTTTATGTGGTGTAGCTGGCTCAGGTAAATCATCCTTGGGAGAAATAATACGCAAAACTGCGATTGATCGACAATTAGAAGTAGTTGCTATATCACAAAAGAGTATAGGCGTTAACTTACGATCGACTCCATTAACCTACTTAGATATTTTTGGTAAAATTCGTCAATTATTTGCGAATGCAAACAATGTTAGCTCAACCTTGTTCAGTTATAATTCTCAAGGAGCCTGTCCTCATTGTAAAGGAAAAGGGGTTATTACATCAAATATGGCTTTTATGGATGATGTTGTCACGACTTGTGAAGTTTGTAAGGGTTCACGATACAAACCTGAGGTATTGAACTACACTTATCGAAAAAAAACTATTGTAGACATTTTAGATATGACAGTTATGGAAAGCTGTACTTTCTTTAAAGATGCTTCATTTGAATCAGAGCTACAGACACTTATTGAAGTTGGTTTAGGGTACTTAAAACTGCATCAGTCTCTGACTACCCTGTCCGGAGGTGAGCTTCAACGATTAAAGCTAGCTAATCAGTTACACAAAGAAGGTGCTTTTTATTTACTAGATGAGCCTACTGATGGGCTACATTTAAAAGATATTGAATACTTAATGAAATTATTCAATCGATTAGTTGAAAAAGGTAATACTGTCGTTTTATTGGAGCATCATCTAGATGTTATTAAGCAGGCTGATTGGATAATTGAGTTAGGTCCCGAAGGTGGTACCAAAGGTGGTGCGTTATTATTTGAAGGTACTCCTTTGAACTTAGCCAATTCGAATGACAAGATCACAGGTGTTTATATGTAAAAATGAATAAAAAAATTTAATGCCCACTAATCCAAATTTATTTTGTTTTAAATAGCCTGTTGACTATAAAGAATATTTCTTTTAATAATAGGGATATACTTAACATAACTCTCCTTATACCAAGTGCCTTTACTATTTTTCATATTTTCGATTAAAATGAATTAAAGGAGTGATTTTTATGAAAAAAGATTTGTCTCAATACTTTTTAATATTAAAACTAATCATGCTAAGTATTATTAGTCTAACAAGTAAAGCCGTTGTAACTTTAGTATTAGGTAGAGAAGCAGCAGTAACTTTCGAACTGATACAAAGTAGTATTATTTTTGTTTTAGCAATTTTTTCGTTAATCCTTATTTTCTATTTAAACAAAATCACAAAAATCGTAGAAAAATAATTGTCCTAAGAGTACTTCGAATTACTTAATTAGATTGGAGAATATTAATGGATTATCATGTAGTAGAAGCTAAGCATCAAGGATTTGCAGAAGAATGGGAAACCTTTTTCTTCCCAGTTATTGAGTTTCAAAGCAAAGAAGATGTAATTAATGAATTTAATGAGGTTGAGAGACAAACTATTTCTAAATTTAGCTATAATCATTCTAATCCGTACACCGCTTATGAATATGAAGGAGAACTTTTCTACGAAATTAAGTACATTGGAATAAAGACTGAGGAAGAAATGAATGAGCTAGGTATAAATTTAAATTAAGTGAGTACATTTATTGTTATTTAAGAGCTAGGTAGACATAATGCCGATTATAAAAAGAAGCTAGTTCATAAAGGGCTGGCTTCTTAATTTACATTAGTTACGTCCTGCAAAGTGAACATTTTTAAACTCTCATAGTTAGAAGGACAGTCAAAAACTATTCTCGTATTATCCAATTATTTAAGGTTAAATTTTTTTGTTGAACTACCTTCTCTAGATCGTTAGCTTGTAATTGATAGTATCTAAAGCCTTTCTCTAACTCATTTAAAAATAAATCTTTCATTTTCGCGATATTTTCTCTGTCCAAATACCATGCTAAATAGCTGTCGGATGTTTGTTGTACTCTATACTGATGATAATAGGGTACACCCCTATTGCAACATATTAACAATAAATCCTATTAATCCTAAACAAACTGCGGCCATCCCGATAAACTTCCATTTTCGGCTTTTTTCTTTTTTTCTAAAGAATAAAAGTGAAACAACCCCCAAAACTAGTAAGAAAATACTGAAGTTTATATTCAAAAATCCATAGGAACCGCTAAAAATAGAATCTAAAATATTGTCTATAAATTTTTCCATTGAGTTACTCCTTCAAGTTTTTAGAAAACTTAAATCTATAGGTTCTCTTTCAAGTTTACTTTATCTATTTTTAATAATCTATAGGACTTTAGTTCCATGAGTTATCCAAGAATCCAATTCATTTATTGAAATGGATTTTATTTTACATAATCTTCCTTATACCAGTAATAAATAGATTAAATCGGTCTTAAGACGGTTTTAATCTGTTTGTCTAAAGAGTAATATAAATTTTAATGATTGGAATAAGAATTTAGAAAAGAGGTCGTAAATATGAATGATCGTCCGAGTAATATAGGCTTTATTGGCGCATTTAGAGCGTTTTTCACAAATTATTTTAATTTTACGGGTAAAGAAAATCGTAAAAATTTTTGGTGGGTTATTTCAACCTTATATATTCTTTCGATAATTCCCGTAGGCTATCTCTTGTATTTATTTATTGGTACCTCAATGAGTATTTCAGGAGGTACTAGCTCAGCAAAAACAATAATTATGAGTGTCATTTCTCATGAAAAATTACCGCTGGCAGTTTTGTTTATATGTGTACTTCTCTTAGTTATACCCTGTATTTCTTTGTGCGTACGTCGGTTCAAGGATGCAGGTTTTACAGGAGTAAGTTTCTTTGTCTTGTTTGTCTCGAGTAATTTCTTCGTTATTCTGTCTATAATTAACATTCAAAATAACCATATGCTATTTAGTAAGGGTAACTTGATCGTTCCCATTATTGGGCTAATTCTCTGTGTAACTAATATTATCATTACGTTACTCCCATCCAACTTCGTTAAACTTAAATCTAAAAGTAAACTTTCTGAATTTTTTATTCTGTAGAGAATTTTTACTTGTTATTTAACTCCTTAGTAGACATAATGCCGATTATAAAGTAGAAGCCAGTTCATCTTGTGAACTGGCTTTTACTTTACATAAGTTACGTTATACTAAGTAAATTTTTCGAGAAGAAAGCCTAGCTTCAATTTAGAAGTTAGGCTTTTACTTTACTCGAATATTTTCACAATAGAGCGCCCTAAATGTCTGCCTTCTTTTAATTGATTAAAGGTTTCGGGAAGATCAGATAGAGTAATTTCGTTTACTAAAGTAGTATCTGTAATTTTCCATTCATTAGAAAGATTATTCCACATGGCTACTCGTTCAGCATTAGAAATATTAACTGAATCAATGCCTAACATGTTGATACCGCGCAAAATAAAAGGCAAAACAGTTGTGGTAATTTTAATTCCGCCAGCATTGCCGCAAAGTGAGACACTTCCTTGATAGAAAACATAAGGAATTAGATTTGAAACTAAATCTCCTCCGACTGTATCTAAGACGTAATGGAATTGTTGTTTTGATAGAGGTTTTTTATCAAACTCAAAATCATTTAGCAAGATAGAACCTGTAGCACCCAGACTTTTGGCAACTTCAATTTGATTTTCTTTACGTACTAAAGCAATAATATTTTTATAGCCAGCTTTGGCTAATATTTGTAAAGCAATACTGCCAACACCGCCTGTTGCGCCAGTGACTAAAATTGTTTGGTCTAAATCAGCCTGCATGCCATTTTTTTCAAGGGCAGCAATTGATAAAGCTGCTGTTAGCCCCGCTGTTCCAAAAATCATAGCTTCTTTCATGCTTAAATTTTCAGGTAAAGGGATTACCCATTCAGCAGGAATTCTAGCATATTCAGAAAAACCTCCTGTATGACTCATGCCCATTTTATAACCTGTTACAAGAACTTTTTGGCCAGGTTTAAAGTTAGGACTAGAAGATTCGACAACTTCACCACTCAAATCAATTCCTGGAATCATAGGGTAATTCCGAATAACGCCCCCATTTTTTTGGACAGCTAACATATCTTTGTAATTAACAGAGGAATAGTGGATGTTGATTAATACTTCACCCGCTGATAAATCATACACAGTAATATCATTTTCAATCGCATATTTAATCTCTCCATCTTGATCCATAACACGTAATGCTTTAAAACTTTTCATAAAAATTCCTTTCTTAACAAAATAGTTTTGATACAAAAACATTCTCAATAAGAAATTAACATGTTATGATAAGTCTGTCAATTATCAATAAAGGAGATTTTTATGTTAAACGATTGTATCAACTTTCTAATGAATGTTTCTCAGCACAAAGTTTTTAAGCATTATAGTAAACTTTTGATAAAATCAGAAGTAACACCTGCTCAAGCAGGCATTTTAACTTGCATTTGGGAACAAGATAAAACTACCCCAAAAGAAATTGGGCAAAAATTATTTCTTGAAGCACCGACAGTCTCTGGGCTTTTAGATAAAATGCAAAAACAAGGGCTAATTTCACGAACAACCGATGAATTAAATCGAAGAATAGTTTTTGTTGAAGCTACAGAAAAAGCTAATCAGCTCAAAGAAACCATTCAAGCAGCTACAGCTAAAATGAATCGAGAAGTGTTACAGAATTTTTCAGAAACGGATCAAAAAGTGTTGAAGCAATTGCTATTAAAATTTATTAATACAGATTTGACTTAGTTCACATAATGAGCTTCTTTTTAAAATAAAGGCCAATTCTTTAAGTAAAATTGGCCTTTATTTTATATAAAATTCCTTATGCCAAGTAAAAAAATTGAGTGTCTATTGATATTTAGGCTACTAGAAACCTGTTATAATTGAATTAGTCTTAATTTTAGGGAGTGATTTAGTTGGATATTGAGATTGTAATTTACGTAAGTTATGCTGGGTTGCTTGCGACGGGATTTTTATTGGTTTTGGCAACTTTGATGAAAAAAACGCACGGTCTTTTTTGGTCCAGAACACCTCGAGAATTTATAGAAGACGTTAATAATCCTAAATTTGACATAGAGAAATCTGTGGGAAATAAATTTATAAAAGTTGTATTTAAATACGTTCCTCCATTCTTTATTGGATTTCTTTTGATTCTACTAATCGCTCTGTTTTTCTTTTCTTAGTAATAATTCTGTTATTTAACAACCTAGTTCACATAATGCCGATTATCAAAAGACAACAACTTTCAAAAATCTAGTTTCTTATTCGCATAAGTCAAGACAAGTCATAAAATGACTATTCACGCATTATCCAATTATCTAAAGTTAGTGACTTTGTTTTTTGAACGGCCTTTTCTAATTCATTAACCTGTAATTGATAGTACCTAAGATCTTTCTCTAGCTCTCTTAAAAATAGTTCTTTCATTTTTGGGATATTTTCCCTATCTAGACACCACACTAAATAGCTATCTGATGTTTGTTGCACTCTATACTGGTGGTAATAAGGGACTCGATTGTTAGAGAAGATTTTGCTTTTTTCTGACAAGATAATTTCTTTTGTAGAAATACTTTTTACATCTAGCGCCTCGATTTGTATACCAAACTCATCATTGTACGTTAAACAGTAAATATGTCGATTCATGGATTTCCCCTTTCTTAATTCGATACTTCACATAAAAGTAGTATAACTAAGAGTTTGTTTTTAAGCTACTTTATAAAAATTAGCAATTAAGTCAGACGTTTGGAAAATTATTTACTTTACATAAGTTACATTATAGCAAATGGATAATTAAGGAGTAATCTAACCTAATTAGTCTTAGCTATATAAGAATCTACTAGCTTTCTAATGGCAACAAGATTTCTCTCAAAATATAATTCCGTGGGTACTTTTATAACAGGAGTGTTGTTTTTATTATCAATGGGCATAAATGGGTCGGGTAGAATTATATAATCTACCTCTTCCCCATCCTCTAAACAGTTAAAGACAACTTGATAAGTATCAGAAAAATAGTTTTTAATTTCTTCATTACCTTTTTTTGTATTAAAGGCACCTAAATACGAAAAGCCTGTCGCGCTATTTCCAGATAAGACAAAACAAATTTTTTTCATGCAATCGCTCCCTTTTATTTAGTTTATCACATTATTAAACAAAGTATTTTACAAAAGGCGACAATAAACTGATGTACAACTAGATTACTCAATTTGTCCCTGTCAGAAAGATTGCAATTTACTTAACATAATTCTCCTTATATTAAGTAATACTAATTTCCAAAAAAGAGCTTACACAAAATTGTGTAAGCTCTTTTCATTTTACTAACATCTAAAATTTTATAAAGACATTATTTACAAGAGTTTTTTCTGCGTTTCATACCAAAGTATGCTACAAAACCTAAAATGACTGCACCTAAAGCCACCATCGACCAAGAAGTTTCTTCTCCAGTTTGAGGTAGAGTCTTTGAAGTAGTACTTGTAGTGTTAACAGTAGTCGGGTTAGCAGGAGAAACTGTTCCACCTGTACCTGATAAAGTGTTCTTTTTATAGACATAAGTCACTACAATTGAATCAGAAGTATAGATTCCAAGTGAATTACTTGGTAAGTGTGTTTCATCTAAAACGTACCCTGTTATATCAATTGCACTTGTAGTGTATGCATTCCCAATAGCGCCAGTTTGTGTGCGGGCAGAAGCAATTTCATCACCATTTTCGTTGACATATCTCGTAGTAACTGTACCATTCCCTACTGGGATATCAAGTACTATTAGTTTCACATTAGTATTTTGTCCATCTGCACTTGTAACTGTGACTGTGTATGTTCCCGCCTTCATTAAGTCAGCGTTCGTTAAATCTACGCTTACTTCACTTGCGTTGCCAGCCTTATCTGTCGCGGAGGCTTTAAAGTTCGTCACTGTTGGTTCTGGGTCACCGATATACATCGTATAGTCAGAGGCAGTTATGCTTTGTTGGTTTGCTAAGACAGTTAGAGTGACTTCTTTGCTTTGTCCATCGGCACTTGTAACTGTGACTGTGTACGTTCCTGCCTTCGTTAAGTCAGCATTCGTTAAATCTACGCTTACTTCACTTACGTTGCCATCCTTATCTGTTGCGGAAGCTTTAAAGTTCGCAACTGTTGGTTCTGGGTCACCGACATACATCGTATAGTCAGAGGCAGTTATGCTTTGTTGGTTTGCTAAGACAGTTAGAGTGACTTCTTTGCTTTGTCCATCGGCACTTGTAACTGTGACTGTGTACGTTCCTGCCTTCGTTAAGTCAGCATTCGTTAAATCTACGCTTACTTCACTTACGTTGCCATCCTTATCTGTTGCGGAAGCTTTAAAGTTCGCAACTGTTGGTTCTGGGTCACCGACATACATCGTATAGTCAGAGGCAGTTATGCTTTGTTGGTTTGCTAAGACAGTTAGAGTAACATCTTTACTTTGTCCATCGGCACTTGTAACTGTAACTGTGTACGTTCCCGCCTTCGTTAAGTCAGCATTCGTTAAATCTACGCTTACTTCATTTACGTTGCCATCCTTATCAGTTGCGGAAGCTTTAAAGTCAGTTGCTGTTGGTTCTGGGTCACCGACATACATCGTGTAGTCAGAAGCAGTGATCCATTTGTAAGTTAAAGTTATTTCTGCTAACTGATTAGTTTCACCATAGGTTCCAGTTAAGGTATCAGGATTTGCAGAAACATAAGTATAATTATAATCTCCTTCTGAAAAATCAGCAGTATCTATCGTGAAGGTATCACCAGCAGTGCCATTCATAGCTGTATCTGTTTTAATTGTTTTTCCAGACACATCTACATAATGAACTGTAATATCAGAATAAATTATAACTGTACTTGTAGCAGTAGTCGTGTTCCCATCACTATCTGTCACAGTATAGGTGATAGTGTATGTTCCAGGAGTTTTTGCTTCCCAAGCATCTGAAAATCCACCATCACTTTGAATTGTGACAGAGGAACTTAAGTCACCGTCTTCTACATCAGTGGCAGTAACACCATTTAGCAACCAAGAGGTCACATCATCAATTGGCTCACTTGTGTTTAATATCTTGTCACTGGAGGTAATCATCGGTACGAAACCTGTGCCACCTGTGGATTGGAATTTGTACCCGGCTGCGGTCGTAGAACTAGCTGTTGTGTATACATCAGAAGTATAGGTAGAAATTACAGTATATTCTGATGAAATAGACGGTGCTCCAGCAAACGCATAAAAATATCCCCATGAAAAATCTATACCATCTGGTAATGTTATTGTAACTGTGTCGGCACTGGTTTGCGTTGCAGTCATTCCTAAAGATGCTAGGGTTACATACCCTGTGGAAGTATTTGGGAACCCAGATTTATTAGAGAAATAAATATTATCAGCTGATAACGTTGTACTTACAGAAGCATCAACACTTGCAAATTTAATTGACACAACCCTATTTGTAGTATCACTTTTTGAATTGTTGTAAAACCCTGCGTCATAAATTACATTAAAGTCCATTGTTGCTACATTAGCTGTGTATTGAAAACTAGTTCCATAAATAAAATTACTCACAAAGTTATCTGGAGTGGTAGCACTGGATGTAGAAGCCCCTCCACCATTAAACAACATTCTCCCTGCGTAATCGCCCCCTCCACCAGGCGAAACATATGTCGTGTTAAAAGTAGATGTAGTAATGACTGTATCATCTAAACTTGCTGTCATGACATTTCCAGTTGTTGTCAGATTTTTGGTCTGAACATTCAAAATAAAAGAAATGTTTGCTGTCGATACAACATTAACGTTAAATGTGTAAGTAGCCGTACCATTGGTTATATCTGTTGTCCAACTACCATAAGCCGTTCCTCCATTAGGGGTAAAACTACTTAAAATACTTGGGTCTGAGAATGTGAAAGTGATAGACTGATCGCTAGCTATTGTAGCCCCACTAATTCCAACTGTGTAATAAATAACTCTTGAGCCAGAAAGAGTAGTCCCTTCAGTGTAACTAGGCGTAACTGTAATTCCTGTAGTACTTGTTGTTTCATAAGTAGAAATTATATTATCTTCTTGTTGTATGATTTCAGAACTCGAATTTTCTGTCATTGTATCGGTATTTTCTTCTTCAGTTAACGTTGGACTTGTGCTGCTTATACTATCCTCTGTACTTGAATCTTCTGTTTTATCAGTTATGCTGCTCTCTATCGTTTGTTTTGTCGTGCTTGAAGTTTCCTCCGCAAAAACAACAGCTGGTGAAAAGATCTGAGAAAACAGTAATAGTGTGGTCGCAAATAAAGCAAAATTCTTTTTCATAATACTAGTACCTCCCTTAATTATTCTAAATACAATTTATTATACTATAAACAAAACCAATTCAATGTTTAAATTTTACATACACTTAAAGTTATTATCCCTCAATATTAATCTTCTAACATCCTGTATCCTTCTTCATTTGACTATTAGGGATCACGTTTTAATAATTTTCTGTTATTTAACGGCTTAGTAGACATAATGTCGATTATCCTAAGTATATTAAATGGTTATGCAAAAAAGCTATCAAAACTTAAAAGTATTGATAGCTTTTTTTTACTGTGATAGAATAGGGATTACCAGACTATCATATCTTACTCTCATAAATTGAGTAGAAAGTAGGCGGATTTTCATGATTTATGGTTATGCTCGTGTAAGTACCTGGGGCCAAGATTTAGAAACACAAATTATTGCATTGACCAACCAGGGCTGCGACAAAATTTATACTGAAAAATATACGGGAACAAAAATTGATCGAAAAGAATTTCAGCATTTATTAGAAGACATTCATGAAGGTGATACGTTAATCGTTACCAAATTAGATAGATTTGCCCGGTCAACAATTCAGGGGTTGAATACTGTTCAAGAACTATTTAGAAATGGGGTCAAAGTTCATATTTTAAATATGGGAATCATCGAAAACACACCAACTGGTCGATTAATACTTACACAAATGTTGGCTTTTGCAGAATTTGAACGAGATATGATCGTGGAGCGAACACAAGAAGGAAAAGCTCTTGCCAAGCTAAATCCAAATTTCAGAGAAGGCCGGCCAAAAAAATTCAGCAAAGACCAGCTAGAGTTAGCAATGGAGTTATTGAAAAAGCACACGACCAAAGAAGTTTCTAAAAAAACCGGCATCAGCGTAGCCACTTTATATCGAGAGAAAGCGAAAAAGCTTCAAATCTAGTTAGCTCGATTATTTACTATAGAGAAGCATGATTGATTAAGATATAATAAAGCGTCGCCTATCCGACAGTCTTGTGACTGGAAGGAGGTGTTACACTTGATTGAATTTTTCATTTGCCCCCTTCTTGTTGGACTATTTGTAGCCCTATTTGAGTATTGGCTAAATACCAAAAACAAGAAGTAAAACTGCCTTAAGGCGACATTAGCCCACAAAGAAACCCCTAGAGAATCCGACTTCTCTAGGGGTTTAGTGTTACACTTGATTTTCATTTGCAAACTAATTATAGCATTTTATCAGATGAATCTCAAGAACTCAACCAATCCTCCAAATTTAAGAAACAATCATTTTTATTGCTATGGTATGTGAGCGTGTAAGCCTTGAATTGAATCTAAAATTTCGACCCCACTCAATCCTAAGTGTAAAAGGCCAAAAACCTACATTTTCAATGCCCTTTTTCCTATATTTTATTGTGGCCCTTTACATTATTATTTCTGATTTCTGTAACTGTCAATGGTTTGTTCTTATGAAAAAAATAGACACTTCTAGAGATTTCTAATAACCGACACAAAAAAGAAACAGTGTAATCCTTACGCCATTTTTCAATAAATTGAACAAGCGAATTTAGGTTTTCCTGGAGAACATGGCTGCGGCTTTTTTTAAGGTTTCAAGTTCCTCTTTCAAACGAGCATTTTCTTTTCTCAGTTCAGCCACTTCTTTTCCAGTCAGTCCTGTGGACTGATCAGGTAAATATAAATTCTTCCATTTGTAAATCGTTGCTTCAGATAAGCCATATTCTTTCGCCAACCTCGAACAGAACGTCCAGTTTGATTCAGTTCAACAATCATCTGTTTAAATTTTTCTTCATATCGGGTCATAAAAATTGATTCTCTCTTAGATAAGTTTAATTTATTCTTGTCTCTACGAAAAGCTGTCTAAGATTTGATACTAACACCAATTTTACTTTCCATGTATTCTTTGGACAATTTTTGGTTAATCTTTTTATTATCAAATATTATATCCCCATGGATCACACTGTCCAAACCCACAACAGCACGTCCTATAGTTGTTTTACCTGACCCTGATTCACCCACTAAAGAAAATGTTTTACCTTTATTAATTTCTCCGCGGGTAATCTATATAAGATTGTAAAATTTATATAAACTAAATAAAAAGAGCCCTACTTTGGGATAAAATCCCAAAACAGGTTCTCTTTTCAATTTATATTGTTAAATGGGTCTATTTCGTCTGAAACTCTATAGCCTTTTTTCCAGTGTGTTTCGATACTTTGTTCTGTAAATCCATATCGAGCAAATTTCAGGCGAATCCGACTAACAATTTGAGAAAGTTGCGCCAAGTGTGAACTTGTCGGTTGACCATTCCACATTCGTTGGGCAACTTCTTTTCGCGTGAGAAATCCTCCCTTTTCATTGGATAATATTTCAAACAATTTTCTTTCTTTTGACGAGAAAGTCCCAATCGCTTCCATAAAAGTAACAGTTGATGCCAAAGTCCCACCTGGTTGACGTGCTTTTATTTCACTGAAATGTAACTGTCGAGAAGAGGACAGTAACTCTCTCAAATTTGACAAAGGAGAATCCTTTGAGAATTGTGCAGTTAGTCCCAATTTCTGCCACTCTTCGGTTAACTCGTCATTTAAAGGAGGGATATCACAACGTAAAATCACACGGCCGGCTACTTGTCCCTTTCGTAAAATTGTGTCAACCATTTCATTTGTAAGGGTATCACTAAAAATTACAACAGGAAAATTGAATACCAACGGGGAATTATCTGTCATGAATGGCTCAACCAATTGTTTTGAGCAAAGAACTTCGTATCCTAAATAGTCTAAGTTTTCTTTCAATTGAGTATCTGCTGAAAGATTTGTCGTTAAAAGTAGTATTTGATTCATTTGTCTTTCCTTCTTCCAGTCTGATTAGATAATCATCTTTCAGTTTACTGTGCAAGATGCACACATAAGATTTACTTATAGTTTAATAGTTATCATTTCTACAAATAGGTGTAGTGGTGATATTTTTTTGCCCTGACTACTGAGAACTAACCCAAATGGTTACATTGATCAAATTCTTATTTGTTTTTAGTAGTAAGTACCCAGTCAATTTTTCCAGTATAGTTCCCCAAATAATTTCGCTGTGTATTGAAGATATCCATACCGATACCCACATTATCTATTGAATTTCCTAGCACAGTGACAAACTGCTGTAAAGGAGTGCTTGTAGATTGAGTAGCTAACTGAGTTGCACTATCAATTGTAATTTTTTTCTTTTCTTTGTCTGTAGTTTGATAAAACACGTACCCTTTTAACGCTAAATTGTCACTTTCTCTCTGAACATCGCTAGATAGTTGGGCGCTAAGAACCCACTGTACAGTACGGTTTGTATTTAATATTTTGACATTTTCGATTGGACTATTGGTTGGGTATACTACTGTTTCTTTGGCTAATAAATCTCTAGGATCAAAGTTTCCGAAGCTAAATTCATTAGGAACAGAAATTAATTTTGTCATAGGTGTATAAGAATAAGTTATGCTAAAATTTTTTGTTGGAACAGTCGTATACTCTTGGGTATTTGAAGTTCCAGTTGTATAGGAATCTGACGTAATTGTTCTATAGCCATCAAATGCAAGATCTGTAGCGGAGAATTGATCAGAAATAGTTGCACCAGTTTTAACTGTTTTAGTCACTGCAGTTTTTGTGGTAGATGTTTGTAATGCATCTTCAAAAATTGGTTTTTTATCAACTGCATCCAAGTAGTTAACTGTCATTGTCACTGTGGCTGGACCCCAGACATACGTACCTGGTTTTGTCCCGTCGTAATTTGCAAGGAATTGGGAGGTTGTACCCACTATGGACTCATCTACCTGATATTGCCAATTGCCAGAATAAGTATCATTGACAGTGATATTAGGTAATGCAGATGCATTAGATGTGTCTTTAAACTTGGGACCAAGGGTGATTGATTTCAATGACTTTGTATCGGCTAATGCACGATTTATGTTTGGATTCAAAGTTGTATTATCAAAGTTAGTCAAGTCTAAACTTGTTAGACTACTCATACCTGAAAACATATTACTCATATCTGTAACTTTAGAGGTATCAAAGCTAGTTATATCTACATTCGTTAATTTAGATGCTCCACTTAGAAAACTGTATATGCTAGTAACTTTACTAGTTTTGAAACTACTTAAATTTAAACTTGTTAGGCTGCTGGTAGATTGAAACATATTAGCCATATCAGTGACCTGACTAGTATCAAAACTACTCAAATTTAAGCTTGTTAAACCAGATGCTACAGCAAACATGTCTCTCATACTAGTAACTTTACTAGTATTAAATTTACTCAAATCCAGACTAGTTAAACTAGATGCATATAAAAACATACCCGTCATGGATCTTGCATTGCTAGTATCTAAATAAGTTAAACCCTCTATCGTCGTTAAATTCTGTAAAGAATAAGCAGTTTGCTGTCCATCTGTTTGTGTCTTAAAACCACCAAATAGATAACCTGCCTCAGCCTGTGTGCTAACAGGACTGGTAAACACAATTTTTTTAACTGCTGTGTTAGAAATTCTTAAAGCATCCGATCGATTCCATGGAGATTCATAAAAAGGACCCAAGGTACCTCCAGAAGTAAACGTGATTGTCCCAGTACTACTATCAAATGACCACGGTACATCTCCCCATAACTGTTGATTTCGAGTATAAGTGATTGTTTCTGATTCCATAGCCTCAAGTTTAGTATTATTGTCCATTTGATACGATTTAACTGATATTTTTAAATTGGTCTCATTAGCTGTTTGGCCAAAAGGAACTGAGATAGATGAAGTATCATCTACCGTGTACACCTTCCCATTCACTGTAGCTGTTGATCCAGTTGGATATGCAGTGCCATTTTCATCAGCTAAAGTCAAGGTGGAACTGTATGTTGATCTAACTTCTTTTTTCACTATGGGTGTATTTGTTACTAGTTTTGGAACAGTAAAACTTCCTATTCGTGCATACTGACTCCTGGAACCTGCTCTATTACTAGTAGTTGCAGCAATTGAAAAATAGTAGTCACCATTATCAATGGTTGCTTGATAGATTGTTTTACCATTAAATGTATAGGTTATTGAATGGCTAGCAGCATCATAGTTGAAACTGTAAGTAAATTCTGAATAACCTGATGAAGTACTAATTGCTTCAGTTTTTTTTACACTTTTATTTCCATTGGAATCTGTGGACCAAATTCCTAAATAAGGAGTGGCAGGTTCCCCAGTATTTTGATATGTATCAAAAACTAACGCTACTGAATTATGTAACCCAACAACCCCAATACCACTTGAACCATTTCCCAAAGTACCAACAGGATCTTTACTCAATATTACAGAGAATCCATCAGCATTACGAGAAGATACTACAGCTATATCAACTGCCAATTTTCCAGAAACAGAAAAATTGTGATCTAGGTTGAGCTTCTCTTTATAATACATACTTCCAATTGCATTATTTTGGGCAGGCGTCAGGACTGCCCATTGATTCGAAGACCAAGTAGCAGTAGGCGATCCATATAATTTAAATTCATTTTTTATATTTTGAAATTGTTCATCTGTTAGTGAATCAACATTGTACTCATAACTTATTGCTTTTGTAGTAACAGGATAGACTGTGGTGGAGTCTGCAATAACTGCAGTAGGACATATCCATAAGAATAAAAGACCGATAATACATATCCCTATCCAGTTAATCTGTTCCCGTATCTTTTTTTTCATATCTCTCCACCCAATCTTTTTAATACTAGTTTAATTGTCTATTAGTTTAAACCATGGATTGTTACAGTAACTTTCTCGCAATCCTTAAGACTTAATGATTACTTGAAAGTTGTACTGTTGTTACTGATTCGGAACTAAGCAGTTGGGCTATCTGTACCAGTGTCAGACAATACCCAAGTCA
>NZ_JBTXLV010000019.1:0-18288 GCF_054871765.1 Enterococcus sp. LJL120
TGATTGCGACCATTGGCATCATGTTTGGACATCATAGGCTTTCTCTCCTTAAATTCGTTTTCATAATTCTATTATAAAAGAAAAGACTGTAGACTTCATCCAGAAGTTGGACTTTGTCTACAGTCTGGGATCAAAAACATATCATGTTTTTGATCCTTACTTTTTTTACCTCTTTAAACACTTCTTATTAAGTGGAATATTGAGTATCACAAACTTATAGCTTTAGCAAATTATGATTAAATCAAGTGTGTTTACGTTCTCTATATAGAAAATATAGAGCAATTGCGAGTACACTAATTCCACAAATTAAGCAGATTAGAGAGGATAAGGAGTAGTCACCAAGTTGTGGTAATTTACTGCTTTTTTGATGGTCTGTAGAAACCTCATACGTTGTACTGCTAATTTGTTGGATCTCCTCTGAACTACTGGAGCTACTGGCGGTTTCAGTTGTTTCAGTTGGGGATAAGGTTCCAGCAATCGTTACAGTTCCTTCATTTGCACTTACATCTACCGGGAAAATTCCACTGACTATTGTAAGAAAGAGGAGGGTAAGTAAACCTAGCTTATATGTTTTCATAAAAAAATACTCCTCTGTAGAGTATAAATTTTTAGCTCCAGCTTTGAGCCGCGAAAGTTAATGTCATGGTGAACGTTGGCGCAATCTTGTCAGTAAGAGCTGAAGACAAAGTCCCGTCATATTTGAATGTTGCGGCATTATTTTTAACGGTGCTACTGTCTGTAGCTGCGGTATCCGTCTTTGCAACTTGACCAACGTTATTGGCTAACACTAAACTAGTGGCACCTGTCACTCCAGTAGTTCCAGCTGAAACTAAAGAAGCTGTTGAGGAAGCTCCGTTATCATTTCTAGTTAGATTAACAGCTAATGAAGAAATCGCAGATACATCCACTTCATTGGTTTTCGTAATTTTAGAGGCAATCACGCTCACCGGACGCCCAGAATTATTGGTAATAGCGTAGGTTGGAGACTCGATAGTCGTGCTTCCTGCAGTATTATAAAAGATGGTTGCTGTATCCAAGGTTACATTAATCCATTGATCAGACCCTTCATTGATAGGGGCCTCGGGATCGGTATTACTTTGACCTAATGTTCCGTTAATCTGCACATCACCAGTGTTAGTTCCGTTGTTAATGGTTGATTCGGCGGCATGTGCAGTTGTCCCACCTAATCCAAGTGTGGCAAGAGTGCCCATTCCTAAAAGTGTACCTAAAAGTTTTTTATTCATTATATGTGGTTCTCCTTTATATTGTTTTTTTATCAAGCAACTGTGAAGCTAACCGTTGCAGCAACTTGACCTTTTGCTTCTGAAGTTTCCGCATCGTACAATTTGAATAAGGCCGTCCCAGTATACGTACCTGCATCCAAATGAGTATCTAGCGTGGCATTTTTGACTTCATAACCAACGGCAATAGCTCCTGAGTTATAGACTACCCTGCCGTCATCTAAGGTGATTGTGACCGCAATCGGATAAGCATTAGTGGGTGGGTTTTGGATATAGAGATCACTTGAATCATCTTGACTGTCCACTTGAATTTCCGAACCGATAATCATTTGAAATTGGCTAGCATCAACTTCCGCTTGGGCGTAAGTCGCAATTTCATCATCGGTCATTGCGGCCGCATCTTTTCCGTCTGGTAAGAAGCTGCCGGCCACAACTGTCGCTGTTTTTTCCTCAGTGTTTGAGGAGAAATACCAGTAGAGTCCACCTCCGATGGCGGAAATTAGTAAAAGCAGCAGAGCTATGATTATCCATTTTTTTCTTTTGGTTGTTTTCTGATTTTTTTTCTTCACTTGTCTTTTCTCACTTTCTTAGCTGCCGATGACGACAGTCAATGTATATTGAATATCTGCAATTATTCCAGCCTTATCATGCTATCTGAAAAGGTTGGTGAGTATTCGTCTAAAAAGATTCAAAGTTGTCATCTTTAGTGACTGACATTGAAACTGAGTGTGTAAGTACTATTTCTGATGCCGTCTAATGGCCCTGAGTAGTCACCCACAAAGTAAAATGTTCCAACATTCGTGCTATTTTCTATATAAGAACTAAGCTCTATTGCAGAAGAAGTATTGACTGTTGTTAAATCCATTGACAGTATGTTCTCTGTCAATGGGGCAGATAACTTTAAATCCAGTGTGGTTTGATGAATAGAGTTATCAGCTAGTTCTGGAACAATACCAAATTCAGTCGTTAGCGTTTTAAATGCTGAAACACTGACAAAAACATTCGTATTGCTATGGTTAATGATGCTATAATGCTCGCTTGTGTAATCCCCCATCATAGAGGATGAAAAAGAAGCCTCAGTAGGAAATTCAACGAAAATTCCTACAGGTAAAGCATATTCGTTTTCTACCCACTTACTAGTCGAACTTGTCGTAAAATTACCTGCAGCAGTTGAGTATGAAAGGAGCCCCCTTAACTGAGTGTATATATAATAAGTTTGCGCTTTTAGGTCACTATATATACTTGTACCTGAATTTGTAACACTCTCATTGATTAAATCATTGGAAGTAGTGTTTGTTATAGCTGTTTGAGCAGTATTTGTAGTTAAATCCTCTGAAACTAAGGCATGATCAGCTATTTTCGAATTAACTTCTGATGTAGTAATCGAAGAATTAGTAGTAGTTAGACCGTTGATATTTAAATCACTTTGATCCATTGCGACAGTAGAATCAACGTCTACAGAAGTTACTGCAATAATAGGTTCGTATACCCAGGCTGTTTTACCTGCCGTGTTTGAAGAAGAAACAATCGAAGATCCAGCAACGTCATAGGTTACATAGTCGCTTGTCGTTGTAGCACCTGCAGAAAGCGTACTAGATTGGTAATTATTTGTATTGATAGAATCTTTTCTATTTATTGTCATAGAAGCGTTTGTAAATAAAGCATTTGGCGTAGCAGCATTGGTCGCAAATACAACTTTTTTTGGAGAAGTTGTATTAAGGGTTGTAGTTCCATTTAACCCCCAACTGGTAACACTGGTTTTTGTTGACTCAAAGTCTATTATTGAGTTGTTGCCTGCATTAATAGTTGTTGAGCTAGATGTATTCAACCCTCCTGCAGTAGTAGAACCACTTCCGTTTACTAGGTTATATGTGAATGAGGCACTATCATTTACATTTAATGTAAATGCATTTGATTTAGCTAAGGTAGTTTTTCCATTACTGACAATCAAATTTGCCCCATCATTCAGCGTAATATTTAGAGTTCCTGTATCTTGTTCACCAGAAAAAACTTCTGAAGTCCCACTCCCTGCGACACTAATAGTTGTGTTGCTGCCAGAATCAAAAATCAGATTCTCAAAGCCAGAGGAGAAATAAGCACCACTGGTTGTACTTGAACTTGTGAACGTATTGTTTCCCTGGAATGTAATGGTATTGTTATCTGCATAATAACTATTAAATGGCGTTCCATTAAATCCAGAAATATTGAATGTGACATTATTAACGACAACATTAAGATTCATACTTGTTCCTTGATTGGTATATGGATAAACTAATCCTCCATTCGTAAAATTTTTGTATGTTGAACTTCCTATGGATAGGTTTTTGAACGTAACGGTTAAATTAGAGTTCAGAATGCGGAGAGGTGAATCTGCAGAGTAAGCATTGGTCGTTCCTGTGTATCCAAACAATAAGCTATATTTAGATGTGCCTGATGAACCAGAGCCATCGATAATCGTATCTGTTGTATAGTACAAGGATTCAACAGTACTCGTCGTAGAAGTAGTCGCGGTACCACTAGAAAAACCATAAACAATATCACTGTTAAGTAGTATATATTTTTTTGTCGTCGTCCCTGCATTCATAGCTGCCTTGAATTGTGAATAGTTAGAAACTGTATATAAAGTATAGCCATCAGGAATTGTTGCAGCATTTGCTCTGTCAGGTTTCACAATAAAGAGCAATATTATTCCTACTATAATTAGCAATATTGAATTTTTCTTCATAATATTCTTTTTCCTCGATTCTCAATAAGAATATAGTCATCATAGTCGTTTTTTTTGAAAATTAGTATTTTTATGTTTTTTTATTCAGTCATCTTTCCTTTCGTTTCAACGAAGATATTGATAATAACAGGAATACTTGTCTAATTCAACTTTTTCAAACTATATATAAAACTAGAATCAGATAGAAGAACAAATAAAACCCATAAAAAATTATTAATATATCATTTTTTTTTTAAGTATATCTCATCAATAAACAAATTGTAGTATTCAGGTAATTAAACATCAAAATTGTGATTTTTTTTTTCTCTAAAAAAATTTTATTATCATAAATGATTTAAAGGAATTTTATGTTTTATTCTTGCAAATGAAAAATAGTTAACACCACTAACTAAAAAAAATTCAAATCACTAGAGTTTCAATGTGAATTGGTAGCGTAAAGAATTATGTGAACTAGTTCAAAGTTTAGTGGCTTCACATTTGAAAGATTTATTTTTTTTCAAGCTATTTTTCGTGTTATGAATATATTTGTTTGATTATTCGTGAAAATGTGATGTTCTATATTCATGTAATTGGAAGGTGACAACAGTGACTAGAGGTTTTACTGAAGAAGATATTGCTAATATTAAAAACAACTTACAAGTAGCTTGTGAAGAAAGTTGGCGAGTGAGAGGTTATAAAAAAACTAATATTCCTTTACTCACCAAAGCAGTTGGAATTTCATCGGGAGCTTTTTATCTCGTGTACAAAAGAAAAGAAGACTTGTTTATAGATGTTTTAGGAAATGTTCAAAATAATTTATTGGATATTTGGTCACAAAATTTAGATGAATCGGATAAAAAAATTGATGGTTTCAAACAAGGATTGAAATTTCTATTTAAAGAATATCAAGCTTATCCAGCTCTTTATGATTTAAATAGCTCTGAGTACGACTTATTTTTAGCGAAACTGCCTGAAGAACAAATTGAGCACCTAAAAATGAAAAGTTCGGAAATTTTTAGAACAGTTATTACACGCTCAAAGTTAACCTTATTATTACCTGAAGACGACGTCATAAACATCATTCATTCTATTCTTTTCTTGTCCTTAGTGGACAGCGATACACTTAAGGGTACAGAAAAAACCTTTAATTTTTTACTAGATAATACTTTAACAAAATTGTTTAAGGAGACAAAAAAATGAGAATCATAAACATGTTTAACTCAATGATGAACTGATTTGAACCTTTTTTAGGTAACGTAATAGTAATTATGGCAATCATTGCTTTTCTGGTTATTGCCATTGGGATTTTCTTTATGATAAAAAAGAACGTTATGGTAAATATTTGAGTCTAGTTGGCTGTTTATTACTAATAAACCCATTGATTCATTTATTCCTACATTAGGAGAAAAAATATGATAAAAGAGTTGAATCAAAAACTAAATAAACTAAAGTATTGATTGGAATATGGAAGTTCCAATACCAAGTAAAAGAGCTTTGGAAATTAATGAAAAGGCCCATATCATTATATCTGGTACATGCGTGTCTATAGGGGTGTTAACAACTTCAAAATGGCTAATCGGAATTGGAATATTAAGTGGCATAAGTGCAACTTTTACACATGCAGGAAAGAAAAGTTATGAATAGAGTACCCAGTTTCGAAAAGTAAGAAGAAATAAAACTTAAATTCAAGTTTCTAGGAAGGTTCAAAAAAAGCTTAAAACTGATTAACCCTTGATGAGTGTTCTAATTACATGAATTTAGTGAACGCGGCTGTATAAGGGAAGCCATCTCGATGAGTTGGCTTTTAGAATGAAACTGGCCCCGGAATGATGTCTTTTAGGATTGAAAGAAAAACTTAAGTCAATTAACGACGGAATTAATCTACTTGATATAACTTAACTTATGTAAAGTAAAAGCCAGTTCACAAGATGAACCGGCTTCTTTTGATAATCGACATTATGTGAACTTACGCGTTAAATAATAGAGTTGTTACTAAGAAAAGAAAATTAACGCAATCAATAATATCGACAAGAATCCAATAAAAAATGGAGTAACGTATTTACAAACAACTTCTCTAAATTTATTCCCTACAGATTTTTCTAAATTAAATTTTGGATTACTAGCATCTTGCACAAATTCTTGAGGTGTCCTAGCAAAGAAAAGGCCATGTGTAATTTTTGTTAAACCTGCTAAAAACAATAAAAACCCTGTTGCAGCCATACCAGCATAAGCAATGTTTTTTACAGTTTCAATATCCAAATGAATCACTCCCTTAATTTAAACTCATCCTTATTATATCAAAGTTTCAATAAAACTTTTTTTCTTAACTTAGGATAAGGAGGTTTATGCAAAGTACATCTACGACCTTCCATTATCGTACGAAATGTTGTACAATATTTTATATAAGAAATGGAGGGTTTCAGAATGGAAGCTATTGCTTATTCTAATTTTAGGCAAAATTTGAGAAGTTATATGAAGCAAGTGAATGAAGATGCTGATGTGTTGATTGTCACAACAAAAGATATTGAAGATACTGTTGTTGTTCTATCAAAAAGAGACTATGATTCTATGCAAGAAACTCTACGAATTTTATCAAACAACTACATTATGGATAAGATTCATAGAGGGGACAAGCAATTTGAGGAAGGCAGTTTTAGTACTCATAATTTACTTGAGGTAGACATAGATGATTAAAGCTTGGTCAGATGATGCTTGGAATGACTATATTTATTGGTATGAGCAAGGGAATAAGACCAATATAAAAAAAATCAACAAATTAATTAAAGATATTGATCGCAATCCTTTTTCAGGAATAGGCAAGCCCGAGCCACTAAAACACGATTTGTCAGGGAAATGGTCGAGAAGAATTACAGACGAACATCGTTTGATTTACGCTGTCAAAAACGAAACAATTTATTTCTATTCTGTTAAAGATCACTATTAAAAAAAAACCCTCAAATATTTGAGGGTTTTTTACTTTTTATAATCGACTTTATGTCCGCCCATAGGTTAAAAATAGATTTGTTATTAAGAGAAAGAAATTAGCGCAATTAATGAAATAAACAGGATTCCAATAAAAAATAGAGTATAAGTAATGTAATTTGTAGTTTTGATATCCAAACAAACTACTATCTTAATTTAAACTCACCTTTCTTAAATCAAATTTTAATATCTAAGTATTGATGCCCTCTTTTTTAACTTGAGAGAAGGAGAATTACGTATATTAACCTTTTGAGTATAAAATTTTATTTATTGAAATATAATTCCTTATTTTCATATATTGACAATATGAAAATTTATGATAACATTTAAACGTAAATGAAAATTAATAGAATTAAGAAATAGGAGGAATATTATGATCAAACTAGAAGAATTAGCAAATATGGTGGATCACACTTTGTTAAAAGCAGATGCGACAAAAGAAGATTTTAAACAGTTATGTAAAGAAGCAAATGACTATGATTTTAAAATGGTTGCTATCAATTCTTATCCTGTAGCAATGTGCAAAGAACTTTTAAAGGACAGCGAAGTTCACGTGGGTGCGGCAATAGGGTTCCCTCTTGGACAAACAACAATTGAAACGAAGGTTTTTGAAGTAAAGGATGCCATTGAAAAGGGCGCAGACGAAATTGACTACGTGATTAATATTGGCAAACTAAAAGAAGGGGACTCTAGCTATATAAAAGCTGAAATGAAAGCGATTGTAGAAGCCTCCAGAGAGGGCGGAATTCTGAGTAAGGTTATCTTAGAGAATTGCTATTTGACAGACGAGGAAAAAATTACCGTTTGCGAAATTGCCAAGGAAATCAAGCCTGACTTTGTGAAAACTTCAACTGGTTTTGGAACAGGTGGAGCAACAATCAAAGATGTTAAATTAATGAAAAAAGTGGTAGGAAATGAAGTAAAAGTGAAAGCTGCTGGCGGAATTAGAGATTTAGATACAGCATTAGAAATGGTTGAAGCTGGAGCTGAACGCTTGGGAACGAGTTCTGGAATAAAGATTGTAGAAGAATATAAAAATCGCTTCAAATAAAATTTAGGCTGAATAGAATATCAGAGATTAGGAGCAAAATCATGTCAGAAATTCGCACAATATTGAAACCAGCATTTATAAATTTTGAATTAACTTCACAAGATAAAGAAGCAGCCATTAGAGAGCTGGCAAACACCTTTGTGACAGAAGGTGTTGTAAAAAATGAGAGCGTTTACCTTAAGGCTGTTATGCAAAGAGAAGCAGAAAGCACTACGGGAATCGGCTTTGGGGTCGCCATTCCTCACGGAAAAAGTCTAGCGGTAACGAAACCGTCACTGGCTTTTGGTAGAAGCCTACCAGGAATTTCTTATGACTCAATGGATGGCAAGCCAGTCCATTTAATCTTTTTAATTGCGGTTCCCAAAGCTTCAAATGATGAACACTTAAGGATTTTAAGTAAGCTATCACGAAAATTAATGCATGAGGATATTCGCCAAAAATTGCTGACTGCTACTGACGCTGAAGAAATTTACCAAATTTTCGAATAAGAAAGGGTAGAAATTATGAAAATAGTTAGTATTACATCCTGCTCTACAGGGATTGCACATACCTATATGGCGGCTGAAAGCTTAGAGATTGCTGCGAAAAATCGTGATATCGAGATTAAGGTCGAAACACAAGGCTCAATTGGTGCTGAGAATGTCCTGTCAGAAGCAGAAATTGCTCAAGCAGATGCAGTGATTATTGCTGCCAGTACCACGGTAAATAAGGATCGCTTTGTTGGGAAGCATCTATTAGAAGTTGATGTTAATGAAGCGATTGATCATCCAGATGATTTATTTGATCGCGCTCCTAATGCTCCTATCTATGAAAGCTCTTCAGTTGCCAAATCTGAGGGGAAATCTGAAAAAAGTGGTATTTATAGTCACTTAATGACAGGTGTTTCTTATATGATTCCCTTTGTTGTTGCTGGGGGAATTTGTATCGCCTTAGCTTTTGCTTTTGGTGGGATTAATTCAGAAGGAGAACTAGCTTCATCAATTAATGAGCTGGGTGGAATCGCAATGGGCTTAATGTGGCCAATCTTGGGAGGCTATGTGGCCTTCTCAGTTGCGGATCGTCCAGGTTTAGTTCCAGGGATGGTTGCTGGGATGGTTGCTTCCAATATGAATGCTGGATTCTTGGGAGCTTTATTAGGTGGTTTCCTCGCAGGTTATACCGTTCTTGGCTTAAAGAAGGTCTTAAAATTACCTTCAGCTTTTTCGGGGTTGTTACCTGTATTAATTTTACCAGTAATTTCCGTTCTATTTGTTGGGTTAATCATGAAATTTGTTGTCGGTATTCCGATTACTGCTTTAAATGAAGGAATCACCACTTGGCTAAACGGCTTATCCGGTATGAATTCAGTGTTACTAGGCTTGCTATTGGGAGGCATGATGGCTATTGACTTAGCAGGTCCTATTGGTAAAGCAGCCTACTTCTTTGGTGTTGCCTCTTTAACGAATTTAGCCACTGGTGAAACGAGTACTATCATGGCGGCAGTTATGATTTCTGGTATGGTACCACCTTTAGCAATGGCCTTGTCTTCAACTGTTTTAGGAAAAAATCTTTACACGAAGGAAGAACGTGAAGCTGGAAAATCTGCTTGGGTCTTAGGGCTATCCTTTATCTCAGAAGGGGCTATTCCCTTTGCTGCGGCTGATCCAATTCGTGTTTTAGCTTCCGTTACAATTGGTTCGGCAATTACAGGAGGATTATCCATGATTTTCAATTGTGGTATCGCAGTTCCCCATGGGGGATTCTTTATCTTCTTAATTCCGGGAGCGGTGAACAATGTATTAATGTATGTTCTAGCTCTACTAGTCGGAACAGCAATTAGTGGATTTTTAGTGACGGCAGTTAAGATGTATGCCCGTAGAAATCAGGCTACGAGTAATCAACGAATCGAGGAGGAATAGTTAACATGTCAGAAGTAATCAATATTTGCCTGATTGGTACAGGTAGAGCTGGGATGATTCATGGTAAAAATTTTGCTCGTCGAGTTGAAAATGCGAAATTAATTGCCCTTTGTGACCCTTCAAAGGAGAGCTTAGAGCTTGCTCAAAAAGAAGTTGACTGTGAATATATTTATACGGATTACCAAGAGGCCTTAAAAAATAAAAAAATCGATGCTGTCGTTATCGTGACACCAACTGTTTATCATAAAGAGATCGCAATCGCGGCAGCAAAAGCTAAAAAGCATATTCTCTGTGAGAAACCATTAGCTATAAATGAAACAGAGTGTATCGAAATGATTCGAGTTGCTGAAGAAAATCAAGTAAAGCTCCAAGTTGGCTTTATGCGCCGTTTTGATGCCAGCTTTCAGGAAGCCAAGAAGGTCGTCGAATCAGGAGTTATTGGGGATGTCGTTTTAGTTAAATCCCTAACCCATGGTCCTAGCGAACCAAAGCCTTGGATGTTTGATATTAGTAAAAGTAATGGACCGATTGGGGAAGTCAATAGTCATGATTTAGATACCCTGCGTTGGCTAACAGGTAGTGAAGTAAGTAGCATTTATGCCATTGGAGGGAATTATCGCTCTCCAGAGGTCAAAGCTGATTTTCCCGATTATTATGATACGGTTGCTATGAATTTACGTTTTTCAGATGGAAAAATTGGTCAGATTGATGGCGCACAATATGTTCAATATGGCTATGATGCTCGAACAGAAATATTGGGAACGCGAGGGAGTATCCTAGTTGGTGATCAGGGGAAACACAATATTATTGTGGCTACCAGTGATCAAAAATTGACACAGCCAACAATGCATAGCTGGATGTATCTATTTAGAGAAGCTTATGTCACTGAAGACCAAGCATTTGTAGATTGTATATTAAAGGATACCAAACCCTTATGTACAGGTAATGATGGCTTAATGGCTGTCCGTCTAGTCAATGCCGGACTAACCTCATTGCTGGAAAATCGAATTGTAGAGGTGGAAAATTAAATGAAAGTAATCCAGTTATTAGGAAAAGAGAATATTCAATTAAAAGAGCTAGAAAAACCGCAAATAACTAAGGAAGAAGTGTTGATTAAAGTTAAGTCAGCTTCCATTTGTGGCACGGATGTCCGCATGTATAAGAATGGCTATCCTACAGCTACAGAAGAAACACCTTTAACTTTAGGGCACGAAATTTCAGGAGATATTGTCGAAGTAGGCTCTGCAGTGGACTTTTATGAAGCAGGCATGCGTGTAGCTGTTGCTCCGAACATGGGCTGTGGCATCTGTGACCAATGTGTTAGTGGAAATACGCATCTATGTGAAAAATATGAAGCCTTTGGGATTAATCTTCCCGGAGGATTCGCGGAGTATTTAGTCATACCAGAAAAGGCAGTCAGACAAGGAAACATTTCCTTAATTCCCGATGAATTATCCTATGAAGAAGCTGCCTTAATTGAGCCCTTTAGCTGTGTATTTAACGGCCAAGAAATTGCTGGAAATTTTCCTGGAGATAATGTTTTAATCATCGGATCAGGACCAATTGGCATTATGCATGCCATGTTAGCGAAAGCCAGAGGTGCCGGAAAAATTATGATGAATGATCTTTCTGAAGCACGCTTAGAGGAGGCTAAAAAAATGATTCCTGATTTAGTCACTCTAACCTCAGAGGATTTACAAAGTAAAATATTCTTTGAAACCAACAACAAAGGTGTCGATTTGTGTATCATTGCTGCGCCAGCCCCCAAAGCGCAAGAAGCAAGCTTCAACTATATGGCCATCAATGGACGCTGTTTATATTTTGGGGGATTACCAAAAGAAAAACAAGAGGTTAAATTAAACACAAATATTCTTCATTACAAGCAACTAAGAGTCTTTGGCTGTACACGAGCAAGCCTGATTGGCTACCGCACGTCAGCTCAATTAGTTGCTAGTGGGCGAATTCCATTAGCTGAGTTAATCACAAAACGCTACCCAATAGAAGAGTTCCAGATAGCATTAAACAATGCCAAAAATGCAATTGGTTTGAAAAATGTGATTGTTTTTGATTGATAGATCAGAGTAATTGCTTTCATTTTTAGTTTCTTTTATACTGAAACTGACTGAAAGGGGATAATTATGGATGAACATTTATATGCAGAAGAAAGAAAAAAATCAATTGTTAATTTAGTGAAGGAAAAAAAAAGGGTTCAAGTTGCCGAATTAGCTGAAATATTCAATGTTACTGGCTCAACTATTCGAGCTGATTTACGGGAATTAGAAAATGAAGGTTTGGTTACAAGAACTCATGGTGGTGTAATCCAGCGAGATTTCAAAAGAAGTATAGAAATTATCCCTACTAGTCGAAAATTTACGATTGAAAAATATCGAATAGCCGAAGAAACAGTTAATTTAATTGAAGAAAATGATATAATCGCAATAGACACTGGGACTTCTTGTAAGGCCTTTGCTGAAAAATTAATCAATAGCTCCTTAGCAAATCTAACTATTTTAACCTATGACCTAGAGATTGCTTTACTTTTAAGTGAGAAAACGAGCTTCCAAGTCCATATTATTGGTGGTATTATCCGAAATGGCTATCCCTATGTATCTGGTAGTTCGGTTTCTCGTGAGCTTAATGATTTTTCTGTGGATAAGGTCATTGTAGGAACAACCTCATTTGATATCAATTACGGCTATTCAACGCCTAATTACGAAACAGCAGAAATGAAAAAATGCATAATGCAGACTGGCCGCATAAAAATTGCTCTGTGTGAGTCAAGCAAAATTAATCAACGTAGCTTCAAAGAATTTGCGAGACCAAAAGCATTTAACTACCTGGTTACTGATTCTAACCTTACAAAAGAACAACAAACAGAAATTGAAAAATTGGACATAACTCTAATCATTGTCTGATTGGAAATGGGGTAGCTTAAATAATTGGTACGCTCAATCAGAAATTGTTCACATATTGCGTTCTTTTATGGGCTAATTCTTTAACCAATGCATAATTTGCCAAAAAAACCGTACTCTTTAATTTTGAGCGTACGGCTTTTTTAGTTTACCGTATTGTCAAATTGATTGCAGCATTCTTTCCTGATTTTTTTGATGAATACTGGATTCGGGGAATTTTTTTTGTTCAAATTAAAATTATTGAAGGGCTAATCATTCTTCTTTTTGAGGAGTAATCCACTAATAACGGAAATAGTCTACTTGATATAACGTAACTTATGTAAAGTAAAAGCCAGTTCACAAAATGAACTGGCTTCTTTTGATAATTAGAGTTAGGTATATTAACATAATTGATGTCTATAAGAATCAAGGAAAACTTTTCGGCGATACAATATCAGTCGAAAAGTCCTTTTCAGTTTGGAAACTTTAAGACTTCTGGTCAGAGGAAAATAGCTGTCTGGAGAACAATAAATAATTCCCTTTAGAAAACTAATCTAGAACAGTTGTCGAGGAGTCTTTCAGGGAGAGATATTGTAATCAATAGTACAATCCAACATGGACAAATAAACGAGTCAGAATTCCGTTAGCACGGGATTCTGACTCGTTTTCTAGTCGTTGAAATTTTCAAAGTAGGTATCAATTTTCTTCATTTCATCTTCATCATATTTTGCATATTTTCCAACTTCATGAAGAATATGCTTAATTTCATGTTTTTTATCTTTATCTTCATTCAATGCATCTAATTTATCTAATTCTGTATCTAATTTTACTACCGTGTCTGCAATGTTAGCTAACACCTCTCTTCTTTTTTTTCATAATCCGTTGTACTAAGTGGATTTGAGTCAATATCTTAGACAAATTTTAGTAGAGACGTTTATGCCATTTTTTCTTTTTCCGACTCTTCAAACTCCTGTGGGGTTAGATAGTGAATCGAGCTATGGATTCGATTTCGGTTATAAAATCCTTCAATGTAACTAAATAGTTCTCGATTTGCTTCTTCAAAATCTGAGTAGCTAGTCGTGTAGACTTCTTCCTTTTTCAATGAGGCCTGGAAAGATTCGATTCCAGCATTGTCATAAGGTGTCCCCTTTCTACTATAAGAATGCCTTAGTTTGTTGGTTTCAAGCCATTGTTCCACTTCTCTGGCTGTGTATTGGCTGCCCAAATCAGTGTGTAGAATCATTCCTTCTGGAATGTGATAATGCATTTTTTCTTTGTTAAGCGTTTGAATGATACAATCCACAGTCATTCGTTTTGAAAATGTATAGCTAATAATCTTTTTCGTGTGTAAATCGATGATTGAAGATAAGTAACACCAACCATTTTTCTTAATAGGAATGTAAATAATGTCAGCTACCCATTTCTCACAGATAGTCTTAATAGAAAAGTCCTGATTTAAGAGGTTCTCTTTTAAATTATCGGTTTATTAGACCTTTGAGGTCTATATTTTTTAACTACAATCGACCTTAAATTTAATTGTTTCTTTAGCTTTTGGACATGTTTAAGAGATACTGAAATACCTTCTTTTAATAAAACTTGATAAATCTTTGTGGCACCATAGCGTTGTTTATTCGTAAAAAAAATTGTTGAAATTTTCTTTTTCAACTTATTATTTCTGATTTCTGTAACTGTCAATGGTTTGTTCTTATAAAAATAATAGACACTTCTAGGGATTACTAATAACCGACACAATAAAGAAACAGTGTAATTCTTACCCCATTTTCCAATAAATTGAACAAGCGAATTTAGGTTTTCCGAGAGAATATGGCTGCGGCTTTTTTTTTAAGATTTCAAGTTCCTCTTTCAAACGATCATTTTCTTTTTTCAGTTCAGCCACTTCTTTTCCAGTCAGTCCCGTGGACTGATTAGGTAAATATAAATTCTTCCATTTGTAAATCGTTGCTTCAGATAAGCCATATTCTTTCGCCAACTTTCGAACAGAACGTCCAGTTTGATTCAGTTCAACAATCATCTGTTTAAAATTTTCTTCATATCGGGTCATAAAAATTCATCCTCTCGTAGATAAGTTTAATTTATTCTTGTCTCTACGAAAAGCTGTCTAAGATTTGGTACTAACACCAGTGCAAATTAATGAACGAAATGAAGCGAACCATTTTCAAGAGGATGTTATTGGCAAGATAATTGGTTACGATGACTTGAATATTTTTATTGGAAAGACCCCTATTCTATCTGGACAAATCAGGCACATTGAAATCTTTAAAGGATAAGAAATATTACTGAAGGAGGAATTTTTATGGGAAAGTTAGATTTTTTAAAAATGGTTGAGGAATTATCACTTGATAAAACTGGTAATACATTGAGCGGTCACTCTCAACATGTCTGTTTGGATGATTATTGGCTAGAGGAAGATGAAAAATTTCAGTTCATAAATTTTTTACAATTACGATACCCTGGTTATACGTTTGAAATTGTGTGGGTCATGGGTGGCTTTGGAATTGACCTAATCGTTACTGACAGTGAGAAGAAAGCAGCTTACGATTCTATACCTAAAACAAAAACATTCAGACAAGCTATGCAAGAAGCACAAGAGACTCAAGGAATGTTCATTCATCTTTTTCTACTAGCAGTCTGGATGGAAAAATTACGGACAAAGAATATCAATCACTTTTTAATGCCCATAAAAAATAGCTGAAGTAATGCACAATAGTTTTGATAAATGAAGCTTTCATGTTATGTCATGTGGCAATGACTATTTAACAATACTCAAATATGTACCTGTTTTACCAACTGAAATCTGGAGGTGATTCTGTGTCTTTAACTACCGATGTTTATGAAATGATAAAAAGAAACAGCTCAATTGAGGTTATAAATCTGAAAACCGGAGAAAACGAAATAGCATATGACAAGAAAACTTTTGAAGTCTTGCTGGCATTTGAAGGTATCTCTTTAGGTGAATTTTTTAATTTTGATTGTAACGGAATTAAAAAGAAAAATAGAAATTTCTCCTAGATTATAAAACTAATTTATCGGTATTTTTAACAGAATTACCACTAAAACAAGGTTATTCAACATTTTGTATAAAAGAGAAAAAGAGAAAAGGAGAAATGTCACCTTTTCCCTTTTATCCAATGTACTTGTTGCTTTGAATGTTCGCAATAATTCTTTGAGCTCTCTCATCATAATTATTCTTGTAGTAAAATTCGGCCATGTTCCTTAAAGTTTCATATTCTCTTGTTCCATCAAAATCACTAAAAATTTCTATCAGACTTTTTATGTCAGGATCAACTTTAATAGTTTTTCTTTTTTGAGAATCACTTTTTTTTGTTGTGTTGAAAGCTATTGTCGGTTCTTCTTGTTTTTCCTCATTTATTCTGGAAGTATTTGCAACTTGGGCAACAGTAGGACGTTCCTTTTTTTGTCTATTGGTTAATGGCATGCTGCTCACTCCTAACTTCGTATGTTGACAAATCCAATTCTCTTGCAAGTTTGGTAAATTTGTTACCATTTAAGAATTTAGGCTGGTATTGGTAGTCCTCGGGGATATCGCCTTGAGTTTCAAAAAGTGCGATTCGTTCTTCAATTTCACAGAATATGTCAGCAAACAGCGCAAAAACCTTTCTGTCATGGTGGTCAATGACGGTAATACCGTATTCTGGGTAATCTTCCAACCGTTTTGAGTTACCAACTATAGCGTTAAACGTGAAGTTGTCACCAAATGCTTCTCTTGTATTATCAATGATTGTTTGATGAAGTTCCCTTTTTGGTTGTAGTAGGAATGGTAACAGTCCAAGGACTTCTCCTTTAAAATCGTCTCCGAAATCATCAATTAGTGTTTGAAAGTATTCATTGATGATGTCAAGGGAACCTTCAAATGAATAGGTTTTTGTTTCTTGTGTAATCACGAAGTAATCTGCACAAACCATAGCATTATCAACTTTGATATCTGTACTAGGCCCAACATCAATCCAGATATAATCGTAATTATCTTTAATTTTATCGAGGAGCTTCGTAAAGTGAAACGTCCTATCTTTTTTGTAGTTTGGGTTGCCCTCTTTTGGGTATAAGTCTTCTAAATGGTCTCCAAGCTCGGCCATGTCTCTTCCGCCTGCTATCATGTGTAAATTATCAGTTAACTTGACTATTCCTGATTGTAAGTCTTCGTCTAAGATACATTGATATATTGTTTTGGGAAAGTTTGTATCGAAAGTTTTTCCCATCAAACTAGTTTCGTTTGCCTGAATGTCCCAATCAATAAGCAAAACTTTTTTATTAAACATTGCATTTGGTAAAGTAGCTACCATAGACTCACCAGCTGTAGACGTTGTCTTTCCAACTCCACCTTTTTGATTAGCATTGATGATTGTCCGACATTTCTTAGTCAATTGAAGAACCAATTTCTGATAATCCATAATAGGCCTCTTTTCTGTAAAATGTATTTTATCTCCTAAAAACATTATACAACATTAATTATTGAATTACCATCAATAAATGTATTTAGGAGAAATTTTCCCTTTTTTAAGGTGTAAGTTTAAAGAACGAAAAAAAGAGAAAAGTCCCCTTTTCTCCTTTTCTCTTTGTAAACTTTAAAAGAGAAAAATCTCTTTTTCTCTTTTTCTCCTAAATGTAATATACTAGTAAATTAGTGTTTTAATTCAATTAAAGAGAAAAATCTCTTTTTCCCTTTTTCTCCTTTTCTCTTTTTGCTGATTAAATTTTGATTGTTTCATTTTAGGAGAAAAGTCTCCTTTTCTCTTTTTCTCCTAAAATATTTTTTCAATTATGCTGTTTACAAAGTGCTGGACAAATGTTTACAATTACAGAGAATAAAAAAAGACAAACACTTTTATGAGCACCAACTCATAAATTGTGTTTGTTACGGAACAGATGTCTTTTCTTTTTTAGGGTTTAAAATACAAACCTAACCACTCGTATTTTATCAAATCTTGAAAAAAAATTCAATACGAAAAGGCTTATTTGAGTGCGAGTTCATTGAGATTTGGCATGATTTTAAGCTTTTTTTAAAGTTGAGGACACTGTGTTATTTGGTGTCCTCTTTTTTGTACTCAAAATCGAAAGGTGGTGTTCCTATGCAAATCCAAGAAGTCTATTCATTGTTCTTAAAACAAGGCATTCGTCAGTATAAATTCAAAAACAGCAAGATCAAACCGATTGACTACAAATCGGATGGAAAAAAAGGTGCTATATTCGGTTTCCGGTCAAAAGAGAAAATGGCCGCCGGCCGTGGAGTTGTCTTGACTTCAGAAGAAGCCATTTTAGATAACTTGGATGGTTTTACGCATTGGACACCGAACGTCTATAGTTTTGGGACCTATGCTGACAAAGAAAAAAGCATTGTCAAAGGCCATGCTGAAAACAATTTGAAACAAATCAACACGTTTTTAATCGACATCGATGTACCTGAAGGGGACACTCTCTCTGAAAGACAAATCATTGATTGCTGCATCAACTCAGATTTTGGTTTCTTACCAACGATGATTTT
>NZ_JBTXLV010000020.1:0-18155 GCF_054871765.1 Enterococcus sp. LJL120
TTGTCAGTAAAGAAGAAAAAAAAACGTATTGACAATAAATAACTGAGAATATATAATAAATAAGAAGAGAACTTTGATTAGAAATTGTAAGTTAACCAAAAATTCTTATTCTTAACTAAAACAAGATATATTTATAAAGTTAAAATCAAGATTTTTTCTTATCATTCTAACTCTGCAGTATGGTCAGAAGCTTTAATAATACAAAAAAAGCAACCAGTTTTTTTACTGGTTGCTTTTTAATCTCGAGTAAAAGTCCCTATCTACTCAGATACTTTTGAAATCCTGAAATGACCATAAAAATTTTCTCATAGTTATATTATTCGTAACGCAGTGCCTCTATAGGATTTAACTTGGAGGCTTTCACAGCTGGCAATAGACCAAATATAATACCTACCACTAGGCAAAAGGCAAGGCTCCCCAAAATTGCTAGCAATGAAACAATGTAAGGATAATGCAATGTTTGAGTTATAATAAACCCGCCAACTAAGCCTATCAAAACTCCTAAGATGCCTCCGAGGACTGTAAGAACTATTGCTTCAATAAGAAATTGCCTTAGTATGACTTTTCTTCTGGCTCCCAAAGCTTTTTTTATGCCTATTTCTCTTGTTCTTTCTGTAACGGAAACAAGCATGATATTCATTACGCCTATGCCACCTACTAAAAGTGATATACTGGCAATACCTGCTAATAATATAAAGTTAGATTGATTAAATTGTTCGATACTTTTTTTTAATTCATCCATATTCATAATGCCATAACTATAATCCGATTCTGGCAAATTTTTATTTAATAACGTGGAAACTTCTTGAGCAGCAACCTGTAATTTTTCTGTATCAGTTGATTGGATAGTTATCTTTGGAGTGAGATTAACCGTTCCTAGTAAATTATATGCTTGCTTCTCTGGAACATAGGCTTCTTTAGAGCCAAACATGTAACTTAGTTGTGCATCTTTTGTTTCAAATACACCTTTAATTTGAAAAGGAATACTATTTACTTCAACATATTTACCAATCCCGTCATTTGTATTGCCAAATAGCTCCTCGTATAAACTTTTATCTAAATAGATGACTTGCTGATTGTCTTTAAAATCTGTCGAATCAAAATTTTCTCCTCGTATAATTTCCAACTGTTTCAATTCAGGTAAGTTTGTAGTAACTGCCGAAACATTCGCTTGAACATTAGTACTTTTATAAAAAATTTTGGTATCTTTTGAGTAAGAGATTCCAACATCCTGAACGTTTTTTAGTGATCGAATAGAATTCAGTTGTTCATCTGTAACCTCTGGGATATAGGGTGCTTTACGATCTTTGGCCTCGTTAAACAGCTCCTGATTAAACATGCTTTTTTTATTGTATTCGATCCCAATGGTATTGTTACTACCACCAATCATTTCTTTTTTTAAATTTTCAGTATTTCCTTCAATAATACTAAAAATACAAATGATTGCAGAGATTCCGATTATTATGCCCAACATTGTTAAAATAGATCTCATCTTGTGCGCTAAAATAGATCTAGTAGCAGTTAAAATTTCGTCAATCATGTACTGATCCTTCCGCTAATTTATTTTATCATCAATTATTTCACCATCTCTTAAAAAAACAGTTCTCTGACATAATTGAGCGATATCAGGTTCATGAGTAATAAGAATGATTGTTTTCCCCTCTTGATTAAACCGTTTAAAAAGGTCCATTATTTGTTCACTTGTTTTAGTATCTAGCGCACCCGTCGGCTCATCACCTAAAATAAAACTAGGGTTTGTTACTAAAGCCCGAGCGATTGCTACACGTTGTTTCTGTCCCCCTGAGAGTTCCATGGGATAGAAATCAGCACGGTCGCTTAAGCCTACTAATTTCAACATTTCCAATGATTTTTCTCTACGCTCTGAAGAAGAAATTTTTTTATATGTTAATGGCAATTCAACATTTTGTCTTGCGGTCAGCTTAGGCATTAAATTAAAATTTTGAAATACAAAACCGATTTTTTCATTTCTAAAATCTGCTAATGCATTATCTGATAAACTTCTTATGGAAGTATTCTCAACTTGATAGTCTCCAGAAGTAGCAGAATCTAAGCAACCTATAATATTCATCAACGTGGATTTTCCCGATCCTGAAGGTCCCATTATAGCGACAAGCTCGCCTTTATCCACACGCAAATTAATATTTTTTAATACGGGCAATTCTTCACTCCCTTGCCAATATGACTTTGAAATAGCTCTAAGATTTAATATTTTCCCCCACCTCCATTCCTTCTACCATTCCTTCTTTCGGGACGGCTATACTGTCAGTAGTAGATAGCCCATCTGTTACCTCAACTAAGTCATTTTCAAGTGCAATTGAAGTTATTTCGCGTAACTTGATACTATTATCTTCGACCGACCATACATATTCTTTATTCCCTTTGGTAACAATATATTCTTTGTTGAGAATAATTTTATTGGCATCATATCCTGATGCCATAAGCTTAACGTATACATGGGATCCAATTGTTGGCATGTTTTCATTTTCATTTACTACTACTTTATAAGGAAATTTTGATAAATTAGGATTCTCATCTTCTTCTTTTGACGAATTTGAATCTTCAGAACTCAAACTAGCGACTTGCACCACTTTTCCTTCCCAACGTTGATTGTTATCCTCTCGGTTCACTATCTCAACCGGTTGTTCAATAGCAACTTTATCTTTATCAAATTCGGTCACACTTCCGTCTACAAACAGTTGTGAACTATCGATTATCTCGATGAAGTTTTCTTCTTTTTGTCTGTCTGCAGATTGATTAACTAAATCCTGATTCACCGTTTTTATAAGTCCCGCATTATCGGCTACCACAGTATCATCTTTCAGTTTCTCTGTTTCATTTTCATATATCAAATTAGCTTTTTCAAGCTCACTTTCGGCATTTTTCACTTCATTATCTCCACCAATCGCATCCAACTGGGCTTGCTTTAAGCCTTCTTCTAGTGTCGATAATTCTTCCTGAGTCGAATCTGCTGAATTTTTTGCTTTTCTTAGTTGCTCATTTTTTTGATTATACAAGGTCCATTTTATAGAAGCATTGCTTTTTGCCACATCTACTGCATTAGTTTTGACTGTTTTGTCAACTTCTGCTTCTTTCACTTTTAATTCTTGATCTGTTTGATAACTAAAAAGAGCCTGCCCCTTCTCTACTTGATCACCTTCGTTTACGAAAACCTCTTTAATTTTCCCTCTTGTACTATCAATCTTGATTTGATTACTATTATTTGCCACAATTTTACCCGCTAACATAGTTCCTGTCGATTGTAAATTAGCTGATATGTCTTTGACAATTTGAGATTCTACCGATTCTGTCTCGCTCTGATCAAAATCACTAGGGCGAGTAAACAAAAATATAATTAGGCCAAGTATAAGTATTCCCAGAGTAGTAGATATAGCCAATACTTTCTTCCTCTTCGACATTTGCGTCAAAACAAATTTCCTCCTATAGTTTGCGCCCGTACAACTAGTTCACGGTTCACAATTAATTTCTGATACGACATTAAACAAGGGTATCCTGAAATCCTGTATATATCTAAAAATTTAGTATTGCAAGCATGAAAAAATTTGAATGCAATTTATATAAATTATTTTTCCATCTGAATCTTCGATCCATCTTTCATGGTGTACTCTTCCACAGTTTTACCGTCTATTTCTTTTGTTTCCTTACTCACAACGTCTTTCTCGATATCCTCCTTAGTCATAGCACTTCCATCATCACTGCCTTTTTCCTTGTTCCCACAACCTGTTAATCCCAGTATTAAACCTCCTAGAATTGAAGTGATTAAAAAACCAGTAGCTAATTTTTTCATAACATATTATCTCCTTTTCATTTTGGTTACCCTTACATTTTTATATTAAAATAATGAATTTTATTTGAATCCAAAAAGAATTTATATAGAATAAATTGTGAGTTTTCAAATAAATAGGTTACGATGTAAATAGTATCCGTTTTGTCGGTTACAAAGATTTTAAATCAGTAACTACATATATAAAGCCTAAAGCCTATTTGTAAGGCTTCTATGGAAGAATTAGCTATGGAGGGAGGCATTCAGCGATCTTGGCGGAAAGTGAAGTAAAAAATACCCGATCATCACAAAAATTGGGAGGGATAATTGGTCCGAATTAGCAACTTTTTTCAAGTATCCCTCAGAATTGCGCCGCATTATATTGGAATTGAGTCAATATCTTGGATACATGTTAGTAGAGACGGTTACGCCATTTTTGCTTTTGCCAACTCTTCAAACTCCTGTGGGGTTAGATAGTGAATCGAGCTATGGATTCGATTTCGGTTATAAAATCCTTCAATGTAGCTAAATAGCGCTCGATTTGCTTCTTCAAAATCTGAGTAGCTAGTCGTGTAGACTTCTTCCTTTTTCAATGAAGCATGGAAAGATTCGATTCCAGCATTATCATAAGGTGTTCCCTTTCTACTATGAGAATGCCTTATTTTGTTGGTTTCAAGCCATTGTTCCACTTCTCTGGCTGTGTATTGGCTGCCCAAGTCAGTGTGTAGAATCATTCCTTCTGGAATGTCATAATGCATTTTTGCTTTGTTCAGCGTTTGAATGACACAATCCACAGTCATTCGTTTTGAAAATGTATAGCTAATAATCTTTTCCGTGTGTAAATCCATGATTGAAGATAAGTAACACCAACCATTTTTCTTAGTAGGAATGTAAGTAATGTCAGCTACCCATTTCTCACAGATAGTCTTAGTAGAAAAGTACTGATTTAAGAGGTTCTCTTTTGAAATAATCGGTTTATTAGACCTTTGAGGTCTATATTTTTTAACTACAATCGACCTTAAATTTAATTGTTTCATTAGCTTTTGGACATGTTTAAGAGATACTGAAATACCTTCTTTTAATAAAACTTGATGGATCTTTGTGGCGCCATAGCGTTGTTTATTCGTAAAAAATTGTTGAAATTTTCTTTTTCAACTTATTATTTCTGATTTCTGTAACTGTCAATGCTTTGTTCTTATAAAAATAATAGACACTTCTAGGGATTTCTAATAACCGACACAACAAAGAAACAGTGTAATCCTTACACCAGTTTTCAATAAATTGAACAAGCGAATTTAGGTTTTCCGAGAGAATATGGCTGCGGCTTTTTTTAAGATTTCAAGTTCCTCTTTCAAACGAGCATTTTCTTTTCTCAGTTCAGCCACTTCTTTCCAGTCAGTCCTGTGGACTGATTAGGTAAATATAAATTCTTCCATTTGTAAATCGTTGCTTCAGATAAGCCATATTCTTTCGCCAACCCTCGAACAGAACGTCCAGTTTGATTCAGTTCAACAATCATCTGTTTAAAATTTTCCCAAATTTCAAGAACAAGTTAGCCAGTTTTGGCAACATGTGGAAAATGATTGTTATTGCTGGTTTCGTTGTTGAGTGGATAGTGAGTAGCAGTATGGTAGTCTGTGTGACAGTCTGGCAATAGCTAGACTGCCCAGATGAAAAGCCACTCCGCCAGATGCTCGCTGTCCACTCAATTTACAGCCAGACAAACTTCTCGTTCAAAGCACTCTTGCGGTGTTGCGTAATCTAATACTTTTCTTGGCAATTGATTCATTTGATCTGCAATTCGTTGGACCTCTTTTCTCGAACAGGTCTCTAAACTTTGAGACTTTGGCAATGTCCTACGAATCATACGATTATGAGTTTCATTGGTGCCACGCTCGCAAGAAGTATATGGATGTGTGAAATAAACCGGACAGTAGTCCTTCATTATGTCAGCTAGCAATGCAAATTCCGAACCATTGTCTGGTGTAATCGACTTGAACACGTGTTTAAAGCGAGTAGGTCCAAACTCCTGAATCAAATGAGTGATAGCATACGACACAGAATCAGTCTCCTTACTATCAATTAATCGAATGATTTCAAAGCGAGTTTTTCGTTCTGTTAAGGTGAGTAATGCCGTTTCTGAACCATTGCGTTTTCCGATGACGGTATCGATTTCAAAATGACCAAAACACTCTCGTGTCAGGACTTCTGCCGGTCGTTTCTCAATACTTTGACCCAGTATTTTTTTGTTTTTTCGGTTCCTTTTTGTAGTGGTCTTTCGCTTGAGTTTTGACAATAAATCAATATTCCTCACTTCTAAAAGCTGCGCATTAATGTACGCATAAAGTGTCGTTGTACAAACCATTTCTTCTGGTAAGAAACACTTTTCTCGTTTTATTCTGCCAACGACAGCATCAAGCGAATGCCCAACTTCTTTAAATAGTTGGGTAAACAATGCTAGAAAAGCTTTTACCTGGTTGGATTTACTTGGTCGATGGCAAGCTAGACGATGGTGTTCGTATTGCTTTTAAGCATACAACTCATCATAAGAATCAAAGAAGATTTTTTTACCATTGACCTTACGCACTTGGGTAACCGTCCCACGTTTTAGCTCATTATGAATGGTTTGAGGGGCGACCCCTATCTTTTTGGCAATTGCCCGATTGGATACTCCTTATTCATGTCACGCAGTAATTCTTCCTCGTTCAAGGGCAGTCAGATGTTTTCCTTTTAGGCGAGGTGTGGTAGTCTGTGAGTACGTCATAGTGAAAATCTCCTTTATTGGTCGGTGTCGGAACCTCAATAATACGTGATTTTTCACTATGATGTTTTTTATTTGCCTAGGTGGCTAACTTGATTATAAAATTTGCGTGTTTAAAATTTTCTTTATATCGAGTCATAAAAATTTATCCTCTCGTAGATAAGTTTAATTTATTCTTGTCTCTACGAAAAGCTGTCTAAGATTTGATACTAACACCACTAGATATATTCGTCGAGTTTTATATCCTGTATAAATTTCGTTTAGGAACTACTCCAATAGATATTTTTTTAGTTTATCTTCGAGTAATTAGTATACGATGGTAAAACTTATCTTAACTAAATGAAAAGAGCTCTACCTTAGGAAAAAACCCAAGATAAGGCTCTCATTTTAGCCTATATTATTAAATATCTTTATTTCATCTGAAATTTTATAGCCTTTTTTCCAGTGCGTTTCGATAATTTGTTCTGTAAAACCATACCGAGCAAATTTCAAGCGAATCCGACTAACAATTTGAGAAAGTTGCGCCAAGTGTGAACTTGTCGTTTGACCATTCCACATCCGTTGAGCAACTTCTTTTCGCGTAAGAAATCCTTTTTTTTCATCAAATAGTATTTCAAACAATTGTCGTTCTTTTTTCGAAAAAGTACTAATAGCTAAATTGTAAGAATCATTAGTCATTTTATATCTATTTGGTGGACATGACCGTATTTCCCTGAAATGTAGTTGCCGAGAAGATGACAATAACTCTCTTAGACTAGATAAAGAAATCCCCGTAGAGAATTTCGCTGTCAACCCCAATTTTTGCCATTCTTCGTATAATTCATCATTTAAGAGATCAGTATCACATCGTAAAATCACACAATTTACAATTTGTCCTTGGCGTAAAATAGTTTCGACAGTTTCGCTTGGTAGCGTCTCACTAAAAATTACAACAGGTAAGTCCAATACAAAAGGTGTTTTAGCTAACATGAGTGGTTCAACTAATTGTGTTGAATGCAAAACTTCATATCCTAAATATTCTAAATTTTCTTTCAACTGTTTATCAGCTGAGGGATTCGCTGTTAAAAGTAATACTTGATTCATTGGTTCCTCCTCACCCATAAATCATTTTTGGGTTTTTTGTTTACTATGATGCTTATCATAATTTTTTTGTATCTGTCAAAGGCAACAGTAATGTTTGTAGCACACCAATGATTTGATTCCGTGTAACTAGTCCATACTGGCGACTATCTGATCCATACGATCGATTGTCGGCTAAAACTAAATAACAATCATCTGGAATGGTTTGTTGATTCGTGATATCTAAGAGAGTAAAATTTGGGGTATATTGACCACCATTTCTTTGCGCATCATTTATGTCATCCACAAGAAATTTTTCCTCTACGCTCTCTCCATTAACAAAAAGTGTATCTTCTTTATAGTCGATTCGCTCTCCAGGTAACCCCACTACTCTTCTTACTTGTTGCGTATTTCCTTGCTGGAAATAGATTAAATTAAATCGCTTTACGTAGTCAGTTTTTCGAATGAGAACAGTGTCTTGATCGCGAAGTGTCGGCATCATACTATATCCATTTATTACCACTATTTTAAATAAGAAGAAAAACAAAATCAGAGCAAGAAGACTAGCCATGACGATTGCATAGAAAAAGTCTTGAATGATATGCTTCTTTTTACTCCTTCTTCTCTTCTTTTTTGAGCTAGATTTCTTCTGATAACTAACGTTTCTACGACCAGATTTAGATAATTTAACTGCCTTATTCGTGGGAAGAGACTTTTTATTGGATTTAGAGCTTTTCTTCTTTTTACTTTTAGATGTCCTTTGTATAGACAAAGATTTTTTTTTTTTCTAGTCGTCATTTGGTGTACCTTCATCTTCTAGAGCGGTTTGATTAATTCTAAAGTAATCGAATGCAGCAGTTTCGTAGGTAATGACTTTCGAAATATCTGTAGTAAACTCGTCTACTAAAGTAGGATTTCCATAGAAATTTCCACTCTCACGTGTCGCATTCATACCTAATTGGGCTAGTGAAGCGTAATAGCGATTAAGTGTAGATTGTCCATCCGTTGTATTAATTGTACTTGCCTTATTCGATGTATACGCCGACAAACTTGTTGCTAAGTAGCGAATGTTTTGTTGGGAAGCTTCTTCGGTTTCAGATTGATTGGCTGCTTTTTCTAATTCGCTTTGAAAATCACGGACAAGAAAATAAGAGCGTACAATAGCTTTTTCATCTTCTGCAGACAAATTTATAGATTGATAATACAAACTATAGGCTCCTACACCACCGGATAAAAAACCTAAAGCGAAAAAACAACTTACGAAATAAATCCCTCTCTTACGTTTAGAGTTTAGACTTTTACATAGTTGAGACCAACGTTGTTTTTTTTTCTTTTTACGTGGAGGCTTTCTAGGAAGAGCTTTAAGTTTTTTTGTTGTGAGGATTACTTGAACAACAAAACCCAAAGCACTAAAAATAAAAATTAAGCTGAGCGTTATCAGTCCCATAATGAGCCAAGTAATTATACTCATTTATTTGTCTCCTTCTCTGTCTATCGTCTCTTCTTATTTAGGAGAACGTTTTTTTTTCTGATTCAATTTTCTTTTTTTTATAGAATCTTTCTTTTTTTTCTTACGTCTCACCCATCTAACTATCACAAACAGAAGAAGAACGAATCCAAAAAAAGCACCCACAAGACTCGCAACGACACCCCAATTAATTGTAGTATCTTGTTCTAAGCCGACGTCTCGTTCATTAAATTCTTGAGCCTCTCCCTCAGTTATCTCAAACTCCTCAGTCCATTCCCATCTCATATCACCTGATGTGGCAAGGACATGTGCCGTATAGGTTCCCGGAACCATTCGATCCCCATTCATACTAATCGGGAAATCAATGAGAGAGTTCGGGGCCATTCTCATCCCCGTTGTTTTCGCTTCATACAACACTTCGCTACTTCCAGCAGAGGAAATTTGGGCCTCTATTGTCAGATCATTAAGAAAGGTTGCGACTACATTGGAAAGATTAACAAAAATAGTATTACGATAATTAGATTGACCTGCGTAAGCAGAATTATATTGCATATCTGGGGTTAGCTCGATGTCGTTTTCCTGCAAGACTATGGAAATAGCATAGGCATACTGATTAATAACTTGAGAGCCATTCGTTTCGTCCACATTATCTGTTTGACCGGCCTTCATCAATCGTAATCCTCCTGTGATAATTCCGTCAAAACTTGTTTCAGGCATTTTGATAGAAAAAGTGACTTCTTTTGTCTCTCCCCCTGCTAAGTCAACGCTAGCAGGACCACTTACTATATCTTCAAATGGAAACATGAGAGAGGCATCATTATCAATCGTATCATTATTCCATTCTATACCGCCTGATCCATTTGTTTTTGCGCCATTTAATTGTAATTCTACCGTAATCGCATCTGTACCTGGATTACTTAACGTAATGGTGATTTCTTGCTCCTGTCCAGGTGTCATCATTAGTCGATAATAATTCAAAGAAGTATCTACCTGGTTTTCAGGGAAATTCAAGGCATAAGTGAAACCAGTGGATACCTCTGAGTTATCGGAGGTTGCTTCAACCTTCACGGGATAAGAACAGCTAATCAAACCAAGCAAGATTACAAGATAGACAATAGGTTGTAAGACAAAATGGTGTCTTTTATTCGTAATTGGAAAAAATAGGGATAAATTTTTCATTATGTATAGAATTCTCCTTATAAGAAAAACAAGTTGACAAGATTCTTGCCAACTTGTTTTTTTCTATTTTAAAGTCAAGTTTATGCGAGTGCCCCCATTGTCCAAGTCACTACAGCTGTATACGTTCCTTTAGTCATAGAGTTTGCGACAGAAGTTGGAATCGTTAAGTTGACAGAAGAACCGACGGTTCCGACGGTTGTGTCAGTTGCGCCAGTACCGTCTGTTGTGCTACCCCATTCAAGCGTCCATTGACCAGAACCAGTTCCAGCAGCTGCTGTAACAAATGTCTTAGCTCCACCGTCAATAGAAAGTGTTTGAGTTGCTGTTTTACCTGAGTCTGCAATCGTTCCTTCGCCACTCGTTGCTATTAAAGGATTGATAAAAGCAATTTCTGAACCTGTCAATACGCTTTGGTCTGATGAATTTGTAAATTGAGTTGTCAACTGTCCACTGATAGTATATCCGGTATACTCACCAGTGACATCTCCCCAAGAAATTAGGTTACCACGTTTTCGCGTTGTTGATGTAGTGCTTCCGTCTTCCGCAGTAACTGTATCCGTAATGGTAATTGGTTGTGCTGAAGCTGTGCCAGTTCCGACTTTAATGGTCCCGAAATTTAAATTTGTTACGGCCGTAATACCTTTATCTCCAGGAGATGTCGGGTTAGGAATAACAGGGTCTACACCTGGAATTGTTTTCCCACCTTCTGGATCGGGTACGCCATCTTTACCTGGATCTAGTGAACCAGCCTCAACTTTGACTGTTCCTTGTGAAGTTTGAGATGATGGTGTCGCAGCATTTGTAACTGCTGGAGCTGTTGTTGCGACCCCTACTACTGCCAATAAAGCCACTGCACTTAATGTCTTGAATTTCATTTTTATTCCTCCTAAATATGGTAGTTTGTTTATTTACAAATGAGCCATTGCTCAACTTGTCTCGAATAATGTGTTAGCGTGTTGGTGCTGCTTCCAGTGTCCACGTAAGAGTAGTGGTATATTGCACTGGGTAAATTTTGGCTTCTTTGGGAACTGTCAATGTGACAGCAGAATTGCTATACGCTTGTTTGTTAGTGACATTATCAAGTACTGCTTTCCCTGAAGCATCTTCTAGAGGAGATAGGGTGGGAACTTGATTAGAGGTGTTCGTTTCCGATGCACCAAATTCGATTAGCCAGACTCCTTTTCCTTGACCGGCTTTACTACTTGCCACTGTATATGCGATACCCATCTCATTCAAAGCTAACGTATCCCGAGTAACCGTGGGGGCGCCGCTGGCACCACTAGTGTTGGCCCATCCTTTATCAAAAGAGAGAACAGCGCCAGTCAATTCTTGGTTTTCTAAGTCTTGTATAATATCACTATGAAATTGTTGGTTTTGCGTGACCGTCAAGTTCCAACCCGAAGATTCAGAACTATAGTCGCTTATTTGAATGTAAAATCCTCTGGCAGTTGTCTCATTATGAAACTGTTGAGCTAAAGAGAGGTACGTACGATTAGTATCATTAATTTTTTGTGAACCGAAGTTTAAACTTGATATATAATCAATACGCAAAGACCCTGTCGTAGAAGGGCCTTCTCCTGGATTCACAACCGTGGAAGGTGCTTCCGGATCCACTAAGTTACTTGTCCCTGGATCTTCAACAGTCACCTTTCCATTAATATCTTGCGTACTTGCGTATACTTGAGGAACACAGAAAAGAGACGTAAAGAGAATTAATCCAACACCCAGTATCCATTTTTTTTTCATTCACGTTCCTCCTTCTCTTTTTTCCTCCGGCGATAGAAGAAAAAAAGTAAAGCTAAAAGGAGAATTCCTCCACCAAGTACACTATAATTTCTGATTTGATCGCCTGTTTGAGGTAGTTTCCCTCCAGTGCTAGGTAGACTAGTAGACGTAGAACTGGAAGGGTTGGTAGACTCCTCATAGAAAGTAATGCCCCCTTCCACTGTCCCTTGACCTCCATTACCTGTGGTGGCCGCAGCTCTAAGAGGCAACATTCCTATAAGGATGATTACCAGACAGGAGAAAAAGAAAACTTTCAATTTTAGTTTCATATGATTCTCCTCCTCTATGGTTGACCTGCCATGATTGTCCATGTGATAACGCCAGAATAAGTTCCCACACTTGAAACGGTTGTTTTAGCAGGATCAGCAACTAACTGTAAACCTGTCATTGTAATGTCCTTTTGTTCGCTTACAGTAATTTCTTTTCCCCAATCACTGGTGATGTCTGTCGTACCACCTGTTGTGCTGGTATATACTGCTTGATTATTAGAACTTAGGGTTACTTCCTTCTTATCATTTGTGACGTATCGGATCGCGTCACTCATGATGGAACCTGTGCTTGTATTTTTCATTTCGGTTGTCACTGCTGCATATAGTATCCATCCGTTTGTTTTAGAGGCACGAGTATCTGTAATGATTAATTTCCCAGACGTCGTAGGATTATCCACACGCTGCGTTTTTGCATTATATGTCAGACTTCCAAAATCAACGGAAGTGGGTGCCGATTGTAAAAATAGCAACCCTTTGACAGTATAGGTAACCGTTTGAGTAGTATCTGTAATCTTTAAAGCTGTCTCATCTGTTGGACGTGATACAATTTCATACCCAGCTGTTTCTAACGCACTAAGTTGTGTTTGTACTTTTGCATACGTTGTAGACGTTAGATCAATCGTATCTCCGACATAGATAGGGGTAACAATGTTATTTGTATCTTTTTCGCCAGCTGTTAAAGTGTACCCATCTAGGATAGTTCCTGCTTCGTTTTCAAATTGAACTGTGATGGCAGCATTCATATTGATGACAGTAACGCTAATGGTTCCTGTTATATCAGAGGCCAATCCCGATACTGAAGATGGAAGACTGATTGTGACAGTATATGGCGTATTAGGTGAGATATCTTTCAATCCGCTTAAACTACCTAAATCCGTTACAGTAAAGTCATTTACATCTGACCAACTAGTTTTTTCTCCCCCAGATACGCTATATGCAGTGGGGTTACACTTGGATAAAATATAGGTACTTAGCTCACTATCTGTCATATTACGAATATCTGCGTAGGACAACTCCAATGAGTCTCCACTAAGATTCGTGGAACTATCATAAACTATTAGTTCAGCTGTTTTTGTCGTAGTATTTGGTGCAGAGAGTCCTGCACTATCTACAGCAAGGTCAGATACAGTTAGGCTAACTTGTTTTGTTCCAGCAGTTTGCATCAGGGTAGCCATATCAGTTGAAGCAGTATAGCTGACAGGATAGCTACTCGTATCCGTTACTCCTTTATCCGTAATTGCACTTACAAATGCAGTTGCGGCTGGGGCAGTATCTCCCACATATGCATAATACGTCTTAGTCGTAACTTCAGGCGGCGTTTTATCTAGAACAGTTGTAGTTGCTGTTGAATATTTCCCAGCACGCCAACTGTAAACAGAAATCTCATCTCCAACATACAAAGTTACATCATCGGGAAGGGTGAATTCAAAATTCCCATTATCATCTGCCAACGCATTATAATATACCAATTTTCCGCTAGTATCATAATTATTAGAACTCGTTAGTGAACCAATAACAGTTCCTTTCGCAGATATTGTGACATAAGCATTTGGATTTGTAACTCCAGAAATTTTTTGACCATCCGTACGAAGTCTATTATCTGAAATATCATTAATATCTATAGTTACATCTGGAATCCATTCATAGAGTATTCGTTCAGAATTTTGAGTATCATATCCATCATTAGTAGACATAAAACTATTAGCTATGCTCTGCTGCGAGCTATTAGCTGTTTTAGTTCTAATGGTTGTTTGTCGATACGTGATATTCGCATTGTAAATAGGAATCCAACTTTTATCATAGGTATCGTCACCAGCAGAACTATTGCCAGAATTCCACTGATAAACACTTTGAATATCCGCAGTAAATGTTCCATCAACCGAAGATGTTCCCATGCTAACAAGCGTAGCATTTGGATTTCCTCGAGCATCCAAATCTACACGATATGCATCTGAAAACTTAAACGTCGAGGTTGTTGCAGGCGCATTGATTAAATTTCTTACCCCTGTCGCTTTTTGTCCAGCTTCTTCAGTTAATGCTGCTGTAAACATTCCTCGATTCCCAATCAAAAGGGATCCATTCACCGCAACAAAATCACTTGTTGCAGTTGCTTGTTCTGTTCCAACAAAAGAGGCCTTACCGTAATCTTTGACAGTAAAACTGGAGTTAGCTTTTAGATTTAGCGCAGAACCACTAGTTGCACTTGCGGTTAGGTCAAGTAATCCTTGAGGGGTAGAGTCATCAATAAATTGAGCATTGTCAGATCCCACGGTTACTGTACTATACTCTGCCAACTCAACCGCCGGTCTACCACTTGCATCATTATCTATGGTTGCCTTAAGTGTTCCACCTGCCAAAATATTTAAATCTGAATATTGATATAACTTGATTCCAGCATATTTGGATTCTGTAGTGTTTCGATTACCGTCTGCTAATAAATTTAATGTTCCCCCATTGTCAATTGTCAAATTTGTTCGCTGACTAGCCGAACCACCACCTAGAAAAATACCAGTACGTGAAGTATTTCTGATGTCCATTGTTAGGGTAGAATCTGCTCCCACATAGAGCTTTCCACCTTTTTGAATGTTTATCCCTGCGTAATAATTTCCATTACTTGTATAATATCCCCATGTTTCGCCAGAACTTCCCTGTGAGACCATATTGACAGTTGCTTTACTACGAACAGCAACGTATGGAATTGTTCTTCCGGAAGAAGTAGGTACTGCTGCCAAATAAGATCCTATCAAAAGGCCATCACCATTCTCAACAGTGCAATTAAATACAGTATTATCATCAAAAATAACTCTGTAAGCTTCTAAGCCACTTTGATTCGGGTATGTTGACCGTGTTACAGTATTATTGTTTCCGGCATTATTTCCGTTGCTATAAGTGACTGTATATTGATTTGCTCTTGAAATCACATTGTTAGTTCCTCTAAAGTATAATGTTGTTGTCCAAGAGGCTGTTAACTGAGACCCTTCGTAAGTAGTGTCTTCAAATACCATAGTAGTAAAATTATAATTAAGTTCAGCCCCCATAAAACAACCATACGGATTTTGAGAATACATATGTATATTTTTTATATAAAAATTATGAGGTGTAGCCCCATCTGGATATGACCAACTGACAGCTCCTGTATCTAGTTTAAACCCTTGTCCGTCGATGACATAATCCCTTCTGTTAGAAGGGGCGTTACGTCTAATTATTCCAATACCCAAAGTATCACTTACAATATCGTTCCCTAATTTTATATAATCAGCTGTACCATTTAAAATTGCTGAATTCAATTCAGCAAAAGTATATACAGTGACAACCTCTTGTGCTGCTGCTTCTGTCCCCCAATTAGCATCTGAATCAGGTTTATAGGTAACACCATAATCAAAATCAAACAAAGATTCACTGGTAGTATTTAAAATTGTGGAATCTTTCTGAGAAGATTTGTCTGATTCACTAGATAATGCTAATGTATTTGTTGTTAAAGATAAATTGTATAGAGAAAGTGTTATAACAACAAAAATTACTAAACCCATCTTTCTAAATATTTTTTTCAAGATAACCCCTCCTTTTATAGAAAAATAATTTTTAATTATTTGAAAAGATACTTTTGCAATCAATACTTTTTTTTAAAAATATCGATAATTAAGCTAAAGGCAACTGTATTTAGATTGATTCTAGCTGTAATATTTTTTTCTGATTGCGTATCCACCTAAATGTATTTTTTCCTTCACCTTAAGTTCCGTAAACTTTAGTTTTCAATTCTTGAAATTCATTTATCTATGTTTTATTAGAACAAATTTATTTTAATCAACTTGACAAACGAAATTGAAAAGCTCTAATAGGGAAATTCATTGTATCTTTTACATTTTATACATGATTACATAGATTTATCCTAATATTTTTGCATTAACTTTATCTTGTTTTAATTAAGAATAGGATAAAAATTAGAACCTTGATACATCAACATTGTTCGTAAACTATCGACGGCGAATGACGGCTTATCTCAGCGAATTTCGTATAGATAACGCTTACGTTTAACGTTTGAACTTATGGCTCTACTAGTACAATATTTTTTTAAGATATATAGGCAGCTATTTTTTCTATTGTCTGTAAGCGTTGATCCATTAGAACATCTGAATACACATCTAATGTTAGTTGAGTAGATTTGTGTCCGAGCAATGCACTCACTGTAGGTATATCTGAGAGTGCTTCGAGGCAACGTGTCGCAAAGGTATGACGTAATTGATGAAAATGGATATGCGTAAGGTCTACTTTTTTTCTTATTGTATGAAAATAATTTGTAAGTAGTCTTGGCTCACATGGACCATCATTGTTCGTAAATACCCATCTGTTCATTGCATTATTATGTTTGTAGTGTATCAATTTCTCTCTTAGATAGGGGGTCATAGGAATCACTCGAATTGAATTTTTGGTCTTCGTCTCATCAATGTGTATGTAAGTTTTAGCAGTTGTTTTCCCTTGATCTAGTATACGTTGACATGTTTTTGAAACCTGAATGATATTTTTATCAAAGTCTATGTCGTGCCATTCTAGTGCAGCAATTTCACCTATTCGCATTCCCGTGTGTAAAGCAATTAAAACAGGTAACCCCTTCTTTTCAGGTTCTTGGTCCGCAGCTAAAGTTAATTTTTTTTGTTCGGATAATGAGAGGGACGTTACCTTAGTCCAGTCCCTTTTTGGTAATTTAATGAGGGACAAAAAAGTAGCGTCACATTGAATACTAGACAATCCTGAAGACAGTATTTGTTTAAATAGGGTAAAGATAGACTGAATCGAACTCATGCTTAAGTGGTTGCTTTGAAGTTCTTCAATATATGAATAGATACTTTCTTCATTAATTTCGTATAATTTTTTGTGTTTGAAAATGGGTAAAATATACTTGTTTAATTTGTAGTGATAATTTGAAAGTGTCGTCTTTTTTACTTGTAGTTCTATCCGCCTCAACCAAACCGTAACCCATTCCTTGAAAGTCAGACTAATTTCTGGTCTAGGTTTCATGACCGTGGGTTGATAGCTTGATTTAAATACGTTCAACACGCGTTTTGTTTCTTCTCGAGTATTCCGATACACATATCCGTATTGAATAGATCCGTCTAATTTTCTCCCCTTAATGTATCGACCTTCCCAACGACCATCTTTTCTATGATATATATTTTCTCCTTGTCGGCTCATAAAAACATCCTTTCAGTTTGTTTGACGGTTTATTCTACTAAATTAAAAATTGTCAGTAAAGCTCAAAAAAAAGTGTATTGACAATAAATAACTCGGAACATATAATAAATAAGAAGACAAATTTGATTAGAAATTTTAAGTTAATGAAAATTTCCTATTCTTAATTAAAACAAGAAATATTTATAAAGTTAAAATTAATTTTTTTCTTGTCATTTTAACTATACGGTGCGGTTGAAATCCTTACTAATCAATACAAAAAAGCAACCTGTTTAAAAAAAGACAGGTTGCTTTTTTGTATTGATACTATTTCTTTTTTTGTCTCTTTCGTTCTTCAAGAGTGATGAGTTAGTCAAGCAAAGTTGACATGCAAAAGTCTATTTTCTTGACTAACTCACATTGATAAAATCAAAAAATTAGCCTCATAGCACTATATTTCACATGCCACGCCTTATAATAACCTAATATTTAAAATCATCTTAATCATAGAAAATGAGTTATAATATAGTAAACAATTGTGGAATGGCAACCCCTATTTTGACAAAAATTATGTAGTGTATGTATACCTGCATAGCGCCTAGCCCGATTGCCCTTGACAACGAGCCTCCCTGGATGTGATTGCCTCGGTGCGTGGCAGGTATTCAA
>NZ_JBTXLV010000021.1:0-10518 GCF_054871765.1 Enterococcus sp. LJL120
TACCCACCCCACCGGCGGCTTGCCCGTACTTCACGCCGTCACTGTACATTTTTTCTCGCGCGACATTTTAAGGAGTTGAAAAAATGGAATCAAAAGGCATTGAATACTTACGAAAAAAGCTTGAATCACATAAACAAAGAGTGGATATGCGCTATAGGCAATACGCTATGCAATACACTGATAGAAGTGTAGGCATCACTATTCCAGAAGAAATTAGACGACGATATCGCTCAGTTTTAGGTTGGTGTGCAAAGGGTGTTGACAGCCTTGCGGACCGCTTGGTGTTTCGAGAATTTATCAATGATAATTTTGAAGTGAATGAGATTTTTCAAGCGAACAATCCAGATGTGTTTTTTGATAGTGCGGTGCTTTCAGCGTTGATTGCATCGTGTTCTTTTGTTTATATTTCAAAAAATGACGATGACGTCCAGTTGCAAGTGATAGAAGCTAGCAATGCAACAGGAATCATTGACCCAATCACAGGGTTACTGACTGAGGGATATGCGGTGCTTAGTCGTGACGAGTATGATAAACCGATTCTTGAGGCTTATTTTACACCAGGGCAAACAGAGTACTATCCGAAGGACGGCAAACCCTATTCAATTGAAAACGAAGTTGCATATCCGTTGTTAGTACCGATTATACACAGACCGGATGCAGTGAGACCATTTGGGCGGTCACGAATCACTCGTGCAGGCATGTATTATCAACGTTATGCAAAACGTACACTAGAGCGAGCGGATGTTACAGCAGAGTTTTATTCATTCCCACAAAAATATGTAAGCGGACTAAGCCAAGAAGCTGAACCGATGGAGAGTTGGAAAGCAGCTGTTTCTGCTATGCTACAGTTTACAAAAGATTCGGATGGTGAAAAACCTGTATTGGGTCAATTCGCAACCTCTAGTATGACACCATTCACAGAACAACTTAAAACAGCGGCTGCAGGTTTTGCTGGGGAAACAGGCTTAACCTTAGACGATTTAGGTTTTGTATCAGACAATCCCTCATCGGTCGAAGCTATCAAAGCTAGTCACGAAAACTTACGACTAGCCGGACGCAAAGCGCAACGCTCACTCGGTTCAGGGTTATTAAACGTCGCTTTTCTTGCTGCATGTTTGCGTGATGACTTTCAATACTCACGTTATCAGTTCAGCGATACAACACCCAAATGGGAGCCGTTGTTCGAGGCGGATGCAAGTTCGCTAGCATTGATTGGTGATGGAGCTATTAAAATTAATCAAGCTATCCCGGAATATATAGGTAGTGAGACCCTTCGAGATTTGACAGGCATTAAAGGAGCGAATAGCAATGGATAAAGATATTGTTCCTGAGCTATTAGAATTGATTGAAAAAGAGTTCAATACAAAAACACTGCAGAGTGCCAAGCTAAAAAAAGCTCTAAACCTTTTAAAATCAAAGAAAGTCAATTATCTTGATGTAAATGATTTTGCTGTCGAAGTGGGTGAAATTTTATCCGATGTATTCAAAAGTACTATCACGGCAGATGTACTACCAGACAATAAAATGTACTACAATATTGCAGAGCGTATTTTGAACAATAGACTGAAAAATAATTATGACTTAATATCCAGTTATGCAAATGATGTGCAAACAATATTAAATCATGAAGCGGGATTAAAACTAAAAGCGCAATCCCCAGTTCTTAATCAAGACCGCATTGACGGACTGGTTAACAAACTGACTGAGTATGACGATTTTGAACTTGCCAAGTGGTTGCTAGATGACCCAATCGTTAATTTCTCTCAAAGCGTTGTAGATGATGCAATTAAAACTAATGCAGATTTCCATTTTAATGCTGGCTTATCTCCTAAAATCACAAGGCGTGTATTCGGGCACGCTTGCGAGTGGTGTAGGAATTTAGCTGGAACGTATGATTATCATAGTGAGCCTGACGATATTTACAGGCGGCATGAGCGTTGCCGTTGTACTGTTGAGTACAATCCAAAAGATGGACGTGGAGTCCAAAATTCTCACACGAAAAAATGGCGAACAGCTCAAAAGCGTGCTAAAATAGAGGGGAGAAAAAATCTCGGCTTACCACAAAATGATATCCAATTACCTAGATCAGTTAGTGCAAAAGCCAAAGATATTTTTGCTAAGCATGATATACCTGTTCGTGGAGAGACATCAATTAAGAGTGGCTCAACCATAAAGCAAGTAAACATCATTGCTGGTAAAGGCGTTGGGCGACAGATTGACGATATAAATCGATTGGTTCGTGAGAATCCAGGTTCTAAGCCTAGTGACTGGCAGAAGGTTACTGGTATTGCTGAAATGAGCAATGGTAAAAAAGCGGAGGTTCATTGGTACCAAGCCAAGAATACTGGTAAAATAGAATTTAAAGTAAAGAGGTGGTTATAATTGAAAGTCAAATATATTGGTAAGACAGAATCATTTACATTCGATAATGGACAGATTTACGAAGTATTATCCGTCGAAAATGAATGGTACAGAATTGTTGATAAATCTGGCGAAGATTATTTATACCCGCCAGAAGATTTTGAAATAATTGAGGAATAGCACCCAATCATTGAAAAATGAGTGAGTGCTTTTTTTGTACCTAAAATTAAGGGGGGATGAAATGAGTACAATCTTATTTTGTGTGGGGCAGCTATTATAAGTTCTATTACTTTTGCATTGTGCATTATAATTGTTGGCTCAGCCTTTCGTGCAATTAAAAAGAAGTAAAAATAAACATGGATGAAGATGATGAAGAATACTGGGAAGCAGAAGACCTAGGTATCTATTAAAACATCCCAGCGACAGGGTTATCATGCGAGAGATTGAAAGGGGATAGTTTATGACTACTAAAGTAAGATTTGGTAATCAACATCCTACTCAATCGGTAATATTACCATATACTAATACGTTGTATCAGCAAGCTGTAGACATATATCAAAAAACGAAACAAGAGTGTTACGACTGGCAATTGAACATGCTAGCGCCAATCATGGCCATAGATGATGACGGATTATGGATACATCAAAAATTCGGTTATTCGTTGCCACGGCGTAATGGTAAAACAGAAATCATTTACATGCTTGAACTATGGGCATTAGAAGAAGGTTTAAGTACTTTACACACAGCTCACCGAATCAGCACTTCTCATGCCTCGTTTGAAAAAATGAAAAAATATTTAGAACAATCTGGCTATGTTGAGGGTGAAGATTTTAATTCAATCAAAGCTAAAGGTCAAGAACGTTTAGAGCTATATTCCACTGATGGTGTAATCCAATTTAGAACAAGGACATCAAGTGGTGGACTAGGCGAAGGCTTTGACTTTTTGGTCATTGATGAGGCGCAAGAGTATACGACAGAACAAGAATCAGCATTGAAATATACCGTAACTGATAGCGAAAATCCTATGACAATCATGACTGGAACACCACCAACACCAGTTTCAAGTGGTACAGTTTTTACGAATTTTCGAGAGAACTTGTTGTTTGGTCAATCAAAATACGCCGGATGGGCTGAGTGGTCTGTTGATGAGGAAAAAGACATCCATGACATTGAAGCGTGGTATAATTCTAATCCTTCCATGGGATACCATCTAAATGAGCGTAAAATTGAAGCCGAATTAGGTGAGGATAAGCTAGATCATAACGTGCAGCGTTTGGGTTACTGGCCTAAATACAATCAAAAGTCAGCCATATCCGAGCAAGAGTGGAAGGCTCTGGCAGTTAGCGGATTACCAATCCTTAAAGGTCCTCTGTATGTTGGTGTCAAATATGGCAATGATGGTACTAACGTTGCTATGAGTATTGCGGTTAAAACTTTATCGGGAAAAATATTTATTGAATCCATTGACTGCCAATCAATTCGAAATGGGAATCAGTGGATTATTAATTTTCTCAAAAATGCGAACATGGCTAGCATTACAATCGACGGCGCAAGTGGCCAAAGCATTCTAGCTCAAGATATGCAAGAGTTTCGCATTATTAAAAAACCTATACTACCAACGGTCAAAGAGGTGATCAATGCAAATGCTTTATGGGAGCAAGGAATATATCAAAAGACCATTTGCCACGCTGACCAACCATCACTCGCAACAGTAGTTACTAATTCCGAAAAGCGCAGCATCGGCACTGGTGGAGGTTTTGGCTATAAGTCGCAATTTAACGATATGGATATTAGTTTAATGGATAGTGCTTTACTAGCACACTGGGCATGTCACAATGACAAACCGAAACAAGTACAACAAATTAGGTATTGAACGGCTATATTATATAGTCGTTTTTTTAATACACAAAATTACCGATACCACCGGGTCAAGTGGGAGAAAGGGCGATTATCATGACAGATTTTACACCAATTACAACACAAAAAGAGTTCGATAAAGCAGTTCAAGCTAGAGTTGTAAGAGAACAAGAAACTTTAGCTAAAAAATATAGTGATTATGACGAACTCAAAAAACGCAATACAGAGTTAGAAACAGAAGCCAGAACCTTCAAATCAACTATTGAAGAGTTAAGTAATACTGCTAAAACTCATGAGCAAACAGTAACTGATTTAAACGCAAAAATCGCTAGTCAAGAAACGGCTAGTATGCGAACTAGAATCGCATTGCAAAATGGGTTGCCGTTTGATTTAGCAGATAGACTTGTTGGCGACGATGAGGAAAGTATCAAAGCAGATGCAGAGCGTTTAGCTGGATTTGTTAGCAAACCAAAGCCGATAGCTCCTTTAAAATCGGTAGAACCAAATATTAGCGATGAAAATAAAAACTGGTTACAAACAGCCAGAGACCTAAATGGAAAAGGAGAATAAAAAATGACTCAAAAAGCAGGAACTTTATTTAATCCAGAATTAGTAACAGAACTTATGACAAAGGTACAAGGCTATTCAGTTTTAGCCAAATTAGCTTCACAAACAGCAATTCCTTTTAATGGAACTGAGCAATTCATTTTTAATTTAGAAGGAAATGCTCAAATTGTGGGAGAAGGTGAACAAAAGAAAGCTGGAGAGTCTTCTCTAACTTCAAAAGTAATCAAACCAGTCAAATTTGTTTATCAAGCGCGCATCACTGATGAATTCAAGTATGCTTCAGAAGAAAAACAAATCAGCTATTTAAAAGCTTATGCAGATGGTTTTGCAAAAAAAATCGCTGTAGGTTTTGACCTTGCAGCTATCCACGGATTAGAACCAAAATCAATGACAGATGCGTCATTCAGAAATACAAATTCGTTTGACGGTGTAATTACAGATAATGTTATCGCGTTTAACGCTGGCACTATTGATGATGATATTGATACGGCAGTTCAAACCGTTGTCGCTAGTGGAAGCGATGTGACAGGTCTAGCATTATCGCCATTAGCCGGACAAAGCCTTGCGAAGCTAAAAGTTGCTGGAGTTGTTCAGTATCCAGAGTTTCGTTTTGGTCAAAATCCAAATTCTTTTTATGGTATGCAATCTGATATCAATAAAAACTTGGTTACTGTTGGCGGAACGGCACGCACAAATCATGTAATCGCTGGTGATTTCAGCAATATGTTCAAATGGGGATATGCTGAAAATATTCCAATGGAAATCATTGAATATGGTGATCCTGACGGAACTGGCCGTGACTTAAAAGCATACAATGAAATTTGTTTGCGTACAGAAGCATTTATTGGATGGGGAATCTTAGACACTCATGCATTCGCTAGAATTGAAGAGGCCCCAGCAGAAGGCGGAGGCGAATAATATGAAATACAAAAATAAAAACACAGGCTTCATCATTGAAACTCCAAGCAAGCTTTTAGGTGCTTGGGTACCTTATGATCCGAAATTAGCAAAAAAATCGGAACCTGTTGTGACTCCAGCTCCTGAACAAGCACCTCAAGCAACAGAAACACCAGAAGAAAACACAGGCAATGCAGATTTTGACAACATTACTCGTGCCCAAATCATGCAAGAGCTTGACGCTTTTAATATCAAGTATGATAAACGTGCTAATAAACAAACACTCTATGATTTGATGATGAACCATGGAAAATAAACCATTTGCAACCGTTCAAGATGTCATCGATTTATGGCGTTCACTAAAACAGGAGGAGACCGCTCGGGCTGAAAAGTTGCTTGTAGTGGTCTCTGATTCGTTAAGAGTGGAAGCTAATAAGGTAGGTAAGGATTTAGATGAAATGGTGGTAAGTAGTTTGTCTTACGGTACAGTCGTTAAGTCTGTAGTTGTAGACATCGTTGCACGCACACTGATGACATCAACTAACCAAGAACCGATGACACAGACGTCTGAGAGTGCGTTGGGTTATTCATGGTCAGGTTCATATTTAGTTCCAGGTGGCGGATTGTTCATCAAAAATACTGAGCTTAGTCGTCTTGGTTTGAAACAACAGCGTTATGGGGTGATTGACTTTTATGGGTAATATTAAAGGGATTACAATCCAATTAATGGAACAAGTGAAAACAGGAACTGATCCATTTGGTAAACCTATCTACGAAGATAAGCCTGTAGATGTGGAAAATGTTCTTGTTAGCCCTACATCATCCGATGACGTTATCAATCAGCAGTCGTTAACTGGTAAAGTCGCTGTGTATACGCTGGGTATTCCAAAAGGTGACACGCACGAATGGGAGGATAAGGAAGTCTTATTCTTTGGCAAACGCTGGCGTGCATTTGGATTTCCTACAGAGGGCATTGAGGATATGATACCTCTTGATTGGAACAAGAAAGTGATGGTGGAGAGGTTTGGCTAATAGCAAGTTTAAGATTAATTATTCAGGTGTTGGCCAGCTGTTGAAATCGGCTGAAATGCAAAACGTTTTAGAAGAAAAAGCGACAGCTATCAGAAATCGTGCAGGGGAAGGGTATAAACAAGATACTTTCGTCGGTAAAACTCGGGCCAATGCAATGGTTTTCGCTGATACTTATCAAGCGAAAAAAGAAAATATGAAAAATAATACGTTGCTTAAGGCGGTGCGGTAAATGATTGAAATCACAATAAAAGAATTTCTTGATAATCATTTATCTGTGTCCGCATTTTTGGAAAAGCAAGGTGAAATGCCTGAAAGCTATGTTTTGTTTGAAAAAACAGGTAGCGGAAGTAAAAATCATATTCCTTCTTCTACTTTTTCCTTTCAAAGCTATGGACCAACATTGTATAAAGCCGCATTGTTAAATTATGAATTGAAGGAAGTGTTAAAAGGTTTAATCTCTCTTGATGAGATTACGAGTGTTAGGTTGAATAGTGATTATAATTTTACAGATACAGAAACGAAAAAATACAGATATCAAGCAGTATTTGATATCGGTCATTACTAGGAGGGATTACATTGTCAAATGTAGAAAATGTTTCCACAGCGAAACCGAAGGTTGGCGGAGCAATCTATTCGGCTCCTCTTGGAACAGCGTTGCCAACGAACGCATCAATGGAGTTAGATAAAGCATTTAAAAGTTTAGGTTACATTTCAGAAGATGGACTGGTTAATTCTAACACGCCTTCTTCAGAAAAAATGAAAGCGTGGGGCGGCGATACAGTTGCGGTTGTTCAAACGGAAAAAGAAGATACCTTTACGTACACCCTGATTGAAACAATGAATGTTGATGTTCTCAAGGAAGTCTATGGGACTGCCAACGTATCTGGCGATCTATCAACTGGGATTACAATTAAAGCAAATTCCTCTGAACTAGAAGAGCATTCGCTTGTTGTGGATATGGTTTTAAAAGCAGGCATACTGAAGCGTATGGTTATCCCTACCGGCAAGGTATCGGAAATTGGCGAAATATCTTACGCTGACGCTGATGCTATTGGTTATGAAACGACTTTAGATGCACTCCCAGATGAAAAAGGAAATACACACTATGAATATATTCAGAAACCAACGTCGGGAGGAGCTTCTAAATGATTAAAGGGAAAACGAAGTCCGGATTTGTCTATCAAATTTCAGAAGACTGTTTAAACGATTATGAGTTGTTAGAGATGGTCGGACAGTTAGAAGAAGAACCACTTATTTTAACAAAAGTAGTAAATTCGGTATTAGGCGCAAAACAAGCAACTGCTTTAAAAAATCATGTTCGTACCGAAGATGGTCGAGTGCCGCTAAATATTATGGAAAGCGAATTGACGGAAATTTTTCAAAATCAAAATGAAACAAAAAACTTCTAACCCTCGCCGGGATGATGCGTCTAGATAAAGATGCGCTTCTATGCGATCTTGCAGAAACATATCAAATATACGACTATAGGCAGCTTCCGTTAAATACGGTAGCTGTCTTTTCTTGCGGTTTGAGGGACTCTTCTAGAATAAAAATGAAATTGAATGATCAAAAAGTATCTTTAGATACTTTAATTTTGGCAAGCATACGAGATACTACAGCGCTTCTTTTATGGTCTAAGACTAAAGACGCTCAAAAGAATATTAATAAGCCAACTCCGATAGTGCCAAACTTGCTTCGTGAAAAACAGCGAAATGACAAAGTTATTTCGTTTCGTTCAGGCGAGGATTTCGATTTTGTTAGAAACAATTTGATAAATAATTCCGAAAGCGAGGGATAGCATGGCAACAGAATTAGGAAAAGCTTATGTCCAGATTGTTCCATCTGCAAAGGGGATTGGCGGCTCTATCCAAAAACAACTCTCCGGTGAGGCTGACGCAGCAGGAACTAGCGCCGGGAATCTTATTGGTGGTAAGTTAGTAGGCGCAATCGGTAGTGTTATCGCGGCCGCTAAAATCGGCGAAATGATAGTTAAAGGTATATCTTCGTCAATATCGGAAGGTGCCGCCTTACAGCAATCTTTAGGTGGTATTGAAACTCTTTTTAAAGGTAGCGCTGACAAAGTGAAACAATACGCAAATGAGGCATATAAAACAGCTGGTCTTTCAGCCAATGATTATATGGAGAATGTCACAAGCTTTAGCGCAAGTCTCCTACAATCAATGGGCGGAGACACTGAGAAAGCGGCTGACGTTGCAAACATGGCAATGGTTGATATGTCTGATAATGCCAATAAAATGGGTACCAACATGACGGACATTCAAAATGCATATCAAGGATTTGCAAAGCAAAACTACACCATGTTGGACAATTTAAAGTTAGGGTATGGCGGAACAAAGGAAGAAATGCAACGATTGTTAGCTGATGCTGAGAAACTGACGGGTGTTAAATATGATATTAACAACCTGTCTGATGTTTATAGCGCAATTCACGCAGTACAAGAAGAACTAGATATTACTGGGACCACTGCGTTAGAGTCAGCAGAGACATTTAGTGGGTCACTAGCTTCGATGAAAGGGGCCTTATCCAATGTACTAGGAAATCTGGCTCTTGGACAAGATGTTGGACCTGCACTGAATGCTCTTGCTGAAACTGTGTCAACATTCTTATTTGGAAATTTCATTCCTATGGTCAGTAATATTTTGACTGCTCTTCCTGGTGCAATTGTGACATTTATGTCTGCGATGGGCCCGCAAATTATGACGGCCGGTAGTCAATTACTAACGCAAATCGGTACCGGTATAACGACTGGAATTCCCAATTTTCTCGTGACATTTCAAAATGTTATTACCAGTATGTTTACTTGGATAACCGAAAATTTACCAGCCTTCTTGGAAGTGGGTGTTCAATTTTTAACCAATATCGCAAATGGTATCCTTCAGTCATTGCCTCAATTAATCACAACAGCTGTTTCACTTATCAATACGTTTGTGGAATTTATAATGGTAAATATCCCTGTAATTTTAGAATCAGGCAAAAATCTTTTACTATCATTGGTTAGCGGTATTATAAGCAACCTCCCGGCTATCGGACAGAGTGCTAGTCAAGCAATCAGCACTTTTATCGAGACTGTATTAAGTAATTTGCCGCAGTATGTAAGCACGGGGTGGTCTATATTAATGTCACTGGTAAGCGGAATTCTCCAAAAATTACCCGACTTATTGTCAGCAGCTGGAAAGTTAATGATTGATTTTATCGGCATGCTTGTGTCAAAAATTCCTGACATTTTGTCTGCCGGCTTACAAATAATTGGAGCCCTTTTATCAGGAATTGTTCAAAAAATACCTGAAGTTCTTTCCTCTATAGGAAGGATGGGAAACGATTTGATTCAATCAGTTACTGGGATTGATTTGTTCGGGGCTGGCAAAGCTGTTATTGATGGTTTTGTAAATGGATTAAAAGGGGCTTGGGAAACTGGAAAAAATTTTATTGGCGGAATTGGAGATTGGATTGCTGAACACAAAGGACCAATCTCTTATGATAAAAAATTGTTGATACCAGCCGGTAAAGCAATAATGGATGGCTTGAATAATGGACTGAAAAATCAATTCAAAACTGTGAAGCAAACTGTATCTACTATGGCTGAGGACATAGCGGGAAGCTTTGCTTCAGAGTCAAGCACCTTACAGCTGCACCCTTCAATTGATATGGTTGATAACCAGCTAAACGAGCTAAGGAACAAAAGCATGGCGTCTGAAGTGTTGCAAACCATTAGTTTTGGAAAGCAATTCTCAAATCCTCTGGAAGACAGTTATATTCGACGATTGGAACAGCTTTTATCACGGC
>NZ_JBTXLV010000022.1:0-8499 GCF_054871765.1 Enterococcus sp. LJL120
AATTTGTCGAATGCTATCAAGTGTTGGAATTATAAAAAAGGACTCCCAGGACATAATAGGTACGAAAAAGAAGATTTGAAAGTTATTTAACTCCCTAGTTCACATAATGTCGATTATCCAAAGTAGCCCGCCAGATCAACGTCTGACGGGCTTTTTCTTGTGAATTTTTTGAAGTCTAGCATTTTTCATTTTTCAAACGTTGATTTAACGCTATTTTACCCTCTAAAAAGTTAGTGAAATTTTCTTTATCGTGATAATCAGACTCGTTATAAAAAAACTGCTGAGGCTTATCTTATACCTCAGCAGAAAGAAAGAAACAATGTGGTAAAATATTACCTATGTTGTCAGAAATAGTTTACAACAAGTCACAGAATTATTTAAGTAGTTTGCTTTGTCATAAAAAAAAGCCAATCAAAAAGATTGGCTAGATACAACTTAGTCAAGAGGAAAATAAAATTTAATCATTAAGTACATTTATTAAACCCTTTTAGATCTAAAAAGACTACTTTGTACTTTTACAGCAAGCAAATTTCTTTCCCAACTACTTATAAACCGGGCATTTTCAATTTTTTTTGAAAATATGAAATGACTGAAATACAGTCCACTTCCTAATAAGTAGCATTTTTTTCGTGCTTCCTACTGCTGATAGCTTTAGTCTTGTTTTTCGTTAAAAATAGCTCCTCATCGGCACTCGCATAATACTTTGGATTGAGTGTCAGATTACCGTCCTTATCTCCTTTATTGACAAGCGATAGGAGAAATGGGCTGAATCCAAGAATACCTAGCAAAAGTGAGCCAATCCATAACGTTTTTCTGTTAAACATACTTCTCACTCCTTATTTTTTAGAGCAGGCCCATCATAAGGGAAGTTTAATCAAGAGCGCTACTATTGGAGGTTACCTTATAAGCCTGCTCTTTCTCCTTAGTATACCATGTCTCGCAAAATAATGAAGCGCTTTCTATTGCTGACTTTTCCATTTGACTGTATACTAATAGAGTAAGGAACCAATGATTCCCACAATTAGAATTTCGAAAATTTAGAGTAGTGTATTTTCTAAAAGAATGAAGCTAGTTGGCACGCTCAATGCGAGGCGTGTAAGTGAAGTTGGTTACACAAAAAGAGGAAAGGCGTGGGAACGTGAGACACTCCTTACAGTTTCTGGAAGGGCTAACAAATTTTATATAAAGTACAAAAGAATTACTCCTTGAAACACATTGAATCTTGTCCGTTAGCCCTTCTTTTTTTCTATCTTGTTTCTCTCTCTCCTAAGAGGACTTTAAGCCACTCCAAAAGCGTCGTAGCTACACAAAAAATGGTCTTTACTTTTCAAGTAGAGACCATTTTTTTGTCACCAAATTATCAAAAATTATAAGTTCCTCTCTCACCTAAAAGTTTCCTCAACTATCCCTATAGTTTACTGGTAGAGACTTCTAAATCCCGTCACTAATTTTAAAAGTTTACATGATGAATTTCAGATTATTAGTCCCTTAGTTGTGCCTTTTTCCTCCTCCTAACAAACTAACCAAATTTAAAAATTCACACTTTTGTCATATTTCACAAAGAAATCCTGTAAGAGCATAAGGGAAACCTGATATCAAATTTGATATAAACCGCAGAGCGGTTTGGTTTTAGAGTGATATCAGTTTTTTTTCACATGCGGCAAATACGGGCTTATCTGCCGCACCCTATTTTTTTGTGATGTTTTTGAAACGAGCTTAACTAAAAAAAGCGAAGGTCAGTTTCCCTACTTTTTTCTCTTACACTACGCAACTAAACACGGTTGCATTTTGTTCGTCAAGTGCTCCACTTAAGTTGTATGGATTGTTCGATCTCCTTCAAAAAAAAGCAAACCCAAATCGAACCATTTTCCAAAAAAAATAGTTCTAAGTTAGTTAATGAACAGTCAATTTCATTTCCAAAACTGAAACCATTTTTTGACAATCCATGCATCTTTACGATTGAAGATTCCGTTTGTAATTGTTCCTCTTCTTCCTTACTTTCGTGACCCGATTCTTCTGCATATGTAACTAATAAATGAGACTGGAGTTGTTCAATTTGCTTGTTGGCCCAAGGGTGAGTTGTTGTTGCTGGCCTAACAATTTTTGCTTTCTTTCAAGTTCAAGATTTTTGTTTTCTAACATGCTTCAAAATCTAATATCTCACTACCGATATTAGATTTTGAAGCATGGGGCAACGACTATAAACGAAACTCAAAATGTCACTCAAACAGTTCAGTATCTCTACACAGATGGCTCAACTACGTATGGTGCTTGGACTACAGTTGGTGGGACAACATTTGATTCAATAATAACTCCAACGACTACTGGATTTACTGCTGAAAAAGAGGCAGCTGACACCGTAGAAAATGTAACGGGAACGACTGCCAATAGTATCAATTACTGTTGTATACACAAAAAAACTTTGCCTTCTACAGGCGGGGGAGGAACAACAACGACTTCCTATTACAGGAGGCACGACAACAAGTACCACAAGATCCTTACCTCAAACAGGAGAGGCTGATTCTTGGTTTACTCTGATAGTGGGAATCTCACTTTTGGGCGTTGCGGGTCTTTTAACATTCAAAAGAAGAAAATTTTTCCATAAGTAAAGAACTTATCATGACAACAAAAAAGAGCCACTAAGCAGCTAGCTTGGTGGCTCTTTTCGTTTAATCTAATCTTTATTTTTCCGGAATTGGTTGGACTAATTTATAGCCTTTTTTCCATTTAATTTGAATCAATTCTTCTGGTTCTAGTTTTTGTTTCGTCCATTTTTCTTGAATTCTACGTACAAGTTGGGATAACTGTGCCATTCGGGATTCTATCTTAGTGTCCTCCATCCCAACAGATCCCCATACTCGAAGAGCTAATTGCTCTCTTGTGATATAAGTATTGGGGTGTTTTTCTAATTCAGTAAGTAACTTCCTCTCGGTTTTAGACAACGAAGATTTAAACTCCAGCGATTTAAATAAAAACGTTTTAGGTGATAGATTGGTATGTGCGCCTTCAGATATTAGACCAGATTGTTCGGAAAGAAACTCTCGTAAGTCAACCAAAGAAATAGCTGGGTTTAAGAAATTGGCTTCAATTTCAGTATCTTCTTCCATTTGAGCTACTCGAAAAATCATGTTGGTAGAGTTTCTTATTTTTTTCGACAACGATAAGCACTCGTGATTAGTCAGCGTCTCACTTAATACAATAATGTGAAACAAAGAAAGATCTACATTCGTTTTTAGCGCATCCGTCACTAAGCTAACTGAATAAAAAATTTCATTCCCTAATGATAAGAACATATTTCCTAGCGGTTTATCTAACTGTTCATTTTTAGTTAAAAATAACACTCTATATTCCATGTATATTCCTCTAATCATTACTATATTATCATTTTACATTTCTTCTAAAATACGTCAATTATAATTTAACATAAATCACATTTAAACTTAAAAAAATAATTTTTTTAAAGTGAAGCCTGTCCCCTAATTCTTCTGCTTATATTCTCCTACTTAATTTTGAACCGTTGCATGCGCAGCATTCTTCCTTCTCAAAACCCAGTAAAATTTTATTAGACTGAAGGGCGATGTACTCTTCAGCAGATATACTAGAAAAGTGGTTAAAATCTTAACTAAGTGAACAAAATTACTATACAAAAATTTGTTAGCTTGAAGAATCACTTTGCTTAACTAGAGAAAAAATGTTTGATATCCATACCAAATCCTATAAATTCTTAGTGATTCACGGGCACTATTGATGTGTTCCCTGGGTGCATTGATGGCACCATATACTCCTAATCTGACTCCATAGAAAACCCCTGCACTGCTGGTATATAACAATAGTGATGCCAGGTTTCCCTTATGCTATTTTTCCTAAAATTTCTAACTCCCAAAAGTATTGTACTCTAAGGGCACCTCCTAAAAGTACACCTTGAGATGGCCTGAAAATCCCTTGACAACAACAGCAAAAAGTACTCTAAGGGTGTTCTTTTTGATTTTTTATGAAAAGGGGGATGTTTAATGATTGTTGGGTATGCACGATTTTCTACTCAAAAACAAAATCTTGACCGTCAAATTGAGAGTTTAAAAACCTATGGCTGCGAAGAAATATTCACTGAGAAAGTATCAAGTAAGACCACCAAAGGCAGACGTATCTTTCAAGATTGTTTAGCCTTTCTCCGTAAGAAAGATACGCTTGTAGTCGCTTTATTAGACCGACTAGTGCGCAACTACAACAATATTACAAACGTTGTCCGAGATTTAAGCACTCGCCAAATAAACTTAGTTGTGTTGGATATGCCCTTTTTAAACGCTGAAATTCAAGATGAGAGTATGGTATATTTATTTAAAGATATGGTGATTAATCTATTATCCTATGTGGCCGAGAACGAGCGTAATAAGATGTTAGAGCGCCAAAAGGAAGGAATAGCTGTCGCCAAGTCCAAAGGCGTGTACAAGGGCAAACCGTTGGAATATTCAGCAACCGCTAAAGATCACAAAAAACGAGTGCTTTATTTTGGGATAGTACAAGATTTAAATGCTGGCGAGCCGATTATGAGTATCGTTAAAAAGTATGGGGTCAGTCGAAATCTGGTGTATCGAATCAGGAAAGAATTAAAAAATGGGGAACACTGAAAACTAGTGTTCTCTTTTTTTATATTGGAAATTGAAGTATTATCAAGCGTATCACCATGAAACGGAGTTTATGAAATGGCTGAAACGCTTTATACAATACGTCAGATAGCTGATATAGCAGGAGTTTCCAAGGTTACGATGTACCGATATATTACTGAAAATTCGTTTCACGAAACGTTAATGAAACGAAACGCTAAAATGTATGATGAAACGACTAAAAACCTTATTTTAAAAGGATTTTCTAGCAGAACCGTTTCAAGCGATTCAGAAACGGCTGAAACGGTAGATGTGACTACAAATTTGCTAAAAGACCAAGTTAAAAATCAACAGTTACAGCTTGCAGAAAAAGACGAGCAGATTAAACAACTCCATAAATTATTAGACCAGCAACAGCAGCTATCTTTACAAGATAAAAATCAAGTTAAAGAACTGAAAGAGCGTATCAGCGAATTAGAGGGGCTTATTGTAGCCCCTGACGATTTTCAGGAAGATACAGATATAAATACTCCCGAAGAACCTAAAACTTCTGAGAACGTAACTGACAGCTCTAAAAAGCGTAAATGGTTTCAATTTTGGAAATAAAAAAAGCTTGATTGCAAATTAAGAATTCACAATCGAGCTTATCGACATTTAAGGGTTGTAGGACATCCTACCAAGCTACGGTTTTGTGCGCACAAAACCGTAGCTTGCCCTACTTACTCCCTATTCTTTTAACCAATTATGCAAAGTTACTTTAGGCAAAACATCATCATGCAGCTTTTCACGGAAACGAAATTCTAGGCGATCAATTCGATTGCCTTTTTTTGCTTTGATTTTTGTAATCTCGAATGGTTCAAAATACTGGGATAACTCTTTTTGAATTGGTCGAAGAACTTTCTTATCAATATCTGACATTTTGTAGCTATCTGGAATATCTAGCAACTCTCGAAACTCACTAATCTTAACCGTATAATAGCCAGTTGTTTTGAATTGTTTCAAAAGTCGATACATAGACTTGGAATAGCTAGAATTTAATTCCGTAAACTCTAATAATTCAAATTGTGTAAATTCATTACTCAGATTATTTAAGATGTAATCTAATTCTGGATTGATAGATATTTCAACAAATTGGTGTATTGGATTTATTTGGAAACCAGTAAACAATACAAATTTGTAAATAGTTCCGTAGTTATCTGCTTCTCTGTATGTTAGGTGAAGCATTTTATCGTAAATGTTTTCTAAGTCCTTAACAAAACGTTTTATTGCCGTAGGTTTATACTCGCTTAATTCTTTCAAGCTATCAAAAGAAAATCTAACCTTACTCTGACTTTGATTTTTCATTTTCGCACAAATAGCAAAGAATAGGTTCATCTCAACAGAGTTAAATTTTTTCAATGGGATAGTATTCAACTCGTTTTTATATTTAACTGTCAAATCATTCATCAGAGACCCACCTTTTTTTAATTTAATCTAACTAAATTATCCTTAATCAGTCAAGGTCTTATCTAACATAAAGCCCCTTGTACTCAGACGAAAAGACCTTCATAGTCAGACAAAAAGACCTTCATAGTCAGACAAAAAGACCTTCATAGTCAGACAAAAAGACCTTCATAGTCAGACAAAAAGACCCTTGTACTACACCTCTAATCTTACAGCGCCAAGCGATACAGCACACCTAAAAAAGGTTTAAAAAAAATATTAAAAAGATATAAAAAGAACTATAGACAATTTTACTCTTTATTCTCTTTGTATTACAATGACATACAAAGGAGCTGAACAGCATGGCGATGATTACAATTCGTGTCAGCGATCAAGAAAAAGAATGGCTAGACCATATGGCGGAATTTTACGGCATTACCTTATCGGAGTTGATGAAAACTTATTCTATGGCGCAATTAGAAGACGAGTACGACAAACAAACTGCGGATATCGCGCATAAATTATGGGTAGAAGGCGGTAAAGAAACAGTTAGCATGACCGAGATGTTAAAAGAGTTTGGTGGCGTTTAATGGTCTACCGGTTAGAATTCAGCAAAGACGTTCAAAAACAATTGAGAAAAATGGATAAGCACCAAGCAGCTTTAATTGTCCGCTGGCTTTACAAGAATGTAGACGGTACAAATAACCCTAGACAGAATGGAAAAGCTCTTACAGGCGATTTAGGAGCGTTCTGGCGGTATCTTATTGGAAACTATCGGGCAATTGTTGAGATTGAAGATGATAGATTGGTGATTACAGCTATTCAGGTAGGCCATAGGCGGAATATTTATGATTGAGGACAGAAAAAAACCAGTCAAGCGAATGACTGGCTAGAATATTGAACCTCAACCGTTTTCCGCCAGTTGAGTGTATCTGTGAGTTAGCACTATGGGAGAGTGCTTAGTTAAGTTTAATTTTACGGAAAATTTGCTTAAAATCAAGATTCAATTCACCTGCTTTTTATCTCACACTACTCGACTAAACACGTTTTACTAAGAGTTCATAACTGAAATCAAAATGACTAGTGAATTATAAAATATATGTGTATATATTGGGTAAAGAAGATTTCTTTTTTTTGCGTATAAAAACCCTAAAACAAGACCTAATAAAAAAAGAGGCAAAAGCAAAAGAATATTTCCTACTAGAGCAAATCGATGGGCATATGCGAATAATAACGAGGAAATTACAACTGTTAATTGTGTGAAAAAAATCTTTGTTGGATATAAATAAATCAAAATATATCTGTAAACAAACTCTTCAAATAATGGAGATAAGAATATGTAATTCAATAAAAAATAGATTTTGAACTTTATGTTAGGGTCATAAAATTCCACATTATTAAACACAAGAAATAAATAAACTGTTACTAAGAGAACAAAGCAAAATGCTATTAAGAACGAATGAAATAAAATAGATTTCTGATTTTTTAAAAACTTTTTTTTAAAAAGATCTTTTCTAAACCAGATAATACCTAATATTAGGAAAATTATTTTTAGAGTCTCTAAATTGATATAGCGTATACTTCCAGGTAAATTAAAAAAAGCGAATGAAAGAAGCCAAAAGATAGTAAACGATATTTTTTTTGATTTAAGTGTAAAATTCATGTGATCAGCTCCTGTTCTAGTTGAAAGCATTTTCAAAAAATGGTATTATTGCTACAATATATATATATATTAACCATCTTTTTATGTTTTTTCAATTTTATTATAATGTAAGGGGGAGCATCATGAAAAAGAAGAGTTTATTATTTATGTTGTTTGTTGGAGCTATAATATTTATCAGCCCTATCAAAACTTTAGCTACGAATGAAATAGCTTCTGTTAACAAAGAAGAAGCTAGCTATTCATTTATAGAGGAAGATTTAGTTGGAACTCGAGTGGAAAATTCTACTGTCGATACTAGCGGACCTACTCCAAGGATGGGGGGATACCTTTATAAATATGTTAGCCACAGTGAGTCAAATAAAAAGACATCATATGTCAAAACTTTAACAGTTTCGACAGGAATCACATTCTCTTGGAGTGCTGCAACAAAGCTTGGTACCTTTACAATCGGATCGACTACTTCAGTATCAAAACAAATAAAACAGTACAAAAACACAAGTGTTATTAAATCTAATTGGAGAGTTTATGATAAATACTCTGGCAACTATATACGTACAGAAACTATAACTGCTAATTCCACTTATTATAGTTATAAAAATGTCTAGAAGTCCCGATGACGAGTAGACGTAATACGATGAGAAAAAGAAGCCAGCTCTTTATGAACTGGCTTTTACTTTACATAAGTTACGTTATAACAAGTTAATCAAACTAATTACCACTTTGAAATAATTCATCTACAGTAACTCCTAGTTCTTTAGCTAAGTTAAAAGCTAAAGAAAGGGTTGGATCATATTTGTTATTCTCAATAGCATT
>NZ_JBTXLV010000023.1:0-6365 GCF_054871765.1 Enterococcus sp. LJL120
GGAAAAAAGGCTATAGAGTTTCAGACGAAATAGAACCATTTAACAATATAAATTGAAAAGAGAACCTGTTTTGGGATTTTATCCTAAAGTAGGGCTCTTTTTATTTAGTTTATATAAATTTTGCAATTTTATATAGATTACTCGCGGAGAAATTAATAAAGGTGAAACATTTTCTTTAGTGGGTGAATCAGGCTCAGGTAAAACAACTATAGGACGTGCTGTTGTGGGTTTGGACAGTGTGACCCATGGGAATATAATATTTGATAATAAAAAGATTAACCAAAAATTGTCCAAAGAATACATGGAAAGTAAAATTGGTGTTAGTATCAAATCTTAGACAGCTTTTCATAGAGACAAGAATAAATTAAACTTATCTACGAGAGGATCAATTTTTATGACCCGATATGAAGAAAATTTTAAACAGATGATTGTTGAACTGAATCAAACTGGACGTTCTGTTCGAGGTTGGCGAAAGAATATGGCTTATCTGAAGTAACGATTTACAAATGGAAGAATTTATATTTACCTGATCAGTCCACAGGACTGACTGGAAAAGAAGTGGCTGAACTGAGAAAAGAAAATGCTCGTTTGAAAGAGGAACTTGAAACCTTAAAAAAAGCCGCAGCCATATTCTCTCGGAAAACCTAAATTCGCTTGTTCAATTTATTGAAAAATGGTGTAAGGATTACACTGTTTCTTTGTTGTGTCGGTTATTAGAAATCCCTGGAAGTGCCTATTACTTTTATAAGAACAAACCATTGACAGTTACAGAAATCAGAAATAATAATGTAAAGGGCCACAATAAAATGTAGGAAAAAAGGCATTGAAAATGTAGGTTTTTGGCCATTAATAATTGTCTATTTAATCCAAATTTCATTATAGAATCTGGTCTAACTTGACTAGAAACCTTCTAAAGGTGTGATGTACGCCTTTAGAAATCCTGAGCGGAAAGGATGCGGCTCAGTCAAAGGCTATCACACCTTAGTTCCAAGTAAAGTTATACCTAATATAGTGTTATTAAACGTACCTACATCTAATCTGCTTTTCATTGGCCTAAAACCTACATCTTTTTTTGGCCTTTTACACCCTACTAGCAAACGTCAATCTAAATGAGTTTGATTGGTGGGCAACAAATCAGTGGGAAAATCGACACTGTGAAGAGATCCAGAATAAACATAACCTAAATGGATCAGGAAAACATGGGACATCACTACAGAAAGCTAAGAAGCTCAACCAAGCTGAAGGAATCCTACTTGGTACGATATGCGGATGATTTCAAGTTGTTCTGTGTAAACCAAAAAACAGCGTGGAAAATATTTTACGCAACAAAAAAGTGGCTAACAACACGATTGAAACTTCCTATCTCAGAAGAAAAATCGAAAGTTACTAAACTCAAAAAACAAGATAGTGAATTTCTGGGTTTCACAATAAAAAAGATGCGGGGTAGAAACAGGAACATTATGCGCTCGCATATCTCACCCAAGGCGTTGAAAGTTATAGAGTATCAATTAAAAGAACAGATCAAGAGAATCCAAAGAAATCCTAACAGCCAAAAAACAATTGGGGAAATCAGAAGATACAACAGTAAGGTCATTGGAATTCACCAATACTATAAAATAGCGACGTGCATATCCATTGACTTAAAAAAAGTTCATTATAGGTGTCTTCTCCTGATGAAAAATTGATTGAGTAGGAACGGACTAACTAAAAAAGGTAAATACATGGGAAAGGATAAAGGGATTACTCCTTATGCCCGTTCACCAATGATGCGATATTTACAGAGACAATCACTACTACCTATTGGACTAATAAAAACTAAGAATGCATTGTTCAAGAAAAGAAGCATTTGTAAATATACAGAAGCTGGCAGAAAAGAAATGCATACTGAACAAAGTAGTGCGTCAAAACTTAAATTAGTTATTCTACGCAATCTACCAATCAAAGGTACTAGAGGAACAACCGAACTGAATAATAACAGAATCTCATTGTTTATAGCTCAAAAAGGATTGTGCGGTATCATGGGTCAAGAATTAGATATTCATGATATGCACTGTCACCATAAAATACCCTATCGTCTTACTAAAGATGACTCTTACAGCAATCTCGTATTATTAGGCTCTCTCCCCCACCGTTTTATTCACGCAACAAAGAAAGAGACAATTAGAAAATACATGAACATAATCAACCCTAATAGGGAACAGCTTGAGAAACTAAACAAGTTACGAGAGATAGTAGGAAACAAAAAAATATTTCTTAATTAGATAATTGTATCCAGTAAGGATAATTAGGTGAAACAGCACAAAGGATTGAAGAAAAATGATGAAATGTACTAAAATGATGGAACGCCGTATGAGGTGAAAGTCTCACGTACGGTGTGGACTGGGGGAAAAACTGGCGATAACTTCAAAGGTTTACCTATCGGTATTGCTTGCAAAAATCGGAATGGATATTGAGGCAAAACATACGCCCGATATGTTTGCTGAGTGGCGTTATGAGGACGTTCCAAAAAAATTGTGGCCAATCTCCCCCTTTCTGAATTTTGGGGAATTGGTCGAGGTTATGAAAAGCGATTGAATGACCGTGGTATTTACTCAATGGGAGACCTGGCAGCTTATAATCCTTACTTTTTAAAACAAAGTTTAGGTATGTTAGGCGAACAATTATATGCCCATGCATGGGGCATTGACCGGACAAGCTTCAAACAGCCTCTACCAACACTAAATAAGGCGAAAAGCTATGGAAATAGTCAGGTTTTACCCCGTGATTACACGGACAGGGAAACGTTGGTAGTTTTACGAGAGTTAGCCGAACAAGTAGCTAGTCGCTTGCGAAAACACAATGTTCAAACAAAGTGTGTCCATTTAGGGATTGGGTATTCCCGAAATTGACCTGAAGGCGGCTTCTCACATCAACGGAAAATTGAGCCAACCAAACAGTCTAAACCACTAGTTTCTCAAGTTCTGTGCCTTTTCAAAGAGTTTTACGTCGATGGTTGCTTTATCAGGAACATATCTGTCACGTATAGCTCTTTAGTGGACGCTGGAGCCTTTCAATTTTCGTTATTTGAAGAACCAGAACAACAGCTTACTGCATATGAATTAGATACAATCGTTGATTCTGTTAGAGAACGTTTCGGCTTCCCTTCCCTCGTCAATACAAGCTCGCTACTGGAAGCAGGAACAGCAATTGACAGGGCTTCTCTAGTTGGTGGTCACGCTGGAGGGAATGCCAGATTACATCAAGGAGGTGCAAATAATGAGTATTGATGACGGTTTAGCAACAGAATTTTTCAGAACGTATGATGATAGAGGCTTGCTGAAGTATTTAGGATTTTACCTATCCGATCATACGGCTGCCCCTTCTGAAGACCTGGGCGCACGACGAAAAGCAATTGAAGTGAAACCTCAATCAGAAGAAATTGAGATAAATGAAATTATAGAGTTGGCTTATTTGAAAGATTTATACGTGTCAGTGCAAATGAATGAACGAAATGAAGCGAACCAGTTTCAAGAGGATGTTATTGGCAAGATAATTGGTTCTGATGACTTGAATATTTTTATTGGAAAGCCCCCTATTCCATCTGGACAAATCAGACACATTGAAATCTTTAAAGGATAAAACATATTACTTAAGGAGGAACGTCTTTGACTTTAACTACCGATGTTTATGAAATGATAAAACGAAACAGCTCAGTTGACGTTATAAATCCGGAAACTGGAGAAAGTCAAATCGCATATGACAAGAAAACTTTTGAGGTCTTGCTGGCGTTTGAAGGGATTACATTTCAGGAATTTATTTCTTATGGCAAAAACAATTGTTAGGCCATATTACCAGTAATTAAAGTATATGTTATGCCTAAATTATATAAGGTATAAGTTATACCATAATTAGTATTTAGTAGTTGATGCTTGTCACACATGAATGTATAAGCGTTCAATACTTTAAACAGAAGATTACTATTTAAGGTATATGTTTAATATTAAAGTATAACTTATACCTAATAAAGCCTTATGAAATAAGTGTTTTTGTCCGGAATTAAAATATACTTTAATCGTTGACTTTGGACAGTATTTAACTTATGCTTTAATTGCAAAAAGAAATAGGAGGGGTATTATGGCAGCAACTACTTATACTGTAGGTAATTTCAAAGGTGGTGTCGGCAAAACAAAATCAGCCACGCAATTAGCATATGATAATGCAAAGTTTAAAAATCGAAAGACTTGTTTAGTAGATATTGATCCGCAGGCGAATGCAACAAAAATAATGGCAAAAACTGGTAATGTGAGAGAAATAAAATCTACAATAACTGATGCACTCCAATCAAATGATATTTTGTCTTGTGTAGTAAATATTGATGGTAATTTGGATTTAGTTGCTTGTGATACTCGTTTTAGAGCCTTTTCAAAATATGTCAACTCATTTGATGATGAAAAAGAAAAAATTCAAGTGCTTGCCAAGTTATTAGCTCCTTTAAAAGAAATCTACGATGATATTTTTATCGATGTACCGCCAACAATAAGTGAATATACTGACAATGCAATGGCGGCGTCAGATTATACAATCATTGCTTTCCAGACAACGGATGAATCATTTGATGGGGTGAAAAAGTATGTAGGCTACCAACAGTATATGGTTAAGACGTTTGGAATCAAGTTGCAGATTATCGGTATTGTTGCTTGTATGATTGACCCTGATGATGTTCTAGATGAAGATATTTTAAAGGAGGCTAAAGCCCTTTATGGGGATAATGTTTTCAGCAACATAGTAAGATTTCAGAAGAGATTGAAACGCTATTCTCGTGAAGGAATATATATTAAAAAGTATAAAAATGGAAATTATGACCAATGGGATTATCAAGCACATAACGTATTCATTCAAATACTGAATGAGATGGAAGCCAGAAGAAAATTTTTGGAAGCTAGAGTGAGAATGTAAAGGAGTGGTTTAGTTGACAAAAGAATCAAAAAACAGAACAGCATTTGATACAACAGGTGATTATGACGGCCATTACGAACCACTTTTAAGCGGAGAAAATGAATTTGGAAATGATGGCTTTAATAGTTTGATACTTGATAGCAAAAATGATACAGGTCAAGCTAACATGCAAGGTACCAATGGGAATCGTGGGAGACCAAAAGTAATAACTGATGAAAGGCTTAAGGTTACATTTCCTACAAAGATATCCCCTGCTTTAAACGTAAAATTAAACAACTTAAAAGGGTACATGTCAGAGTTCAGTGAGACAACAAGTAGAATAAGTTTTAATAGTGTTGTAGATCAGTTAGCAGAAAGCTATATTGAGTCACAACTACCAGCAACGAAACAAAAGATTTTGAGAGAACAAATCAACCAGGATTTTGAAGACTTGAAAAAATAAATTTTTAAAAACTTTTCCAAATATAAAGTATAAGTTATACCGTATATATTGGTATAAAAAGTATAAGTTATACTTTAAAAATTAAGGTATAACTTATACTTATGAAAAAAATTGTATTTAGAGACCTTGTAAGCAAAGGATTAGTGAATTACTAGTGAAGTACTAATGTTTCCAAGCGTCGTTTTATTTAAAGTATAAGGTATAAGTTAATTAGTATTTAAGGTATAAGTTATACCGTATTAATATAGGTATAACTTATACCTTAAATGTTTTTGAGCTTGAGTATAGTTTTTATAAATGTTATATTAAAAAAAATTCAAAAAAAAAGACAAGCAAAACTATGAACGCCAATTCATAACTTTGTTTTGTCAAACAAGTGTCTTTTCTTTGTTGATAAATTAAATCTGTCGTTGGACTTATTTTATCAAATTTTGAAAAAAAATTCAATACGAAAAGGCTTATTTGAGTGCGAACTCATTTAGATTCGACATGATTTTAAGCTTTTTTTAAAGTTGAGGACACTGTGTTATTTGGTGTCCTCTTTTTTGTACTCAAAAACGAAAGGCGATGTTCCTATGCAAATCCAAGAAGTGTATTCTTTGTTTTTAAAGCAAGGCATTCGACAATACAAATACAAAAACAGCAAGATCAAACCGATTGACTACAAACCGGATGGAAAAAAAGGTGCTATATTCGGTTTCCGGTCAAAAGAGAAAATGGCCGCCGGCCGTGGGGTTATCTTGACTTCAGAAGAAGCCATTTTAGATAACTTGGATGGCTTTACGCATTGGACACCGAACGTCTATAGTTTTGGAACCTATGCTGACAAAGAAAAAAGCATTGTCAAAGGCCATTCTGAAGACAATTTGAAACAAATCAACACGTTTTTAATCGACATCGATGTACCTGAAGGGGACACTCTCTCTGAAAGACAAATCATTGATTGCTGCATCAACTCAGATTTTGGTTTCTTACCAACGATGATTTT
>NZ_JBTXLV010000024.1:0-5536 GCF_054871765.1 Enterococcus sp. LJL120
CCTGTCAACGCATACTAAATCAAAAGAAAACACCAGCTAAAACTTACATACACATTGATGGGGCGAAAACTAAAAATTCAATTCGCGTAATCCCTATGACCCCTTTTCTAAGGGAGAAATTGAAACAATATAGACAAGATGGTGAACTATCCAGATGGGTATTTACGAACAATGATGGTCCTTGTGAACCAAGACTACTTACAAATTATTTTCATAAAACAAGAAAAAAGGTAGGTCTTACGCATATCCATTTCCATCAGTTACGGCACACTTTTGCGACGCGTTGCCTTGAGGCACTCTCAGATATTCCAACAGTTAGCGCATTACTCGGACACAAATCTAGCCAACTAACATTAGATGTGTATTCAGATGTTCTAATGGATCAACGCTTACAGACAATAGAAAAAGTAGCTACTTATATTTCTTAAAAAATTCCTTAATAAGAAATCAAGCTGATAACCAACGTAATGATAACGCTATCATTATGGTAGTCATCTTTTCGAATAAGCCGTCAATCGCCGTCAAAATATAATCAAAAACGCTGTCATATTGGCGTTACATTTTGTTTCTTTTACTTAACTAAAACAAGATATATTTGTAAAGTTAAAATTAAATTTTTTTCTTGTCATTTTAACTATACGGTGCGGTTGAAATCCTTACTAATACAAAAAAGCAATCTGTTTTAAAAAAGACAGATTGCTTTTTTGTATTAATACTATTTCTTTTTTTGTTGAACTATTAGGTCTTTTTTTGTCTCTTTCGTTCTTCAAGAGTGACCCTTCTCTACATCTCTTTAAGCTTATTGATATCATTTACTAACTGGACTTGTTCATTAGGGAGTTAAATCTTGCTGAAGAGCTCGCTATCCTGATAATTTGGTGTAAAGTTGACAATCGCTGACATAATGACCACCTTTTTAGCCTTTTCAAAAAGTGTAGCATAGAGACTAATACGTTTCAAAAATGAAGCAAATAGTAAAGTGTTTAAGTTTTCAATGGAGATCTATAGCAGAAATTTTGTTCAACAAAATGAGACTAATCGAGAAACTATCTTTCAAAAATTTTACTCTGATTATGTATGGGAGGATGATCAAATTTAAATAGGGTATTTGTCAGCATAGCTATGGTCGCTGCTAAATATATTTCACATAATCCTCTTTATAAAAAGAAGCAAGCCCATAAAGAGCTAGCTTCTTAATTTACATAAGTTACGTTATAAAAAGTAGCCCGCCAGACCAGCGTCTGACGGGCTTTCCCTTGTGAATTTTTGAAAGTTAACGGTTTTAAAATTTTGAAACGTGAACAAGTCGCTATTCCTCCCTCAAAAAAGTTTGTGAAATTTTTTAAGTAGTAAAGTGGATTCTTGTTATAAAAAGAGGGACAGTTGTTAAAGCGAATTGCAACATATCAAATATTTTTAGGAGATATTTTAATTATGCCCTGTCCCTCCATACTAGTATATCATGAATCTAGTTACGCTTATGAATTCTTTGTTTTAACGAGTTCAAGTAGTCTAAATCGGTCACACTGCTAATATGGTGACGTACCAAATTATATATAGTAGTAGAAGGCAGTACGGATAGGTAATAAGCTTCCTCAGAAATGGTAGGAATAAATTTTCGTGCCAGGGCTGTGCCAGCAATTCCTACTCAAAAGTTTGGTAATGACAGCTGCAATAGTATTCTTACTCTCATCTGGTAATAATAAAGTAACGTCCGATACGGACAAGCACTGTTCATTGCGCCAAAAAACCTGTACTACTTGTTTTTCTTTGATTGTAAGATGTTCCATGCTATCACTTTCTTTCCATATGTTAAGTTTTGTGCTAAAATAGTAGTAATAAAAAGAGGACATACGTGAATATGCCCTCCATGTAGAACCGTTTAAGACGGTCGCAAGTATTTTATATGACTTTAGAAATAGCCGTTACCCTGCAAAAGTAGACGGCTATTTCTTTTTGTCGTTTTTAAGCAAGTCCACAATCAATTTTATCAAGGCAATGGTAAACATACCAAAACTCAATAACAATTGAATTGTCTCTAATGCAGACAAAAGGCTTCTCCTTTCATAGATTTCAGCACTTACATTCATAAGCACCACCACCTCTCAAAGATAGCCACCGTCATAACTTTTCTACCCGTTTAGTATATCATAAATACAGCTCGTCAGCTCCTAAATAAAGAAACAAGCCTTAGAATTTCAAGGCTTGCGGCGTTATCATGTAAAAATTAGAACGGCAAATCGTCGTCTGAAATATTAAGGTTGCTATCATTTAAAAAAGGGTCTTGGTCACGACTAAACTTTGGCATAGGCGGCTCACTTGCTGAAGCTGTTTGAGAACTTCCTTGTCTATTTTCCGCACTAGACCTTGATTCCAACAATTGGAAATTATCTGCAACCACTTCTGTCACATAGACACGTTGGCCTTGTTGGTTTTCATAGTTACGAGTTTGAATCCGACCAGTAATGCCGATTAACGTACCTTTCTTGGCATAATTTGTCAAAGTTTCAGCGGGTTTTCGCCAAATCACACACTGAATAAAGTCTGCTTCTCGCTTCCCATCTTGACCTGTAAAGGTACGGTTGACTGCAAGCGTAAAAGAACCCACGGCAACACCACCTGCTGTATAGCGTAAGTCCACATCTTTGGTTAATCGTCCGACTAACACAACGTTATTTATCATTGTTTGCGCCCTCCTTAGTATTGTTTCTTGCAGTGTAGCACACACCACCTAGTTTTTAACTACTTTACCGTTATAAAGTTCGTCTTTTTACATTTGCTCACGCAACCCCTTAATATTTAGACCAGTCACATTTCTAAATGAAAGTCTGTCTTTTGCTGCATTTTCTGACTCTTTTTTGATTGATTGACAAAACTCAGTTCTCCATCTAAAAAATGAATGACTATCTTTTCTGGACTAGTGTTCATACTGATGTCGATTCCTGAGTGACTATAATTATCACGGTGCGTAAACATATCATCAAAAAAGCCAAGGACATCACGTTTTTGTCCGTTATCAATAAATAAAAAGTCATAATTCTTAATATGATTTAAGTTACCAAACACACGGTCTTTTTCAAAGTGATAAGGATTTTTTACGGTATAGTTGGTACCCGGCACTTCAAATTTTTAGCCTTCACTACTTACTTTTTCAAACAATTCTTTTAATGAATAGCTTTTCATGATTTCCTCCTAACTTCTAAAATAAAAATAGAGATAGATTGAGAAAGTGAATCAAAATATAGATTTTCATAGTCATCAATGTCTTGTTTTGCAATTGGCTCGTCCCCTGGTAAATAGATGTCATCCAACGGCGGTAAATCAGATGGAACAATTGATTCCTCAATCGCTAATGATTCCAAATCAAAATCGGACAACCGAGCACCTTTCGTCCGATTTTGACTACGAATAGTCTTGTCATATTCTGATAACTTACTCAAAACGACATTACCAATTTTGTGATATAGCCCATCTTTTCCATACAGTTTATTGTCTTCATAGGTGGGTTGATTTTTTGGATTTCCATATGCCGCTTCATACTCTTTTGAAATTGGCGCTAGATACTGCCGCAATTTTTCAACCTCAGCTGATTGTTCCGTATTTAAATAGAGGTTTGTTATGGCGTCCACTTGATATTGGAATTTTTGCCCCTTAGCATAACCATATTTCCAAAATCGGCGATTTTCTAGCATAGCTTCATATAAATTTTGAAACAAAGTAGCATACTGATCCGTTACAAAATTTTCACTATAGCCTTTGGCATTCTCTATCATTTTGTTAAACTGTTCCGACGTTTGCATTAACATATCGTCCATCGTTAACAGCTCGTTAATAAATTTTGCTCGAGTTGCACGGATATTTTTTTTGAGAAATTTTCCTTTGCGTTCTAAGTTATAAAAGCTTGGATTTTCCTCATTCACTACCTCAATCAGCGGCCGAGAAGAAGTGCGTTCCGTATACCCGATATGGACGTGAATGTTATCCGTGTTGTAATGAATAGCACCAGTCCATTCACCGTGCAATTGTTCTTTTTTTTTCCAATTGATTGACAGCTAAACGTGCAGCTTCTTGTAAGCGAGATTGATTGACTTCACCGGTTTCCGCTGACATAATGCCGTGATCTACAAGCCACTCATTTTTAAAGGAGAATACATGTTGCCACAACGGAGACCCGTTCATCTGTGCCTCATGAAAATATTCCTTCATGTACGACACAACTTCTGGTGGAGCTGTGTCATATGTGCGGGTAAATAGGGAAGACGTTTTTTCAGGGTTTCCCATGTAGTCATTGTACGTAGAGAATTGAGATTCACCAGCGCCCTCAATCGTATTGAATGCTGACCCAGTGTTTTGATTTGAGAACGCATTGTATTCGTCGAAATGTTCATTTCGTTGTGCTTCCGGCCTGTCCATGTACCCAATATAATCGGAGAATGCTTGTGCGGCCGGCATGACAAATGCAGTCGATAAAATTATGCCTGCAGTCGGCTTCATTCTATTCACCTACCTATCTAGTATGGCTTTTCTTCTCATTCATACTTTTTATTACAGCTGCGTGTTTAGTTTGTTTCCATTCTTGTTCTGCAATAGCCGCTAACATTTTTTGAGACGTACCTGCAAAATCTTCAAGCTTAGCAAGCAATTTTTTTTGAATCTGTAATTCGGATTTCACATCATCAAATTTTTTCATCATTTCTTCTTTGCCGCTGTAATAGTTCAATATTTTCTCCAATAGGCGACCTTCCGACAAATTTTCAGCACGAGCCAACGTTTTCACATCATCCACAAATTCCGCCGACACATAATAATTTTTCTTTTTGTATTCACTCATATTACTCCCTGCTTTCTATCTTCGGCTGGCTGGACAACAAGGTTGCGATAGCGTGGCCAATTTGTTCCACTGTCCATTCCTGCATTTGGATTGTACTGTGACACGAGCAATTGATAGCGAACCTCACTTTCAAACTGAAACTCCTCAAATGCCACTCGCTCGATAATGTCACGTAAAAAATCTTCTCGACTATCAAAACCTTGTTGTCTGGCCAACGAGGATAGTCTAGCCAATGTTCCATCTTGTAAACGTCTCACGGTAAGAACTTCCATCAGTATCTATCACCTCATTTCTTTTCATTTTGTTGTCATACCTTCTGTTGGCCTGTCTCGCTTCATATGACCTTCTTTTTATGCTTTATCTACATACTTCCTGTATTTTTCTATCCCCTTTCTTACAGCTTTCTGTGTTCTATTTGGTTCTGTATCCTTCACCTTTTTAGTGCTGTTTGTTGCACTTGCTTTGTCGCTCTTGGTATTTTGTAAGAGCATAAGAGAAAACTGGCACCATTATCATGCCTATCCCCGCAGTGCGGGGGTTTTCAATGGTGCCAGTTTCAATTGGTTTAACACATGATCTGTGTAGGGTTAACACAGTCTTAACACATTACGAACACATTATTTGTGCTAAAAACACATAATTTGTGTCACCCACTATTTATAGGTTTTTAGCTTCTCTTGCAACATTACAATCTGTAATTGATAC
>NZ_JBTXLV010000025.1:0-5498 GCF_054871765.1 Enterococcus sp. LJL120
CCACTGTCCGACCCTTAGAAGATGGGAAATAAGACGAAAGGTTACGTATTCGCCGCTGCAATAAGGAATGCTAGGAACACACAACAAGGGTAGCCTTATGCCCTTGTGTTCTGAAGGGTGGTAGCGACCGATTTGAACGGCTAGGGTGGAAACATGGACCGAAAGGTCAGTAATCTAAAACAAAGCTCTTAGGGCGTGTTTTAAGAGGGTTTTAGATGAAGTGTAGCAACTTCCAACTCATAAGGCATGTGATAGTGGCTCCGGTCGGCTCTCCGACGTTAGAACGCAGTTTAGACGCATATTACAGGTTGTACGCTAGTAGACAGAAAAACAAGCCATACATTTTTCTGTCAGATACTAGGGTACAACTATGCTCAACACCAGTACAACAGCCCCTCTGTTAGCAATTCGGAGAGCGTTTGTCTAGTGTTTTTTCTTTTGATTTTGAAAAAAAAAGAAAGAAGGAAAACCTGTGGAGCCTTAGCGGAACAGGCGTGAGCCAGTTGCCTTAGCAACGATCTGGCGAGAGTGAGCCTTAGCGAACGGCCTCGGAGAGGTTGGCGGTACGCCAAAATGCCTTAGCAGCTACTACATACTGTAAACCGTCGTTTTACTCGCAAGTTTAGACGAAAACTGCCGTGACATTCGTTCCTGATTTCTAAATACGGTATACTTACTGCGAAGGAGTGATTCCCTTGGAAAAATATAAAACTATCAAAGAGCTTGCTGATGAAATAGGTGTTTCTAAAACAGCTATTCATAAAAAAATAGACGAAAACTTCAAACGAAAACATTTTACAAAAAACGGAAACCGATTTTTGATAGATTCAGTTGGTCAAAGTATTATAAAATCAATGTTTATAGAAAAAAACCAAGAAGAACAAAAACTTAAAGTTTCTGATATCGATAATCCCGACAACCAGCAGGTTATCGATTTGGTTTCCGTTTTAAACGCTAGATTAATAGTTGCTGATAAGCAGAATGAAAATTATTCAAAGCAAGTTGATGACTTAAAGAAGTTGTTAGACCAGCAACAACAACTTACTCTTCAAGCAAACAAACAAATCGAACAGCTACAATCTCAATTATTGGTTACGTATACAGAAGAATCGAGCAGAGAAAGTAAGGAAGAAGTGGAACAACAGCTATCGGAAGCTTCAAAAGAAGAAATACCTGGACTATCGAAAAAATGGTTTCAGTTTTGGAAATAATTTAAGTGTTCCATAAACCGATATAGAAAAAAGTGAAGCTAAAAGTAACTTGAGAGCTTAATTGTAGAGTGTTTTGGTCCGGCAAATATGGCACTTTTTGCCGCAAACCCTAAAAAGTGGCTCGGCATATAAGCTCATATTTGCCGCATGTGAAAAAAAATTGATATCGCGCTAAAAACAAACCGCTCTGCGGTTTATATCAATATTGATATCAGGTTTCCCTTATGCTCTTACAATATTTGTTTGTGAAATTTTAAAAGGAACATTTTTCCTTAAGCATCATATTTAAAAAAATCATTTAGTTTTATGTTTAAGAGGAGCGTTAACAAGAATCAAAGAAAAAGAAAAATCATGAGATTGCTACAAAAAGAACAAATTTCCATCATATTTTTAATGTAGGATGAACTTATCCCAATAAAACAAACCCAAATAAAACTTTTTTTCATTTTTTACTCCTACCCCGGCTCACTGTCCCCGCAGTGAGTTTTTTTGTTATTCTAAACTGGATACTAGTAGGCTACGGGTTTGCACCCACAACTAAGCGTTCTTATCAGTTTAACGGGTTTCCGAGTGAAGAATTAAGCACACAAATTAATGCAAAAGAAGAAACAAAAAAAGATACTCGAAAAACAAGTATCTTCTAAAAAAGTTTTTAATTTTGAAAATGAAAGTTACTGTGCAAAATATGGATTTTTTTCCAAAAGGATGCACAGTAGAAATAGCGCATTATATCAACGATTTACTACTGTTTCGAGCCTAATTTACCGATTTACTACCCCCCTGTTAGAGTACGGGGGTCCCACCGAGAGCAACGGTTGTTGCTCTCGGTGCTCAAAAGCGTCTACTTTGCCCTGTTCACCTTCGTGAACACGCACGTCGCTGTAACTGTTTCAAGTAGGGAAACCTGTCTTGCCGCTGGCAGACAGGCCGCCTCGCCCCAGGCGAGCGGCCCTGTTTGAAAGCAGACAGCGTCGGCTGAGGGCAGAACAAGTATCGCTTTCGAATATTGTTACTCTAATACGATTAGTATAACAAGGGTCTTAGTTTCCATCAAGAAAATTTCACTAAGTGTTGAGCTGGAAGAATGCTGCGAATGCAACGTTTGAAAAATGAGAAATGCTAGACTTCAAAAAATTCACAAGGAAAAGCCCGCTAGACGTTGGTCTGGCGGGCTACTTTGTTTAATGGGCATTATGTCTACTAAGTTATTTAATAACTAAATTTTAAGGATTTAGACCAAAAATTGCCACATTAATCATGCGCCTTAAATTACAAAATGTATGCTATTTGTCGAAAATTGGTAAACGTTTACAATAAATAAATATTGATGTACAATATAAATGTTTATAAAATAAAAAAAGAGGGAAAGAGAAGGGGGAAATTTTTATGAAAAAGGTTGGTTTAGCATTTATGATGGTATGTTTTTTTGCATTATTAATACCGAATTTTGCAACAGCAACAAGTAATGAGGTATCGACACCGAGTACGAGAGCATATGTCGGATATGTAAGAGACACTTTTAAGCAGATAAAGTATTATAAAGGAGGTTTTTCTGCGGCATATGATGAAACATATAGATATGTGAATGTCCGTACTGCTACAAGATTAGAACCTACCTTAATAAGTAAAACGGTACGTAATCCAAATTGGGCGCAGAAAGAATATGTTTACTATTATAGAGAAAATTGGCGGTTTACTTAAAATTTAACTTTACGTATATTACTTTTAAGATCAGTACTGCACTTTATGTGTTGTCAGTACTGATCTTTTTGAATAAAAGGGATGATTAAATTATGTTGAAAATTGAGAATGTTAGTTATTCATATGAAAAAACAATTTTAAAAAATTGTTCATTAAATATTGAAGAAGGAAAAATAGTTGGCTTGGTCGCGCCAAATGGAACAGGGAAAACAACATTATTAAAGTTGATTGCAAAAGACCTCCCACTTACAGAAGGTAGAATAGAGTTAAATGGAATATCGATATGCAATAGAGAAAGTTATCTTAAACAGATATTTTTTGTTGAAAATTCTGATTCTTTGTATGGAAACTTAACAGTAGTTGAGCATTTACAGTACACTAAAGATTTTTGGGAAAGTTCTATTTCAATAGATAAGATTATTGATACGTTACGAATGAAAGAGTACATGAATTTTAAGTTAAAGAAACTATCATTGGGAATGAAACAACAAGTTATAATTGGTATGCAGCTTATTAGTGATTCACAGTTATTGATAATGGATGAGCCATATAACGGCTTAGACCCATCCAATATAGCGCAAGTTAAGAAATGTTTTGAAAAATTAAAAGAAAAGGGTAAAACAATCCTATTTTCTTCTCATGATCTATATAATATGACAGGTTTTTGTGATGAAGTCCTTTTTTTAAAGGAACAACAAGTGGCTTTACGAGTTTCTGGAGAAGAAGATTTAATCGATGTATATAACAAAGTGTATTCAGTAGGTTCAGGAGGTGTTTTAATATGAAATTACTATCTTTTAATTTGAAAAAAATCTGCTCAGATAAGACAATATTCATATTTTTTATACTACTTATAGTAATTTCAATTACGCCTACTATAATCAATTATAATTCTGAAAATTTTGAGTCAAGTAAGGACGAAAGTCTTCGAATGTATTATCAAAGCCAAGAGGATGCAATTGAATCTATGAAAGGAGATACCCAAGCTCAAACTATTGTATCAGAGATGGAAAAGTCTAATGAAGCGTTAGACAAATATTTTGAAAGTGAAGCAAAAAATGATTGGTATGGTCAACTGAAAGCGGAGTTGGAATTTGAGGAATTAAATTTAGAAAGTATTCAAAAGGGGACGCTAAGTGGAGATGTCGTAGAACAAAAAAAAATAGTATCTGAACTACAATATCTAGTCGACAATAGACTAGAAAGAGTCTATCAATTTGATACTAAGGCCCCGGCGTTCAATCAACTTGAAGCTATGTTATCAGACTATCAACTTTATTTTATCATTTGTGGAGTTGTAATTATCTTTATCACTACTTATGATAAAAGAAATAGAACGAGTTCTTTCTTTAATTCAATACCAAAATCACTTTTTTCTTTGTTTTTATCAGAGAATATAATTCTTGCATTTATAAGTATTTTAGCAGTTATATTTCCTCTTATCGGAAAATTTTTAATTACCGTAGTATATGGGGTAGGATCCTTGAAGTATCCAGTTATCACATCAGGTGAAAGTACCAATATTACCATTAATAATTTAGGCAATCATCTTTTATATGTCATCTTTTTAATCATCATGTCAATTCTATTCTTATGTTCAGTAAGCTTCTTTGTTTCAATTCTTACTAGTAATTTATTCATTAACTCAATAATTGTTTTCGCATTGATTTTTGTTAAGGATTACATACCACAAGAGTCCAATCCATTATATTATTTGTGGAACTTTTTGCCATTTTCATACTTTAACGCTTCAGATAAGCTCTTAGTAAGAGAAGTAGTTTATACTTATAACGATGTTTGGAGAACGGGAATTATTATACTATTCTTATGGAGTATGCTATTTACATTATTCTCTTTTTTGATAATAAAGAAAAAGCAACGGATTTAATTTTAGAATCATCAACATAAAAAATATTGCAATTTGAGTTTTAAAAGCGTACTCTAAAAAGGTAAACCAACTGAATAAATGCCAGAAAAAAGGCAAAAAAATAGAACGTTAGCTTAAGTAAGGACTACCAATCCTTATTTAAGAGCTTTAATTGATAAGTAAGTATCAATCAAAACCACTTCTAACATTCTAGCTTTTACTATTAATAGTACCACTTCTTTATTGAAGTTCGTATCTAATTATAGTAAATCTAGAAGCAGAATTCAAGGACTTGATTTATACAGGCACTCAATTAAAGCTAATTGAGTGCCTTTTTTGTTTGGAACAAGCGGACGTGCCACTGTCCGACCCTTAGAAGATGGGAAATAAGACGAAAGGTTACGTATTCGCCGCTGCAATAAGGAATGCTAGGAACACACAACAAGGGTAGCCTTATGCCCTTGTGTTCTGAAGGGTGGTAGCGACCGATTTGAACGGCTAGGGTGGAAACATGGACCGAAAGGTCAGTAATCTAAAACAAAGCTCTTAGGGCGTGTTTTAAGAGGGTTTTAGATGAAGTGTAGCAACTTCCAACTCATAAGGCATGTGATAGTGGCTCCGGTCGGCTCTCCGACGTTAGAACGCAGTTTAGACGCATATTACAGGTTGTACGCTAGTAGACAGAAAAACAAGCCATACATTTTTCTGTCAGATACTAG
>NZ_JBTXLV010000026.1:2500-3535 GCF_054871765.1 Enterococcus sp. LJL120
TGGGATCGTAACTCGCCGGTTCATTCTACAAAAGGCACGCCATCACCCATTAACGGGCTTTGACTTGTTGTAGGCACACGGTTTCAGGATCTATTTCACTCCCCTTCCGGGGTGCTTTTCACCTTTCCCTCACGGTACTGGTTCACTATCGGTCACTAGGGAGTATTTAGCCTTGGGAGATGGTCCTCCCGGATTCCGACGGAATTCCTCGTGTTCCGCCGTACTCAGGATCCTCCTAGGTGCCTTCCAAATTTCGTCTACGGGATTCTTACCCTCTTTGATTGACCTTCCCATGTCATTCGACTATCTGAAAGAACTACCATATTGGAGTCCTACAACCCCAACAAGCAAGCTTGTTGGTTTGGGCTTTTCCCGTTTCGCTCGCCGCTACTCAGGGAATCGAATTTTCTTTCTCTTCCTGCAGGTACTTAGATGTTTCAGTTCTCTGCGTCTACCTCTAATCAGCTATGTATTCACTGAAAAGTAACATCCTATAAAAGATGCTGGGTTTCCCCATTCGGAAATCTCTGGATCATAGCTTACTTACAGCTCCCCAAAGCATATCGGTGTTAGTCCCGTCCTTCATCGGCTCCTAGTGCCAAGGCATCCACCGTGCGCCCTTGTTCACTTAACCTTACAACCTTACGGTTGGTGTTGACCACTTCTTCTAGCGATAGAAGGTTAGTCAGATAAAACAATTGAACTCATTTAAAAACTCATTCAACGCGGTGTTCTCGGTTTGTTTTGATTATTTTTGATTTCAGTATTCAGTTTTCAATGAACAAAAGATAACAACCGAAGTTGTTAATGGAGCCTAGCGGGATCGAACCGCTGACCTCCTGCGTGCAAAGCAGGCGCTCTCCCAGCTGAGCTAAGGCCCCGATGTTACTATTTAAATATAAGAGTAAACCTCTCAAAACTGAACAAAGACAAACGACATGTGTATTTCCGTAATTTTTCCTTAGAAAGGAGGTGATCCAGCCGCACCTTCCGATACGGCTACCTTGTTACGACTTCACCCCAATCATCTATCCC
>NZ_JBTXLV010000028.1:0-4790 GCF_054871765.1 Enterococcus sp. LJL120
ACGTATGTCCTCTTTTGTTACTTCTATTTTAGCACAAAACTTAACATATGGAAAGAAAGTGATAGCATGGAACATCTTACAATTAAAGAAAAACAAGTAGTACAGGTTTTTTGGCGCAATGAACAGTGCTTGTCCGTATCGGACGTTACTTTATTATTACCAGATGAGAGTAAGAATACTATTGCAGCTGTCATTACCAAACTTTTGAGTAGAAATTGCTGGCACAGCCCTGGCACGAAAATTTATTCCTACCATTTCTGAGGAAGCTTATTACCTATCCGTACTGCCTTCTACTACTATATATAATTTGGTACGTTACTATATTAGCAGTGCGACCGATTTAGACTACTTGAACTCGTTAAAACAAAGAATTCATAAGCGTAACTAGATTCATGATATACTAGTATGGAGGGACAGGGCATAGTTAAAATATCTCCTAAAAATATTTGATATGTTGCAATTCGCTTTAACAACTGTCCCTCTTTTTATAACGAGACTCCACTTTACTACTTAAAAAATTTCACAAACTTTTTTGAGGGAGGAATAGCGACTTGTTCACGTTTCAAAATTTTAAAACCGTTAACTTTCAAAAATTCACAAGGGAAAGCCCGTCAGACGCTGGTCTGGCGGGCTACTTGTTATAATGAATGTTATGTAGACTAACTCAGGGTTTAGCAGATTCAATAATATTACATTTCAGTGTAATTCATTGATATAATAAATTTAACAAAACGAATAATTTAGAGGTAGATAAACATGAAATTTGATAAATATAATAAGGCTACTGACAAAGAAGTATTGCTAGAACTAGTTTCAAGACTCTCAGACTTCACTCTCCCAGACGGCGTACCTGAAGAAATCTTTAAAGCAAAACAAGCTAGCTTGATGGAAAAAGATTTAGAAAATGAATCCAATACTATTATGGTCGTAAAACAAGTTGGACACATTATTGCTTTTATTCAGTTAGAAACCGATGTCGACTGGATAAGCGGAGAAAAATACGGTTATATTTCTAGGATTATAGTTAGTGAATCCGCAGAAGGAAATGGACTTGGAAAAAAATTGATGACCTTAGCTGAAGAATGGGCAACAGAAAATGGGTATTCTGCAGTTGGGCTTAATGTATTCTCACAAAATACCAGAGCATTTAGACTTTACGAGAGTATAGGTTACAAAACAGAAACAGTAAAAATGATGAAAAGACTTTAGTATAATTTTTTAATGGTAGGAGTGCACTATGATTTTTTCCACTAACGACGGATTTCATGTATTCAAAATTAAACATCCGAAAAGGTTCAGAAACTTAAAAGTTTTTGAACCTTTATTTTTCTCTTGTGGTGCTTGGTGTTAGATAGTATCAAAAACTTGTGTTCGTTTATTAAAAGATGTTTTCATAACAGGCCTTCACTTTACCACCTGAAAAATCTTAACTACTTTTCGAATGAGGAATAGCAACTTTTTCACGTTTCAAAATTTTAAAACAGACTAGTTTTCAAAATTCACAAGCAAACGCGCGTCAAATGTTAGTCTGGTGTGTTACTTTTTATAATTCGCATTGTGTGAATCAATGATTTAAATAACGTTTGGAAATGTAGGAGAACATACAAACATTCCTCCTGAGTTCAATTTTAGTCCAGGAATATGTCCACACCTTTTCCATCTAGTTTTTTTAAAGGCGTATATTACACCATTAAAAAATTTCTAGTCAAGTTATATCCGATTCAATAATGAAATTTGGATTAAATGGCTAAAACCTAAAGCTTTAATGCTCTTTTTCCTAGATCTTATCCGATTTTTTCTTCAATTATTGCCTCCGGTATTTTTCCGATATTAGGACTTTAGTTTTAGTGTTTCAAAGTGACAACGTCAGAGCATCATTCGTTTTATTTTTTTCAACTTATTTATTTTGTCTTTTGAGGCACTAAAGTCACGGCCTAATAAATTATAGAGCTGGAATTTATGCTTAGGAATAGCTTCCTTGCCAATTTTTTTCAACTTAGCACCACCATTCAAGGCCCTTAGGGTTTTAATTTGAATTTTTCAATACTTTTCGGATATACTAATTGAAAAGTATTGATGAAATTTGGGACAGGGAGTTTATACAAATGAATCGAAGAGAATTGCAGCGGCGCCGCCGAAAGCGACAGCGAAAAAATTCGAACATGGTGGTAGCTGGGCTACTCGTCCTGCTAATTGCCGGATTCGGTAGCCTTTTTTACATAAATTTCCCACAATTGGAATTAGTGGGGGCCGACAATATTGAGGTAACGCTGAATCAAAATTTTGAAGACCCGGGTGTCAAATTAAAAAACCAGAATAAAACTTTGCCAAAAACTGCTTATCATGTTGACGGTCAGGTGGATTCTCGGGTCGCCGGTGACTATCAATTGGATTACACAGTTTCTTATTTCGGTTTGAAAAGCCATGTCATTCGTAAGGTTTCGGTTACTCAGCCGAAAACTGTGGCTCCGGTTGAGATGGTGCTCCAAGGTCCAAGTGAAATGAATTTGTATATCGGCCGGGATTATCATGAAGCTGGCGTTCAGGTGAGTGGCGGTGATGATGCGAACATTCAAGATAAATTAGTGGTTTCTGGCAACGTCGACACCCAAACGCCGGGCCGCTATGAATTGATCTATCAAGTTATCGATGCAGCCGGCGGTGTCCATGAAATTCAACGAATCGTCAATGTTGTGACGAAGCGTATTTATTTAACTTTTGATGATGGACCGAATGAGACAACTACGCCGCAGTTTTTGCAAATTTTAAAAGAGGAAAATATTAAGGGGACCTTCTTTGTCGTAGGTGGCGGTCCGGATGCTTTGATTAAGCAGGCCTTTGATGAAGGTCATACTATTGGCCTCCATACCAATAGTCATGACTATGCGGAGGTTTATGCATCGATTAATAATTATTTTGATGATTTGGAACAAATCTCCAAGCGGGTACAAAATATTACTGGAGAAGAATCGAAAATTATTCGCTTTCCTGGTGGTAGTTCAAATGGTATCAGCGCTAATTATTCGCAAGGGATTATGAGTGCTCTTGTTAAAGAAGTCGTGGATCGTGGCTATCAATATTTTGATTGGAATGTTTCTAGCGGCGATGGCAGCAACCAATCCTCTGCTGAAATTCCCTATCAAAACGTGACCACGAACTTAAAAGAAGATGTTGATAATGTCGTGTTGATGCATGATACCAAGCAGACATCAGCCGATGCGTTAAAACAAATTATTGAGTATGGCAAAGCAAATGGTTTTGCCTTTGAAAAATTAGAGTTGGACAGTTTTCCCGCTCATCATGGTGTGACGAATTAAAAGAACTATGACATTATTCTACTGGTTTCACTTCACCAACACTAGCTGACAAATAGCTAATTTAATCATACTAGCGAGCGATATTTTTTAATACCTAAAATTGAAAATGTTACTGAAGAATCAATTTTGATTCTTCAGTAACATAAATTATAGATCCGAAAAACACTCCTAATATCCTATTCATCTAAAAGCCTATTTTTTGTTTCACTCATTCAAATTTGGGCAAAAAAATAAAGGCCTTCTGCCTTTGATTAAAGTAGGTAAGATTGAACTATCAGGTACGGTCCTAGCACGAAAATTTATTCCCATTATTTCTGAAGAGGATTATTATCTATCCATACTCCCTCCTACTACTGTTAATAACTTGGTTCGTCATCATATTAACAATGTAGAAGATGTAGTCTACTTAGACTCTTTAGAACAAACAATTCATAATCGGAGACTAGATTCATGATATACTGAAAAGTAGGGACAGGGCATAGTTAAAATATCTCCTATAAATATCTGATATGTTGCAATTCGCTTTAACAACTGCCCCTCTTTTTATAACGAGACTCCACTTTACTACTTAAAAAAAATCACAAGCAAAAGCCCGCTAGATGGTGATTTGGCGGGATTATTTGGATAATCGGCATTATGTCTACTAGGTTGTTAAATAACAGAAACTATGTCTGATTCCCATGTTAACTAGATTATTTCATTTCATCTAATAATTTATTTATGGTACTTCCTTTAACAGAATAAGTTTTATTATTCTTTAGAACATCATCATTATAGAAAGTATACGACCTAACTTTTTGGCCAGTTTTATAAAAATCTACACTAATAGTTTCTCCCCCAACCAAGTTACTATTATCTACTTCTCCTAAACTTAACGAATCAAATATTTCTACAAATTTATTTACATCTTTTTTTGATGTATAAGTCTTACTTGTTTCTTCAGCATATTCAGGTGGCAAAGAATAATTAGCCGATGTAATAACTACTTGATTGACCGAATTTGGAACTTTAAAATAATCTTGTTTATCTAGTGTATTTTTGAAAGAAAAAGCTGCTATATAAATAGCGAAGATGGCTATTGGAAGAATTATTATAGTGGTATATTTTTTTTTCATAATATCTCCTTAGTATTTTGATAATTGTAGATTTCAATTGGGAAAATGGCCTATATTTATTAGGAAGAGTATACCCTGATAATAGAGGGGTTACTTTAATTGTTTGAAAAGATAATTTTAACACAAATGGCATTGACTTGATTTTAAAATAAGTTATATCAGATAAAAGAAAAGTTGGACTAGGTTAACTTAAAAACAAAGATAAAAAAATTTTTTTCAAATCATTGCAATTGGATAGGCTACACTAGACTAGACAGAAAAGATGTGGTGTGTAAACTAGAAGGAAACACACTGGAGGGAACATCTTATGTCAAACAGACAACGCCGAACATTCACCAAAGAATTTAAACAACAAATG
>NZ_JBTXLV010000029.1:0-4064 GCF_054871765.1 Enterococcus sp. LJL120
TCAATTACGGGATAATGAAGAAAACTTTTTAGTTTGTGCAGCTTGGGACTTAACTTAGTATATCATCCATATATTTTAATGTTGTAAAATTTATGTAAAAAATTCTACTCTCAAGAAGTATATATCTTTTTTTGTTCATGCTATAATTTATCTGTGGCTAACAAACTGTAAAATACTATATATAGATTTGGTACACTCGGCCACACTGCACAGGGCGGAAAACTTGTGCAGTCCTTTGACAAGGCAGCCGGTTTCGGCTGTCTTTTTTTTATGTACCTCACAGGACTCGAACCTGCGACCGGACGGTTATGAGCCGTCTGCTCTAACCGACTGAGCTAAAGGTACGTTTAGCCGCCACTCAATCGAGAGCAGCGGCTTGTTTTGGTTTTAAAATTTATTCTGGTTCAATCTAGTCTGCATAGCTTTGACCATTAGAGAAGGTTCGCTGATAACTCCGTCTTGCACAGTACCAAAATATTTTTGCATAGCTCGAATCGTATTCGGACCAATGATACCATCGGCAGGAGTGCCAACTTTCCGCTGAATTGCTTTATATGTTTCTGGACCTTTTATACCATCGACCGCAATTTTAAGCACTTGTTGAATCCGGCGAGTTGTTGCAGCACCCCAGTAACCATCTACGGCAATTTGTTCTACTGAGCTAGTGCTATTTTGATTCGTTGGTGTGACATATGCACCTGATACCCAACCACGGCCATTTACTTCAAACCAGCTAGAGTATCCTTCCACCGTTTCGCCGTTAGAGACCATGCGAGTTGCGTTGAAGGTAAAACCTTTATTCAATGAATCGATTGATTCAGATTTACTTGTCGGTGATACTCGAACTTGCAAGCCATTTACATCTACAACTTGCTGCTTGTTCCAAGCTTTAATATTATATTCGATTGAAGAATTGGAATTACTGCTTGCCGGCGGCGCCACAGTTTGTCCAGCAACACGATTTCGGATTTCTTGCAAGCGTGGATATAGAGAAGGCCCCGGACAAGCTGTAGCTGCTCCCACCCCGTCACGATGCCCAATAATTCGAGTAATGTTATACCGCTTCTTGATGTCTTGAATTAAGGCAACAAGTGCTGTTACAGTCGCGTCAGAGACAAGCCAATTTGGTGCTCCGCTAGTATTGCAACACTCGATTCCGATTGAACGGCTGTTTTCATTACCCGCATGCCATGCACGTTTAGTTTCGTCAACGTAGGCCCGAATTTCTCCAGTAGGACCAATGCCGTAATGAGCTGAAGCCTTGCGAGTCGCCCAAACACCGGGTACCGAATCGAAGTTAGTTGTGGCCATGTGGTGGACAACAATCGTATCCACTTTCGTGTTTCCTCGACTCCCCCAACGGGTAGCGCCAAAATTTTCAAATTTAAATTTGGTTGCTAAAGGACTTACTGCCATATTATTCTTCACCTTCCTTTCCGTTATTGTCATCCGCACTATCTTTTAATTTTTCCAAACGTTTCTTAATCCATTTTGGGATAGGTACACCCAATTGGCCTAGATTTTCCGTAATAGAAATCCCATATACAGCGATATAGAAGAATACGAACCATGTGGCCACCGTTTCCATTCCTAATATTTTTAAGTACGGATAGGCCACGACGACCAAACAAACTACTAGCATGTGTTTAACAATACCAAGCAATCCTTTATTGCTTACAGCTTCTTTTATCTTAAAGCCCTTCGCAATTCCAGATGCAATGTCGGCTAACACCAGCCATAAAAGAATTTGTACATAGACATTATTCAGCAACATTCTGAATTCCATAATTAACTTTGCGTTATCAATTATCACCATTTTTACCACCTTTTCTTTTCTCAAAATAAAAAGACCTGCCTTAGCATGTCTTAGATTAACTAAATACTTCAATAATGGTGCGATAATCCACCTGTCCTTGAGTCTCAGTGATTCTATAAAATGCACCGTCCGCATTCAATTGAAATTTTTCAGACGTGCTTTGTAGATTCCATGCTCCCGCTAAAACCATCTGTTGTCGTTTCGGATTCATAGCAGCAGGGAATGTAAAAATTTTTTGTTCTCGGCCTGATGCCGCTGGGCGCCAACCATCTAGAAGAATTAACCACCTTCCGAATCGACGCCGGACCGCAACACTACCTGTCCCTGTTAGGACTGTCTGATAAACCCATCCAGTATCCATTATTTCTTCAGAGCTCAAGCTACCTTGGTTGCCAACTGAATCTTGAAGAATTAATAACCCTTGTGTCAGCTGCTGCCTGAAACGCACACTTCCGTCTGGATTTAGTGCTACTTGATCTAATCCGACTGGATTATATATCGTCTGAATCGGAAATGTATTGTCTATTAAACCAGTAGAATTCAACTCGCCATTGACTAGCGTTGTCGTACCAGTTGCCGTACTACCAGAATTGTTAGGTAATGGAACCTTCGTAAAGGTGTTAACAAATCTAGATGCATTAATCTCCACACCAGACAAGGTTTTGAACACGCCATTTTCAATGGCCACATTTTCGACAATTAGATTATCAATGGACATTCCCCACTCAACCCACGCACTGCCTGTCCAACGTTTTATCATGATAGGCGACGCTGAAGTGTCTTGCCATAGTTGATTGACTTCCGGTGACTGTGGCGCTGTTTGAGACACAATAATCCCACTAGTCCCATCTTTACCAGCCATGCCCACAGTGTAATTGCTTTTCTTAGTACCGTCGGTAAACGTGAACGTTGTTCTAGTCCATAAATATTGCCCTGCCTTCATTTGAGGAATGGCAGTCGTCCACGTACCAGTTGGCGGCGTTGTGCCGGAACTTGAGACTTGGTAGTCGATAACTGTGGAGCCGGGAACAATCCCTACACCGTCTTTTCCATTTGTGCCGTCCTTACCGTTTAACCCATCAGTGCCATCTTGACCAGTTTGGCCTAAAATACGAGACCAAGTGTATTTCGAAGGTTCGGTAGAGGCTTCTGGGTTGTTGTTCGAGTATGTGCCTTGGTAAAGTGGATAGGCATCTTCAAAATATTCTGAGGGTTTCGGTGTATAAGGAGGCACCGAATCAGTTTCTGATGACAGTTTAAATAAACCGATTTCGGATATCTCAGCCGAATTATTTCCGCCTTGCATAAGCCTAAACAATAGGGATTTTGTTCCGGTAATAGTAGAAAGTGTTTTAAATCTAAATGTATACCGTGTCCATGTTTCAGTCATAGGCCATATAAGCATGGTATCTGGCCGATTTGACGTTCCAGTAGACGATATGACAATTTCAGACACGTTTGCAAACACGAAAGTTCTCACTTCTCCGGTACCTCGGGCCATAAATGTTACTGAATACCAAGTACTTGGTATTAAAAAATCTACTTTATTGCAGGATAGGAAGTCGAATGTATATGAAGTTGATGGATTCACACCTTTTACGGATGCTGACGTCCCATATCCGTTTTCATTATAGGTTCGAGTTGGATTATCTGGATTAGTATTACTCCCCCATGCTGTTGATAATAATTTTTTAGTCTCCGGAAGTAGGTTCTCCCTAGGATAAACCGTAGTAAACCTATCTGTTCCGTCAGGTGACCATGACCAAGCAGTGTGCGTGTATGCATTGTCTCCTTTAACCTTTGTCCAACTATATTTTGTAGGGTCGGTCGAATCTGCCGATGTATAATCTGTGTATGTTCCCATATACAGTTTATTTACAGAAACTGAGGTACTAAAATCTGTCTTACCATCTGCTGAGTTTGCCCATGCTGTGTGAAAATAGGGTGTTTTACCATCAGTTCCAGCCGCACCGGGAATCCCTTTTTCACCCGGGTCTCCTACATATTTTGACCAAAGATATTTGCTAGGGTCTGTTGAGTCTTCTGCTGTGAAATCAACATACATCCCGATAAACGTTTTACCTGTTGGCGATTGAGAGAACCCACCACCTGAACTGTTGACTGCGTAAGCAATATGGGTGTATTGAGTTTTCCCATCAGCACCCGTAGGACCACGGACTCCTTGCGTTCCTTGAGGACCCTGTAAGCCTTGAATACCTTGGTCGCCTCGGTCTCCCTTGTCCCCTTT
>NZ_JBTXLV010000030.1:0-3194 GCF_054871765.1 Enterococcus sp. LJL120
TTGAATACCTGCCACGCACCGAGGCAATCACATCCAGGGAGGCTCGTTGTCAAGGGCAATCGGGCTAGGCGCTATGCAGGTATACATACACTACATAATTTTTGTCAAAATAGGGGTTGCCATTCCAAAAATTCTCTTACTATTGTTTCTCTATAAAAGAAAAAGGAGGGATTTATGTGACTATATTTTTGATGGCTATTTCAATCATAATAAACTATCTGATATTATTTAAAATTCCAGTTGTTGGTAAATATATATTTTTACCACCGGCTATAATCATCCCTATTACATTTTTGGTGGCAGCAATTATGAATATATTTCAGGTTGTGTGGACGGAAGACATGCGCAATACGGGAATTTCTATTATTATGACTTCAGGTGTTTTTACCATCATGTGTTTTGCCAAGGCAGTGATACCATTTATGTTTGATATAGTAATAGGATTTCATAAAAAATATAATCAAAAGAACCTGCATCGATTTCCAATCTCTTTTTTTATCAAGTATCAGACTCAGATTATCAGAGTTGAGTACATCATTTTCTTTTTAGGTGGCATAGTAATGCTCTATGGTGTTTATATTGGAGGATTTCAGTAACTATATGAACTTGCAGTTATTTTTAGTTGTCCATGTTCGTAGAAATGATAGATTTGGAGTATTTAAAAAGTGGTTGAGCCTGCAAAGCTAGTGAGAGTATCAGCAGAACATCCCGCTGATAATAAACTATTGTGGTCTTTTATTGCTAAACTGCTATTTCCATCAGTAGATTTTAATAGTTAGCTATACTTTTACGTAACTAATACGTAACTAATTTATGAACTGTGAGAGTAATTTATCTTATCTTTTGAAAGAATTATGCAGGAGGTTGAAAAAAGGCAGTATAGTATTAACCAACAGCGAGTATTTTTTCATAGGTATAGCTAAGAATCCAAGTGTATAGAGAAAATTTCGGAGTATATGGTTTGGTTACAATTCCTGAAAAGGGGTTAGAATAGCACAAAGAAAGGGTGGGGGAAATATGAAGAGGGTGGGTTTAAATATATTATTTAGTGTATTTCTTTTTGGTTGTTCATATCGGTTTATGCTTTTACCGGTACAGAGCTTTTTTAGTGGACCATTTCCGTGGCTAATCTTATTTACCTTTGGCGCAATTTTGATTATTTTTATATTACCGTTTATTTCAGTTGCTTGCCCATTTTTAAAGGGAGAAAACCTGTATTCAATAGGTGGTGCTTGCATTCTATGTTGTTTACTATGGTTGCTATTTTTCAATTTGAATCCACCAACAGTGGTGGGAACTAGTGAAGCCAACACAGGTGGCCGTTTAGTAGCAGTATATGAGATTTACGCAACAAATCTGGCAGGCTTGGCAATCATTTTTTCGCTAGGCACTAAACTTATCCGCTCCTATCTTAAATCTTGATTAATAAAGTAAAAGAACTAATTTTTAATGTCTAAAGATTTTCGAATCTAACCAGCATGAATCCTTTTTATAATCCACACCTAAGCTGACGTTAAAAAAGCAGCATCAGAATAATTTGAAAATTATATTTCTTTAAAAAATGAAAAAGTCTAGTGCTGACGTAAAAGATGTTTTTGCATTTATCTAGCTCTGTATTGAGAGTTTGGTGGGTTAGGAAATGGAAGTCCTTTGCAACGCTAGTGTATCTCTTTATGTGTACTAATCTAAGAAATGTTATTGGAACAAGGAAATTTCATAAATAGGCAAGCTTGGAATTTTGTGGAGCTGAAAGTTAGTCGCTATATAAATCGTTACTTGAATAAACTACTCATAAAGCTTTTATGCGCTGTATACTCAGATTATTAAAAATTTGTAGGAGGTATAAAATGGTTGAATCAGAACAGAATGAACTGTTAAATAAGGAACTTGTAAAATATCAACAAATGTATTGTAAAAAATTAGCCACTCACTTTGAGGACTACCCAGAAGAAATTGCTCAACTTATTTTTCCTGCATTTTTCGCTCCGGCTGTGTGGGAAGACGCGCATAAGGTGTATAAAAAAGTTGTGGAGCAAATTGCTTTTTTAGATGGGGAACTACCAATTATGTTTGTAGGGGGGAAATCTCAAAATAAAATCACCAGAAAAAATCAAGCAGTAGGCTTTTTCGTAACCGATTACACTATCTATGTCTTGGAGCCAAGTGTCTTTTCGGATACTCTTCCTCAAAAATTTGCTTATAATTTGTCAATAAATGAGGCAAATCAAACAGTTAACAAAGCCATCAATGCTTTTGACTGGGATTTTTTAGAACCCATTTTACCCGAAAATGGCAGAGAAGTATTAAGTAACTTCATTTGGGAATCTGTTGTAGATATCCTAACATTGAAAAAAGATTTTAATGTTGAACATGTAGACATGCAGAAATCCACTACTCTTACTGGGAGAATAATTGATTTAGGATTAATGAATGATTCGTGTGTCAAGCTTGGCGAAGATGTGAAGCATCAAAAGCATTTCAAAAAAATTCATAAGAAATTTGGTATACCTGATGCTGAGTCGATTCGGTTTGCAGTAACTGATTCTACTTTAGCTGGTGTCTATGGACTTGTGCTGACAAAAGAAAATATTTATTCAAAGGATTTAATGGAAAAAGTCGAGAAAACTAAACTTAACGAGTTATCAGCGACTTATCCAGCAACAATCATCGAAAGCAGCATTAGACTAGGAGATAATATTGTTCACACTCTCCCAAAATACGCAGCTAATAAGGAAGCAGTGAAAATAATTATAACCGAATTAATTAGTGGCGAGTTGAAAGAAGATTAAGTCTGAGTGGTGGTAATTTCGCTAATGGAAGCTTTTATAGATTTAAAGGAGATAATATGAAACAAGCAAAGTTAAGTGATACCACTAAAAAAATCATTGAAAATAAACTGCAAGCTTTTAAAACTGCTTTAATGGAAAACCATAATAAATTTATTACAAAGTGGTATGGAAATCGGAATACGCAACAGAATCAGTTAAAGAATTCAAAAAAAAGCAGCTTGAAATGAAAGAACATGATTAAGAAAAAAGTGATATTAGTTTTTATCAAGGGGGATTTTTGGAATGGCAACCCCTATTTTGACAAAAATTATGTAGTGTATGTATACCTGCATAGCGCCTAGCCCGATTGCCCTTGACAACGAGCCTCCCTGGATGTGATTGCCTCGGTGCGTGGCAGGTATTCAA
>NZ_JBTXLV010000031.1:0-2972 GCF_054871765.1 Enterococcus sp. LJL120
AATTTGTCGAATGCTATCAAGTGTTGGAATTATAAAAAAGGACTCCCAGGACATAATAGGTACGAAAAAGAAGATTTGAAAGTTATTTAACTCCCTAGTTCACATAATGTCGATTATCCAAAGTAGCGCCCCTATCAACCGATAGCGGCGCTTTCTTTGTGAAATCCAATTGGTCTAGCTGAAAAAAAAGATGCAGGGTTGTTCTGTCAGCTTTTTCTTTTCTGTTTGTTTGTGAACTTTCTAGTGTCGTTAGTTGAGTCTCTGTTATATAAATTCATCAAAAAGTGAAAGTATTTCTTGTCAGACGACTATAAAAAGGCGTACAATCGAAAAAAGAACATGAAAAAAAGAGCCATGACCATTGATTAATCTTGGAAGGAAAAATCAATGCGAGCCCTTAACGATTGACACCCAATCATTAAGAGAAGTCATAACCCTTATTCTTATATCTAGTATAAAAGGAAAAGGAACGCTTTTCAAGATAAATGATGAAGTTTAAAGCAATCGTTAGGAAAATCTAACGGTTGCTTTTTTTCTTTGAACGGTTTTGTGCCGACATGTCGGCAAGCCTTCAAAAGCATAAGCGATTGATCCTATTTCATAGGATTAATCACGCACACTTTTTTCAGGGGCATTCATTTAGAAAGGTGGAATCCGTAATGCAAGCTATCAAATCAGATGAAGGAGAAATTGTCCTCGTCATACCTAAAGGGTTTGGCATTAAAGAAGGTATGGAGTATGACATGATTCAAGACAAAAACGGTTGTCTTATCTGCACTTTCAAAGAGGATAAGCCAACACCTAAAAAAGACAAAGGCTAACGCAGGGCAGACAATTGAATAGCAAGAAAACGTTGAGGACAAACAGCGTGCAAATGCGACCAAAGGGACAGGTGTGGTGAGCCAATTCTAAGAAAAATTCTCTCGCGAAAGTGGTTCACGCCCACAGTGCGTCAAGAGGTGACTACGACCTAAGTATAAACGGTAGGGGAGGAAGTCTTTCGAGGGCTTCGTTAGTGTGAGTAAGAGCGATTCTAGGTGTTTTCTAAAGTTAGACCTACCCAAACTTTCAAAAAGAATCACAGGCGCTCACACGTCTTTATATTAGCTAAATTCGAGCGGTGTTTTTCAAGTGTTGACCGAAAACAAGAGAGGACAAGAAAATCTCAACATAGGGCTAATAAAAGTTATTCAAGGGTAAGATGAGAATGTAAAACGGAGTAAGTTTATACCAAAAACAACCAAATCTCTTTGGAGGGAGGAGTTTGCCCAAAACTCCGTCACTTCGTTCCGAAGTAAGCAAACCGTTAAAAGAAAAAAGAGTACTTGAGTTTTGGAAAAGTAGCAGAATGTAGCCCGAAAACTTTTAGTTGATTTGGACTGAACGGAGTGAGGGAAAATCTACTAAAACGTCGAGGGGCAGTGAGAGCGAAGCGAACACAAGAAACGAAAATCAAGAAATAAAAGATAAAAAAATCAAGGGCGTGCTATACTGGTCTTAGATTGCTTCTTATAAAGAAGCGCAAATACAACCTTAAGGCTACGCCATAAGGTAATTCGCTAAAATCAAACCCACAAAGGAGCGTGATTCTGTCATGGCTAACGCCTATTCCCGAACCACTAAACTAAAAAAAATTAGTGGGCGAGCCGATTATATTTCTAATCCAACTCGCCAAGAAAATATTGTCTTGCACGAGAAAAACATGGAACACGACTGGTCTGAATATGCGGAATTTGAAAAAGAGAATCAGCGTAGCAAATTAGCCAATAATCAAGGGAGAGAAATTGTAATTGCCCTGCCAAATGAATTAGCAGACTATCCAAAAACCATGAAAACTCTTTGTGATGATTTATCAAAAGAACTGCTGGGAAATAATCGAGATTATGAATATGCAGTACATTGGAATGAGAGCAAAACGAATTTACATATGCACTTGATTTTTTCTGAACGTGAGCGAAATCCAGAACGAGTTGCGAAAACTTATAAGCGTGATATGTGGTATGACAAAGAGACAAATAAAATGGCAAAAGCTCATGCCGAAAATGCGGAATTGAGATATAAAAAAGGTGACATCATGAAAGATAAAGAAGGCAATATCCGCTACACTGATGAAAAAAAGTTTACGATTAAGGATAAAAAATTTGTCTCCAAACAATTTCTAGTTACGCAGAAAAAAATCATTCAGAAAGTTTTTAGATCCCATGATTTTGATATTTCTATTTTTGACCCCCAAAATGAAATTGCACAAAAAAAGATTTATAAAGGAAGTTCGCAAGAGTACAAAGAGTATGCCGTGCATTTTAATCAAAAAGCAAAAAAACAAAATCAATTATTCCGTACATTTTTAGAAATAGATAAACCAATAAAACAGTTAAACGAACTCAATTTACAAATAACTAGTACAAGAAAGGAATTGCACAGAAGAGAAACCATTGAGAAAGAGAAAAATATCTTTCAAAAGCTATTTACTAAACCAGAGGAAGTGGAGACATTAAGAGAAAAAATCACTCAACTAATCAAAAAAACTCGTCCACTAGTGGTAAAACTGGCAAAGATTTTACATATAGAACTAAAAGAACTAACTTCACCCAAAATAGCACAGCAACGCTTTAATGCAGCTCTCAAGGACATCAATAAACGTGGAGCAACTATGCGAAAAGAGTTGAGGGCAATCAATAGTTTAAACAAATACGAGGCATTGAATAGGCCAAAAGAAATAGTACCTAAGAGAACACAGCAAGAATTTAGTATGAGGCAAGTAAAAGAGCTACAAAATGAAATTAGAAAAAGAAATAATACTAGGGAAAATAGAGAAATTGGAAGAAGTCGTTAGTTCACATAAATCACGTTATAACAAGTTAATCAAACTAATTACCACTTTGAAATAATTCATCTACAGTAACTCCTAGTTCTTTAGCTAAGTTAAAAGCTAAAGAAAGGGTTGGATCATATTTGTTATTCTCAATAGCATT
>NZ_JBTXLV010000032.1:0-2178 GCF_054871765.1 Enterococcus sp. LJL120
ACAATTTGAAACAAATCAACACGTTTTTAATCGACATCGATGTACCTGAAGGGGACACTCTCTCTGAAAGACAAATCATTGATTGCTGCATCAACTCAGATTTTGGTTTCTTACCAACGATGATTTTGAAATCCCCAGGGGGATACCAGATTTATTTTGTACTGGAGAATGCGTGGTATATCTCGAATAAAGACAACTATGGTTCCATTCGGATTGCAAAAAGAATATCAGAGAACCTGCGGACTTTTTTTGGGAAATCTCTGCCTGTCGATTTTTCATGCAACCATTTTGGTATTGCTAGAATCCCTCGGACAGACAACGTTGTGTTGTATCAACCACACTTTGTTTATCCTATGCAGCAATGGATTGACTGGTCTATGACATTTGCTCCGGCAAAACCTAAACGTAAAAATCCGGCCGGATTACGAGTTTTGAAAGGTAAATTAAGAGGACAAGTTGATGAACCATGGGTGAAAATTCTCCTTAACCGCAAAGAAATAAGTGGCACTAAAGGCGTGATTGGGCGCAACAATGCTTTATTTACGTTAGCTTTGGCCCACTATGCTTCAGGAATCAGCTATCAAGAGTGCTATGATTTTCTTGACGAGTTTAATAGTTTCCAGCTGGCAAGCCCTTTAAGCGAAAAAGAGTACACTCGAACCATCAAAAGTGCCTATTCAGGTAAGTATCAAGCTGCTAGCCGAATAGTTATCCGCCGGTTAGTGACCAACTGGACATCAGAAACCTTTTCTGACGCTCAGTTGTTTGGTACAAGCAGCTGGTATAAGTTTAAGAAGCCTAGAGAAGAACGTCAGAACAGTCATTTTGACGAGTGGGCGGCTGATTTGCTGGCTTATTTGAGTAGGCAAAGTTATGTTTATAAACCGGTAATTGAAACAACGAAGAAAGAAATTCTGAAAGACTTAAGTATCCCTGCGAGATCACTTGACCATGTATTAATTAATCTAAAAACAACCGGACAGATTTACTTAAAAACAAAACGTGGCCGTGGCGGAGGGATTCAAGTTTCTACCCGGTCTGCGCTTATGCAAACCTTAATTCTTGTGAAACAGGAAGTGCAGCAAGCCTATCGTAAATCGATTTTAGCCCTATTTCCTAATTCGGGTAGGTTAGTAAATGACGTGCTGAAACCAGCGAAAAAACGTGAACAAGATGTGTTTCCAGTGTTGTTAGATTTAAGAGATACAAGTTAAGTTTAAATACGCAAACTGCCTTATACATTAATATTTCTTTGATACTTACGAGTGTTTGTAGGGGGAGAATAGTTTGTGAACCTATACGTTATGGGTATAGGTGTCTATGATTTCGAATTAATCAATCCAATCTATATTTTGTGTGTAGAATGGAATAATTATTTTTTCATGGATTCTTTCTGGCCTGAATTTTTTCTTTGACGATTCGCCAAAATACAATTCTATAGCAGTTTTAATTAGCTTAGTGACAGGTAACGTTACCTATGAACTGCTAGATTATTCCGTAGATTTTGATGGAAATAAACTCTCCTTTGTCCTAGCAAATGAGGCGATTACGTCGTCTAATGTGAAGGATTCTTGGTCGGTAAATGTGGAATATTAGGACGCTTCAGAAGGCAATCGGCAAGTGAAAATTTTTCAAGGACAGGACCATTATACGTACGTTTATATTGATTATTTACCGAACCAGTTGGAAGTCATTCGGGTTACCGTACCCCTGACTATGTTAACGCAAGACTATCAAAATCAACTCGTGTTTAGTCGCAGTGGTTTATCTAGTTCCTCCGTTCTATTACTCACGGAACAACAAGTGAACGAGGAGTTATTGGAGGATTCTATTTCTTTGAGAAATACAGCGATTGAATAAAGACAAACAATGATTGACGGGTCTAAAAAATCTATCGAAGAATACCAAGTATCCATCGATGATTTGCGTAGTAATTTAGAATTTGAAACTGAGAAACAACAGACAGAAACCAGTACCCAAATTCAATTATTGGAAGGAGAAATTCGTCAGGAAGAACAGAGTCAAGCTGTACAAGAAACACAACTTGAAGAGTATCAATTACAGATTGTAATGTTGCAAGAGAAGCTAAAAACCTATAAATAGTGGGTGACACAAATTATGTGTTTTTAGCACAAATAATGTGTTCGTAATGTGTTAAGACTGTGTTAACCCTACACA
>NZ_JBTXLV010000033.1:0-2177 GCF_054871765.1 Enterococcus sp. LJL120
CAGCTAAACGAGCTAAGGAACAAAAGCATGGCGTCTGAAGTGTTGCAAACCATTAGTTTTGGAAAGCAATTCTCAAATCCTCTGGAAGACAGTTATATTCGACGATTGGAACAGCTTTTATCACGGCCTCTTTATATAAACTTGGATGGCTCTGTTACACTCGATGAGCGTGAAGTTGGAAGAATCATTGCTCCTACAGTCAAGGTGAAAAATGAAGAAGTCGAAACAATGCTAAATAAAGTATATGGGAGATAATCTATGAATAATTTATCAGTAAAATTTGATGGTCATGAATTATCGGATTATTTAGTTGTACAACCAGGGTTTAGTAGAGGCATTTCCGGTAATAATGAGGTTAAGTTGAAAAAAATAGGACTGGGTCAAGGACAAAAACTTGTCTCAGTCTCGTACAATGAAAAAATTATTCCTATGCCATTCTTTATGAAAAATAATTTAATTGTCAAGCGAAGAGAACTCGAGGCCATACTGAGTGTCACAGAACCGAAAGAACTCATTTTTGGAGATGAGCCTGACAAAGTTTATTATGCTTTGCCTGAAAGTGAAATTGATTTTTCAGACGAAAAGATGTATGGAAGTGCCAATTTTAATTGGCTTGTACCTGACGGTATGTCACACTCGATCACACTTACTCCTATAACCGCTGAACCAAATGAAACTGGCATCTTATCCATGGACATCAACTATGACGGCGTAGTGGACACGCCATTACAATTGAAATTCCATAACAATGCGGAAACAGGGTATCTGAGTGTGATAGGCATTCATGAAGACCAAGCAACGTTCCTCACCCAATTAGGTTATATGGATGAAGCGGATGGTGAAGTCCGAGAGAAAATGGCAACCATTTTCGAGAAAGACGGTGGGAAATCTTTCGCTAATTGGAAAGACGCTTCCGTCTTTTATGAAAATCAATCTAAAAAAGTAGTGACGACAATGTCGTCTATAACTGATTATGGCGGCTGGTTAGGGAAACTACCGAGTAGTTTTACCAATAATGGCGGCGTCTTTTACGGCGCTTGTAAAGAGCTTGTATTGCCCACTGCAGCACAGTCTTGTTACTTGTGGGCTAGAGCGTGGTTTGAAACCGCCGTAATGGGACAAACAGGCGAATGGTGTTTAGCGTATGTCGATGAAACCAATAAATTTATTGCAGGCATGGCAATCGAGAAAAGCGACGCTGTAGGAAATAGCGCCATGGTCAACTTTCTCATTGGAGATGGATCAGGAGGGAGTCGTGTGTACAAGACAATGCCATTGACTCCTTCGTACTGGCAACCACCAAATCCTTATGGGACAGAATCAAGGCTTATCAATACAAACATGTTCGATTTAAAAAAAGAAAATGACAAAATCACCTATTTCTTTAATGGAAGTTATTATACGGTCACCATTCCAGCATTACAAACAAAGAAGGTAAAGAAGGTTCAGTTCTTTACTGGACAATACGGCTCACGACCAGCTTCTAAATTAGTTACTCATATGGGGATTCGTGATGTCTTAGTCATCGATTTAAAATCGCAGTACTGGCAAGATTTACCCAATCGTTTCAAAGCAGGTACGGATGTTGAAATTCGTCAAGATTCGGGAATGAACATGATTTACCGAGATGGCATTAAAACGCTAGAAGATTTTGTGACCGGTAGCACCTTTCCTATTTTGAAACCCGGAAACAATCATATAGAGTTTGGATGGAGTGGGTTTACGACTACGCCACCCACCATTACAGGAACTTATGAAAAGAGGTGGTACTAATTGAACACACAAAAACCATTGTTGGCTGTTTTGGACAATCAAGACAATTTACTGTGCGTAACGGAAGACTACTTCGATAGTAACCTCCATCGATTCTTAGTCGGCACTGCAGCATTCTTTTCATGTTCTGTTCTCCAAACAGCAGAGATAGCCCCTTTTTTCAAAGTGGGAAACAAACTGTCTTTTGTCTATAAATCCAATCAGTATCATTTCGACATCACGGACATGGTGAAGAATGAGCAGAAAATTGAGATTAAAGCAGATAGCTTAACGCTTGAACTTCGAAATGAAGACAGCGGTAGTTATAAAGCGAGTGCGCCGATGTCGTTAGAAGAATACCTCAAAGTATTTCTTTTTTCTGGTGACAATCCAATTGAAATGGGTGTCAACGAAGTAGCGGATAA
>NZ_JBTXLV010000034.1:0-1764 GCF_054871765.1 Enterococcus sp. LJL120
TCGCAGTGGTTTATCTAGTTCCTCCGTTCTATTACTCACGGAACAACAAGTGAACGAGGAGTTATTGGAGGATTCTATTTCTTTGAGAAATACAGTGATTGAAGAAAGGCAAACAATGACTGGCTGCTCTAAAAAATCTATCGAAGAATACCAAGTATCCATTGATGATTTGCGTAGTAATTTAGAAGTTGAAACCGAGAAACAACAGACAGAAACCAGTACCCAAATTCGATTATTAGAAGGAGAAATTCGTCAGGAAGAACAGAGTCAAGCTGTACAAGAAACACAACTTGAAGAGTATCAATTACAGATTGTAATGTTGCAAGAGAAGCTAAAAACCTATAAATAGTGGGTGACACAAATTATGTGTTTTTAGCACAAATAATGTGTTCGTAATGTGTTAAGACTGTGTTAACCCTACACAAATCATGTGTTAAACCAATTGAAACTGGCACCATTGAAAACCCCCGCACTGCGGGGATAGGCATGATAATGGTGCCAGTTTTCTCTTATGCTCTTTTTTAAAAGACTCTCAAAATAGGCTTCGCCCATTTATGAGGGCTTCTAAAAAATGCTTACCCGTTTGCAAGGAGGTCTTGCTTTGGTCAAAAATTTCCCAAATCCCCCCAAAAATTTCAATTCGAGGGCTACCCGAAGATAAGTTAAATCGTGTCAAAGAACTTGTCCGCCTGTCCGGTAAATCAATCAATGTTTTCATTGTGAATTGATTGCCAAATGTGGCAGAGTGTTCAGAGGCCCAAGCGCTCGATAACAAATATTCAGAAATACAAAAACAAACATTAGCGGTGCTGGAATTGAATACAAAAGAGTTGCAAAAAGTCCAAGAAATTTACAAGTTTATGAATGGAGAGTGACATTATGACAACAGAAGAAGGGGCTATTTTAAAGAAAAATTGGTCCGTGTGAAGGCCTATGTCTCAGAAGAAACGAAGGATTGGTTGGAGGAGTACAAATATAACATTGGGAAACGGTCCTATGGTGAAGTCATTGAAGAGTTGGTTTTTCGGAGTGAAAAATTCAGACCAAAATCAGCTTCTTTTAGAGCTACTTTCAGACGAGATAGCAGAACGTGTCTGAAAGGAATTAAAAGAACTGATAGACATCTTGAGGAGACGGACGGGCTACTCTGAGCGTCAAACAAAAGTAATCACTGAAGTGCTGAACCATAGGATTAAGACACTGAAACTTGACCGTACGGATGATAATGTCGTGTTGACGACAACGGCTAAGACAAATGTTCTCAGTGTGGCTGAAAATAGAATCAAGGAATAGCTTACTCACTTCGCACAATAGGCAGTTACCAAAGGCAATGCAAACGAACAAAAAGCGCTGGAAGAAGGGGATAACTAATGTCCACGTCACCAGGGATTATCTCAAAGGCGAAATTCATTTCACCTTTGAGCAGCAAGTATACAAAAGCGATTGATTATATCGATCGAAAGGAAGCTGTTCGGGGTTGAACAGTGGAAGGCTGGCATGTTTATTCAGACGACGCTTTGCCTTTCTGAGTGTATTTTGATAATTTAACAAGCCCAGAAATTCTGAGGCTTGTTTTTTCGTTTGGGAGCTGACGAATTTTATTTATGATATACTAAACAGGTAGAAAAGTTATGACAGTGGCTATCTTTGAGAGGTGGTGGTGCTTATGAATGTAAGTGCTGAAATCTATGAAAGGAGAAGCCTTTTGTCTGCATTAGAGACAATTCAATTGTTATTGAGTTTTGGTATGTTTACCATTGCCTT
>NZ_JBTXLV010000035.1:0-1529 GCF_054871765.1 Enterococcus sp. LJL120
CAGACTGTAGACAAATAGACTTTTAGAAGTAAAATTCTTCTAAAAGCCTATTTTTTGTTTTACTCATTCAAATTTGGGCAAAAAAATAAAGGCCTTCTGCCTTTAACTTAGCCAGGTGGCTAATTTCTTTAAGTTCATTGCAGCGAAAATCAACATCGTATGGCGGGCGACTTTTTCCAAGCTACGATACTTTGTCCACCGCATACCATGTTTTTCTTTACTATCCGCAAACACTCGTTCAATGGTTTCTTTTCGCCTAGGATATATTTTTTTATTGATATCCGTATGGCGTAAATCCTCGGCCACATCTAAATAATCTTGCCAAACATGTCGCGTAATGACTTTTTGGTGACTCTGACTTCTAGTACATTTATCCAAAACTGGACAACTTTCGCATTGATAAGATTTTGATTTATATTCTCGATAGCCGTCACGATTCACTGTAGAAAAAGATAAAATTTTATCTTCAGGGCAAAGGTAACAATCATGATATTCATCGTAAACGAAGGCAGTTTTTCTAAATAATTCTTTGTCTCCTCGGGGTCTTGTATAGGGTAAAACAGGACGAATTTCTTGATTAATCAGGGTTTTCGCAATAAACGGTGTTTTATAACCTGCATCTGCTACAACTGTGGTGACATGTTTAAAAGTGCGACGCACTTTTTCTAACAAAGGGATAGCTACCTGACTGTCATGAATATTTCCGGGAGTGACAATCGTTTCTAAGACAAAACCATGGTGGTCACAAATGGTATGAGCAGAATAAGCAAATTGTTTTTCTCGTTCACCTTTTACGTAATAGCCGCTTTCTGGGTCTGCTGGACTTATTTTTCGTTCCTTCAACTCACTTTCAATGCCCCATACAAAAGGGTTTTTGCCTTCTAAAATCCGTTGTTCATCAATTTCATTTTCTAATTCTTTTTGGTAAGCTTTCGCTTCAATATGAGTCAGCTTTTTAGTAAACCGATGTTTATTGGCATTGGCTTTGATGTGGGTGGAATCCATATACAGAACGTCTTCCGTAATAAAGCCAGCCTTCACGGCTTGTTCTAAAATATAAGCAAAAATCTCTTCAAATAAATCTGTCTCACGAAAACGACGAACATAGTTCTTACCAAAAGTTGAAAAATGGGGAATCTTTTCATTAAAATCAAAGCCTAGAAACCAGCGATACGCCACATTTGTTTCAATCTCTTTAATGGTCTGACGCATGGAACGAATCCCAAATAAATATTGAATAAACACAATTTTCACCAAGACCACGGGATCAATACTAGGACGGCCTAGCGTCGAATAAGTCGACTCTACGATAGGATAAATGAAATCAAAAATAATAGATTGATCAATTTTTCTTACTAAATGGTCTTTAGGAACCAGGTCATCCATAATAATCAACGTCATTTGATTGCGACCATTGGCATCATGTTTGGACATCATAGGCTTTCTCTCCTTAAATTCGTTTTCATAATTCTATTATAAAAGAAAAGACTGTAGACTTCATCCAGAAGTTGGACTTTGTCTACAGTCTG
>NZ_JBTXLV010000036.1:0-1447 GCF_054871765.1 Enterococcus sp. LJL120
CTGCGTAAGCAATATGGGTGTATTGAGTTTTCCCATCAGCACCCGTAGGACCACGGACTCCTTGCGTTCCTTGAGGACCCTGTAAGCCTTGAATACCTTGGTCGCCTCGGTCTCCCTTGTCCCCTTTTTCTCCATCTTTACCATCGGAAACGTTGCTGACAGTGACTTCTGCACTACCTACGACTTTTCCATCGGTATTGACTGCGTCGAAACGATACACAGACTTATCGGCGACACTCGTTGCAAGAATCGTCATTTCCTTGCCTGTGGCCACTACTGCACCATCTTTAAACCAATTAATGACAAACTGGTCTGTTTTGTCAGCCCCAACGTCTCTCGCACTTGCTTCTAACGTCGTCGCCCCTTCGTTGTTTTTGAAGACTACGCCGTTGTCCGAAATAATCGTACATGTATAGGTTTTGTTTGCTTCAAGCAGTTCTTGCATCCGGGCTAATAAGGAGGTATCCACTTCCGATTGTAGAATTTCTACGTTGGTAAAGGTACTCGTGTTCCGGCTAGGTTCATCAAAATAAATATCTTGTTCACTGATGCGGGCAGAAAGGTTTAACGTAGGTATATATCCGGTATTTTGAACAAGAATACTGTCCCCGATATTCAAATCCTCATAGGCTTTAATGGTGACGGTTGTTTCTATTTGAGACAACTTTTTCAGTTCCGCTAATGCTTGACCAGCTAAAACGGTATCGCTAGTGGTGTCATAAGACCATTTTTTTAAGGTGTAACCCTCGCCACCAATCTTTGAAATAAATTGATTTCTTACTTGTACAGCTCGAATATACGGACTTCCTTTTTCACTTTGAAATAGGATATTACCATTCTTATCACGTTCATCAATGATAACATTTGCAATTGTCAATCCGTCTGTGCCAGTTGGCTGAATAGCCGTTTTCAAATTATCAATGTTTTCTTTGATTTCGACAGTTTCAACATTGTTGCCATATTCGAGTAGCACATCCGTGCGATTTTCACCGATGCCTTGATGCTGGTCATCATGCTGTAAATAAGCGTTCAGCACGATTTTTTCAAGTCCCCAGTGTTTATTTAACACTGTGACAAATTCAAGCTCCGCACTAAACTTGTTGGCTAAACTAAATAAACGAGCAAGAATGCTCGTTTCTTCACCGTCCCACTCAGCCGTGATTTTCTTATCCGCTACTTCGTTGACACCCATTTCAATTGGATTGTCACCAGAAAAAAGAAATACTTTGAGGTATTCTTCTAACGACATCGGCGCACTCGCTTTATAACTACCGCTGTCTTCATTTCGAAGTTCAAGCGTTAAGCTATCTGCTTTAATCTCAATTTTCTGCTCATTCTTCACCATGTCCGTGATGTCGAAATGATACTGATTGGATTTATAGACAAAAGACAGTTTGTTTCCCACTTTGAAAAAAGGGGCTATCTCTGCTGTTTGGAGAACAGAACA
>NZ_JBTXLV010000037.1:0-1368 GCF_054871765.1 Enterococcus sp. LJL120
TGGATAGGCTACACTAGACTAGACAGAAAAGATGTGGTGTGTAAACTAGAAGGAAACACACTGGAGGGAACATCTTATGTCAAACAGACAACGCCGAACATTCACCAAAGAATTTAAACAACAAATGATTGACCTGTATAATTCAGGAAAGCCCAGAGTAGACATTATCCGCGAATACGATTTGACACCGTCGGCCTTTGATAAATGGCTGCGCCAAGCAAAACAAAGCGGCTCGTTCAAAGAAACAGATAACTTAACACCTGCCGAAAAGGAACTAATTGCCCTCCGCAAACGAAACCAACAGTTGGAAATGGAAAATGATATTTTAAAGCAAGCAACGCTGATATTCGGACGAAAAGACAAGTAATTGATGCCAACAAGCATAAGTACTCGATATCAGCGATGTGTAAAGTCTTAAATATCTCTCGACAAACCTACTATTATCAACCAAAAGCACCACCTTGCGAGACTGAGTTGCAAGAAGCCGTCACAGAAGAATTTGAGCATAGCCGAAAAAACTATGGTACACGAAAAATCAAGATTGCTCTGGCTCGACGGGGAATGATTGTCAGCCGAAGAAAAATCGGACGAATCATGGCTTCACGGGGCTTGAAGTCCAATTATACGAAAGCTAAATTTCGTCATCACACTGCTTCCGTGAATCATTCACCGATTGGCAACCAACTCAATCGTTCCTTCTCCAATCGGAAACCCTTGGAGGCAATTATTACAGATTTAACGTATGTGCGCGTTGGTGCGAAATGGCACTATGTCTGCTTTATCATCGACTTATTTAACCGTGAGATTATTGGTCATTCATGTGGACCAAACAAGGATGCACAGTTAGTGAAGCAAGCGTTTCAACGCATCGGCTACCCACTGACCAAAGTCCAATTATTCCATACAGACCGTGGAAAGGAATTTGATAACCAGACGATTGAAGAGATTTTGACTGCCTTCGAGATCAAACGATCCTTAAGCAAAAAAGGCTGTCCTTACGATAATGCCGTCGCCGAATCTACCTACAAATCGTTTAAAGTAGAATTTGTTTATCCAAGTAAATTCGAGACATTGGCTGAGCTACAATTACAGGTGTTTGATTACGTGAATTGGTGGAATCATCTACGAATTCATGGATCACTTGGCTATGAAACGCCCGTCGGCTACCGAAATCTGAGATTGGCGCAGCCTCCCCTTGATAATGAGCCTGGATGTGTTCGCGCTGAGTAGGGGCAAGATTCTTGAATACCTGCCACGCACCGAGGCAATCACATCCAGGGAGGCTCGTTGTCAAGGGCAATCGGGCTAGGCGCTATGCAGGTATACATACACTACATAATTTTTGTCAAAATAGGGGTTGCCATTCCA
>NZ_JBTXLV010000038.1:0-1332 GCF_054871765.1 Enterococcus sp. LJL120
GCTACTTTGGATAATCGACATTATGTGAACTAGGGAGTTAAATAACTTTCAAATCTTCTTTTTCGTACCTATTATGTCCTGGGAGTCCTTTTTTATAATTCCAACACTTGATAGCATTCGACAAATTTTGATTTTTATTTTCTAAGAAAAAATCTCTAATGTAAGTATTGTATTCAAACTGAGAATCTATTTTGGTTGGTTTTATAGTTGAAATTGTTGGATATATCGAGATTGCATCAGCATACGTTTTTCCAGAGTTGTTTTTAAGCCATTTTTGAAAAGCAACTTTAAATTTAAAGTTTGAACCAATTTCTTTTAAGAAAAATCTTCTATGCACTTCTGAGCAAACAATATTCTCCTCTATGATGCTATCTACAGTTAGTTCAATAGGAATTTTGGTTACTTTTTTATTTTTGGGACTTTCTTGTATTTGGCCGCTTTTTATATATTCAAATATTCGTTCTGTTAATATTTCTTTACTGCCTGATGTCGGAATATTTTGAGATTTACAAAAAACTACTAACTCTTCTTTCAAATAATAAAAATTTTGGAATATATAAGGATTCATTTCTTTTGAAATTGATGGTCGTTCCATCGGTTATCTTTCCCCTGTCTTTAAATTTTCAACTTGCGTTTAGAGTATATCAGATTTTCAACTTGCATCTTTATTCCGCAAGAAAATTACTTGGCATAAGGAATTTTATGTAAATCTAACTTCATATGTAAAAAGTTTTTGACAAAAAAACATGACTATGATAACTTATTAATGTAAAATACTTTTTACAAAAAAGGAGAGATAGTCATGAATAAAGGATATATTGCACTATGGGTATTGGGATTAATCTTATTAATAATAGATTTTAGTATAGTCGTATCATTATTTAAAAAAGGGGATGAGCGTAGGCAATTAATTGTATGGAAATCAAGTACTTACGCTTTTTCAGTAACAATTTTAATATTAATTCTAGATTGTGTAACAGCACTATTGAGTACTGGATTAAATTTAGCTACAGATAAATTCGATAATAATTCTAGTCCTTTTTCTTTACTAACAATAATATCCATAGTCTATTTTATATCGTTAAAGTATAATCAAAAAAAACTGGGTAGTTAACATGAAAAATATAATTAAGGAAAAAAGAACTCAAATTAAGCTATCACAAGAAGAATTAGCTAAAAAGTGTAATGTTTCAAGACAGACTATTAATGCTATTGAGAATAACAAATATGATCCAACCCTTTCTTTAGCTTTTAACTTAGCTAAAGAACTAGGAGTTACTGTAGATGAATTATTTCAAAGTGGTAATTAGTTTGATTAACTTGTTATAACGT
>NZ_JBTXLV010000039.1:0-1274 GCF_054871765.1 Enterococcus sp. LJL120
CTGAAACTCTACCATCAAATTTCTGGTTATTGTATTCTTTAAACGATTTAACCGCGATTGTTAAATCTGTTTCAGTATCTGTTGCCCCTAAAGGAACCGTAATCGATGAATTATCATCTACTGTATAGTCCGTTCCATTCACAGTCACAACTGATCCTGCTGGATAAGGTACTCCATCAGGATAATTAGCAAGAATTTTCGGATCCGTACTGGTTTTATCTTTTAATGTTAAAGTTGTGGCATAAGTCGATCCCACTTCTTTCGTTACTGTAGGAGTATTTGTAACTAAAATTGGTATGGAAGATTTATCAACCTTTACAGCTTGAAAAGTATTGTAAAAGCCAGTGGAAGCTGTAATTGCGAACGAATATTCATAAACATCATTAGGAATATTAAGAACATAACCATCCCCATCTATTAAATTTACACCGTTATATTTCATCTGAAAAGTAATTGTCCTTGGGGAAGTGGTCGAGTTATATGTGAAGCTATAATCAAAAGTATAATAACCTGTTGCTAAATTTTGTAATGTTGGTGTAGCAATATTTTTGTCACGCGAAATTGTTCCTGTGCTATCTGTAGACCAAATTCCAATATACGGAACAACAGGGTCACCTGCATTTCTGTAGAAATCAAATACAAAACCAAGCGCATTTGGGAGACCTCCTACTCCTAGATCTCCACCTTTATTACCAGCTTGATTGACAGCTCCTGTATGGAAAATAATACCAATCCCATCAGCCATGGGTGTGCCTTTTTTGAAGTACACCATTTCTTTTCCCGTAATACTAAAATTACTGTCTAATTGGACTTTATTATTAAGATACATTGACCCCAATTGATATTGTTTATCTTCGGTTAGGATAGCATAATCAGAATTGGGATCCCAGTATGCTGGCTTAGTGGGGTCACCAGATAAACTGAAATTATTTTTAACACCTGCTATATCTGTAATTTCTTGATACTCTGTTGTAATAGGGTAAGCGGTAGTTGATGTCGCAAGTGTTACACTCGGCAAGAACCACAGACAAAAAAGACCGACTATACATGTTATGCCCCATCTTAACTGTTCCCGTATCTTTTTCTTCATCTCTCTCCATCCTATCCGTCTTTACTAGTATTTTTGTGTGCTCTTCTGTTTAAACCATGGATTGTTACAGTAACTTTCTCGCAATCCTTAAGACTTAATGATTACTTGAAAGTTGTACTGTTGTTACTGATTCGGAACTAAGCAGTTGGGCTATCTGTACCAGTGTCAGACAATACCCAAGTCA
>NZ_JBTXLV010000040.1:0-1250 GCF_054871765.1 Enterococcus sp. LJL120
CTGAAACTCTACCATCAAATTTCTGGTTATTGTATTCTTTAAACGATTTAACCGCGATTGTTAAATCTGTTTCAGTATCTGTTGCCCCTAAAGGAACCGTAATCGATGAATTATCATCTACTGTATAATCCACTCCGTTGACAGTCGCAGTAGAACCTTGCGGATAAGCGACACCATTTGTGTCAGACAAAGTCAAGACTGAGCTGTATGTTGTTCCAACTTCCTTGGTCACTTTAGGCGTATTGGTGACTAAAATTGGTATGCTTGCGTTGGACACTTTGACATATTGATTGTTAAAAGTACTACCCGTGGCTCCAGTAATGGAAAATGAATATTCTTTAATTGATTCTGGTATAGTAAAACTATATCCTGCTCCTGAATTATCTGTAATGATAGGTTTTGAATAATCTGGTGAATCATTGGTAGAAGAAATATTATAGTATGCTTGAAATGTTACTTTGCGTGTATTTGCATCATATATAAATGAGTAATTTAACTCTTGATTCTTTGTAATATCGAAAGATGTAGTATAATTATTGACAACAGATTTTGTTCCACTTGAATTTGTTGTCCAAATTCCTATGTAAGGAACGTTTGGATCCCCTTCATTCTTCCAAGTATCCCATACCATCGCAAGAGCATTTGGTAATCCTGCAACTCCTAAAAAACCTCCTGCTTGGCCAATTTGATCTACTTCGCCCGTATGAAAAACAATACCAATTCCATCTGCATTCTTATTGGCACCTTTAAAATGAATGGACAGTTTTCCGTTAATAGAAAAACTCGAGTCTAATTGTACTTTGTTGTTAAGATAAATTGACCCAACTTGTTGAGTCTTTTCTGACGTTAACTGGGCCCATGGCCAGCCAGTATCCCAAGTTGTAGTACCAGATAACCCAAAATTATCTCTTACGCCGGCTAAGTCGTTAATCTCTTGATATTCGGTCGTAACTGGATAAACAGTTTCTGAAGCCGCAATTACCGTGCTTGGTAAAAGCCATAGACAAAAAAGACCGACTATACATGTTATGCCCCATCTTAACTGTTCCCGTATCTTTTTCTTCATCTCTCTCCATCCTATCCGTCTTTACTAGTATTTCAGTGTGTTTTTCTGTTTAAACCTTGGATTGTTACAGTAACTTTCTCGCAATCCTTAAGACTTAATGATTACTTGAAAGTTGTACTGTTGTTACTGATTCGGAACTAAGCAGTTGGGCTATCTGTACCAGTGTCAGACAATACCCAAGTCA
>NZ_JBTXLV010000041.1:0-1159 GCF_054871765.1 Enterococcus sp. LJL120
TGGATTGTTACAGTAACTTTCTCGCAATCCTTAAGACTTAATGATTACTTGAAAGTTGTACTGTTGTTACTGATTCGGAACTAAGCAGTTGGGCTATCTGTACCAGTGTCAGACAATACCCAAGTCACTGTACTCTTGTATTGATTGTTTTCTTTTGCGCTGCCACCTTTAACTGTCAAGTTAACGTCTGAAACTGTTCTAGCTACAGCTTGGGTTCCTGTTGCAGCTGAACCTGTAGTAGGCAATGTATAACTCATAACAGTTTTACCTGCACCACCAGCAGTCAATTTAACAGTTTCTGAAGCAGTACCTGAATACAAACTAGCAACAGATGCATCTAATGCAGATAAAGTAGTTGAAGACGGTGTTGGGACACCTGATGCATCTGCAGTCGCACCATCCATCGCAAATTTTTGAGTAGCACTAAGTGTCATCGCTAATTCTGCGTTTGCTAATGTGTCAGTACTATCTTTCGTAGTACTTTTAAAATCAGCTAATGTCGCGGATACGTTCCAAGCTGTTTTAGTATCTCTATCATCAGAAACACCAACATATTGGCCGCCACTAGGCGCATCTGTTTGTTTGTAAGTTTGAGCATTAGCACTTGCAGTATTCGCATTACCAAATTGGAAAGATTTTGGTACGAATGTCAGTGCTAAGTTTTTATAAAATGGTCCAGGTCCAGGATTAAAAGTTGAGAATCCAATCCCAGCGTCTGTCGTCATTTTTGTTGCAGTATCATCTGCTGCAGCTTGTACTGGTGTTGTTGCTACAAATGCAGCACCAAGTGCTACTGTTGCGAAGCCAAATAAGAACTTTTTATTCATAATTTATTTTCCCCTTTTACTTATTCAAATTTCTTTAAGTATTGGAGAAAGTTACTCTAACAATCCATTGTTTTGTACAGTTGTTTTATTATCCTAATAACACAAGTTGATCTCTTAAGGAGAAAAACATCATAATCGTGAAACTAAAAGATAAGACCGAAAAAAGTAATAACCCTAGATTGACTAAGAAAACCATCTTATTTTTTTTCAGCACCCGATTCATTTTGATGTCTCGTAAAATAAATAGGCAAAATCCAATCATGCCAATCAAGCCAACTATGCCTAGTCCTGCGACCCAATAGTAAACCATCATTCATATTCCTCCGTTTCTT
>NZ_JBTXLV010000042.1:0-1027 GCF_054871765.1 Enterococcus sp. LJL120
AGATATAAAACCAAGAAGGTAAGGTCAACTTAAACACAGTCTCATCATTCATTTCTTTAGCCTTCTCAGCACTTATGGTAAATTCTTGTTCAAGTTCCCACTCGTGTAGATTACTTTGCGCACTGACTCGAGCAATATACGTACCACTTGGTATCGCATCTATTCCCCAATCGACCGGATAGGTAAACTGACTGTTAGGTGCAATCGATCCTTTGTTCATCGATTGTGTTTTTACAACCGCACCACTTTCTTTATCTACTATTTCAATCTTCATTGAAAAATCTGAAATGACCTGAGACTCAGGATTTTCAAACGTTAATCCAATCGTTTTTTGTAGCCTAAGGAGCTCTGGCTCAGCGCTAAGCAAATTCAATGTCTGTCCTCGGCTATAATCAACCGCTCCATCCCCAGACGCTATGATTCCAATTCTGTACGCATATTGACTGTTTACAGCATCCGTCGATTCTTCTTCTGTCACCTTCTCAAAATAGACTGCTCCAATCTTTGCGCCTGTATAACTCTCGGCTGGAGGAGAAACCGTAAGCGTCACTTCCTTCGTCTCTTCTGGAGCTACTTCTATTTCGGTTTGATCAATAGACGTTATTTCTTCTAAGGAGTTCACTAATGTACTATTATTTTCTTTTCCAGCGACATAATCAATCGTGGCTTCTTCACTTGTGACAGCATTTGCGACATACACTTTAATTTTTACCGATTCAGATCCGGTTCCTGTCACTTTCACTTTTAATTCTTGTGGCTGGCCGGGTTCCGTTTTAATAAAGAAGAACGTTTTATTCTGATCAATTTGGGTATCGGGGCGTACAGCTTCGACCGAGAACCCTAACGGGTCTTCCGTATCTGCTGCATGAACTCTAGTAGGCATCAGAATAGTTATGAATAGGAAGAAAAAAAGAAGAACAAACGATTTCCATAGGTAGTTCACATGAATGGTTGAGTTTATTTTATACATAATTCCGTAGTACTCTCCTAATATTTTGTGATATAATTACATCTTGTTTTAGTTAAG
>NZ_JBTXLV010000043.1:0-722 GCF_054871765.1 Enterococcus sp. LJL120
GTCAGTGCGCAAAGTAATCTACACGAGTGGGAACTTGAACAAGAATTTACCATAAGTGCTGAGAAGGCTAAAGAAATGAATGATGAGACTGTGTTTAAGTTGACCTTACCTTCTTGGTTTTATATCTCAACTATTTTGATTACAATTGGCACCCTTGGTTTGACTGTTTATCTTGTCATAAGGGGAAAGAGTTGGAAAAAGCAGCGGAGTGCCGAGATAAGGAAAAGAAAGAAGAATAAGAAAAGACCGATCAAAGGAGGAGCATAAATGAGCAAAAGTTTGGGTCGCGTTATAGGGACAGTTCTTTTAGTGGTAAGTCTATGTTTGATGACGCTACCATATATAGTTTACGCAAGCGGAACATCGAACCCCTTAGGAACTGATGCAGGTATCGGCTTTTCAAGTGACAGTACGACGCCATCTTCTTCAAGTAGTAGTGGGAAAGATACCCTACCTTCAACAGGTGGAGGCACAACGGGCGGAAAGCTCCCCCAAACGGGGGAATTGACCACTCCCTTCATCCTGCTTTTGATTGGATGGGCGGTGGTTATCTTATCTGTAACGGTCTACCTATTGATAAAAAAAAAGAATGAGGAAGAAACGGAGGAATATGAATGATGGTTTACTATTGGGTCGCAGGACTAGGCATAGTTGGCTTGATTGGCATGATTGGATTTTGCCTATTTATTTTACGAGACATCAAAATGAATCGGGTGCTGAAA